>PLHW01000030.1 GCA_003139095.1 Acidobacteriaceae bacterium
TTGAAGAAGCTGATGGACCTGCATGCGCCGGAAGTCATCGTGCGCAACGAAAAGCGCATGTTGCAGGAAGCGGTGGATGCGCTGTTTGATAACGGACGGCGTGGCCGCGTGCTGCGTGGCGCAAACAACCGTCCGCTGAAGTCGCTCTCCGATACGCTGAAAGGCAAGCAGGGACGCTTCCGNNAAGCGCGTCGACTACTCGGGCCGTTCGGTAATCGTGGTCGGTCCCGAACTCAAGCTGCACCAGTGCGGTTTGCCGAAGAAGATGGCGCTCGAGCTGTTCAAGCCGTTTATCTATCACCGTCTGGAGCAGACCGGCAACTGCACCACGATCAAGCAGGCGAAAGAAATGGTGGAGCAGCAAGAGCCGATCGTCTGGGACATTCTGGAAGAGGTGATTAAAGATCACCCGGTTTTGCTGAACCGCGCGCCCACGCTCCACCGCCTTGGTATTCAGGCGTTCGAGCCGGTGCTGGTGGAAGGCAAAGCCATCAAGATTCACCCGCTGGTNNTTCAACGCCGATTTCGACGGCGACCAGATGGCAGTGCACATCCCGCTCTCGCCGGAAGCGCAAGTCGAAGCCAGCGTTCTGATGCTGTCTTCGCACAATATTCTGTCGCCGGCGTCAGGCCAGCCCATCACCGTGCCCACGCAGGACATGGTGCTTGGCCTCTATTACCTGACCAAAGGCAAGCCGGGCGCGAAGGGCGAAGGCCGCTCGTTCGCGAACATCGACGACGTTGTGATTGCTCTCGAAGCCGGTGAAGTCGAAACCCTGACCCCGATTCGTCTGCGCTATACGGGCGAGGTGCTCGATCTAACCCAGGCATACGACGACCAGGATGTAAGCCACACCGACACCGTGCACTTCGATCGGGAATATATCAACACGACGGTTGGCCGTACGATTCTGAACGACCACCTGCCCAAGACCGTTGCCGGACGCGAGCCGATGCCGTACATCAATGGCCTGCTCAAGAAAAAGGGCATCGGCCAGCTGGTGAACTACTGCTATTTGCGCTACGGGCTCGAGACCACGGTCAAAATGCTCGACGAGATCAAGTCGCTTGGCTTCCGCTACGCTACGCGTGCTGGCTTGTCGATCGGCATCGATGACATGGTCATCCCGGACAACAAAAAGACCCTGGTGAAAGACGCCGACAAGCAGGTCATCGCGGTCCAGCAACAATACCTGGACGGCGCGATCACCAACGGCGAGCGCTACAACAAGGTCATCGAAATCTGGTCGGCGATCACGGAGAAAGTTGCCGACGAAATGTTTAACCAGATGCAGAGACGTGACAAAGAGGGCGATCTGAACCCGATTTACGTCATGGCCGACTCGGGCGCTCGTGGATCGAAGCAGCAGATTCGCCAGCTCTCCGGTATGCGCGGACTGATGGCCAAGCCGACGGGTGAAATTATCGAGACGCCGATCACGGCGAACTTCCGTGAAGGTCTTACGGTGCTCGAATACTTTATCTCGACGCACGGCGCGCGCAAGGGTCTGGCCGATACGGCGCTGAAGACCGCCGACTCGGGCTACCTGACGCGGCGTCTGGTCGACGTGGCGCAGGACGTGATCATCAGCGAGTACGACTGCGGCACGGTGGACGGGATTTTCGTCTCCGGTATCGTCGAAGCCGGCGAAATCATCGAACCGTTGCGCGACCGCATCGTCGGCCGCGTATCGCTCGAGAAGATCAAAGACTACGACGGCCAGGTTGTCGTCGACGTCAACCAGGAGATCACCGAAGACCTGGCGGGCGCGATTCAGGCCGCCGGCATCGAGCGTGTGAAGATTCGCTCGGTGCTGACCTGCGAATCGAGACGCGGCGTCTGCGTCATGTGCTATGGACGTAACCTCGCGTCCGGCCGTCTCGTCGAACTGGGCGAGGCAACCGGCGTTATCGCGGCGCAATCGATCGGCGAACCGGGAACACAGCTCACCATGCGTACCTTTCACATCGGCGGCACGGCATCGCGAGTTTCTGAGCAGTCGCGCCTCGATGCCAAGAGCAACGGGCTGGTGCGCTTCATCAACATGCAGACCGTGAAGTCGAAGACCGGCGACCTGGTGGTGATGAACCGCCAGGGTTCGATCGCGGTGGTCGACGAAAAGGGCCGCGAGCGCGAGCGTTACGCGGTAGTATACGGCGCCAAGGTGAAGGTTACCGACGGTGGCCCCGTCCAACTTGGCCAGGCACTGGTCGAGTGGGACCCGTACACCTTCGCGATCCTCACCGAAATCGGGGGCACGGCGCAGTTCAAGGACCTGCAGGAAGGCATCACGCTGCACGAAGAAGTGGACGAGGTCACCGGCCTGTCGCGGCACGTGGTCGCCGATTCGCCCGATGAAAAGCGCCAACCGGCAATTGTCATCAAGGGCAAGGCGAGCAAACGCTACCTGATGCCGTCCCGCGCTCACCTCATGGTGCAGGACGGAGATGCGGTCTTCCCCGGCGATGTGCTGGCGAAGATTCCGCGTGAAACCACCAAGACCAAGGACATCACGGGCGGTCTGCCGCGTGTGGTCGAATTGTTCGAGGCGCGCAAGCCGCGCGAAACCGCGGTCATCAGCGAAATCGATGGCGTAGTTCGCTTCGGCGAGGTTTCAAAAGGCCAGCGCAAACTTTATGTGACGGCCGACAACGGCACCGAGAAGGAATACTCGGTTCCGCGCGGCGTGCACATTAACGTGCAGGAAGGCGAGCGCGTCAAAGCGGGCGAACCGCTGATGGATGGGCCGCTCAATCCGCACGATATTCTGGCTGTGCTCGGCGAGAAAGAGCTCCAGGCGTACCTGGTGAACGAAATCCAGGAAGTCTACCGGCTCCAGGGCGTCAACATTTCCGACAAGCACATCGAAGTGATTGTGCGCCAGATGATGCGCTGGGTGAAGGTTGAGGACGTGGGCGACACGCAGTTCCTGCTCGAACAGCAAGTGGACAAGTTCCGTTTCCACGAGGAGAACGAGCGCGTCATTCGCGAAGGCGGCAAACCAGCCACCGGGCGTCCGCTGCTTCTTGGCATCACCAAGGCGTCGCTCTCGACCGATTCGTTCATCTCCGCCGCCTCCTTCCAGGAGACGACGCGCGTGCTGACCGAGGCTTCTATTCAGGGAGCCGTCGATCATCTGCGCGGGCTGAAGGAGAACGTGATCGTGGGCCGCTTGATTCCTGCCGGCACCGGTATGGAGTACTACCGCAACGTGCGCCTCTCTCCAGAAATGGAAGAGGCCGCGCACAAGGTGCAGGAGGAAGTCTCGCATGCCTACGAAGAGGCCGAGCGCGCGCTCGAGCTCATGCGTCATGAAGGCGAGACGGAAGAACTTGCTGCGGAGTAAGATGGCCGCGTTTTGATACAAAGGGGGCGACGACAGTCGCCCCTTACCTTTAGGAAGAGAATGTGTCGTCAGATATTTGAATCAGCCAATTTATTGCAGACTGATTCTATGGATAATGTTTGCGTAACAACACGGCTCTCAACCCGATGGCTTTAGCCCTTGAACCACCGCGTCTGACCGGCGAACCGGAGGACCCCAAGCGCGCGCCCGAGCCGATTCCCGGCGGCCTGATTCTGGCGCCCGCGCTGGGACGTTTCTGGCGCCTGTTTCGGCTGTCGGTCTGGCGCGCTTTCGAACATGACGCGTTCGCGATCGCCAAAGGCGGGGCCTATTCGTCGATCTTCACGTTCTTCCCGTTTTTGCTTGTGCTCGGTTCGGTGATGGCGACGGTTCGTCGCGGCGAAGTTTACCTGACGGAAATCTCCAACGCCCTCGGCAAAATTTTGCCGGCGGGCACATCGGCGGCGCTCGCCTATCTTCGCGGTAGCCCAAATCGGCCGGTGGGCCTGCTCGTCACCACGTCGCTGCTGACAATGTGGACTGCCTCGGGCGTCATCATCTCGTGGATGGACGGCTTCCGCCGCGCCTATCAGCTTCCGAAGACCTGGGGCCTGGTCAAGGAGCGGCTGATCGCTATGTCGCTCGTGCTGATGGCGGGGCTACCCCTGATGTTTTCCACCGTTCTGGTCGCGTTTGGCAGCCGCATCGAATTGCGCATCCTTTTTTATATTGGCCACGAATTTGGGCCGGTGATCTTTCTCCTGTGGGGCTTAATCCGCTGGATCATCGCGATTCTGACCAGCATTGCCGTGATGCAGCTTATCTACCATAATGCGGTGCCGCGCACGCAGCCCTGGCACAGCGTGTTGCCGGGCGCGGTGCTCGCCACGGCGATGTGGCTGCTTTCGACAGCATTGTTCGGGTGGTATTTGCAGCGCTATGCCAATTACAGCGTAATCTATGGCTCGCTGGGCGCGGGCATCGCGCTGCTCACTTGGATGTACCTCATTTCGCTGGTCGTGCTGATCGGCGCCGAGTTCAATGCGCTAATCTACCCGCGCGGGCTGGGGAAAGTGGCGCGGCGCACTGGCGATGAGAGCCGCTGACGTGAAAGCAAAAGTCCCATCGCCCGCAACGAGACTCCGCCGTGCAAAGATTGTCTGCACCATCGGCCCAGCATGCGATTCCGAAGATTTCATTGCCGAATTGATGCGCCTCGGAATGGATGTTGCGCGCCTCAACTTTTCTCACGGAACTCATCCGGAGCATGCCAGGCGCATCCAGCGATTACGCGATACCGCGCGCAAGTTAAAACGCACGATCTGCATTTTGCAGGATCTGCAAGGCCCGAAGATCCGAACCGGGCGGTTGAAGAATGGCGCGCCCGTCGAACTGGAGCGGGGAAGCCGGCTGACGATCACGACGCGCGAAGTGGTGGGCAGCGCGGCGATGATCTCTACGGACTTTTCCGGTCTTGCGCGAGAAGTCGAGCCGGGCGCCCGCGTGCTCCTATCGGACGGGCGCATCGAGCTCAAAGTTCGCGCGGTTCGCGGCGAAGACGTGGAGTGCGAAGTCCTCAACGGAGGCATGCTCGGCGAGCACCAGGGTATCAACCTGCCCGGCGCGGCGGTTGCCATCCCCGCTCTGACCGTCAAAGACAAACTCGATCTCCAGTTCGGATTGAAACACGGAGTCGATGTCGTCGCGCTCTCTTTTGTCCGCTCGGCCGACGACATCCGGATGGCGAAGGAACTGATGCGGGGCTTCGGGAAATCGGTTCCGATTGTCGCCAAGCTGGAAAAGCCCCAAGCCATCGAGCAACTGGAAGAGATTCTCGAAGCGGCGGACGGCGTCATGATCGCACGCGGCGACTTGGGCGTGGAATTGCCGCCCGAGAAAGTTCCCATTATCCAAAAGCAGGTGATTCAGCGTGCCAGTGTGTGGCGCAAGCCGGTCATCACCGCGACCCAGATGCTGGAATCGATGACCGAAAACCCGCGCCCCACGCGGGCGGAGGCGAGCGATGTGGCCAACGCTATTTTCGACGGCACCGATGCGGTCATGCTTTCCGGCGAGACCGCCAGCGGCCGCTACCCGCGCGAGGCCGTTGCCATGATGGCGCGCATCATTCTGGAAGCGGAAGCGAGCATTGCGCAATCGCCGGCCGTACTGCGGCGGCGGCACGAGAATCGCCGTTACTCGATCGCCGAAACGATTTGCGAGTCGATCGCGCACGCGGCCGAAGATTTGCCGATGCGCGCCATCGCGGTTTTCACCGAGAGTGGAAATACGGCGCGCATGTTATCCAAGCACCGGCCAAGGGTCTGCATCTATGCCTTCAGTCGTAACTTGGAAGTTTGCAATCGTATGAACGCGCTTTGGGGCGTGCATCCTGTTCACAAAGAGAAATGGGAATCGGCTGAGTCGATGCTCCAGACCGCCGAGATGGAACTACTGCCGAAGGGACTGATCCACGACGGAGAGGTGCTCGGCCTGGTCGCAGGAACGAAGCTCACTTCAGGCGCGACCAATTTTATGCGGCTGCACACGGTGGGAGAGAAGGATGGGCCGCCGACGAAGCGCCACCGCAAGCCAAGAGCATAGCCACGGGGTTCACCGAGATGCGCGGGGAATTCGTCCCTTCTATGGAAACCATCAACTCATTCTTCGCTCAGGATATTGATCCTCAGGTCCGCGGCTGGGTACATACCCCGCATAATCCGCGCGGCGATGCGCTGATCCTGACGCACGGCGCGGGCGGCAATTGCACGGCGCCTTTGCTGGTTGCGCTTGCCGAAACTTTCTGTGGGCATGGTTTCACCGTCCTGCGCTGCGATCTTCCCTTCCGGCAGGAGCGGCGAACCGGCCTTCCATTTCCTGGAAATGCCGCGCGCGACCGGGCGGGGCTGCACAATGCCGTCGCGGCGATGCGTAAGGTGGTAAGCGGCAAAATGTTTCTTGGCGGACATTCGTACGGAGGGAGACAAGCCACACTGCGCTGCTCGGAAGAGCACGATCTTGTTTCTGGATTACTGCTGCTTTCGTATCCGCTGCATCCGCCCCGCAAGCCAGAGCAACTGCGCATTCAGCACCTGCCAAATCTGCGCACACCGAGTCTGTTCGTACATGGAACGCGCGATCCGTTCGGCGGCATCGAGGAGATGAAGAAAGCGCTACAGTTAATTCCCGCAAGAAACGAACTAATGGAAGTGGACGGCGTGGGGCACGATCTGGGCTTCAAAGGGAAGAGCCGTAATGACGAGCTACCCGCGCGGATCGTTGCGGCTTTTCGACGCCTTAACCAGATCAACTCTTAGCGTCGGGACTTCTCTGCTCGCTGGTTTTAGGCGGCGACTTTGGCGGCTCTTCCTTCGCGGGCGGTTTGTTTGGAACGCACATCAGATACGTTGGACCCATCATCTGTGGATTGGGCGGGTTCACCGCTTGGATGTGATAGCCCGCGGGGCAGGTTTGACCGGGGAGCATCTCGCATCCGCTGACGCCGTAATGAGTCACAGTCTTGCACGCTGGGGCCTCGCCCGCCGCATTCGCGGACATGAGCGCGACCGCAATCCCCCAACCTGCACAGAGCCGACGAAGCATCATTGGGTCTCCTTCACTGAGTTCGTAGTATTTGCCTAATTCACCCAGCCCGATTTCCCTCCGCCGTTTGTCTTGTCTTCCTCGTCGGGAGGGATGTAGTTGCCGTGCTCGTCGAAAGTGACTTTGCGGTCGTGCTTGCGCATGTAGACCTCGAACTTCTTCGCGGCGCGCCGCCTCTTCCAGCGATAGTACGAGTTCCGCACGCCGAAATATTGTTCGGAAGCCGTATGAGTGAGGCCACGGCGCGGCGCGAACTTCACGAAGAGGAATCCAAAGAGCAGTCCGCCGAGGTGCGCAAAATTCGCAACGCCGTTTTGCGTGGGATCGAAGATGGCATAAATCGCGATTACGATCCAGATTCCGACCACGTACTTGGCCTTGATCGAAAACGGCAGCGGAAACAGATACATTTCCTGGTTAGCATAGAGAATGCCGAAAGCCATCAGCAAGCCAAAGATGCCGCCGGAAGCGCCCACCGTGGCCGTGTTCGGGCTCATGCCGAGGAAATGGGTGTAGGAGACGGCAACAGTGACAAGCGCCGCCCCCACTACGCAGAACAGGTAGCACTCAATGAAGCGCCGCGAACCCCAGTCGCGCTCGAGATAAGCGCCGATGAACCAGAGCGTCAGCATGTTGAAGAACAGGTGACTCCATCCCGCATGCAGCACTGAATAGGTGACGAGTTGCCAGAACTCGCCTTTCATTACGAAAACGGGGATGAGCGCAAACCATTCATCGACCCAGCGCAGGTCGACGGAAAAGACGCGCCGCAGGATCAGTTCGGCGAAGAAGATTGCGGTGCATGTAATGATGATGCGCCGGACCCATCCGGCGAAGGGCGGGAAGCTGAACGAAATGGTGCCGCCGCGTTTCATCGAAGTTCCATGTTTCAAAGGTCTCAAGGTCTCAAGGTTTCAAAGAAAAACCGCGCGCCGCAGGTCTTAACTTTGAGACCTTGCCCCTTGAAACTCTGAAACCTTGTTCCTACCTTTCCGGCTCGGGCACAACGGGCAGGCTGCGATGGCCAGCGGCGTCGAGCGCGCGGACGGCGAATATCACATTATCCTTCGAAACCGGCAGAGTTGCACGCGCGCCACTGCTGACCATTTGGACGTGCTCCCAATCGGAGGCGGTAGTGGAGCGCCAGAGTACCTCGTACGAGGTCGCGCCGGGAGACGGATTCCACGTAAGTGTCGTGTCGTTTTCCAGTTGCTTCGTAAGGATCTTCACGCTGGTGGGCGGAGCAGGGGCGGAAGCGAGCGAGGCGAGGGTCGCGGCATTCAGCCTAGCGACGTGGGCTATGAAGTCGAAGTTGACGAACTTAGGCAGGTCGCCATACTCGATGCCGTTCTCGGTGCGCACATCCTGATGCTGGTGGTTATAGTCTTCACGGAATTCGGTGAAGCGGACGGCGGCGAAGCCTTGCTGATTGAATGAGAGATGGTCTCCGCCACGCAGAAAGCGGTCGAGGCGGAAGATCGTCAGCGGACTGACGCCTGTGTTATACGTGCGGCCAACATCGACGATATAGCGAGCGAGTTCGCGGGAAGGCGAGTCGCTCTCGCCGCCGAGGGCGCGAATGCGCTTGATCTCGGCGTCGGTGGCGGCGTTCGGGAGGCCCTCGGAGAACACGCGCACAACGCTTGCATCCTGCTGCGGATTGCGGTCGCCGCCAACGATATCGTTGTTCAGCACGGCTTCGATCTTCCATCCCTGCTGCTTTGCCATTTGGGCAAAGTGTTTGCTGCCGTTCAAGCCCTGTTCTTCGCCCGCGACTGTGAGGAAGATGATGGTCGCAGGAAACCGGGCTTGGGACGCGGCTTTGCTGAGGACACGGGCGCATTCCAGGCTGACGGCTGTGCCGCTGCCGTCGTCGTTGGCCCCGGGCGCGGGATCGGTGCCGTTGAAGGTGTCGCTGTTGCGGGAATCGTAGTGACCGCTTACCAGGACGATACGATCGGCCTGTTCCGGGTCGGAGCCGCGCAGGATGGCATAAACGTTGGTGATCTGCGTGGGAGTCTTGATGCGCTCCTGAGGCTGCTCGATGAAGGAGTCGGTCCTGACCTCAAGGCAGCCGCTGCAGTCTTTGGAATAGCGCTCAAACTCGGACTTGATCCAATTGCGAGCCGCGCCGACTCCTGTGCCGGCTTTGACTGAGGCTTCATCCTGCGGGGAAATGGTGGAGCGGTTGCCGAAGCTGACGAGCTTGTCGATGGTCTGGCGAATGCGCTCGGGCGAGACCTGCTTGATCGCCTCGGCGATGCGAGGGTCGGGTGCCTGGGCCGCTGCAACGGTTGCGCCGGGCGCGTTGCGAGCCGGCTTTTCCCGTCCCTGGCACAAATGGGGGCAGCAGACCAATGCCAACGCGACCGCGCCGACGGTTTCGATGAACCTTTGAGAGCGACCCTTGTGGAGAACTTTTGGCAGCGAACGAGAATTTTCCGCGTAACCCACTTGACCTTTACCTCACGAAGAAACTAAATATAACAGGGGACTACGAGTCTGGAGGAAAGCAATGGTGTATTGTCCTGAATGCGAGACCGATCTTGACATCGATGAGGATGAGGTCGATGAAGGAGCGGTGGTCTCGTGCCCGGAGTGCGGTTCGGACTTCGAGGTGATCACGGTGAATCCCATCGAACTCAAGATGGTCGGTGAAGACGAGATCGCCGACGTAGACGAAGAGGACGAAGACGCGGTCAAGGAAGACGCCGAGGACGAGGACGAACTCTGAGCACGCGATGGAGACATGGGCGCTTGCGGCGTATCAGGCTGATTGTGGGCGGAGCCTTGTGCTTCGCGGCTCTGTCGGTTGCTTTGCCGGCGGTTCTGGCCCATGGCGCGGAGCGCGGCAAGCCGAGTCCATACGCGCTGATCTTCGGGACGGTGTGGGATCCTGACGGTCATCCGTTGTATGCGGTGCAGGTGAAGATCCGGCGCGCGGACCAGAAGAAAGCGCGCTGGGAGCTGTATTCCGATCATAATGGCGAGTTCGCGCAGCGCGTTCCGGTTGGGCCCGCAGACTACATCGTCTGGGCCGACGTGAAAAGGTACAAGCTGGACGATGGGCGGAAGTTGCAGGCCGGGACTGAAGTCAAGGTACATATTGACGGCGACGAGCGGAGCGACATCGGGCTGCACTTGAGTTGGCGATAGTCTTCGCGGGTGAGTTGGCAGTCGCCGATGCATCTCATTGGCAGTAGCCAAGGCGCGCTGGAAACGGCAGAATAGATAGCATGAAGAAGACTGTCATTGCGGGTTTGCTGGGAGCGCTCGCTATCGGCTTGCTGGCCGTTGTTGTCTCGCTGGTCGTGTTCGACTCGCTCGCGCAACCTGCGCTGGCTGCGCAGCTATTTGGACGCGAACCGAAGAAGGAAGACAAGACTCGCGTGCTCACGGGCAAGGTTATGGACAACGGCGACAATCCGTTACCGAACGCGGTTGTGTACCTGACCAACACGCGCGACCATTCGGTGAAGACCTACATTGTGAGCGGCGAAGGGACTTACCGATTCCCTGCTTTGCAACCCACGATCGACTACGAGGTTTATGCGCAGTACAACAAGCGCAGAAGCCATACGAAGACGGTGAGCCAGTTCGACAATCGGCAGCAGGTTTACATCGACCTGAAGATCGATACGAAGGGCGAAACGCAGTAGAGCTAGCCTGTCTTATCCCCCCTGGAGTGGTCTTTGAAAACAAAGGAGTTGTGCGCAAATTTCCGTCAGGTCTTTGAGGAATAAGGAGTTACGGGAATGGCGATGCGGTTGCTTGTAAGTTATTGTATTTAATACAGTTGTTGGAAGTTTTATGCTTTTATGGTTACTAAAAGGTAACGGTAGGAATTTGGTCTTTGAAAACAAAGGACTTATCGGATCGATTTCCGCTAGGTCTTTGAGGAATAAGGAGTTGCTGGAATCTAGGAGGTGTGGCGCGGGAAGAATGCCCTTGACCGCTGAGTTCGCAGAGAAAACCGGCGGAGTGCGCAGAGGAACCCCGTGGGTTGGGTTCGGCACTGGTAAGCCGCCGTGATCCATAATTGCGTGGGACTCAATATTGCGTGGGGAGTCACGCGGGATGGAGCAGCCCGCGAATCTCTTCGTGGTGGCCCTCGGCTGCCCACCCTTCCGGGGTGGAATCGAACTTGGCGTCGCGGATGGTCCGATCAGCACCGTGATGTAAAAGAAACGCGACGGTATCTTTATGACCGTTGATGGCGGCCCAGTGCAGGGCGGTGCCGCCGAAGACGCCTTTCGCGTTGACGCTGGCCCCGCGCTCGAGCAGTAGCGCAGCAACCGCCGTGTGGCCATTTCGGCAGGCGCAGTAGAAGAGGTGGGAGATCACGTCGCCCCGCATGCGGGCAGAATCGGCGACCCAGTGATCGTCGGGTTGGGCGGGGGCCGGCGCGACTAGGGACGCGAGGGGAACGCCTGAATCGAGAAAGTTGCGGACTAAGTCCATTTTCCCGAGACTTGCCGCATTCACGAGGTTCATCCCGCGGGCACCGCGTGCCAGGAGCAGATCGGCAACTTTTGTGCTCCCCATAGTGGCCGCCCAGTCGAGCGGCGTGGCACCCCAGGATGTTGTCGCATCGAGGTCGGCGCCCGCGTTTAGCAGCGTCTCGGCGACGTCGTCGTGATCGTGTTCGGCGGCCCAATGGAGCGGCGTCTTGAGGTGGTCGTCGGTGTCATGCACGAGGCGAGGATCGTCGCTCAGGAGACGCTTGACGGTCGACACGTCTCCGTCTTGGGCGGCTCGGAGGATGGCGGCTGCGCCGTTCATGGGCGTCTACGACGGAGAACCTTATCATAGATCGCGCCTTCGTCCCCAGGGGGAAAGCTCTCATTTCTCCAAGCCGAAATGGTATGACTAAAGCCATGCCCTACCCGAAACCAATCTGGTGAAACACACTTTGCGGCCAGGACCAAGAAAAAGGCCACCGCTGGGGGTGGCCTTTAAATATCTCGATGTTAATAAGTAGAAGTTAGTTGCTGTCGCCGCCGGCGCGTTTCCAGGAGATGAGGTCGCCGATGGTTGTGCTGGTTGACGAGGAGGACGCCGGGTGCTTGTAGTGTTCCACTTCCTGGCGCGAGGCTTCTTCGCCTACGGCTTTGATGCTCAGGCCGACCTTTTTCTCTTCCTGGTTCATCTTGATGATCTTGAAGTCGAACTCACTGCCCGGCTCAAGATGCATGGGCTGTCCGTTGCCATCGACGGCTTCGGAGTTGTGGCAGAGACCTTCGACGCCTTCGGCAATTTCTACGAAGGATCCAAAGGTGGCAACGCGCAGGACCTTGCCGTGCACGATGTCGCCGACGCGATGCTTGGTGAAGAATGCATCCCAAACGTCGGGCTGCATCTGCTTGACGCCGAGAGAAAGGCGGCGCTTATCGGGCTCGATGGCGAGAATGACGGCTTTGACGCGGTCTCCTTTTTTGAGGACTTCGGAGGGATGCTTGACGCGCGTGGTCCAGCTCAGATTGCTGACGTGGACGAGGCCGTCGATGCCGTCTTCGATTTCGATGAAGGCGCCGAACTCGGTTAAGTTGCGGACGCGGCCTTCGACGGTTGCACCGACGGGATACTTATCGTGCAGCGTGTCCCAGGGATTGGCGGCGAGCTGGCGCATGCCGAGCGAGATGCGGCGCTCGGTGGGATTGACGCTGATGACGACGCAATCGACCTCGTCGCCGACGTTGACGAGCTTGGAGGGATGCTTCATGCGCTTGGACCAAGTCATCTCGCTGACGTGGACGAGGCCTTCGATGCCCTGTTCGAGTTCGACGAATGCGCCGTAGTCGGTGACGCTGATGACGCGGCCGTGAACGTGCGCGCCCACGGGATAGCGATGTTCGGCATCGAGCCAGGGATCGGGCGTGAGCTGCTTGAAGCCGAGGGAGACGCGCTGCTTGTCTTTGTCGTACTTGAGGACCTTGACCTGAATCTGGTCGCCGACGTTGACGAGGTCGCGGGGGTGCGTGAGGCGACCCCATGACATGTCGGTGATGTGGAGCAGGCCATCGATGCCGCCCATATCGACGAAAGCGCCGTACTCGGTGAGATTCTTGACGATGCCGGTGAGGATGGCGCCCTCTTCGAGATGCTCGAGGGTCTTGCCGCGCTTTTCGGACTGCTCTTCTTCGAGAAGCTGTTTGCGCGAGACGACGATGTTGCCGCGCTTTTTGTTGAGCTTGATGATAGCGACTTCGATGGTCTGGCCCTTCATGCCGTCGAGATTGCGGATGGGCCGGAGATCGACCTGGGAGCCGGGGAGGAAGGCGCGGGCGCCGTTGATATCGACGGTGAGGCCGCCCTTGATGCGCTCGACGACCACGCCCTTGATGGGCTTTTTCTCGTTGTGGGCGCGCTCAATGTCGTCCCAGGCGCGAAGGCGCTGAGCCTTCTGGTGGGAGAGCTTGGGGTAACCGTCTTCGGTCTCACCCTTCTCGCGCATGACGTCGATTTCGTCGCCGGACTTGAAGCGGGGCTGGCCCTCGTGATCGAGGACTTCGGCGATGGGCACCATGCCTTCAGACTTGGCGCCGATATCGACGACGACGTGGGTGGCCGTCAGCTTGACCACGGTGCCTTTGATCACGTGGTCATCGCCGACCGATTCTTCGGTCTCGGTGGTGAAGTTTTCGAGGGCGGCGGCAAAGTCGTCGCTGGCGGCGGGGGGTTCGGGCGCGGGGGCCGGAACCGGCGCGGTCGTCGAACTTTGGTGACTGGCAGGCTCGGGAGCGGCCGAAGCTTCAACAGCCGGGGCCGCGGGGGCTGGAGCCTCGGGAGCGACGGCGGCGGGCGCAGTGTCGGGTGCGGCAGTATCGGGAGCGACGGCGTCGGTTGCGGCGGAAGCTTGCGCGTCCGCGGGAGAAGGTTGTGCGGGTTCGGGAGCGTCGAGGACGGCCGATCCGCCATTGTGCGTGTCGTGTTCAGGGTTCATGGTTTCGAGGGTGGAATCAGAGTTACCAGCGGTGTTGTCGTCGTGCAAAGTCATAGCCTCAGTGCCACGCACGCAGGGCGTGACGAATGCGGGACGGTGTGTAGCGGACTGCTGGCGTGGTCTTCAGGTTGTGTTGAGGGCGCCCTGGCGGACGACCCTTAGAACAATTCCAGCTGCCGGAACGTCGAAGCGAACCCGCGTCCAATGGGGACTCTTTGACTATAACAACCGTGTGGGAATAGGTCAAACGCGATTGTGGGCAGGGGGCGAAAATTTACCGGGGAGTCATAGTTGCAGCTTTGAGCTTCGAGCTACGAGCTCCGAGCAAACCATGACGTTGCGGCCTCATAGTTTGCGGCTCACAGCTCAGAGGTGATTTCTGCTAACCTCGCGGGCATGGATTATCTGTGGACTCCCTGGCGGTATGCGTATGTGACTGGGGCTGAGGCGGCGGTGGGCTGCATTTTTTGCGAGGCGCCGAAGCAGAGCGATGAGCAGGCGCGCATCGTTTACCGCGGGACGCATTGCTTCGTCATTCTGAATACGTATCCGTATACGAATGGGCACGTGATGATCGTTCCGTACGCACACTTGGACGAGTTGCGGAAACTGCCGGTGGATGCGGCGCACGAGATGATGGACTTGACGCAGCGTATGGAGGGAGTGCTGCGGACGCTGTATCGGCCGGACGGGCTGAATTTGGGAATGAACATTGGGAAGGCAGCGGGGGCGGGCGTGGGGGGACACGTTCATATGCACGTTTTGCCGAGGTGGGTGGCGGACGCGAATTTTATGAGCGTGGTGGGCGAGACGCGGGTGCTGCCGGAGTCGCTGGAGGTGACGTGGAGGAGGATTCGGGGAGAGATGGGGAATTTGTAATTGTGGATTTGTAATTTGTAATTGCAGGTCGAGGGCTTACTTCTTCTCCGCGGGTTCCCGCGGCTTTTGACGGATTTTCTCTTCATTCTTTTTCATGATTTTTTTGACGCCGTGATTCTTCTCCTGCGGAGGGTCGGCGTCGATTCGCTTTGAATGAAGTTCTTTAATCGCCTACCAGTTCGATTTCGGCGGAGTCGAGTTCATCGGTGGGGCGGCTGCTTTGGCGGGCCAGCCATAGGCTGACTAGAGAGACACCGGCGAAGAGGGTGACGCAGCCCGGCCATTTTTTCCAATTCCAAAACCAATCGGTGAGGGTGGCGCCGAGGCTGCCGCCGAGATAGTAGAAGGTGACGTAGAGACCGGCGGCGGAGGAGCGAGCGCGGCCGGCGATGGCTCCGGTTTGCACGGAGGCGGCGGCCTGGGCGACGAACATTCCGGAAGAAAAAATGGCGAGGCCGACGATGACGATGGGGAGGGAGGCGACGAGAGTGAGCAGAAGGCCGGCGATCATCATGGAGCAATAGAGAAATGAAGTGGAGCGGAAACCGAAGCGGTCGAGGAAATGGCCTGCCTGCGGAGTGATGACGACTCCGAGGAGATAGACGAAGAAGATGCTGCCGAGTTGCGCGGAGTTGAGATGGAAGGGCGCGGCGGCGAGATAAAAGTTGGCGTAGGTAAAGCATCCGACGAGCGCGAAGAGAGCGGCGGCGCCCATGCCAAAATTGGCGAGCAGGCGCGGATTGCGGAGGTGCTGGGCGGCGTCCTTGAGAACCTGGCGGAGGTGCTCGGCGCGAACAAAATTTTTGGCGAGGGGGAGCCACGCGCGGACGAGGATGGCGCCGACGAAGTTGAGGGCGGCGAGCACGACAAACGTGGCGCGCCAATTCCAGTGGGCGGCGACCATGCCGGAGAGGAAGCGGCCAAGGAATCCTCCGAGCACGGTGCCGGCGACGTAGGAGGACATGGCGCGGCCGACGCCGCGTCCGGCCCACTCTTCATTGACATAGGCGAGCATGACCGCGATGACGCCGGGGACGAAGATGCCCTGGGCGAAGCGCCAGAAGATGAGGGCGCGCAGAGTCTGCGAGGTGGCGGCGAGGGCGGTGGGGATGGTGAGGAGAAAAAGCGAGGGGACGATTACTTTTTTGCGGCCACGACGTTCGGCGATCATGCCGATGAAAGGAGCGGTGATGGCGGTGGCGAAGATGGTGGCGCTGACGGTGAAACTGACTTGGAGTTCGGAGGCGTGAAAGACCTGGCGCAGGAGCGGCAGCAACGGCTGGGTGCTGTAGACGCTGAGAAATGTACACATGCCGGCCAACATGGAGGCGGCGATCGGCTTGTCGAATTTGGGCAAGAAGGATGGACCTGAGAATTCGATGATACGCGAGGCGATTTTTGCCGAGTTTTATTTCGCGGGCATCTCGCGATCGAAAAATTCGGCGGTGGCGGTGTAGGCGCGCAGCCAACTTCTCCAGAGGAGAAAGCCGTGGACTTCGTCGGGGAAGACGAGTTGTTCGACGTGAACTTTTTGGGCGCGGAGACGCTGGAGCAGATCGACGGTTTGCGAGAAGGGGACGTTGCGGTCGTCGTCGCCCTGGATGAGAAGGACGGGCGAACGCCAGGTGGAGATGGCGGCGTCGGGCGAAGATTGGAAGGCGAGCTTCATGGCGGCGTCGTAGTCGGGAGCATCTTTCGGGTACTCGTCCTGGGTGGACCAATCGTGAACGCCGTGGAGGTCGACGCCAGCGGCGAAGAGCTCGGAGTTGTGGGCGAGGCCCATGGCGGTGAGGTAGCCGCCGTAAGAGCCGCCCCAGAGGCCGATGCGCGCGGGATCGACGGTGGGGAGGGTCTGGAGAAATTTTCCGGCGGCGACGATGTCTTTGTATTCGGCACCGCCGCGCCAGCCGCCGTCGGCGGGCTCGCGGAAATGGCGGCCGTACATGATTCCGGTGCGGTAGTTGACGGCGAGAACGACATAGCCGCGGCTGGCGAGGTACTGATTCATGGCGTAGGCATTGTGGTAGTAGTCCATGTAATGGAAGCCGAGCATCATCTGGCGGACGGAGCCGCCGTGAATAAAGATGAGAGCGGGGCGGCGTTCCGAGCCGTGTGGGTTCGGCTCAAATAATTGGCCGTGGATCTCCCAACCATCTTCGGCTTTGAAGATGACTTGCTTAGGTGTGACGAGTTTGGCGGAGGGGAAGCTGGCGGGGAGCGCGGTTTTGGCGATCATTTCTCGGGCGTGCGCGGTGACGACATACGGCATGGCGGGCGAAGTGGCGGTGGAGCCTAGGCAGACGAGTTTGCCGGCGACTTCGACGGGAGACCACTCCATGGTTGCGCCGGAGGTGAGGGGCTGAGGCGGGCCGCCCTCGACGCTGACTTGCCAGAGATGACGGCGGTCGATGTCGGCGGGATCGGCGGTTGCCTGATTCGACGAGTAGATGACGGAGTTTTTGTCGGCGCTAAGGGTGACGTCTTCGGTCTCGAAATTTCCGGCAGTGAGGAGAGCGGGCGCGCCGCCATTGGTGGAGACGGAGTAGAGATGATTCCACCCCTCCTGCTCCGAGGAGAAGACGATGCGATTTTTGGCGGCGAATTGAAACGAGGCTTCGGACGTGAGTTCGGGGAGAGAGTCGTCGAGGGCGGGGCCGCTGTGCCAGATTTCGCGGGCGGAATCTTTGGCGAGATCGTAGACCCAGATGGACCAGGGGAGCGGAGTTTGCGGAATGAGCGGCTGCTTCATGCGCTTGCCGCCGAGGCGGACGAAGGCGAGTTGGGAACCGTCGGGCGACCATCGCGGGGCGAGATCGCGGTCGGCGGTGGGCGAGAGGTAGTGAAGAGATTGGGCGGCGAAGTCGTAGAGGACGATGAAGCTGTGATCGCCGCGATCGCTGACGAAGGCGATTTTCTTGGAGTCGGGCGACCAGCGAGGCTCGGAGTTGTCGCCGCGGGCGGAGGTGAGCGGGCGGGCGTTGGCGGCGGCGCTTTCCTTTGCGGGGGCGTTGGCGGGGACAGCCTTGTCGAAGACCTCTTTGGAGGGCCTAGGGATTTCGTCGCCGGAGATGGAAGCGATCCAGATCTGCTTTTTTGCAGCCCAGAGGGCGAACTTGCCATTGGGGGAGATCTGAATGTCCTCGCATCCCTCGCTGTCGCAACCGAGTTCGCCGAGGAGGCGGGGAGCGGCGTGATCGACGTCGGCGGCCCAGACTTGCTGGAGCGGCTTTTCGACGGTGCTGGTGGGGTTGGCGACCTCGCCGGAGCGATTGACCTCGCTGCCGCGTGCGTAGACGACGGTGCGGCCGTCGGGCGTGAGCTTGAGCGAGGCGATGGGCATGCCGTCGTCGCCGGTGTAGTGCGTGAGTTGGCGCGCGTCGAAATTGGGGGCGTCAGCGATCCAGACGTTACGAGAGCCTTTGGCGGCGAAGACCCAGGCGATTCTGCCAGAGTGATCGGCGGCCACGAGATTGGTTGGGAAGGGCGAGCTGAGGATTTGCTCGAGGGTGAAGGCGCCCACATTTGACTGCGCGGTACATTGCGAAGTCTGTGTCAACAAGAAAGAGAAACAAAACAGGAAACAGAAGAAAACGCGCGAGGAGAAGTTGCGGTCAGCCATGCGCGGCAGAGTACGTGAAATGGATGAAGATGGCAACCGGGTGGCACGATTCAAGCGACCAGCAAGATGGAAGCGAAGGTTCTAGGAGGCGACGGCGGCGGTGGCCTGCCGGATTGGGAGCGTGACCGAGAAGGTTGTGCCCTTGCCGGTGCTGCTTTGGACTTCGATGCGTCCGTGGTGCTCTTCGACAATGCGGCGGGCGAGCGAGAGGCCGAGGCCGGTGCCGTTGCCTTTGGTGGTGTAAAACGGGCGGAAGATGTTGGGAAGATGCTCGGCGGGAATGCCGCGGCCGGTGTCAGAGACGGTGATGACGGCGTCATCGCCATCTTCCCTGGCAAACAAACCGACGCGCACCGTGCCCGAGCCTTCGATGGCCTGCACGGAATTGAGCAGCAGATTGAGCAGCACCTGATGCATCTGATCGCTGTCGTGATCGACTTCGAGCAAATCCGGTGAGGGCGTGAATTCGATTTTGATGGGCTTGGAGAGGACCTGCTGGCGCGCCAGCATAACGGCATGTTCAATGGTTGTGTTCAGGTCGCTGGGGCGCATTTCGGAGGCGCGGGGTCGCGCGGTGCCGAGCAGATCGGTGAGAATGCGATTGATCTGCGCGATCTCTTCGCGGACATCTTTTACGACGGCTTTTGCAGGACTGGAGGCCGGGAGGTCGCGTCCGACGATCTCGATGACGCCGGCGATTCCGGCGAGAGGATTACGAATTTCGTGGGCCAGTCCGGTGGCGAGTTCGCCGAGGGTGGCAAAGTGCTCGGCGCGCGACATCTGGGTGCGGTGAAGATGTTCGATCTCCTCGCGGCTTTCGCGCAGTTGCTGAACCATCAGGTTGAAATTGCGGCCCAGATCTCCGATCTCGTCGTTTCTTTTGGCGAAGCCGACGGAGGCGGTGAGATCGCCGTCGCCGACCTTTTCCATTTGCTCCTGCAATTCAATAACGGGAGATTGGAAGGTGCGAACGAGGACGACAATGACGACGCCGCAAATGGCGACGGCGCCGGAGCCGGCGATCAATAAAACGCGATGACGCTCGGTGTCTTGCAGGGAAACGGTGGCGAGCAGGAAGAGCAGCATGCCGTTCAGGAGAACGACGGCGACCGGCCAGAGGGCTTTGAGCTGCCAATTGACCCGCATGGAAGACAATGGAACGCCTCCTCGGGCCTGACCGTCGTGACCGCTTCCGTCGCTATGTTCCAATCGCACGTAAACTCCTACGTTTAGATCCCTGCCGTTTGCTTCCACTCAACTTAAAAACTGCGCACCAGAAACTGAGAACCGTGTTTCCGGCCTCATGCGTAGGCATGCAAACCGGGAAGCAGGTACGTGACGCCGAAGAACGTGAACATGACCACGCCAAAGCCGAGAATGGCGAAGTAAGCGGCGCGGCGTCCGCGCCAGCCGCGGGTAATGCGCATGTGCAGATAGCCCGCGTAGACGAGCCACGTAATGGCTGCCCAAGTCTCTTTCGGATCCCAGTTCCAGTACGAACCCCACGTTTGATTCGCCCAGTACGCGCCAGCGGCGATCATGAGCGTGAGGAGCGGGAAGGCGATGCAGATGGTTTTGTAAGTAATGCGGTCGAGCGTATTGGCGTCGGGCAGCAGGCGCTCAAGATCGGGCCGCCGCCACAAGAGAAGAAGATAAAGCAGCGACATGAAAATTCCGCCCACGAGGCCGGCAAGAATAAAGGGGCTGGCGGCGAGGCTGGTGGCGAAGAGTCCGTCGGCGTCGAGCGAGGGGTAGCTGCCGTTGCTGGCGCGGAGGAGGAACATGGCGAGCGTCATGATCTGGAGAAGGATGCTGATGAAGACGGCGCGGTTGGCGATGGCGAGGAGGCTGGCATTCTTTTTCGATTGCGCCAGTGCGTACAACACGAGCGGCGCGGCGACAACCAGAAGCGCGAGCAGCATGAGCCAGCCGAGGTCGGGAATGGTGACGAAGAGGCGGACGCCCTTGGAAAGGAAGACCTCCTGTTTGTGCTCGGAATCCCAGGCAATGAGGCTGAGGCCTCCCCATTTTTCAAAGCGCGTCAAGACGATGCTCAGGTAGATGCCGATGGTGCCGATGCTGGTGGCGGCGAGGAAGGTCTCCGTCTTCATGTTGTCCTGGATGAGGAACATCATGGCGAGCGCAAAGCTGAGGGCGCAGGCGGCATAAGCCAGCATGGCGAGCGTAACGTGGACGTGAAGCCAGGTAGATTGCAGGGCCGGGACCAAGGGATGAACGTCGGTGCGGAGCAACTGCATGAGCACGACGCCGACGATGGCGACGGGCATGGTGACGGTGCCGATGACCTTGACGTGATATTTCTTTTCCGCAATCAGAGTGAGGACGGCGAGCGTCCAGACGAAGCTGAGCAACATCTCGTAGACGCTGGCAAAGGGAGGATGCCCGGCATCATACCAGCGATGGGCGATAGCACCGGTATTGGCGAGCAGGCCGACCCAGGTGGCGAGCGAGGCGGCTTTTACATACGATTCGATGCCGGTGACGCCGAACCCGAGATAGAGAGCGCCGGCGCCGGCGTAGAAGATGAGGGCCGCAAAGAGCAGATTGCTCTCGCTCAAAAGGTTGCCGCTCTTCACCACATTCAGAAACGCCAGGAAGAGCAGGAAGGCGATTCCGAGGCCCACGAAGACGATCAGCGTTGTGCCGGTCGTTGCCGGCTGCGGACGCTGTTCTGTGTTCACTTGCGACATTGCTAAATCCTCCGGGCGACAGCTCAGCGTACGGCCGCCGCGATCGGCTCACTGGGAGCGATGCTGGAAACTGGTTTCAAATCCTTGTCGATGGCGGAAATCAAAACATCGAAACGTTGTTCAAAGGCGTCGCGATTGCGATTCGCGCTGCCGCCGACCCACAGCACGAGCTGGCCGGTTTTTTCATCGCGCACCGGCACGGCCCAGAAACGCATGTGTATCACGTAGAAGACGAAGGCCAAGCCAACCCCGAGCAGCACGACGCCCGTCCACACGCCCCATTGTCCGGGCTCGTGGGAGACCTGAAGGCCGGTGAAATGGCCGAGCTTAAGATCTTTGGGTTCGAGCAGATAAGGAGCCTTCGAGTTATCGGCGACCTCTTCGAGCGGAGGGAACCAGACATCGAAGCTCTTTCCGCTGGCTTTAGAGGTAACGACGAGATGGGCCGCCGGACTGCCCATTTCATTGGAGCGCTTGTAAACCTGGCCGTCGCGGACGGCATAGTCAGTGAAGAACTCGGCGAAGCGGACGGTGGTGTCGGCGTCGAGGTCGGCGGTGTCGCCGACGGTGAAGGCGATGAGCTTCGGCTGAGCGGGAACGGGAGGCGGCGCGCCGGGACCGGCGGAATTGAAGCTGGCATTGGGCGTCGCGGTCAGGATCAGCTTGTCTACTTTGCCGTTCTCGCCGTAACTGGACTGGTAGAAGCGGACGCTGTTGTAGATCAGAGGGTCGTTGACGACGATTTCTTTGGCTTTCACGTCCTGGCCGTTGTCGACGATCGCGAGCTTGGACCACCACTTTTTGGGAGTGCCGTCCTTATAGTTCTCCTGGCCGGCGGAGTCGCAGCGGATGGAGAAGGGCATGGGACGAGTGCCACCGTCGCGCAATTCGACGAGGTTGGAGGTCTGGCCTTCATCGAGCCGAATGTAACCGCGCCAACCGTAGACGCCATCGACGATCCAGCCGAAGAAGATCAGCAGCAGGCTGGCGTGGACGATGTAGACGGCCATCTCGGAGATGCGGTGACGCTCGGCGAAAATCGCGAAGTGATCCTCGCGGATGACGCGCTCGGGCTTGAAGCCCAGCGAGTTGAGGGCGCGCTCGGCCGAGACGAGGCCGGTTTCTTCGTCGGGAATCGGGATGGTTTTTTGCGGATGCAGAGCGCGGCGGAAGCTCGAGTCAGGATATTTGTAGGGACGCGAATAGTAGCGCCAGGAATTGGGAAAACGCTCGATGGAGGCGGCGATGATGCAGAGGCTGACCAGGACCATTAAGCCGAGAAACCACCAGGCGTGAAAGACGTCGGTCATGCCGGTGGCATCGAGAAAGCGCAGAGCCTGCGGAGAGTAGGCGCGCTGCATGTCGTCGGGTTCGGTCATGGGGCGTTGCAGAATGACGGTGCCGGCCGCGGCGAAAACCACGACCAGAATCAGAAGGACGACGCCGGTTTTGATGGAAGCAGCCGTTTGCCAGATTTTGCGCGCCAGGGATTTTCGAGGCGCGCTGGTGGAAACGGTCTTTGGACTAGTGGCCATGTTTCTCCCCCAACGGAGGGGAGGGATGCACGTTCGCCGCCAAGATCGGTGTTTGTGTGTAAGGGAAAGAAAATAAATAAGTTAAACGGTTATGACGGGGCAGGATTGAGCTGTGATTTGGGCCAAATGGCCCACCCGGAATGGCGGCCTTCGAGATTTCACCCATCACAAAGGAGTGGTGACGAGCATCACGGGCCCGGGTGAGGTGCGAACATGGGCTGACTGGCGGCGTCATTTTGTATTGCCCGCGTTGTATTTCCGGGTCATGCGCCGGAACTTGAGTTCGTTGTGACCAACATCACAAGCGCCCGTGATTTGGACTACACACGCAATTCCGAAACTGGGTTCGAATGCTTTTATTGCAGGTGGGGAATGCGGACTCATTGTGCATCGATTCTTTCGGCACGCGTTTCGCGAATGTGGCCTGCGACTTCGCGTGCAAAAGGCCGCGTTCCGGTCGACAAGAACTTGCGCCATTTCACGGTTTACGGTGTGCGAGAAGGCCCATCCGAAATAATTGCTGGCGCTGGTGCATCCCTGCGCCCAAGGCGCTATGATCGCGGAGACGTTCTAATCCAAGCACTTAAACCGCCGTTGAAAATTATTGCAGCACGTGGCAAAGCGGCGAGAAGCGTGCATGAGCACACTCGGAGAATGACGTGAACGGCCTCCCCCAATTCAATCGCCAAGGTCATATTGCGCACCCTGTGAAGTTCATCCACCCGTGGACGCGGATCCATTCGATGATGGACGCAGGCCCGGGCTTTTTGCTGAAATTCTTTTTTGTGTCGTGCCTGGCGCTGGTTTGCAGCGGGCGCGGATTCGGCGCCGTGCATCCGGTCCCGCTTGAAGCCAACACCGATGCGGCGAAGTGCCTGGAATGCCACGAAGACAAAAGCAAGGGCAAGTTTGTGCACTCCGCGATCGCAATGGGGTGTTTGACCTGCCACGAGATTCGTGTGAACAAAGACATCACGCGGGTCAAGCTGACGACCACGACGCCGCAGTCGCTATGCCTCACTTGTCACGCCGATAAAGACGCGGCGACGCTGAAGGGGACGGTTCATCCTCCGGCGGTGCGGGATTGCATCAAGTGTCACGATCCCCATGAGTCGGACAACAAGAACCAGTTGCTCAAGCCGGAGAGCGGAGAAAAGGACAAGAACCTGTGCCTGGACTGCCATACCCAGGGGCTGAATGTTCCGGAAAAAGGGAGCCGCCATGCCGCGCTCGACATGGGTTGCGATGCCTGTCACGTAACCCACAAGGTGGGCGAGGTGGGCAAACTGGAGTTCGACAAACATCTGACCAAGGACGTACCCGCGCTGTGCGTCGACTGCCACGATGTTAAAGACGATGCATTGGTGAAAGCCCACCAGGGGCAGCCCTTCGCGACCGCCAACTGCATTCAATGCCACGATCCGCACCAGTCGGCGCAGCCGAAGCTGATGCAGAAGTTCCTCCACAATCCGTTTGAATCGAAGGCCTGTGATACGTGCCACTCGCCGGCCAAGGACGGAAAGGTGGTGCTGACCAACAGCGACACGAAGGCGCTCTGCGTAACCTGCCACAGCGATGAGGCAGAGAAAATCGACAAAGCGAAAGTGCCGCATCCGGGCGCTCAGGGCGAATGCGTCGCGTGCCATAATCCGCATGCCGGCAAGACTCCCGGGTTTTTGCAGCCCGACCCGGTCAGCGCGTGCCTGGCTTGCCACTCGGACCAGGCCGATCAGTTCAAGAAAGCGCATTTACACCAGCCCGCATTCCGGCAGGCGTGCGCGATTTGCCATGAACCGCACGGCGGCGACAATGACCACCTGCTGCGCACGAAGAAGACGAACGACCTTTGCCTGGAGTGCCACGGGCCTGAGGCGCCGCAGCCCAAGAAGCTCGAATCCGAGCACCTCATCACGATCTTTAACGGCGCGGTGAAGTTGCCCGAGGACTATTTCTCCAAGAATAAAGTCGTGGTGCTGCCGCTGAGATATGGCCGCGGACACCCGGTGGAAGGCCATCCGGTGAGTGACGTGGTGGATCCTTCCGACATCACGAAATTGAAAGCGCAGATCAACTGCCTGTCGTGCCATCAGCCGCATGCCTCGGCTCAACCCGATCTGCTGGTGAAGGACCAAGCCAACAACATGGCCTTCTGCTCGACCTGTCACAAAGATCTGACGCGGAGATAATGAGGAGAATGATTATGGCGTTTACTGGCGCAAGGTGGATGCACAACAGAAAAATTGTTTTCGGGATTGCAGTCGTCCTCTTGCTGGCGATTGCGTCGCCGGCGGCTTTTGCGAAAAAGAAAAAGCAGGACGCGACGCAAACGAAAAAAGCGCCGGTCATTGATTATTCCAACATCGTTTGGCCGAATCCGCCGGCGATTGCACGCATCAGGTACCAGTCGTTTTACGCGGCCGAGAAGATTTCGCAGGTCGAGGAAGGCACACAGACCAAGAAGGCGAAGTGGATGGATCGCCTCGCGGGTACGCAGCCCGCCAGCGAGAGCACAAAGGTTCTTTTCCAACTCGGCGAGCCCTACGGCATCGCGGTTGACTCCAAAAACAATCTTTATGTCGCCGACCAGAAGGTGGGAGCCATTTTCATCTTCAACACAGAAACGCGCGAGGTTGAGCTGATCAAGAACAAGGTGCACGCCCACTTTGTCCGCATCATCGGTCTCGCCATGGATGACGGCGATCGCCTGTTTGTCTCCGATCCGGGACTGCGGCATGTGCTGGTTTTCGATGCGACGCACAAAGCGACAGACGTGATTACGGACGGTATGGTCGAGCCCGGCTCGCTTGCCATCGACCGCGAAAATCGGTTGCTTTACGTGTCGGACGTGAACCAGGATCAAGTTTTGGTGTATGACGCCGACACCCTCAAACTCAAACGAAGGATGGGGACGGTGGGGAAGAACCATGAATTAACGAGTCAAGGGGACTTTGCCAAGCCGTCGGGGCTGGCGGTTGACTCGGAAGGCAACCTATATGTGTGCGATACGCTGAACGACCGGATTGAAGTGTTCGATGCGGATGGGAAGTTTATGTCGGCGTACGGGAAGAACGGGGATGGGCCGGGATACTTTGCGCGACCGAAAGGCATTGCGATTGATGGAGATGGACACATCTGGGTGGCGGACGGGATGCAGGACCGGGTGCAGGTGTTCAACAGCCAGTGGCAACTGCTGATCACGTTTGGCGGGCATGGGCTGTTACCCGGGCAGTTTCAAGGACTTGTGCAGATTGCGATTGACAAGAACAACCGGGTGTTTACGTCGGAGATCTATCCGGGGCGGGTGCAGCAGTTCCGGTATGTGACTGATGCGGAAGCGGATAAGCTGAAAAAAGAGCGCGAAGAGCAGTTGCAGAAAAAGGCGGGCGGAGGGCAGAAGGAAGTGCAGCCGGTGGCGGCTCCGACGGCGAGCGCGGAGACGCCGAAGAGCTGATGAAAATTCTTCGTTTTTTTTACTACTTAATTAGCAGGTGGGGCATGCGTTTTGTGATATAGAGGCGCTTCGACATTTGGTCATTTAGTCATTTGATCATTTAATCATTTAGTCATTGGGGTCCCCCAAGCTCAAGCTCCAACAGCGCTCCCACCTCCAACGCGACCTCGGCCCCCAGACCACCCCAGCTTCGCCCCCAGACACCCCAACCTCGCCCCATCCCCCCTGACCACCCCAGCCTCTCGGCTTTCGTCCCCTTCCCCGCCCCGATTCCACCTCACCCCCTAGTTCACCGCCGCGCGCCGCCATACCGCTTGCTTACTGTGGAATTTGACCACGTGGGGAACGGGGGTGGATCATTTCCCCCAGATCTGGCGGGCTCGGCTCGATGTTGCAAAATTCATCGATTGGGGGATGTGTAGGTGTTTCAATTAGTTACAAAATCGCTTTTCGGGATGCACTTTGGTGCCAGTTCGGACTGGCGAGTGCAATACACAAGGGCGAGGGGCGACTGCAAGGTGCCCAGGCACGGAGCGGTTTAGGGCCTAAGCCTCTAAGAGTTCGATTTTGAAACAGCTGCATACATCTATGGAGGTTTTATCTATATGAAGAAAGCGATGTTGCTCGTACTGTTTATCCTGGCACTGGCGGGATTTGTGATGGGGCAAGCATGGACATCACCAACCGACGTGTTGGGCGCTCACCAAAACCAAGGCCGTGGCTGCGCGGGCTGCCATGCTCCGCATAGCGGCTCGTTCGGTTCCGGTCACGGCGGTGCATCTGATGCCGGTACCTACGCATTGTGGGGACAGGACGCCAGCCCACTTTATGGCAAGACAGTTGCGTTCGGCGACAGCGGCAAATACGTTGAAGTTCTGCCCAACGGAATCGCCACTGGAAGCATTGAAGTTGGCGGCATTCTGCTCTGCCTGAGCTGCCATGACGGCAACCTGACCCAGTCCAACATGATGCAGAATTGGTCTTATGAACAACAGATCGGCTTGCTGACCAACACTACCTACGGCAGCCAGAAGATCCCAACCCTGCTCGGCAACGACGGAACGACCGCCGGCAATTACACCAACGATCACCCGGTGGGCCAGAACGCCACGATCAGTTCCGGCAGCGGCCTGGTTTGGGCCAATAATACCTTTACCGTAACCCCTGGCACCCCCTACCAGCAGTTCGTAAACAACTATGGCTGGCCGGCTCTGGCGCCTGGAAAGTGGTCTTCTCCGTGGGGCATCAACGGCTCCGGTAAGCCCTATGTGGTTTGCACCACCTGCCACAACCAGCACGTGATGACGGTATACACTTCGAGCGCGGCTAGCCCGATCAAGAACGACGGCGGCGGATATTTCTACGCCACCTACTTCTTCGTCAACGGCCCCTACAACCCGAACCTGCAAGGCAAGCTCAGCGCAGGCCAGGCAGCCTCGACGACTCAGTTCTGCCGTCAGTGCCACTTCGGCGAAGCCAACGAAGCCAACAACACCATGAACATCCCGACGGTCTTCCAGTAGACCTGAAGGTGTAGCGAATAACGTAGTAGGCAAGAAATTGCAACTGGGGGATATGGACCAGCCAGGTTAAGAAGGCTGGATCATATCTCCCAGTTTTGCCTTTGAATCCAGCCTGTTGCAGAATTCATCCAGCAACGAATCCCTCCATAGAATCAGGAGTCTGCGTGCGCTCAGGCGACTCCCATCTTCAGCCCGGTTTCGGATTGGAATTTGCATTGACAAGGTCGCTGAGGCGACCGCGATAGAACGTCCTCCCCCAATCTCGGCCCAGGGCCTAAGCCTCCGCAGTCAAGGTAAGAGTCGCACACATCCTATGGAGGACTTAAGACTATATGAAGAAGGCGATGTTGCTTTTACTATTCGTCCTGGCAGTGGTGGGTTTGATGATGGCGCAGAACTGGACATCACCGACCGACGTGCTGGGCGCACACCAAAACCAGGGGCGCGGCTGCGCGGGCTGCCATGCTCCGCATAGCGGCTCATTCGGTTCCGGTCACGGGGGATCATCCGACACCGGTGACTATGCATTGTGGGGACAGGACGCAAGCCCACTGTACGGCAAGACGGTAGCGTTCGGCGATGGTGGCCGCTACGTCGAAGTTCTGCCCAGCGGAATTGCGGCCGGTGGCTCGGAAGTCAGCGGCATTCTGCTCTGCCTGAGCTGCCATGACGGCAACCTGACCCAGTCCAACATGATGCAGAATTGGTCCTATGAACAACAGATCGGCTTGCTGACCAATACCACGTACGGCAGCCAGAAGATCCCAACCCTGCTCGGCAATGACGGCACGTCGGCGGGCAACTACACCAACGATCACCCGGTGGGCGTAAATGCCACCATCAGCGCGAGCACGGCAAACGGGCTGGTATGGGCGAACAACACGTTCACTGTCACAGCGGGCTCTCCCTATGCCACGTTTCAATCAAACTATGGTCTTCCGGTGCTCCGGATCGGCCGTAGCTTCTCCAATATCAACAGTGCAGGTCAGCCTTACGTGACCTGCCGCACATGCCACAATCAGCATGTGATGACGGTGTTCGCGGCGAGTTCGAGCAGCCCGATCGTCGGCAATACAACGGGATACTATGCGACCTACTTCTTCATAGCCGCCCCCTATAACCCGAATTTGCAAGGCAAATTGACTGCCGGCCAGGCAGCCTCCACGACCCAGTTCTGCCGTCAGTGCCACTTTGGCGAGGCGAACGAGGCCAACAACACCAATAACATCCCCACGGTCTTCCAGTAGACCGCGGTTGACATCGAGTGCAGGTGGGGGAGAGAAAGTTTCTCCCCCTTCTTTTTTGGGAACGAAGATTGCTTAACGATGAGTATCGGAATATTTAGAATCGAGCCGTTTGGTTTGGATGATGGAATGATCCCAGGCTCGGATGAAACGAGGATGGCTATGAAACGAAAGGTCTTAATCTCCGCAATTTTGCTCGGGGCCGTGATCACGGTCTCGGCCCAGGTCTCGTCCCACGCGCCCACTGCGGTGGCGTCGGCTGCGTCAGCGCCAACACCTTCCGCGCAAAGTTCCCCACTGGTGGTGACGGATAAGCCGGTGGCGCGGGTGAATGGCGCGGTGCTGACCGACCGGGATCTGCTGCGGGAGATGTTTTCCATTTTCCCTTACGCCCGCCAGCACAATGGCTTTCCGAAGGGACAAGAGGCCGCGATCCGGCAAGGCGCGCTGGAGATGATCATATTCGAGGAGTTGGTTTACCAGGAGGCGGGACGGCGCAAGCTGACGATACCGGCCGCCAAGATTAACCAGGCGGAGGCGGAGTACAAAAAGCAGTTCCACAGCCCGGATGAATACGACGCATATTTGAAGTCGGAGATGGGCGGCTCGGAGCAGAAGCTGCGGGAGACGATCAAGCGGTCGCTGCTGATCGACCAAGTCTTGAAGACCGATGTGGAGGCGAAGTCCGCGGTGACGGCGGCCGAGGTGCAGGCGTTTTATATGAAGAACGCGGCGAAATATGCGCAGCCGGAGATGTACAGTTTCCAGAGCATTTCGGTGGTGCCGCCGCTGAAGCCGACGGCGGAGCAGGCGAAGCAAGCGAAAAAGGCCGCCGACGAGGCGCTGCAAAAGGCCAAAGCCACCAAGAGCTACGAGGATTTCGGTTTGCTCGCCGAGGCAGTTTCGCAGGACGATTTCCGGGTAAATATGGGCGACCACAAAGCGGTGGAGAAGGACAAATTGCCGCCGCAGATCGTGAAGGCGTTTCAGGGAATGCAGGCGGGGCAGGTGAGCGGGCTGATCCAGATCGAATCGGCATACACGATTGTGCGGCTGAACGCGCATAATCCGGCGCGCAAGCAGCCCCTGGCGGAAGTGAAAAACCAGTTGAAGGACGAGTTGCAGAAAGAGAAATACGAAAAGCTGCGGTCAGGGCTGGCCAAGCAGCTTCGGGCCAAGGCGAAAGTTGAAGTGGGATAGGAAATTGAGCCGTTGAGTCATTTAGACATTGAGTGATTGAGTCATTGAGCGATTGAAAACCCAAGCTTGCGCCGGACGAAACTTAGGCTGCGGGCTTGGGTTTTTCAATGATTAAATGACTCAATGACTGACTGACTAAATTTCCCATTGCGGGTTTCTTCTCGTTCTCCGCGTGATATTCCGCACTGGGGCGTGTGATTGGGTCACATTGGGCTGTGAGGTCGGCTTAAGTCATTGAAAACAATTGGCGTTATATTTCTCGGTTCCTCGGCATTTGGCATGGTTTGTGCCTTCTATTTAGTAAGTCTTATCACGGTTGGGGATGTTCGCAGGAAGGCATGGGTCTTGTGGGTGTGGCGAAACGCATCGTCGGGGTGGGGGCAGCCGGAATTGGGGTGCTGATCAGGCTGCTGTTGCTTGTAGGGACCTCCCAGATTGCGGTTGGTCAGGTTGCGCCTTCGGCGCTGAACATTGGGGAAAATACCAAACTGAACGCGGGCGGCATGTTCACCTTCGGCTACGCCGGCGATTATGGCGACGCGATTCCTTCCAGCCACGGCCTGACGTGGGGGCTGGATGGGAAGATGAGCGGGTACTATTACAACCCGAATTTCATCTCTTTCTCGGCCACTCCCTATTACAACCAGTCGCGCTCGGATTCGAGCTACCAGTCGTTGACCGGGGCCAGCGGGATCGACGGCACGGCGAACTTTTTCTCGGGAAGCAATTTTCCGGGATCGGTGAGCTACCGGTACGACCGGAACACGAGCGGAACGTTGGGACTGGTGGGGCAGCCGAACTTCACGACGATCGGGACGGGCAAGGGGTTCGCGGTCAACTGGAGCGCGCTGCTGCCGAATTGGCCCACGTTGTCAGTGGGATATTCGCAAGGGAGCGGGAGCGGGAATATCTACGGGACGAGCGAGGAGACGAGTTCGAGCAATAAACTGTTCAACGTTCATTCGAACTATCAGATCGTTGGGTTCCGGCTGAATGCGTTTTTCACGCGCAACACCATGAACTCGCTGTATCCGGAGTTTCTGACCGGGCAGGGAGAGTCGGTCGAGGACTCGACGGGACAGAACATCGGCTTTGGAGCACAGCACAGCCTGCCGATACACGGCTCGTTTTACGCGACCTTCAACCGCGCCTCCGCCGACAGCAGTTACGGGGGAACAAACCAGAGCGCGAACACTTCGAGCTATACCGACGATAGTGAAAGCGCCGGGGCGAGCTTCCATCCGACCAAGAAGTGGGGATTCAATGTGGCCGAGAACTACACCAGCGACCTGAGCGGGTACCTGACACAGAGCCTGGGTCTGACGGGCGGAGTGCAGCCGGTCAACCTGGGATCGGGGTCGCATTCGACGACTTTTGGCGGAGGCACGAGTTATCAGTTTACGAATCTGCTCACGGGGACGGCGCAGGCAACGCACTACGATCAGTTTTATTTTGGGCAGAGTTACACGGGAACGTTTGTGAGCGGGACAGTGAATTACGCGAAGCGGCTGCTGGATATGTTCAGCTTCTCGGGAACGGTGCTGGACGCGAGCAATGGCAAGGACACGAACGCGATTGGGTTCATCGGGAATGTGAATTACTCGCATCGGATCAAGGGATGGCAGACGGCCGGGCAATTCAGTTATGCGCAGAATGTGCAGACGCTGCTGGTGACGTATACGACATCGTATTACAGCTACAGCGCGAACCTGCGGCGCCGGATTCGTCCGGGATGGCAGTGGACGGGCGCGTTTAATGGAACGCACAGCGGGCTGACGAATTATTCCGGAACGACGAGCCACGGCGAAGGATACTCGACCTCGCTGGGGTCGCGGGTGTTTACACTGACGGGGACGTATTCGAAGTCGGTGGGGCTCTCGCTGCTGGGCGGAGGGACGCTGCAAGGACTGCCGCCGACGCCCGGGGTGACGGATTTTGTGACGTTCAGCGGAGATAGTTATGGGGGCGGCTTCTCGGTGCAGCCGCTGCGGCGGATGGTGCTTTCGGGGAGTTACAGCCGGTCGCTCAGCAACACGATAGCCCAGACGCTCTCCCACAACGACACGGAGGTTTATAACGCGCAGTTGCAGTACCATTTGAGGAGGATCGGACTCCAGGCGGGGTACACGCGCTTTTCGCAGGGGATCAGCGCGCTGGGAACGCCGCAGAGCACGACGTCATACTTTGTTGGATTCTCTCGATGGTTCGACTTTTTCTAGAAGCGAATTCCGATACAGCTGAGGGTGGAATGGCCGGGGAGGCGACAGTCAGAACGCTGCACGCACGGCGGAGGAGAGGCTCGCGTGCGCGCGCATGGATGCTCGTCGCCACCGCGCTCCTGTGGATGGGCGTAGGCATAGCGTGGGGATCGTCGAAGCGCGCGAAGGAGACGCTGGGGGCGCTGGCGCCGCCGGATTTGCTGATGGATGGCGGCCGAAAACTGACGTGGGAGAAGAGCTTCAGCCTGGAGCGGGAAGTCAAGCCGAAGCGAAGTTTTTGGACGCGGGTGGTGGACGTGATCGCGGGAGAGCCGGATTTTCATTATCTGGTCAGTCCGTACAGCGTGGTGACGGATTCGCGGGGACGGATCATTGTGAGCGACACGGCGGCGGTGGGGGTTCACATATTCGATTTTCAGGCGCAGAAATATAAATTTCTGACGCGGCGTGATGCGGGGAAGGATCCGATGGTCGCGCCGCAGTGCGTGACCGTGGATGCGCAGGACAATATTTATGTGACGGACTCGCAGACGGGGAAGATTTTTGTGTTTGACGCGAACGGAAAATACCGGCGGGTGATCGGGAGCTTGAAAGGCGGCGAGGGATATTTCAAGCGGCCGACGGGCATCGCGGTGGACGCGGCGGCCGGGCGGATCTATGTGACGGACACGCTGCGCAACAAGATTTACATGATGGACATGCAGGGCAGCGTGTTGCAGGTCATCGGGAAGGCGGGGACGGGGGACGGGGAATTTAATTTTCCGACCGAGCTGCGGCTGAACGGGCAGGACCTGGTGGTGGTCGACGCCATGAATTTCCGCGTGCAGGTGCTGGACCGCAGCGGCAAGTTCGAATACGCGATCGGCAAGATTGGCGATGGCGCGGGATGGATCTTCCGGCCGAAGGGGATTGGATTCGATTCCGAAGGCCACCTGTACGTGGTCGATGGGCAGTGGGGGATCGTGCAGGTATTCGATCACGAGGGGCGCCTGCTGTATTACTTTGGCGGGCGCGGCACCGGCAACGGACAGTTTCAACTGCCGGCGGGATTGCAGATCGACAATCATGACCGCATTTATGTAGTGGACTCATTCAACCGCCGGGTACAGATTTTTCATTATTACGGGGTGGGGCCGGACGCGAGGCCCGACACGAGGCCGGACGCGAGGCCCGACGCGGAGCCCGACACGAGGAAAGACCCATGAGGCGCATCCAGCAGACCCAGGCTCTTTGCATCGCAACGGCCGTGCGGCTGATGACCGCAGTGTTGATGGCTGCCCTGACGGTGGGCGCGATGTATGCGCAGCAGCCGCCGGCGGACGTGCTGGGAATGCACAATCTGACGCAGGCGAGCGGAGCGTCGGTTTATTCGCAGGGTAGTCTGGGCTGTACCTTCTGCCATGCGCCACACAGCGGGCTGGGCGGGATATCTCCGCTCTGGAACCAGAAATATTCGAACGCGTCGTACACAACGTACAACAGCACTACGTATGTAGAGCAGGGGAATCCGAAGCCAACGCTGGGAATTACGAGCAGCTTGTGTTTGAGCTGTCACGACGGCACGGTCGGCGTGGGGCAGTCGCAGGCCTACGGGCCTCTGCCCGTGGTGGGCTCGATGAACGGGATGGATTCGTTTGGAACGACGCTGACGGGATCGCATCCCTTCAGCCTGGTGCTGCCGATGAAGGATGCGCCGAACCTAGTGGCAACGCTGGTATCGCAGTGCAAGACGGCCGATCCGACTGGAGCCGTGAAGCTGATCAACTGCAATATCGAATGCACGAGCTGCCATAGCCCCCATGTCCAGGGGATCGACCAGATTGCCCAGATGTTCCTCGTCCGGGACAGCTCGAATGCGCAGATGTGCTCGGCGTGCCACGATCCGAACCGGGTCGTGCAGGGACAGATCAACCCGCTGGCAGGATTTGCGAACAGCATTCACCAGACCGCGACCAACGCGGTTTCGCCCAGCGCGCACGTGGGCCCGTACGCAACCGTGGCGGTCAATGCGTGCGAATCCTGCCACATGAACCACGACTCCGTGGCGCCCGCGCGATTGCTGCGGCCGGCCACCCCGGCAGCAACGGGCTACGATTCGGTGACGCAGAGTTGCATGACCTGCCACGAGGGCGGTACCTACCTCTCGCCGCAGCCGCTCAACATCATGGCCGAACTGGCCAAGACGAGCCACCCGCTGCCCTCGGGCAACAATTTTCATGACGCGGCCGAGGCCCCGCTGCTCAACAATAACCGTCACGCCACCTGTGTCGACTGCCACGATGCTCACGCCGGAAATCCCGAAGTGCAATTCACGCAGCCCCCGGCCATCCGCCCGCCCCAGCAGGGCGCCACCGGCATCAGCGCGCTCGACGGCGTGACCCCGATCATTCCTGCGGTCAACCAGTATGAAACCTGCCTGCGCTGCCACGGAACCAGCACCGGCAAACAGCGGCTGCTGATCTACGGCTATGCGCCCATCCGGGTAGTTTCGGCGCCCGATCCGCTGAATGTGATTCCGGAGTTTGCGCCGACCGCGACCTCCAGCCATCCGGTGACGCATACGAGCCAGTCGCCGCTGCCGGAGCCGAGCCTGCTCACCAACATGCTCACGTTGACGGGACAGGCATCGGGACGTCTGGTGGGGAACCAGATTTTCTGCATGGATTGCCACAACAGCGATGACGACCGGGAATTCGGCGGGACGGGGCCGAACGGTCCGCACGGTTCGGTGAACATGCACTTGCTCGAGCGCAATTACCAGTTCAGCCAGGCGGCCCTCCCCGGCGGAACCGTGACCAACCTGTTTCCAAATCCCGACACCAGCCCGGCGGGGCCCTATTCGATGTGCGCCAAGTGCCACAGCCTGACCTCGATTTTCAACAACCAGAGCTTCAACCAGCACAACCTGCATTCCTACCAGTACGGATTTACTTGCTCGGTGTGCCACACCGCGCATGGCATGGGAGCGACCTCTCCCTACATTACGGGAGAGCAACTGGTGAATTTCGACGCCAATGTCGTGGGACTGAACAATGGAGCCCCGATCGCGTATAACCACGCCACCAATACCTGCACCCTGCAATGCCACAACTACGACCACAACGCAGATGGCAGCGTGACACCCGCGACAGGACAGGGCCTGAAAAAGAAGCCAGGAAAATGAACGTGCAAGATCGCCGGGTACAAGCGGTGCAGGTGGGAGCGCTGGCGCTGCTGTTTGCGGCGTTTCCGCTGCTGGAGGCGGTGCAATGCCGCTCGCTCAGCAGCCTCACGAACTCCGATATTTGGTGGCATTTGAGCACGGGCCTCTGGATGCTCCAGCACCACGCGCTGCCCCACACCGGAATTTTTTCGCAGGCGGCGGAGCGCCCGTGGATCGCCGCCAGTTGGCTGTTCGATCTGAAGCTGGCAATTTACTACCGGCTGCTCGGGCTGCGCGCGATTCCGATGTGCGCCATGTTTTTTAAGGCTGGGCTGGGAGTTGTGACATTTTTGCTCGCGGGCGGCCGCCGCGGAAATTTTTGGGGTGCGGTCGCAATTTCGGTGATTGCGCAGTATGTGCTCGGCGGCCTGCCCGCGACGGCGCTCTATGGTTCCGTCATCTTCCTTGGTGTCGAGCTGCTGTTGTTGCTGGAGAGCCGGCAGCACGCCCAGATGCTGTGGTGGCTGGCGCCTTTGTTCCTCGTGTGGGCCAATGTCGATGTGAATTTTGTCTACGGCCTGGGGGCGCTGGTGCTGTTTGTGTTCGCCGAGGTCGTCTCCGCAGCGCTTCAATCCGCAAGTACCGGCGCAGGCTTTACCGCAGCCCTCACGCGCTCCGCCACTCAAAAGAAGCGTGCATTCCTGGCGGGCGCTCTTTGCTTTGTGGCCACGCTGTTTACGCCGTATTTCTATCGTCCTTACCAGGTGTTTTTTGCCACTGCGTGGAACGGCGCGAATGCGTATTTGCCGGATCACAAGGCGCTCGGATTCCGCCAGCCGCAGGATTACGTTTTGCTGCTCTTTGTGATGGCGGCGTTTCTGGCCCTGGGGCTTCGGCGCTCGCGAAATTTATTTTTGATTGCCGCGCTGGCGGCCGGCGCGGGGCTTTCGTTTTACTCGCAGCACGACGCCTGGCTGGTTACCCTGGCGGCCGTAGCAGTCATGGGTGAGACGCTGGCCGGGGCAGTGCATCCGGCCGAGGCGCGAGATGCAGAGACTCGAGATGAAGCAGAGACTCGGGATAAAAAAGATGCGAGCGCGAAGTACCCGGCCGGCGGTCGCACCATTTGGATTGCGGCCGCTTTGACGGCGGTGGCGCTCGTGGCCGCCGCCGCGGCGCTGGTTCCGCGCTCTGGCCGCCTGATGACGAAGGTCGCGGAGAGCTATCCCGTGGCAGCCGCCGACTCGATTCGCTCGCATCGGATGGCGCAACCAATTTTTAATGCCTTCGAGTGGGGCGGCTTTCTAACCTGGTATCTGCCCGAGTTTCCGGTGGCCATTGACGGGCGGGTCGATCTCTACGGAGACGATTTCATCATTGAATATTCGAAGGTGATGAATGCCGATGTAAGATACACGGAGTTTCCGGCGCTGGCGGGGGCGCAGACAATAGTTTTGCCGCGGACGGCGATCATGGCGCAGGCGATGGCGACGGTGTCGGGGTATAAAGTGGCTTATCAGGACGATGTGGCCGTGGTAATCAGCCGCGAGTAGTTGAACCATTGAAGCATTTAGCCATTGAATCATTTAGTCATTGAGTCATTGAAAACCCGTTGAGTTAATTTCGGCGCGGCAATAAGTTGACCTAAGATCTTCAATGACTAAATGATTAACTGACTAACTGATTAAATTCTTATGGACTCTGGTTACAAGACGGATGGTTCTCTGGCGTTGGCATCTTCCGGCACTGCGGGCGGCGAGATTGCCTTGGTGCCTCCCGCCGCCGTCTCGCCCTGGTGGCGCGTGGGGGACTTCGCCGTCCTGGGTGTGTGGATCTCCGTGGTGGGCTTCGTCCTTCCCTACCATGAGAAGTGGGCCGACGAGGCCCAGGCCTGGCTCATCGCGCGCGATCTCGATCTCAGAACCATCTGGTTTCATGAGCTGCGCTACGAGGGCTCTCCGGGGCTGTGGCACACAATTTTGTGGGTCGCCCAGCACGTGTTTCATGCGAAGTATGACGCGATCGGCTACATCGGAGCGGCAGGCGCACTCGCCGGAGTGGCGCTGCTGATTTTTGCGGCGCCCTTCCCGCGCTATATCCGGTGGCCGCTGGCCTTCACCTATTTCATGGTCTATCAGTATGCCGTGATCGCCCGGCCGTACACGCTGCTCCCGCTCCTCGCCTTCGCGGCCGCCGCGCTCTTCAAAGATCTCAAGCATCCCGAGCGCATCACGGCAGTCCTCGTGCTCCTGGCAAATTTGAGTTTGCACGGAACCATCCTCGCAGGCTGCCTCGGCCTCGTCTATCTCATCGACGCCTGGCGCGCCCGCGAGCGGCTGGATGCGCGGGTGCAGCGGAAGTACTGGATTTGCATCGGTGCGATGGCGGTCGTGTTTCTGTTTTTGTTTTTGATCCTCAAGCCGACCCCGGATGTGGAAGAGTTCGCCGTGAAGAAATACCTCCCGCCACCAGTGGACGCGAGTGGCCATGTGATTACGGCGTCAATGAAATTTGTAGCGACAATGTCAGGGGCGTTTCTGGACTGGTTCGCGCCGTCTGTCGTGTTTGTCTTACTTGCGGGGGCGTGGTGCTTCATCCGGCGAAGGTTTCTGGCATTCGCATTGCCGGTCGCGCTGCTGGCGTTCTTGTATTCGGAGATTCACGGCTACCCGCACCACCATGGGGTCCTATTTGTTGCCGCAATTACGGGGCTCTGGATCGCATGGCCCACGCCGGAGGAAGTGAGCAAATCTAATTTGATCAGGCGGCGGGCGCTACAGGGCATGATAGGGCTGCTTCTATGCCTGTGCGCGGTCAATCTCTGGGACGCTGCGGTGGTCATCGACCGCGAATACAAATATCCTTACAGTGGCGCTCCGGATGCCGCGAGGTATTTGAGATCGGTCGGGGCCGACCGGGGTCCGATGTTCGGGTTCTTGATGGGCGTGGTCGCGGTGCAGGCGTACTTTGACCAGCACCTCTTTGCCAATATTCCGACATCGTATTTTCATCTCGGATTTCCCCGAACCGGCGTGGATCTGAACGTGGACGAGTTGTATAGGATAAGACCCGAGTACATCGTTGCGTACACAATCGATCCTCAAATGATGCTTGAGACAGGACTGCCTGAGTTGACCTCGCGCGGCTACGAGGTTGTCCACATTTCGGACGGGTATTACATGTACAAGAGGGCGGTCTGGCAACGGGAAGTCTATTTTATCCTGCGGCGGGTGCGGTAACGATTTAATCATTTAGCCAGTTAGTCATTCAATCATTGAAAATCTTTGAGTTGCTTGGATCCGAGATGCCCGGGCATGATAAGTATATAGGTAAGTTCAGTAATTCTGGAGTAAGGTAGGAATCGTGTTCGTGTTATTCGCTTCGTTGGACTCGGTGAAGTGGCACTGCCGGCAGAACTGGGTTGAAGAGACGGCCAGGGGATTGGAAGCGTTAACGCTGCGCCCGGGTATGTAAGGTCCGTTCACGAAGAAGAAAGTGGGATACGATCTCCCCCCGCCATCGCCCGCAATCTGGCTCTCCCGCGACGACACATACACCGTCATCACGTGCTGGTTATGGCACGTAACGCACAGCACGAAAGGCTGTCCCGAGGGAGTGATGCCCCACGGGTTGGAGTGACGCCCCGGCACCAGCGCGGGCCAACCGTAGTTGTTCATGAATTGCCAGTAGCGACTGCCCGGAACTACAGTGAACGTATTCCGCAGCCACACCAATCCTTCCCCGTCGGGGATGACCGCGTTCGGTCCCACCGGATGATCATTGGCGTAGGTGTCGGTGCCCAGCAGAGTCGGAATCGGCTGTCCCCCAAACGCCGCGCCCGGCAACAGGCCGATTCGCTGTTCGAAGGACTGCCCCACCATCATGCTCGGCGGAGTTAAATTCCCGTCATGACAACTGAGGCAGATCAGAATGCCATTCACCTCCCGGTTGCTGACCGAGATATTGCTGGGAAATACTTCGACGTAGCGTCCGCCGTCCCCGAACGCGAAGGTTCGGCCATAAAGAGGAATGGTGCTTGGACCCCACGGCGCATGTTCGACTTCGTCCGCCCGTGTACCGGGCGCGGCGCTCGATGCGCCAGACGGGGATGCGCCGAAGGATGTGTTGGCCGACGCCGTGTGACAGGTCAGGCAACCGCGCCCGCCGACATTGTGCGGGCCCAGCAGTTCAGTAGAGCCGGGCAGTTGCGCGCTGGCCAAACCGGCCAGCAACATGACAAAGAGAATGAGAACGCCTGTCTTTTTCATTCGAGAGGGCGGCAAATCTCCTGCATTAAGCTTTTTTATCACACATTCTGGCCTGCGACGTCAGTGACGAGTCGCACCACGGGTCGTGACCCATTTGCGCGCGACTGCGCCCATCGTCTTCGGCCCGAGCCAACTCACTCCTCCCCAAATCTAGCGCCGCGCGAATACGGTGGCGATTTCGTCATGATAGATGAGGTCGAACCGCGGGTCGATGGTCAGCACTTTCGCCAGCGGCAGCTTCGAGTCCAGCAGCACGAACCCGGCGTGGTCAAGATAGGGGTCCGTCTTGTACGAGTCCTGGGCGCTTTCCGAGCTGTAGAAGATTTTGTCCAGGTCGTCGCCGTAAAGATCGTTGCGCCCGTCGATGGCGACGGGAAAGTCCGGCATATACCACATCAGAAATCCGCCCCAGTTGAGGTTGTTGTAGATGGGGCCACGCACCGGATTGCGCCGCAGAAAATTGATGGCGTTGACCGGATAGTCGGCGCTGATGGCGCGATCCAGGCCGCGCTCGTTGAAGTCGACGGCGCCCGCGACGAAGATGAGGCAGACGGCGACGGCGGCGGCGATGGCAAGATTTTCCAGCCAGGCCTGCCGCGACGAGACAGCCGGCTCCTGCTCGCGCTCAGACTGGGAGCGGCTTTCGAGCGCACGCGCGCGAAACGCTTCGGCGATGCAGGCGGCGGCGGGCAGGCAGATGAACCATGCGTCGCGCATGGTGCGGAAGGCGACAACGACGGCGGCCGTCAGCAGGGCGAGTTTGAACAGATCGATACCAGGCGGCGCGTCGGACTGCCGCGGACTTGAGTGCCGCGCTCTCCCCAGATTCGCTTGCCAGCCCAGCGCAAAGAATCCGGAGGCGGCCAGTAAGAGTTCCAGGAACTCGCTGGCGTAACGAAAGCTTAGCGGTTGGAGTTCGACGATGACCGAGTATGTGAACTTAGCCTTCGAGTATTCGAACACGACGACGTACGGATGGTAGAAGTACGGCCCCAGCAGGGTGGCGAAGACGCAAGCGGCGAAGATGGCGATGAGCCGCGCGTTCTGCGGCGGCGACTTCTCCCCGCCTGTCAGATCCAGCGCCGACAAGAGTGTCCGCGCCACACGGGGCGGTGCGACGCGGGCCAGCGCGGAGAGAAGCGTCCGCGCCAAGCTAACCGACATGAACAGGCCGACCAAGAACAATCCGTAGATGAACTGGATGTGCAGATTGGCCCAGACAAAGAAGATGAGCGGAAGCCAGTAGAGCTTTTTCAGGTCGGCGCCGCGGCCCGCCTCCAGAAGCAGCGTGAGCGTCACCGCGAAAAGCGCGATGGAAAAAAAGAACGGGCGCGGCGTGCCGTTGAACAGGAACGACCAACAAACCACGCCGGTCAGAATCCAGGCGATCCAAAACCGGCCCGACAGCCGCAACAGCATCCAATAGATGGCCAGCGCCACGAGCAGCGTGAGCAGCGTGCCAAACACGCCGATGCCGATCAACCCGAACCAGGCGTAGGCGCGCGACAGAAGCACTTCGTATCCCCAGCTATACGCAACCCATGGCCGTGTGGCCGCGGTGCGGGAGAGAATGCCGGTGTGGGGAACGGCGAGGTGCTCCACAATCCAGTCCCCGACCTTCAAATGCCACCAGATGTCGGAGTCAATGACGAAGTACTTGAGGCGAAGCGCGGCTGTGCCGACAACGATAAAAAGCGCGGTGAGCGCGCCGAGTTGGAGCGACCGGATGTGGGCAAGCGATTTAAGCATGGGGGAAAGTCGCTTCATGATAACGGAAGTTGGCGACCGGCCCCAGGGTTAGGCCGTTATGAGTTCAACTGGTCCCTCTTGCGCGCTAAGATCGAGGCTGGCCGGTTGCCAGCCCGGGGATTCGTGCGCAATTGTTGGGCCAGCGTTATGGGGCGGTAAGCGGCGGGACATCAGCGGCTTAGGACTCAATGTGGCCACCTGGGCAGGGTCAAATCACGCGGGCGTTGAGGGGAAACGCACGATTTCACCCCAAAATAGACGGGAGTTTGCGGGGGAAGGCGAATTTGAAAGGCGGCCGACTCACAAAGCGCTGATTTTGCAGGGCCGGGCGGGATGACGGCCCGCTGGCACTTTGGCATTTCCAGTGCTCGGCTGATCTGGTTGCAACGTCGCGCCACAACTTCGTTCTGAGCTGGAACTCAGTTTTGGCGCCTACTTCGCTTTGCCCCGGTGGCAAACGTTATCCGCTTTGAGGGGGACGACGCAAGCATTGGGGACCGGACAGGGCTGGCAAGCCAGGACTGAAACCGCGGTTAGGCCCTCGGAATCAGAACTGGTCCAGCCCTGCGTCGTGTTTGGGTAGCGAATCAAGGCGTTAGGGCCGGGAGCCTCGTCGCTGCAATCCATAGGAACTGGCATGGCAGAGGGGACTGCAAAACGGAACTCGGGTCGCGGGATTGGCTACTGGGCGCCCAGAGTGGGCGCGGCGCTGCTCGCGCCCGTCGTAGTGCTGGTGGTGATTGAACTAGCCCTGCGCCTGGGTGGAGTGGGCTTTCCCACGGACGTCACCGTGCCCTGCACGCTCGCAGGCAAGAGCGCCTCCTGCTACAACCTGTTTTTTCCGGCCCCATTTTTTCCACCGGGGATGATCAAGGCCCCGCAGGCCTATGCCATTCCGGCGGTGAAGGCGCAAGGCACCTACCGCATCTTTGTCCTCGGCGAGTCGGCAGCCATGGGAGACCCGGACCCGGCCTATGCCTTCAGCCGCTATCTCGACGTGATGCTGCGCGCCCGCTATCCGGAGATGAGCTTTGAGGTAGTCAACACGGGCAGCGTCGCCATCAATTCCCACGTGCTGCTGCCCATCGCGGAAGGATTGGCGAAGCAGCGGCCCGACCTGTTCATTATTTATTCCGGGAACAACGAAGTCGTCGGCCCCTACGGCCCCGGCACGGCGCTGACCTCGGGCGGAATGACCATACCCGTCATCCGCGCCAGCATTTTTGTGCGCTCCACGCGGATTGGCCAGCTGCTGACCAAAGTGGGCGCGCAGAAAAAAGAGTGGGGCGGAATGGAGATGTTCCTCGACAAACAGGTGCCCGCGAGCGCTCCGGAGATGAAGTACGTGTACCAGAACTTCGAGCGCAATCTGCGGGACACGGTGGAAGCGGCGCGGAGCACGGGGGCGCGCGTGATTGTCAGCACGGTGGCGACGAACGTGAAAGACTGCGCGCCGTTTGCCTCAATGCACCGCGAGGGGCTGGCGCCGGACGATTTGCAGCGGTGGAACCGCCTGGTGGAGCAGGGCGCGGAGCTGGAGAGCGGGCGATCGTATGAAGAGGCTCTGAAGGCGTACCAGATGGCGTCGCAGATCGACGACCAGTATGCCGAGCTGGAATTCCGCATGGCGCGGGCGCAGTGGATGATCGGTGATTACGCAGGGGCGAAGGCGAATTTTGAGCGCGCCCGCGATTTGGACACCCTGCGCTTCCGGGCCGATGGCCGCATCAACGAAATCAATCGGAGAGTGGGCGGCGCGGCAGCCGGCGCGGAACTGGTCGATGCGGAGAAACTTTTTTCCCACGAGAGTCCGAATGGCGTGACCGGCAGCGACCTCGTGTATGAGCACGTGCATATGACGCCGCTGGGGAATTATCTGCTGGCGCGCGCGATGTTTTTGCAGATTGCGAAAAAGATGCCGAACGCGGCGACTGGCGCGACTGCGGATGCTGTGCTTTCGGAGGCCGAGTGCGAGCAACGCCTCGCCTTCACGCCGCATGACCGCACCCGGATTGCGGGCGAAATGCTGGAGCGGCTGCAAAAGCCTCCGTTCACAAATCAGTTGAACCACGCCGAGCAGATGTTGCGGCTGGCGATGCAGGCGGAGGTTCCGGATGAGAATCCGGCAGAGACCTCGGCAGAGTACCAGTGGGCAATCGCGCAGCGGCCCGAGGATCGCATTCTGCGCTACAACTTCGGGCTCTTTTTGTTCGGGTATGACCGCAATGCGGCGTTCGCGCAGTTGCGGCTGTCCCGGCCATGGGATGATTTTCCGGTGTTTGCGCCCGATGGGACGATGGTGCAGTAGGCTGTCAGCTGTCCCTTCCCAACTCCAGGCTTCAAAAATTCCCGTACATCATCTGGGCGGCGCTGGTGCCGTGGGAAATTGTTACGAAGAGTAAGAAGAAGAGGGCAACGGCATAGAGAGGCGCCAGCCAGAACCAGCGCGAGCGCGCCAGCAAGACCGCGAATCCGGGGGATTCGGAGGTTGCTGGTTGATGTGAGGACGCGCTGTTTAGAGCGTCGATTGTCAGTAGTGTGATGACGTACGCTGCGGCAATAGCGGCGACCATTACGTAGAGAGATGCGGTTAAGAAATGAACTCGGTAACTGGTGGGGTCAACCAGCGCCCCGAACATCTGCCTCGCCTGCGAAACCGAGTGGGCGCGGAACAAGATCCACCCCACGCTGACCAGGCTGATGGTTGTTACCCAGGCGAGGGCGTTCCACGCGCGGAGCATCGACGACCCGGCTGCCTCGATTGGAGGCCAGTCGTACTTGCGCTCCTGGGCCTCCAGGATGCGGTGCAGAACCAGTAGCACTCCGTGATAGACGCCCCAAAGAAGAAACAGAACGCTCGCCTTGTGCCACAGGCCGAACAGGATCATCGACACCAGCAGCGCCGAGTTCCTCCACCAGATTTCGCGGCGCATCTGCATGATCGGGAAGAAAACATAGTCCCGGATCCAGAACGACAGCGACATGTGCCAACGCGTCCAGAATATGGAAGGCGTCGTGGAGGCGAAGGGCCGCGAGAAATTTTCCGGCACCTCGAACCCAAGCGCCCGCGCCGCGCCGATCGCGATGTGGGAGTATCCGGCAAAGTCAAAAAAAAGTTGCAGCCCGTAGCCGAAGGCGAGGCACCACACATCAAGGCCCGACCAGCGCGTCAGTCGATCGAAACCGGAGTTGATGCCGTCTCCGGCAAGAATGCCCTGACCGAGCAGCCGCGCCAGTTGCATCATGAAGACGCCCGTGGCCACCCGGCGTAGCCCGAGGAGCACGTCGTCGGACGCGGTCGTCGCCGTGGACCGGAACTGCGGAAGCATCTCTGTCATGCGGCAGACTGGGCCGGAAATCGTCACCGGAAAGAACGCCATGTAGAGGGCGAATTCCCAGAGCGACGGATCGATGTCTTCGCCCTGATAAACATCGAAGAGATAGCTGAGGGCCTGGAATGTCCAGAAGGAAATACCGAGAGGCATGACGAGACGGGCGAAGGGATGAAGGGCGGAAAACGGAAGATGGACGGCGGTTTCGGGCAGATATTTGAAGACGCCGAGCAGCGCGAAGTTGAAGAAGATGCCGCTCCAGAGCGCGCGTCCCGAGGGCTTCCGGCGCAACCACTCGCCCACCAGATAGTTGATCGTGGTGGAGGCCGCCAGAACAGCGGCGAACCATGGGCTCCACGTGAAATACAGAGCGTAGCTCGCGATGAGAAGGGCGATCTGGCGCAGACTGCGCGAGCGCACCGTGCCCATGATTGCAGCCGACACCAGGAAGACCACCACGTAAGCGACGATTCGGAGCAACGGTCCTCCCGGCATTGCGAATGGGCCCGGCTACAGACGAATAGAAAGACGACGGCAAAGTCAGAGTGAGGCCAGCGAACAAGAATAACCGTGTGTGCCGAACGTCACAAGATCAGGCGAGGCGCGTCCGAGGCGCGTCCACTAAAATGGCGGGGGTGCCATACAAAACTCTCATCGACGCGTTGCATGCCGCTCCCGCCGAGCGGCCATTTGTTACCGAGTGGGTGAATGAGGATGAGCAGGAGACGGTGACGTTTGGGGAATTTCGTGCGCGGGCGCGCGCGCAGGCTGCCCGGTTGCGGGCGCACGGCGTCGAGCCGGGAGATCGCGTCGTCATCATCATGCCCCAGGGGATTGCGGCGATGACGGTGTTTGCGGGCGCAATGCTGGCAGCCGCGGCACCCGCGTTTATCGCATATCCGAACGACAAAGTTGAGGCCGCGAAGTATCGCTCGGGATTGGCGGGGGTGACGGCGAACCTGAAGGCAAAGGTCGTGGTGATCGATGATGAATTTCCCGAGGAGATGCGCGAGCACGTTCGCGTGGGCGACGGGAGCGTGGTGGTGCGGGCGGGGCGCAAAGACGAAGACGAACTCGGGGATTCGGATGGCTCCGATTCCGCGAACCTCGATTCGCAAAAGTCCGCTTCGCGAAAATTCGATTCGCAAGAATTCGATCCGCGGCAAATCGACTCCGGCAGCGTGGCGTTTATTCAGCATTCGGCCGGAACCACCGGCCTTCAGAAGGGCGTGGCGCTGACCCATGCGGCCGTGCTCCGGCAACTCGATCATCTCGCCAAAGCTCTGAGCATTGAGAGCCGCGACCGGATTTACAGCTGGCTGCCCCTCTATCACGACATGGGATTGATCGCGTGCTTCATGCTGCCGATGGTCTATCACCTGCCGTTGGTGATGCAATCGCCCATCGATTGGGTGATGGTCCCGGAGACAATGCTCGCCGCGATCAGCCAGCACAAATGCACACTCGCGTGGATGCCGAATTTTGCCTTTCAATTTATTCCCCGCCGGACCCGGCCCGACCGGCGCGCGGAATACGATTTATCCTCGGTCCGCGCGCTCATTAATTGCTCGGAGCCGGTGCGGGCAAGGAGCATGCGCGAGTTTGAAGAGGCCTTCGCCGGCATCGGCCTGAAGAGCGACGCGCTGCAATCGTCCTATGCGATGGCGGAGAACGTTTTCGCCGTGACCCAGTCGCCACTGGGCGCGCAAGGCCCGCCGCGGCTTTGGGCGGATGCCAAGGAGTTTCGGGGCGCGGCGAGAATTCGCGAGGTGCAGGAGCAAGCGGCGCAATCCGTGGAGTTTGTCTCGTCGGGGCGACTGCTGCCGAATCATGAGATTCGAATCGTGGCGGACGATGGCAAGCAGTTGGAGGACGGACGCGTCGGCGAGATCCTGGTGAAGAGCGATTGCCTCTTCGAGGGCTATTACAATCGTCCGGACCTGACCGCCGAGGCGATCGTTGCAGGCTGGTATCACACGGGCGATCTGGGATTCTGCTGGGAACAGGAATTGTATGTGGTGGGACGGAAAAAAGATTTGATTATTGTGGGCGGAGAGAATTTGTATCCCCAGGATATTGAAGAGATCGCAGGGCGCCATGCCGCGGTTCATGACGGGCGCGTGATCGCCATGGGTTTGTACAATCCAAGCCTGGGGACAGAAGAGATTGTGGTGGTGGCCGAGGTCGAGAACGAGGCATTGTTGGACAAGGCGGAGCAGATCGAGCGCGAGATACGGGAGCAGGTAGCGGCAGGAATGGGCGTTACGGTCCCGACAATTTTTCTCAAGCCTCCAAAATGGATCGTAAAGAGCACGGCAGGAAAGGCGGCGCGGTCGAGCACGCTTGAGAAGTTGGGGAGAGAGCATCCCGAGTGGGAAGTGGACTAAGGGGCGAGAATTCGCGATGCTGGATCGCGGATCTGGGGTCGGCGATCTGGAGTCGGCGAGTTCGCACCCGGTGGATTGAGGCGGCGGCATCGGTCTTTATTATTCGGCGGACAGGGGAGAACAAGTTCACATGACGGAAGAAGCCAAGCAGATGATTGCATACATCCTGGAGCGGATCCGCAAGCCCACGCTGGCGATTGACGAGAACACGGCGCTCGTGTCGTCGGGGATCGTGGATTCCATGGCGCTGGGCGATTTGCTCTTGAAGCTCGAAGACCTGACCAACACACGCATTCGCCCGGGAGCGGTCAAGCCGAAAGATATGGACACGGTGGCCAAAATGTTCACCACGGCGGCGCGCGTCGGCAAGCCCCGGAAGTAGCCCCGATCGCCAGTCAGGGTCGGGTCCCCTGGCCGCCCATTCCCCCCTCATTTCACCCCCTGCCCATTTTTCTCCCTGCTCACACCGCCCTCCGGTCCGCGCCTCGCCCATTCCACCGCGGCGATTTGCCGATGGGGCGTCACATGATTCGGTGAGTGATGTCACTTACGGAAGTTCTTTTCCCCTGTTACATAGATGTGGCGTATTGCGGCACTTTGTAAGGCGCCCTGACGCGCGATTCGCGCGTGGAGTTCAGTGTCTTTGTTCGCGGGTGTTGGAGGCAGGAAGTTTCCCCGCCCGGCCCGGCGGGGAATGGTGGCAGGTCATTTTTGTTTCGACCCAGGTAATTTCTGGCCATGGGAAGTAACTACGACCTTAGTCCCGGAGAAACCCGCCGTTCACGCTGCGTTCGGGCCCTCTCCCCTAATAACGGCGTGTAAGCTGCCCAGGCCACAGTAAATCAAGTCGCACGATTTCACAAAAGACTGTGGAGGTCATCATGAGGGCAAGAGCGAACGTTTTCCCGTCAATCCTATTTATTCTCCTTGCAATTTCTCTTGGCGCGTCGATTGCGCACGCGCAATGTTACTTGAACCAGGGATGCAAGCCGGTCGATTTTCTGAACTACCAGCCGAGCGGACCGGTGGGCCAGGTCTATCATGGAGATGGCGCATCCAATAACGGGGCGGGCGGATGGACGAACTATTACTCGGATGTGAACCAATGTCTAAGCTGCCATTATGGAACCGACACATATCCGTATCTTATGACCGGCCATAAGAACACCCTGCGCAAATTCGCGCCCGGAGTGCTATGGGGTGGGCCGGACGATAACATCTATCTAACTACCGACGATCATTACGGATCGGGAAGCACGTATAACTGGACGACAAACCAGGTGACGCTGGGATGGTGCGATCCACTGGGAACAATTGCGCTGAACGGGCTGAATCCGGTCGATCCATTCTGCCAATATCCTTATTACACGCTGCCGAACCCGAATGCGCCGGCGCCCTACAACCCGGTGGCGCAGACGGTCGGAGCGGGGGGAGTGCGAAACCTATTTTATCTGTATGGCGGCTGGCAGAACTATGGTGGCCAGCAGAATCCGACGGCGACGCATTTGAACTCGGTTTTCGACAGCGGATTTACGGGCGACATTTATCCGAGGGCGAACTTCGACTGCGCCCGCTGCCACGCCACGGGATATAACTTCAGCGCATGGGGGCCGGAGCCGACGTCGAATACGAACGATCAGGTGACGCCGATCCCGGATGCGCAGTTCAGCCGCCTTCCCAGCGATGGCTATGTCGCGCCGGGGACGAACGGGACGTCGTCGTGGTATTTGACCGGAATTCAGTGCGAGCGGTGCCACGTTGCGGCCTGGGGCTACGGTTCGCATCCCGAGGGCGGGCTGCAAGCGACGATCGCGCAGAACGAGGCAGCGACAGCGTTGTGCATGGAGTGCCACCGGGAAGAGAGCATTACGATGGCACAGAACGGCAATGGAGGGAGCATCAATCCCGCGAACACGATGATGACGCGGGACCATGGATATTGCTCGGACCTGTCGGGATCGCTGTATCCGACTTGCGTCGCGAATCCGTCGAATCAATGGATCTATAAACCGTATGTGGATCACGAACCGGGGCAGGCGTTTCTGAACGGGTCGCATGCGCGGTTCAGCGGCAGTCTGATACAGAACACGCAGAACTCGGCGGATCTGTCGATCACGATCTCGGGAGCCTATGCCAGCCAATTCACGGAGACGCTGGGCGATCCGACGAAGAACCTGGGATGCACGGGCTGCCACGATCCGCACCAGAGCACGGTGGCCCAAGTGAGCGGAGCGAAGCCGATTGCGACCACGTGCGACCAGTGCCACACGCTGGCGCAGACGCTGATGCAGACGATCAACCATCCCGCCGGACCGGGAACGCCCTTCCCAACCGGGGCGCAGTCCGACATTCCGGGGGCGTGCATCACGTGCCACATGCAGGGGGCGCTGGGACGGGCCAACAGCCATCTGTTCCGCATCAGCAGCGATCCGAATTACCGGACGTTCCCGACGCCGGCGCAGCTTTATACGCAGAACATCACGGCGCTGGGCATTGAGACCGAGTATTCGGAGATGGATGGTTCGCCTTTCACCCCCGCAAACTGGCTCGATGTGGACCTGGCGTGCGGCCAATGCCACGTAGGCAATGACGGCGTGACCAATGAATATGGACTGACGCTGCCGCCGGGGATGCCGGGCGCGCACGCATACACCAGAGCGCAACTGGCGTATTGGGCATCGGTGATGCATGGCCCCGATCCGGGCGTGCCGACACCGACGTTCTCCCCCGCGCCGGGCACGTTCCATTCGCCGCAGACCGTCACCATCACGGATGCGACGGTGGGGGCGACGATTTACTACACGATGGACGGATCGATTCCGACGCAAAAATCAGCCGTCTATTCGTCGCCAATAACGGTGGCGAGCACGACCACCATCGTAGCGCTGGCGGCGTATCCGAAAATTCCGCAGAGCAACACGGCGTACGCCACTTACTCGATTGTGCTCCCGCAGGCGCCACCGCCCACGTTCTCGCCGACCCCGTCCACGTTCAGCGGACCGGTAACGGTAAAGCTCGCCAACACACTCAACTTACAGATGTATTACACGCTCGATGGATCCACGCCGACAACCAGTTCGACTCCGTATGCCGGGCCCATCACCGTATCGCAGAACACAACCATCAATGCGATCACGGCGGCATATGGGTACATCACCAGCCCGGTATCGAGCGGAACTTACCTGATCCAGGCGCCCACGCCAACGATCTCGCCCGCGGCAGGCACGTATTACAACACACAAACGGTCACCATCTCCGACACCGTGAGCGGGGCGACGATCTATTACACGACCAATGGATCGGTGCCGACAACGTCGTCGACGTCGTGCGCGAACCCATGCTCGGTGACGGTGGCGGTGACGACAACGCTGAAGGCAATCGCGTCAGGAGGCGGATACACCAACAGCAGCGTAGCCGTGGCGGCCTACACGATTGCGGCGGCGACACCGACGTTCTCGCCGGCGGCGGGGACTTACTACAACCCGATAACGGTGACGATCAGCGACACGACGAGCGGCGTGACGATCTACTACACGACGAATGGATCGTTCCCAACGTTGTCATCGCCGTCGTGCACGAGTCCGTGCACGGTGCCGGTGGCGGTGACGACGACAATCCGGGCGATCGCGGCGGGGAATGGGATTTCGCAGAGTGGGACGGGGGTCGCGGTGTATACGATTGCCGCGAACACGCCGACCTTCTCGCCGCCTTCCGGAACCTATTCGACGGCGCAGACGGTAACCATCTCCGACACGACGAGCGGCGTAACCATCTATTACACAACTAATGGATCGTTCCCCTCGACCTCATCCACCTCGTGCTCGAATCCGTGTACCATCACGGTCGCGACGACGACAACGGTGAAGGCGATTGCGGCCGGGAACGGCATCTCGCAAAGCGGCGTCGGATTAGCAACGTACACAATCACCGGGCATTAAAATATTTGAGCGTACCGAAGCACCCCGGGGGCACAGGCTCCCGGGTGCGGACGGAATCGGCGGCGGCCCTTGCGCAGCGGGGTCCTTCGCAGTTTCGGCGAACTTCATCAGGAGGCGCTATGGGCGCGATTGACAGGGATGGCAGAGTGGAGGCGGGTTTTCCGGCTTTGCCGGGCATGGAAATGAGCGCGAGAAAACGGGCGGGCGAGTTCTTGGGCGCGGCTGCCGCCCTCCCCGCTTTTTTTGCGCTGGCCATGATCGCCTTGCTGATTGGCGCGCAGGCGGCGTATGGGCAATCGGAGACGGTGCTCTACAATTTCACCGGCGGCAGCGACGGCGGCTACGCCACATCCCGGCTCACTGCCGATGGCGCGGGTAACTTTTATGGGACGACCTTTGGCGGCGGCCTTGGGTATGGCACGGTATTTGAGTTATCGCCGAACGGAAGTGGAGGATGGAACGAAACGGTTCTTTATAATTTCACGGGCGGCCTGGACGGCGGCGGCCCGCTGTACTCTTATTTGATCTTTGACGCGTCCGGTAATCTTTACGGCACCGCTTATGCGGGAGGCGCCCACGGGCAGGGAGTTGTGTTCGAACTCAGTCCCGATGGGGTAAGTTGGAGCGAGACTGTCTTATACAGCTTTAATTCTATTCCGCCGAACTGGACAGACGGATCTTATCCGGAGTCGGGGCTGATTATGGACACGGCGGGTAACTTGTATGGAACGACGCAAACGGGCGGAGGGATGTTTCAACCGGGAGTCGTATTCGAACTTAGTCCGGCTAAGGGCGGATGGACGGAGCAGGTGATCTTCGCCTATCCCGCGCAGGATGGCTCGGCGGGTGCCGGCGGGTTGACCATGGATGCGGCCGGAAATCTTTATGGAGTCGGGAATCAAGTTGTGTTCGAGTTGTCTCCGGGCCAGGGTGGATGGACCGCGAACGTGCTGCACACCTTTGGCGAGCCCAAAGGCGGCCTGACGGCGCAGGGTATTCCCGTCCTGGATAAGAATGGAAATATCTATGGGACCACGCTTTCCGGCGGCGCGAAGGGAAATGGAACAGTGTACAAGCTGATTCTGGGGAAGAAGGGAGTTTGGACGGAGAAAGTTTTGTACTCGTTTAAGGGCCGGAAGGACGGCAGCAATCCGTTGGCAGGAATTATTTTCGACGCGGCGGGCAATATATACGGGACCACCACGGCCGGCGGTAAGACGAACAATGGCACGGTCTATGAACTGGTGGCGCCGATTGGCAAGGGGAGTTATAAAGAGAAAGTTCTGTGGAGCTTCAGCGGTCCCGATGGAAGCGCGCCTGATGCGAGCCTGATCTTTGATGGGGCGGGCAACCTCTATGGCACGACTAAGATGGGGGGAACAGCGGGGATGGGGAGCGTGTTTGAAGTGGTGCCCTAAGGTAGTGCGTTGAAGGGATCCGCTACATCGAGCAACGCAGGAATCCAGGATTTCCGGTCCCACGTCTGCGGAATTCGATGGAGGGGCCAATAGTCGAGAAGGAGCAGCAATACGGGAACCGTTACGGCTGTGGGTTTGGACATGAGGGCAGAGCAGGGCATTGCGGTCCTTCTCGGCCCAGTCGGCCAGCGACTGGACGAAGCTGGCAGACTATGCCGGACAGGGAGCTAGGTGTATGATGGCCACGTTTTTGGAGTCAAAAAGGAGATTGCGTTCCCGCTGAGGAGGTTCGTTTGACTTCACTGCGCTCTTTTGTCGCATATCTCGCAACGATCACCATCGCTCATCTCACTTTTGCGCAATCGGCGCAGGTTCCAGCTCCGGAGACTTCCCGTCTAGCCGGCTATTCGTCCGAATCCTCCATGGCAGAGCGCGAGTGGGAAAAGAAACTTCGGGCCGGCATCCTCCCGGAGAACTTGCGTCAGAACATGCAACATCTAACTGCCCGTCCGCACCATGTGGGTTCTCCCTATGACAAGGAGAATGCGGACTGGATCCTGTCCAAGTTCAAAGAATGGGGATTTGACGCCCGCATCGAATCCTTCCAGGTGCTTTTCCCGACGCCCAAAGAGCGCATCGTCGAAATGATCGAGCCAACTAAGTTCCGAGCCAAGCTGCAGGAACCTGCCGTCCCTGGCGATCCGACCTCCAATCAAATCGCCGAGCAGTTGCCGACGTATAACGCGTATTCCATCGACGGAGACGTGACCGCGCCGCTGGTATATGTGAACTATGGCAGCCGTGAAGATTACGAGCAACTCGACCGTCTGGGGATTTCCGTTAAGGGCGCCATCGTAATCGCGCGCTACGGCGAAGACTGGCGCGGCACCAAGCCCAAAGTTGCGGCCGAGCATGAGGCGATCGGTTGCATCATTTATTCCGATCCCAAGGACGATGGTTTCTTCAACGGCGACGACTATCCCAAGGGTGGATGGAGGCCGCGCGAAGGCGTGCAACGCGGCAGCGTCATGGACACGGACTACCCCGGCGATCCTCTAACCCCCGGAGTGGGCGCCACTGCCGACGCCAAGCGGCTCGACATCAAAGACGCGAAGACCATTACCAAGATTCCCGTGTTGCCGATTTCCTGGGGCGATGCGCTGCCCTTGCTTAGCGCCTTGCAGGGACCGGTTGCGCCGGAGGCATGGCGAGGAGCCTTGCCCATCACCTATCACGTGGGACCGGGCCCCGCGAAAGTTCATCTGAAAGTGGCGTCGAACTGGGACTTGAAGCCGGTCAACGACGTGATTGCCGTTATGCGCGGATCGGATGCGCCCGAGGAGTGGGTGATCCGCGGCAATCATTATGATGCCTGGGTCAATGGCGCCGATGACCCGATCTCGGGGATGGTAACGGTTTTGGAAGAAGCTCGCGTGCTCGGCGAGCTGCATAAACAAGGATGGAATCCGAAGCGGACGATCGTATTCTGCGCGTGGGACGGCGAAGAGCCCGGCCTCTTGGGCTCGACTGAGTGGGTCGAAACCCATCGCGACGAACTTCAGAAACGAGCCGTCGCCTACATCAATTCCGATAGCAATGGCAGGGGCTTTTTCCGCGCCGGCGGTACGCATGACTTGCAACACCTTATCAACGATGTAACTCATGATATTCAAGATCCGGAGAAACACATCTCCGTTCAGCAACGAGCGCGTCTGCGGCGAATTGAAAGGGCACCCAACGCTGAGGAGCGAGCCGAGATCAGAAAAAGCGACGATGTGCGGATCGGAGAACTGGGAGACGGTTCGGACTACACGGCATTCATCGACTACGCCGGCATCTCCGCTCTCAACATCGGCTATGGCGGTGAGAACGAGGGCGACTCTTATCATTCCATCTACGACGACTTCTACTGGTACACCAAGTTCATGGATACGGATTTCTCTTATGGCCGCACGCTGGCACAAACTGGGGGAACTGCGGTCATGCGACTGGCGGATGCCGACGTGATTCCCTACGAATACAACGCCGAGGCGGAGACCATCGGACGCTATGTGAAAGAACTGGAGAAGCTGCTCAAAGACAAGCAGGAGGAAATCACCGAGCGCAATCTGGAACTGAAAGAAGGCGTGTTCACGGCAACGGCCGACCCACGCAAAACTTCTGTCCCTCCCCCCGCCAAGCCGGTTCCACCGTTCATGAATTTTGCGCCGCTGAAGAACGGCGTTGAGGCAATCAAGAAGAGCGCGGAACGTTATCAATCAGCGTTTGCCAAATGGCAGACTGGCGCAACCGATTTGCCGGCCCAGACCACCGCAGCTCTGAACGCAGAGCTCATCCAGATTCAGAGAACGTTCTTAACCGAGAGAGGCTTGCCGGAGCGCCCGTGGTTCAAGCATCAGGTCTACGCTCCCGGCGCCTACACCGGCTACGGGGCCAAGCCGATTGCGGCGGTACGTGAATACATGGATCAGGAAAAATGGAAGGAAGCGGAGGCGCAGGTTCCCCTGGTTGGCCAAGTGCTGGAAAATGTCGCGGTCGCGATTGGCAAAGCCGCGGACGATCTGGAGAAGGCGGTGGAGCCGGGGCGGTAGGTGACCTTAACCAGGTTCACGTGGCTATCGCTGCTCCCGCCGGGAAACAACGGCGCCCATTTATTCGCTCAATCACGCACGCTCAGGATCAGACATTTCAACAGCCTCGACTTTCTCCAGTGCGAACGTATTCCGAAATCAGTCCTGCGCTCGGCCCGCCGAGGCTCACTTTCCCCAGGAGATGAATTTCTTGCGAAGCGAGGCTAACAACTCCAGTGTCTCCAACTTCAGCAGCTTCGAGAGTCGCTTTAGATAAGTTCTCTTTCGGGTGGCCTTGCTGCTCCGAGTTGCGTATCAGCCTTGGTGTTTTCCGGTTGAAATCCCCTCCCGCCGGCGCTACACTTGCCGCTCCTCCCCAGGAAGTGGTGCGGATGCGCACGTCTGAATCCACCCCCTCCATTTCATCAAGTCAATTTTGCGCGGGAGAGTTTTTGCGCGGAGGCATTTGCGCAACGCCATGGCTACTGACGCCTCACACCGTTTTGAGAACTGTTTATCCTCGGCGCACTTGTTTCGCGCGCTGCCCGCTGAGTTCCTTTCCGCACTGGCTGGCCTGGCGGATGACGTGTCCGTGGCCGCGGGCGAAGTATGCGTTGCGGAGGGAGACGTCAGCGACTGCTTCTTCGTCATCGCCTCCGGCCAGGTGCGCCTCACGCCGCGCGGCACCGAGGGCCGCAAGAACGCCGCCCTCGAATTTGGCGCGGGCGCCTGCTTTGGAGAAGTCGGATTTCTCACCGGAGACCGCCGCTCCGCCACCGTCCGCGCCGTCGCCGACTGCGTCCTGCTCCGTATTTCCCGGGAAGCCTTCGGCCAGCTCGCGCGCCAGTTTCCGCGCGAAACAGAGCTGGTCTGCGATCGCATCGTCGCCCGCTCGCGCGAGGTCCATCTTTCCTCCGCGCTTCGCCGCAGCGAACTCTTCGGCTCGGTCGACGGAGAAATTCTGCGCGCGCTCGAGGCCGAGCTCGAACTCGTGAACCTCGGCAGCGGAGAGATTCTGTTTCGCCGCGGCGACCCCGGCGACGCCATGTACCTCGTCATTGCCGGCCGCCTCCGCATTGCCCTCGACACCCCAGACGCCGCCCGCGCCCCCGAGCGCGTTCTCGCCGAACTCGCCTCCGGCGATACGCTCGGAGAGATGGCCGTCCTCAGCGGCGAGCCCCGCTCCGCCACCGTCTACGCCTTTCGCGATACCCAGCTTGCCTGCCTTTCCCGCGAAGGTTTTCAGCGCCTCCTGCAAAAGTATCCCGCCGTGGTGGCGCTGTTTTTCACGCGAAAAATGGTGCGCCTCATGCAGGAGCAGATTTCCGGCGCCGCCCCCCGCTCCGCTGGCCTGCGCACAATGGCCGTCATTCCCGCGCATCCCGGCGCCCCCGTGCCCGAGTTCTGCGCCAAATTTGCCCGCGCCCTGGCCCCGCTCGATTCCACCATGCACGTAACCAGCGACTCCGTCGATGCCGCGCTCGGCCGCGTCGGCGCAGCCCAGGCCGAGGGAGAAGCCGCCCAACAGCGCGTTACCGAGTGGCTCAACCAACTCGAAGAGCAATTCCGCTATGTGCTCTACGAAGCCGACGCCCACCAATCCCAATGGACCGAGCGCTGCCTCCGCCAGGCCGACCACGTCCTTGTCGTCGCCGACGCCGACGCCGACCCCGCCCTCGGTGAAATCGAGCGCACCCTCATGTCGGCCGACCAAGCCCGCCGCCAGAAGATCAGCCTCGTGCTCACCTATCGCCGCCCGGGCAATCCGTCGGGAACAGGAAGATGGCTCGCCGCCCGCGAAGGCTACCGCCATCATCATGTCCGGCTCGTCGCCCCCGATGACTTTGCCCGCATCGCCCGTTTTTTCACCGGCCGCGCCTTCGGCCTCGTGCTCGGAGGAGGATTTGCCCGCGGCATCGCCCACATCGGCGTCTTGCGGGCCCTGGAAGAGGCAAACATTCCCATCGATCTCATCGGCGGCACCAGCATGGGCTCCATGGTCGCCGGCCTTTGGTCCCTCGGCATGCAGCGCAGCGAGATGATCGACCGTCTCCGCCGCGGCGGCATCGCCGCCTTCCGCGACTTCACCTTTCCTCTCGTCAGCTTCACCCGCGGCCTCAAAATGTGGCAGATGGTCAGCGAGGTCGGCGGCGACATGCAGATTGAAGATCTCTGGACCCCCTATTTTTGTGTCTCGGCCATCCTCAACCGCGCCGAAGTCAAGGTCCACACCCGCGGCTCGCTCACCAAGAGCGTCCTCGCCAGTTCGCGCGCGCCCGGAGTTTTTCCGCCCATCGTCTGGGACGACGATCTCCTCGTCGATGGCGGCATCATCAACAATGTTCCGGTGGATGTGATGCAGGAATATTCCAATCACGGCACCATCATCGCCGTGGATGTCTCGCCCAGTCCGGAGTCGGCGAAAACAGAAGACTACGGCATGGCCTTCTCCGGATCGCGCATGCTCCTCCGCAAGCTCAACCCGTTTTCTTCCGGAACCTATCCTCCGAGCATCATCACCGTCTTGATGAAGACCATCGACTTCAGCAGCGAGTCCTACCGCCGCCAGGTCGCCGACGGAGCCGACCTCTATCTAAGGCCCACGCTCACGGGTTTCCGCTTCGACGACTTCCGCCGCGCCGAACAGATGGCCGAAGCCGCCTACCAATACGCCCGCCAGGCCATCGCCGAGTGGAATCGCCAGCCTCAGAAAAAAACCGCCTGAAAATCGCGCCCTTTCCCTCCGCTCATCGCCTTCTTGGCGCGACGAGAGCGATATTTGCGGCCTCCGCCTGATAAGAGGGTTTTCAAAGCGCTTCGCTGAAATCCGCTTCATAATCCCCATAAAAACCGGCATCAAGCAGAGGACTAGGTTTGCTTGGAACGGCTTTTTCGTGACAATCCACGAGGCACACGGTAGCATAAATTAAACGCGAATGAGAGCTATGATTCACAGTGTCAAAGACCTGTCACCCGACCAAAAGCTGGCCATTGAAAGCCTGCTCGGTCGCCCCATTTCCGAAGGAGAGCAAGTGAGCGTGCGCACCGTGCCCGCTTCGCCGGAATGGCTCATGTCCATCCAACAGGACTCCAGGAATAAGGGCACCGATAAACTCACAATGGAAGAAATCGACACGGAAATTGCCGCAGCACGACGTGAGCGCGGCCAGCGGCCCGGACAGTGATTCGGGTCGTCATCGACACCAACGTTTTGGTTTCAGCATTATTGACCAGCGGCGGCTTGCCGGAGGCTGTCATCGACCTTGCCATTTCCGGCGAGGTGCAGTGGTTTGCCTCCGAATCGATTCTCGCCGAATACGAGGACGTGCTCAACCGTCCTCGGCTCGCAATCGATTCTGGCAAAGCCGCAGACGCAATGGCCAGAATCCGGGCAATTGTCTCCCTCGTCTCACCGGCAGTACGCGTTGCAGCGGCAAGTGACACCGACGATAATCGGTTCCTCGAATGCGCCGAGGCCGCGCAAGCCCGTTACCTCGTTACGATATAACTCCAGCAAGAAATAATGCGAGTCCCGAACCCTGCCCCCGACCCACCCCAGCCCCCGGCCAACTCAACCCAATATAATAGTCACTCCACCACCAGAGGAGAGGTGTGACTTTGAGTGTGGGGAAAGTTTATCTCGCCGCATCCTCGCCCGAGAGCACGCTCGAACTCGCGCTGGACGCGGGCACCGCCTGGACTATCGGGCGCTCCGCGGACAACGCGCTGGTCTGCAACGACAAATCCATGTCCCGCCGCCACGGCATGATTCAGCAGATGCAGCCCGGCAAGTATTACTTTATTGACCTTGGCAGCAGCAACGGATCCTCGTTGAACGGGCGCCGCATTACCATCCCCATCGAATTGCGCGACCAGGACTGCATCGTCTGCGGTGCCACGCGCCTCACGTTTCATGACCACTCGAAAGGCGCGGGTGCAAGCCAGGCCAACGAAAGCGACGGCGCGACCATGGTGCTCTACGCCCGCCGCACCATCACCGTGCTGGTCGTCGACATTCGCGACTTCACGCCCCTCACCCGTCAACTGAATGATGCGGTGCTCGCCCAGACCATCGGCACCTGGTTTCGCCACGCGGGAATGATTCTTCGCCGCTACGGCGCCTCCGGAGACAAATACATTGGCGATGCCGTCATGGCCGTATGGACGCACGCCACCGAAACACCAACCAGCGCCGAGATCTGCGACATTCTGAAGGCGCTGTCCGAGATCGAGGCATTTACCCGAACCCTGCACCAGCAATTTCCCCTGCCCGCGGCGCTCCGGGTGGGCGCGGGCGTCAATACGGGAATCTCCATCATGAGCAACACCGGCCCGCAGGAGAATCCCGATTTCAGTCCGCTCGGCGACGCGGTAAACGCCGGCTTCCGCCTTGAGACAGCGACCAAGAAGGCGGGGTTCGACGTAGCCCTCGGTCGCGCGACGGCCGAAGCGCTCAACCGAAGCGGGACCTTTGCCGCCCACTTCCAGAAAAAGTCAGTGGAGTTGAAGGGCTACGACGAGGCGGTCGAGGCCTGGTTTACGACATTTGACACTCTGAAGGATTATTTGGCGGCGGTGGCGCTGGACCGGAGTCACCGTACTTCGCCGCAGTAGCGGAGGATGGCCGCCGCATTGAGGCGTGTGGCATTTGGTTTTCGCGCGTTAGTTCTGCTAGTCTGCCAGTTCGACCTTAGGCGAAGGGATTCCATCCATGAAAAATTGGTCACGACGTTTGCATTGCACTGTGCTGGTTTGCTGTCTCTCTGCGAGCTTGGTTTGGGCTTCGGATAAGACGGCGGAGGCCGCGAAGTCCGAGGCGGGAGCGGGAGCGGCGGCGTATGAAGCGGCGCAACCGGCGAAGGAAAACCTCGACTACACGATGTACCAGCGGATTCGCGAAGAGGGATTGCGGCACTCGCATGTGATGGAGTATGCGTCGGGGCTGATGGACGGGATTGGGCCGCGGCTGACGGGATCGCCGAATTTGCGGCGGGCGAACGAGTGGACGCGGGATCAACTGACAGCGATGGGCTGCGCGAACGTGCATCTGGAAGACTGGGGCGAGTTCGGGATGGGCTGGCAGCAGCTGAATACCTGGGTGCGGATGAGTTCGCCGGATACGGCGGTGTTTATTGCGCAGGCGGCGCCGTGGTCGCCGTCGACGAATGGGGCGGTGAGTGGGGCGGCGATCTGGCTGGATGTGGACAAGCCGGAGGATTTGGACAAGTACAAGGGAAAAGTTGCGGGGAAGATCGTGCTGTATGGGGCGATGCGGGAAGTGAAGCCGGTCGATAAGGCGCTGTTCGAGCGCACGGATGAGAAGGAGCTGGCGAAGACGGCAGAGTATCCGCTGAGCCCGTCGCGGGAGTATGAGCAATATATAAAGGACCGCAAAAAGCGGCAGGAGTTGCAGGAGAAGGTGACGAATTTTCTGGTGGCGGAGCACGCGCTGGCGGTGGTGCTGCCGAGCCGGGACGGGCGGAACAGCGGGGGCTCCGGGGGAACGATTTTTGACGACGGGAGCTTTGCATGGTCTACGTATCAGAAGGAGCACGCGCTGCAGTTTCCGGTGGTGGTGATGGCGATCGAGAACTATGGGCGAGTGTACCGGCTGCTGAAGGCGCATGTGCCGGTGACGATCGAAATGAATGTGGATACGAAGTTCACGGGCGATCACGAGCACGGGTTCGACACGATTGCGGAGATTCCGGGGACGGACGCGAAGTTGAAAGACGAAGTGGTGATGGTGGGAGGACACCTGGATTCGTGGGCGTCAGGGACGGGCGCGACGGATAACGGGGCGGGAACGGTGGTAGCGATGGAGGTGATGCGGATTTTGAACGCGCTCGGGGTGAAGCCGCGGCGGACGATCCGGATCGGGCTGTGGACGGGCGAAGAGCAGGGATTGTTCGGGTCGGCGCGATACGTGAAAGAGCATTTTGGATCGGCGCCGCTCTCGACTGCGCCCGACCAGGCGAAGCTGCCGGAGTGGCTGAGGAAAACGGTGGGACCGCTGGAGCTGAAGCCGGAGCAGGCGAAGATTTCGGGCTACTTCAACGTGGATAACGGGACGGGGAAGATTCTCGGCGTGTACTTGCAGGAGAACGCGGCGGTGGGTCCGATATTTGCGCAGTGGACGGAGCCGCTGAAGGACCTGGGCGTGACGACGATCACGATGCGCAATACGGGCGGGACGGATCACGAGTCGTTTGATGCGGTGGGGATTCCGGGATTCCAGTTTATACAGGATGAGATGGACTACACGTCGCGGACGCACCACTCGAATATGGACACGTATGAGCGGTTGCAGGAGCCGGACTTGAAACAGGCGGCGACGGTGGAGGCGATTTTTGTGTATAACGCGGCAATGCGGGACGGGATGCTGCCGCGGAAGCCGCTGCCGCATCCGGAACTGGAGGAGCAGAGGAGGAGTCCGCTGAAGAAAGTGATGCCGGGGGCGGTGGAGGAAGAGGAAGTGAAGGGGCCGGAGAATTAAGGGTTAGGCTAAGGGCTGGGCAAAGGCAACAGCAAAAGCAAAAGCAACAGCAACAGCAACAGCAACAGCAGAGGCAACAGCAACAGCAACAGAGGCGGACAAGAGTGTCCGCCCCACACATCCCAAGGCAACACCAACACCAGCAACACGAGGCAGCGCCTTATTATGGGCGCATCCCCATCACAACAGTTGCATTGGTTGCGGAGATTCTGGCGGTGGGGTGGGGCTTGACTCTCCTTTGTAGACGCGGGCGATGGCGCGGACGATCTGGCGCATCGGGAGTTCGTCTTTTCCGTTCGCGAAGAAAATCTCACCTTTGCGGGTTCCGCGATAACACCAGCGTTTAAGGATGGCGAGATGCTCCATGTGCTCCATGAGGCTGGCGGGGCGCGCGGGGAGAAGTGCGTCGAGGGCGGATTGGATGCGGGCTTCCATGGATTGCGACTTGGCGTGCTCGGCGGCGGAGAGCGGGAAGATGGCGGGGCCGGCGATGGCGCCGGCATCGACGCGGAAGAGGGCGACGGTTTCGGGCTGTGCGGAGGGCTGAATAATGAGGGCGCGCATGCGGTCGATGCGCCGCACGGGCTCGGGCATTTGCTGGAGGATGGGCGTGAGCTTTTCGAGGCGGGCGTGGAGGGCGGCGGCCTGCTCGAAGGCGAGCGACTCAGAGGCGCGATTGCGGTCGGCGGAAATCTGGCGCTTGAGGGATTCGCCGCGCGTGCTGAGGAAGTCTTCAACGCGAATGACCTCGTCGCGGTATTCGTCGCGGGTGCAACCCTTGAAGCAGGGAGCGAGGCACATCTTCATTTCGGAGTAGACGCAGCCGGGATGATTCGGGTCGGGATGGAGGTCTTCGACGCAGCGGCGAATGAGGAAAAAATCTAGCACGTCGTTGATGAATTTTTCGGCAATGGGGCGCGACGGGAAGGGGCCGTAGTAGAGGTTTCCGCTGGTGAAGCGGCCGAGGCGGGTGGTGATGGAGGCGCGCGGAAATTCGTTTTCGAGATGGAGCTTGGCGAGCGGAGGAAAGCGCAGGCGCAGGCGTTTGTCATAACTTTTGGGGAAGGCGAGACGCAGGACCTGGTAGAGGAGGAAAGCGGATTCGAAGTCGGAGCCGGTGAGGGAATATTCGATGGAGTGGACGCGGTCGCGGAGGTTGAGGCGGCGGGAGTGCTCGTCGGGCGGGGAGAGCAGGCGCTCGAGGCGGCGGCGCAAATTGGCGGTCTTGGTGACGTACGGCTCGGAAGCGGGGTCGGGGCCGCGCAGGAGAAAGACGGCGGAGGCGGCGGGGACGGCGGCGAAGAAATCGTGGCCGGGGCCGGGCGCGAATTGGAGATGGGTGGCGAGCACAGGGAACTCCGGGTACGGATTCGTCAAAACGGTTACCAGGGGACGCCCATGTTTACACACGGAGTACACGAAGGACGGCCAGAACTTTCTTGCAGTCTACCCTGAAATTGCCCCCCTTCGCTCAGATGCCATCGAGAAAAAGTCACGCGCTCCCCGGGTGATACCTGGGCGAAGATGCTGGCACGCTCATGTTTGATGAGGGGCGGTTTCAGGGTGGGGGGAATTTTTGCCGCGGTCCATGGCTTGATTGGCGAGGCGGTCGGCGATCTGGTTGTGCTCGCGGAGAGCGTGGCGGATTTCGACGTACTCGATCTGCGCGGTGAGGTGCTGGGCCTCATCGTAGAGTTTGCGCAGCTCGGGATGGCGGACTTTGTAGATGCCCTTCATCTGGCGGACCATGAGCTCGGAGTCGCTGACGATTTTGAGCGAGGGAATGCGGTGGGCGATGGCGAAGCGGAGAGCGGCGAGGAGTCCGTTGTATTCGGCGTAGTTGTTGGTGCGATGGCCGAGGTACTGGCTGAGTTCGGCGACTTTTTTGCCGTGAGCGTCATGGATGACGACACCGAAGCCGGCGGGGCCGGGGTTGCCTCGGGCTCCGCCGTCGACGTGGGCGGTGTGGGCTGGGGCGGCGTCCATGGGGAAAGTTTACAGGATCGGTTCTCAGTTCTCAGTTCTTCTCAGTTCTCAGTTGTCAGAGCGAGAACTTTGACCGCGGAGTACGCGGCGCGCGGTGGACGTGCCCGGGAACGGCGCGCGGGGACTTGATTCGGCGCAGGCACGCGGACAGGAGTGTCCGCGCCACACGAAAAAGCTAGCGGCCGGTGGCCAAGCGCGTGGCCAGGCGCGGGGGGAGCTTGGCGGCCAGGATTTTTTCCTGGGCTACGCGGAGGTTGTAGGGGACGCGGTAGAAGGTGACGACCCAGGCATCGGTGTCGAAGATGGCGAAGGCGGCGCGCCAGTCGCCATCGCGGGGTTGGCCGACGGAGCCGGGATTGACGAGATAGCGGACATCTTTTCGCAGAGGCCAATCGGAGGATTCGGGCCGACCGATGGTGCGATAGCCGGGGCGGTAGGCTTCGCTGATTTCGCCTTGGAGCATGAATCCGCCCTGAAGGTGAGTGTGGCCGAAGAAGGTGACAGGGACGGGGTTGGTGATGAGGGGCTCGATGGCATCGCGTACGCTGACCATGTATTCGTCTTCGTCGAGCGCGGAGCCGTGGACGAACTGGATGCCGGGGAACTCGTCGAGGCGGATGGGACCTTGCGGAAGAGAGCGGAGCCAGTCGAGATTGGCGCGGGTAAGCTGGTCGCGGGTCCAGAGTGTGGCGAGGCCGGCGACGGGATTGAAGTCTTCGAGATCCATGAGGCCACTGACGGCCCTGTCATGATTGCCGCGGACGAAAACTTTGCCGAGCTCGCGGGCGCGGGCGATGACCTCGTTGGGATTGCCGCCATAGCCGACCGTGTCTCCGAGGTTGACGACGAGATCGTGAGGGGGAGCGGCCGCGAGGCAGGCGTCGAAGGCCTCGAGGTTGCTGTGGATATCGCTGAGTAGAAGGATGCGCACGGCGAAGGGAGGATTATAGCGCGAAGTCAGAGGTCAGAGGTCAGAAGTCGGAAGTCAGATTGCAGAAGTCGGATTGCCGAAGTCAGAAGTCAGAAGTCAGATTGCAGANNGTCAGATTGCAGAAGTAAAACCTCATGCGCGGGGCTCAGATTGTCGAGCCGAGACTCACTGTACCAAAGACGTTTGATTTATCACGGGACAGCGGGCGAAATGCCCGGGTGCTACCTCGACTAGTGGGGGGAGATCAGCGGCACAGTTGACGATGCGGTGAGGGCATCTTGGCTCGAAGGGGCAGCCTGGGGGGAGAGCGGCGATGGAGGGAACGGTGCCTTCGATGGTGGCGAGGGGATGCGCGCGATCGGTGGAGAGGGTGGGGATGGCTTGGAGTAGGCCTTGGGTGTAGGGGTGCGCGGGGCTCGCGAAGATGGCGGACTTGGGGGCGAGTTCGACTAGGCTGCCAGCGTACATTACGGCGACACGATCGGCGACGTGGGAGACGACGGCGAGGTCATGCGAGATGAAGAGCATGGAGAGTTGGAATTTTTGGCGGAGATCGTTGAGGAGGTCGAGGATCTGCTGCTGGATGGTGACGTCGAGGGCGGTGGAGGGCTCGTCGGCGATGAGGAGTTGAGGACGATTGACGATGGCCATGGCGATCATGATGCGTTGGCGCATGCCTCCGGAGAGCTGGTGGGGATAGGAGCGGGCGCGGCGGTCGGGTTCGGGGATGGCAACGTCGCGCATGGCTTGGATGGCGAGTTCGTAGGCTTTTTCGGGCCGAATGCGTGAGCGAATCATTATTCCGCTCCCTCGGTTTAATACACCCGAATACAGATGTACAAAGGGGATTCCGAAGATTCGGAACCAGAGCGGCGCGGGCCGATGCCATTCTTTCCACAATTCACGCCTCTCGTTACCGATGTCATTCCGAATTCTCTCGCGAATTTCCGGTGGAACAGCATTGTGGGCGAGGACGGCCTCAGCGATCTGGTCGCCGACGCGCATGACGGGATTGAGCGCGGTCATGGGCTCCTGGAAGATCATGGCGATACGGGAGCCGCGGAGATGGCGGAGTTCGGCGGGCGGGAGAGTGGTGAGATTCGTGAGATGGGCTGGGCCGTTGGCCGATTCGTGATCTTGGAAGGTGATGTTGCCGGTGAGTTTTGCGTTAGGCGGCAGGAGGCCCATGATGGCGAGGGAGGTGACGGATTTTCCGGAGCCGGATTCACCGACGAGGCCGAGGACTTCGCCGGGGTGGATGGAGAAGGATAGGTTGCGGACAGCGGCTAGGGTGAGGGCCGGGGAGACGTTCTTTTCGGAGCCGGGATCCGATGGGACATTTTTTCGGGAGCTCGCACTCGAAGAAATGTTTCTTGTGACATCGGCATTCGCGGGCGAGGGCGCCCGCGTCACACTTTTCCCGGCCAAGCTTTTCCCGGCCACACTCGGGAATTCTACGGTGAGGTTCTGGACGTCGAGCAGCGGGGGCACGTGGTTATGGTAACAGCGGGCGCGGGTGGGAACTTCTCTGCGCGAGCTTAGGGCTGCGCCTGGATCATTTCACGAAGACCTGATAGCCCCACGGCTTTAGGTTGAGTTTTGTGGATGCGTTGAGTTCGACGAGCAGACCCGCGAAGTAGTCGGTGTACTTGCCCTGGTAGAGACTGTCATTGAAGGTGACGGTCTGGGGGCTATCGGAGAAGTTGATTACTGCGAAAACTTTGTCGACCTTGTTTTGACGGACGAAGCTGAAGACCTTGGCGGGCGCGCTGTTTGGGACCTGGATCATGGGGGCTCCCCAGCGGGCGTTCCAGAGCGCGGTGTTCATGTGTTTGAGGGCGAATAGTTTTTTGTAGAGATCGCCGTTGGGATGAGACTTCCAGAGGATGGGATCGCGCTCAAAAAATTTTAGGCGCCTGGAGTTGCCGGATTCCTGTCCGTTATAGATGAGGGGCATGCCTTCGCCAATGACGGATAGGACCATGGCGGGCTCGACGCCTTTGCCGAACTGTTCGAACTCGGTTCCTTCCCAGGCGTTCTTGTCGTGATTGCTGAGGAAGGTCATGCGCATGATGTTGGGCGGGTACGCCTTCTCATTGGCGGAGTAGTAACTGTAGAGGCCGCCGAGATCTTTGGCCTTGCCGGTACTGATGGCATGGACGGCGTCGTACCAGGTCCAGGCGTAGGTCATATCGAAGGCTTCGGCGTGGAGGTCGCGGGATTCCCATTCGGCGAGCATGAAGACGGGCTTGATGGCGTCGAGTTCCTTGCGCGCATTGTTCCAGAAATCAAGGGGCACGAAGCCGGCGACATCGCAGCGGAAGCCGTCGATGTTGGTCTCTTTGACCCAGTACTTGAGCGCGTCGGTCATGTATTTGCGCAGACCAGGCTGGCTGTAGTCGAGGTCGATGATGTCAGACCAGTCTTCCCAGGGCGTGGGGGTGAAGTCGCCCTTCCAGTCGCGAGCGTACCAGTCGGGATGCTGGGAGACGAGGACGTTATCCCAGGAAGTATGGTTGGGAACCCAGTCGAGGATGACGCGCATGCCTTGTTGGTGGGCGGATGCTACGAAGTGCTTGAAGTCGTCGAGGGTGCCGAATTCGGGATTGACGCTGTAGTAGTCCTGAACGGAGTAGGGACTGCCGAGAGTGCCCTTGCGATTTTTTTCGCCGATTTTGTTGACGGGGATGAGCCAGAGTATGTCGACGCCGAGTTCTTTGAGGCGCGGGAGTTGCTGCTCGGCGGCGCGGAAGGTGCCTTCTGGGGTAAATTGGCGCGTGTTGATCTGGTAGATGACGGCGTTCTTGCTCCAGTCGGGATGGGTGAGTTTGACGTAGGGGATGGGCTGATAGGGGTCGGGCTGAGGCGCGGGGACGCTGCCGGATTGCCGATTGGAACAGGCGGCGAGCGCGGCGATTAGAGAGAGGAGGAAGGAAATGGTGGCGAGCGGGCGGAGCGTGAGTTTACGGCTTTGGGGGAGCATACGATTTGCGGTTGATGATAGCACCGGCGTAGGGGCGGCGGGGGGAGGGGTGGTAAATCGCCTGAATTTATGCGGTTGAGCGGGGGTTTTGCACAGAGCGGATGCCGGGCACGATATCGGATCGAATGAATCTGAAATCGGGACTAGCTGCAAAAACATGCATGGATATTGGGGGTGCGGGACGGGGCTGGAGGGGGGTGCACCGATTTTGCGGCAGGCGGCTGTGAATGGGCTGCACTCGATTGAAAAATGGCCAGTTAAAAGGTGGGGATTTCGATTGACGGGAAAAATGGTTGGAGTAAAAGGGTAATCGTTCTTTGACACGTTCTGAAGTTTTTCCGGTTGGTGCAGCGTCCGGGGCTCAAGCGAGGTCACTCTGACGGCCGCGAGGTAAGTTGGAGAGGGCTAGCAAGGGTCTATAGCAAAGCGCTGGTCGAGGAGAACAGGAGCTGTTGTCGAAGGCAAGATAGAGTCCCAAGGCGTTGGACTGATTTGTCCGGTTGGCGGTGAGCCCGGAGCCCGAGCAGGATCGCCGGAAGGAAGACCCGCAAGGGAGCCTTTCGAGAGAGGTCAGCAAGGGTCTAAACGCGAGCTACTGGCCGAGAGGAATGAGTTCAACATCACCTTGGGACTCTTAATTTTTGTCCCGGAAGCCCCCCAAACAGGCCGCAGAAGGCCCTCCTAAGTGCCCCTTTTGTTCTCCTTGCATTCGCCCATAAAATGTCTTTCGCCGATAGGGCATTTGGGGAGGGTTGTCGAGCGGCGTCTTAATGCAAGCTGCTGACTTATAAGGAGTTATTTTTTGAAGAATGGGGAAATCCAGCTACTAGGATAGCATGGGTTGTCAATAGGTATTCGAGTAGTTAAGTACGGAGGATAGTAGGTTTATACATTAGTAAACCTCCCCGGCCGCGCCGCAAAGATGGTACGGGGGAGAAATCAGGGTTTGATTTTGAAGACGACGCCGCAACCGTCATATATCAAACAGTTCCCGGAGCCCCCTTGGTAGGTGGTGCCATAGAGAATGCCCTTCGCGTTCATGACCAAGCCGCCGATGGGTTGCATCGGTCCGGGGAGGCCGCCGAATGCATGCAACACGGTGAAGATTCCGGCCGCATCCAACTCGAATACCGCCCCTCCACCGTCGCCGCCCTCGAGGGTGGTGCCGTAGAGATTCCCGTCTCCGTCCATGATCGGCCCAGCGAGGGGAGTCTCTCCGTCGGCGCAGCCGGACTCGGAGCAGAAGGTGTGGAGCACCCATTCGTTGCCGTTGGTATCCAACTTGAACACCACGCCTTCAACGCCTTGACCGCCGCCGCCTTGCGAGGTAGTGCCGTAGAGGTTGCCGTCAGCGTCCATGACCAATCCGCCCGTGGGGTATTTCCCGTCAAGGCAGCCAGGCTCAGTGCAGAAGCTGTAGAGCACCGACTCACGACCGCTCTTATCCAATTTAAAGACCGTTCCGCAGCCCAGCCCTCCCGAGCATCCGCTGCCGCCGGCACCGGTCGTGCCGTAGAGATTGCCGCTAGTGTCCATAACCAGACCGTAGTCCTGCGGGTAATCCCCGTCCGTGCAATTCATCGCAGAGCAAAAGCTGTAGAGCACAGTCTCACGGCCTTTCGCGTCCAGCCTGAACACGGTTCCCACGCCAGCCGGGTTGCCGCCATTCCCAGGGTTGGCGCCACCGTTGCCGGTCGTGCCGTAGAAATTGCCCGCCGCGTCTCGCAATAGACCGCCAGTAGGACCGGCTCCGTCGGGTACCCCCTTAAAGCTGTACAGGATGGTCTCCTTGTTTCCGCTCAACTTGAATATCGCTCCATAGCCATAGGCGCCGCCCTCCGTTGTGGTGCCGTAGAGGTTGCCGGACTTGTCTTGTAACAAATTGCCGACTGGGAGCGCCCCGTCGGGCTGGCCGCGGAAGCTGTACAGCTGAGTTTCTTTCTTTCCGCTCACCTTGAATATGGTTCCGCAGCCTACGGTGACCCCCTCGGTTGCGCAGGGTCCGGTACCGCCAACGTAGGTTGTGCCGTAAAGTACACCGTGCTCGTCAATCAAGGAGGCTTGCGGGAGACCACCGTCGGGGGGACCGGCGAAGTTGTAGAGCACCGTGAATTTCTGCGCGTGCGCGTGCGGCGTCCCAACGATCATGAACCCGAGCAATAACAGCGTGAGTGTCGCTTTTTGCGGTTTCTTCATGGATTCCTCCTTACTAAATCGTGCGGCGACTAGCGATGGGGTTCCGTGGAAACATGCGATCAGTTCGGATTTCCGAAAAGCATAGCCGCCCACGTTGCGGAGTTATTTGACGCGGCAGTAACCGTCACTGTCGTACCCGTCACGCTACATGCCCCGGCGATCGGCGAACTGCCTTGCACGGTGACCACGCATCCCGGAGTGCTTGTGTAGCGCGCAGCCACGGTTATGGTGCAGGTGGTCGCGTTTTGCATCGTGCAAGTTCCGGCAAATTGCCCGGTCGAGAACTGATTTAGATGTGTCCGCAGGGCAAAACCCGCGGCAGTAAGCTGAGTCAACCAGTTCGTGCTTGGGTTGTACCCAGTGCTATTTGGAACGGCGTCGATGTAGTTTGAGATCGACACAGGTGCGCCAAAGGCGAGTTGGCCGTTAGTCAGTTGCGTACCGTTAGCCACGACATCTGTGCCAATCCATGTGTCGGCGGTGGTGCCGGTGCCGGCTTGCGGTCGGTAGCCCCAGGTTGCCTGCGTTAAGCCGGGTTGGGAATCGATTAGAGTTATGATTTCGTGTGGCTGAAGGGTCGCGAAGGGCGTAGTAGAGAAATTCAGTCGTCCTTTAGGGAAATACTGGTTGCTGCCGGCGCCACCGACAGCAGCTCCGTCAGTGAGGATCGTGGCGGACTGGTACGCTACGTCTTGCGTTGAGAGGCTGGCCAGGCATGCGGTATAGCCGCCTGGCGAGGCGGTTCCATAGTCGGTGCACTTACCAGCGACTTGAATCGGGTTCCCAGCCAATCCGACGCCGACGATGTTCGCCGCTTCCCCGTCGGTGACCACACTCTTGTTCAGCGAGACGATGGATCCGGGCCAGAAGTTCAGGTCCCCGGAGTAGTCGCCGACTGCAATGTTGTAGCTTTGTGTCACTGCTGCTCCGCTGTCGGTGTAGGCGCACACTAGCCCGGAACACTGCCCAAGGGTCGCAATGTATCCGCATGCGGCAGTTGAGCCGCCGTTGCAGTTTCCGGGGCTGGGGTAAGCCGCGCCTACCCCAACTGGCGTGGTTGTACGAAGGAGATCGTAGGTGATACTGTCCGTCCCGTTGGCGACGCGGGGAAACAGTACGGGGATGGAATCGTTCTGAGTAGAGTTGTAATTCAGAACCTGCATGGGCGAGGTCTGCGACGGGTAGGGTGGGCACGTGTTGCCGCTCGGACAGTCTTTCGCCACGACGAAGTAAGAGTACGGCGTTGCGCCACTAGCGGTCCCCACGCCTGTTGCAGTACCGAGTCCCGAGAGGGGGTAGGTTGAGACCTGAAAGCTACTTGGCCCGCTTAGAGTGACCGGCCAGGTTCCGTTGAATCCAGTCGGCACGTTGCCAGCTAATGTTACATTGCTGCCGACAGCGGGATTTAACGTGCTGGTTACTGTGGCCGTCGTGCTGCCGGTGGGCTCGCTTAGCGCGGTAATGGGGGCTGACGTTGTCCCGGTTGCGAATGCACCTTGAGGGCCGCCGCTCCCGACAGCCAAGAAGTTGGCGGCACCGCTTGAGGCCCCTGCGATCAAACCGGCTACCCCAGTGCCCGCGAACGGCGACTTGGCAGGGGATAGCGGATTCAGGCCCGGATTACTTTCGGAATAGAGATTCTTGACGTATGCGCCTTGATAATTTCCGGTGGTGTTCGAGGAATACACCTGCCAAGGGCCGGATGCCTGGATGACGGTGTTCTCGATGTAGAGGCCATTGGAGTTGTAATCCGTCACCCCATCTGACCAGTTGGCCGTGATGTTGGAGTCGCGCAGGGTGATGACGGGAGCGATCTGGTGGCCTGTACCTTGATTGCCCGCGGAGAAAATGAACGATCCGGTCCAGTTAGCATTCGCGTTCAAAGGGATGGCGTTGTTATTGAAGTGGTCGATGGCACAGTTCTCGTCGTCCCAGAGATCGAAGAAGTTGTTGAAGGCGCCGTATTCGTACGCGATGTCGTATTGGATGTCGATGAAGTGGGTGGCCAAGGCGTTGTCGAGGATGGCGTCGTAGGCAAGAGCAACGACACCCGGAGTGTTCTGAGGGTTGATGTCTGACCCTGAGTGGCTGTAGGTAAACGTGGTTGAGGAAGAGCCGCAACCTCCCCCACACCCTGTGACTAGTGCGTCTCCCCAGAAGGCGTTGTTGTCGGTGAACATGATCGTGACCATGTCGCCGATGCGGAAGCCGTGCGGAGTGGCAGTCGTAATCGTTACTACCTGCGAGGCGCGCTGCGTACTGACGATCGCAACGCCTGAGAACGAGGGATTGGATGTTAGGGAGTTGGGCGACCTGAAGCTGATCCCGCTGACTGTATTGTTTGTGTAATCGTTGGAGCTGCCGAGGTCGCCGACTTGCAGGCAGGGGCCGCGCAGCGTCACGGTCGTGGCTCCAGCCGGCCCACCGCAGTTCAGCGAAACGCCGTAACCGCTCAGTACGGACTGGTTCGAGTGCAGAAAAATTGTTCCGTAGACGTTGTAAGTATTGCTGGATGGGGGCGGGGTAGGCGTGCCAATCTCATAGTTATTTGCCGGGATGGTGACATTGCATTGAGCGTTCAGAAACGTGGTCTGGTTGATCCCACAGGCATAGTTAATGGTTTCCTGAATACCGGAGGATGCGGAGCCGACCGTATATCCGGCCGGATAGCCGTTGAATGGCGTGAAATGGATTGTTCCAGTGGATGCACCCGGGGTGCAGTCCCCGGCGGTTGGAACGACATTTACTACCTCGCTGTTCCCGCCTCCAGAAACTAGCACTTGGTACCCGGCACGGCTCGTTGTGTCGATGCCGGTTGGGCACGGCGTCAGTGTGACCGACACCGGGGACATGGCGGATAGCGTTGTGGGGTTGGTCGGGGATTGCGACCAGTTGTAGACCGATCTCACGTAGGTGATGCCAGGCGGTACGAGACCCGGTGGGGTCTGCGCGTTTGCAGGCATCCATGAAAAAATTGAGAAACCGATGAGAGCCGCCGCGAAGACGGGTGATCGAAAACTCCTTATGATCCGCAGCTGTTGGAGGTTGGCCAAACCGGGGCCCTGCGGCATAACGCCGTAAGCATTATCGAGGGAAGGGTTGAGGCGGCGAGTACGGATCGGGAGTGCGCACTCCTCTACTGCGAGAGCCATTAGCTCCTCCGAAAGCTCTAAGTTGTCCCCCTCGATGTTGAGGGTATGATGAAGACCCGCCCTGAATCAAGAGAAATAAGCGTGCTCTGACTTGGCCGGTGCGGCGCTGCGGGAAGCCCACTTCTCGAAAAGCGCGAGAAGTGGGGCACCCCAGTCTTCAGAGATCGTGCCCCATCCGTTTTTCCCGTCAAGGTTCAGAGCCGCCGGTTAGTCGACGTGCTCGCCTTCTTCGAAGGCGCCGGGTTCGGGGAGGACGTCGGTGTCGCGGGCTATCCAGACGTAGAGGGTTGGGAGCAGGAAGACGCTCATGACCAGGGCGGCGATGAGGCCGCCTACGATTACTATCGCGAAGGGGCGCTGCGAGTCGGAACCGATGGCGTGCGAGAGGGCTGCGGGGAGCAAGCCTAGCGTCGCTACCAGCATGGTCATCATGATGGGGCGAAGACGCAGGACGGCGCCTTCTACCGCGGCATCTTCTACCGAATAGCGGCGCACTCTGAGCTGGTTGATGTATTCGAGCATGATGACGCCGGTCTGCACGCACACTCCGAAGAGGGCGAGGAAGCCGACGCCGGTGGAGACGCTGAAGTGTGTGCCGGTGATGAGGAGAGCAATAAGCCCGCCGATGGGAGCGACCGCGATGTTGACCATGATGAGGGCCGTCCATTTGTAGGACTTGAACATGGTGAACAGGATAATAAAGATGATGAGGATAGTGATGGGGAGAACGATTAAGAGGCGGGCGTTGGCGCGCTTCTGGCTGGCGTATTCACCTTCCCACCTGAGCGTGTAGCCGAGCGGCAGTTTGACTTTGTCGTTGACCTTTTTCATGGCCTCTTCGACGGTCGAGCCGAGATCGCGGCCGCGGACGCTGTACTTGATGGCGATGTAGCGCTGATTGCCCTCGCGATAAATTTCCGAACCGCCATCGGTGACTTGGATTTTGCAAAGCTGGGCGAGGGAGACGCGTGCGCCGGAGGGCGCGAGGAGGCGAATGTTTTCGATCGCATCCTGCGTGCCGCGGAATTGCGGGAGGTAGCGAAGGGTGAGGTCGTAGCGAGCCTCGCCTTTGAGGACCTGGGTGAGGGCAGTGCCGCCGACGGCGGTTTGGATGGCGTCCTGAACGTCGGAGACGTTGATGCCGTAGCGGGCGGCGGCGTCGCGATCGACGGTTACGTTGAGATTGGGCTGGCCGAGGACGCGAAAGACGCCGAGATCTTCGACGCCATCGATCTGGCGCATGACGGCGACGATTTCGTCGGCCTTTTCTTCGAGAACTTTCAGATCGTCGCCATAAATTTTGGTGGCGAGCTCGCCTTTAACGCCGCTAACGGCCTCTTCCATGTTGTCTTCGATGGGCTGGGAAAATCCCCAAACGACGCCGGGAATCTTGTCGAGCTCGCGCTGCATGGCGGCGATGACTTCTTCTTTATTTTCGTGGAAGACGGGACGCCACTGGTCTTTGGGCTTTAGGTCGACAAAGTATTCGGTGTTGAAGAAGCCGGTGGCGTCGGTCCCGTCGTCGGGGCGTCCGACCTGGCTGGTGCACTGCGGGACTTCGGGAAACGAGCAGAGAACGATGCGGGCCTGATTGGCGATGCGGATGCCTTCGTCGGGACCGGTGGAAGGCGCGAGCACGCCACGCACCCAGATTGCGCCTTCGTCGAGATGAGGAAGAAATTCGGAGCCGATGACGCCGGTGAATGCGATTACGTTGGCGAAGACGATGGCAACAAGGCAAATGCCGACGGTGATGGCGCGGTGGTGGATGGCCCAGCGCACGGCAGTGCGATAGCGGGCGAGAATCCAGACCATGACGGGATTGCTCCACTCAGAGGCGCCTTTGGCGAAGGCGAAGCTGGCGAGCACGGGAGAGACGACGATGGAGAAAAACAGAGCGCCGAGGAGGGCGAAGGCGACGGTCCAGGCCATGGGGCGGAAGAGGCGGCCCTCGACGCGCTGAAGGGTGAAGATGGGGAGGAAGGCGGTGATGGTGATGACGATGGCGTAGAAGACGGGGCGCTGGACTTCGTGAGAGGAGTCGCTGATTTTTTCGATGGAGGTGCGGGTGCCACCGTTGGGGTGACTGAGATGGTGAACGATGTTTTCGATGAGGACGATTGCGCCTTCGACGAGGACACCGAAATCGAGCGCGCCGATGGAGAGGAGGTTGGCGGGAATCTGGCTGAGGTCGAGACAGATGGCGGCGAAGAGGAGTGAGAACGGAATGGTGGCGGCGACGATGAGCGCGCCGCGAACGTTGCCGAGGAACAGGAAGAGCACAAGGGAGACGAGAATCATGCCCTCGGTGAGATTGTGCAGCACGGTGTGAGTGGTGTAGTGGACGAGCGTGCTGCGATCGATAAAGGGAACGATTCTTACGCCGGGGGGAAGGATGTGGGAATTGAGTTCGTCGACCGTTTGGTGGATGCCCTCGAGCGCGGCGTCGGCGGGCGCGCCTTTGCGGAGGAGGGCGATGCCGGAGATGACGTCATCGTTGTCGACGATTTTGCCGTCTTCGCGGTGAATGGCGCGGGCGAACTGGCCGAGGCGGATTTTGGGGCCCTGCTGAACGACGGCGATGTCTTTGACGCGGATGGGCGTGCCGTTTTTAGTGGTGACGACGGTCTGCTCGATGTCCTGCACGCGGTCGACCAGGCCGACGGAGCGAACGTTGATCTGCTGCAGACCTTCCTGAATAAAGCTGCCGCCGGCGTTGACGTTGTTATTGGTAAGTTGCTGCTCGACCTGAGCGAGGCTGAGGCTGTAGGCGATAAGCTTATTGGGATCGACGCGGACCTGATACTCGCGCGTGGGGCCGCCGAAGCTGGCGACATCGACAATATCGGGGATGGCTTTGAAGCGCTTTTCCACGATCCAGTCTTCGATGGACTTCAGCTCCATGGGATCGTAGGCGGGATTGGAACTGTGGAGCGTGAAGAAATAGATCTGGCCGACGGGGCTCCAGTCGGTGCCCATCTGCGGATTGACACCGGGCGGGAGCGTGACCTGGCTGAGACGCTCGAGGACGCGCTCGCGATTCCAGGCGTTGTCGGAATCGTCGTCGAAGATCATTTTGATGTCGGACAGACCGAAGAGCGAGAAAGAGCGGAGATGAACGATCTGGGGGATGCCGTTCATCGAGGTCTCAAGCGGGATGGTGACTTGCTGCTCGATCTGCTCGGCGGAGATGCCGGGCCACTGGGTGATGATCTCGACGTAATTGTCGGCCACGTCGGGGTAGGCCTCGATGGGAAGACGCTCGAAGGAAATGCAGCCCCAGGCGAAGAGGAGCAGGGCAAGGCCGAGGACGAGCAGGCGATTGTTGAGCGCGAAATCGACGATGCGGCGGATCATGGGCTAGCGCGCGGCCTCCGGGCATTCGATCGCTGCTCTAACGAGCGTTACTCTAACAATCGTCACTCTGCCGATCATTGCTTCGACGATCATTGTTCCACCGATCATTGTTCCACCGTATTTTGCAGCGGGAGGGCGTTGGAGACGACCTGATCGCCGGGTTTGAGGCCGCTGGTGACTCCCTGCATATTGCCGGGAAGCATTTTGCCGGTGACGACTTCCATGCGCTTGAAATGGCCGTTGCCGATGGGCGCGTAGACCCACTCGCGATCGTGAAGATGAAGAATGGCGCTGGCGGGGATGGCGGCGTAGGTCTGCGGCTGCTTGCCGTAGAACGTGGCGGTGACGAACATGCCGATGCGGAGCATGCCGGGGTTGAGGACCTCGATGCGAATTTTAGCGGTGTGAATGCTCGGATCGAGGACGGGGAGAATGTTGTCGATGCGGCCTTTGAGGACCTGATTGGGAAAGGCGTTGACGCGGATGTCGGCGGACTCGCCGACGTGGACGGCGTCGAGATCGTTTTCGTAGACGTCGCAGACGATCCAGACATAAGAGAGATCGGAGATGGTGAAGGAATTGGGGCCGGCCAGGCCCTGCACGCCGGACGCGCTGGTGACCTGCTGATCGGTGATGACGCCGGAGATGGGAGCGACGACGTTGACGATAGCAGAGGGATGATCCTTATCGACGCCGAGGGTGTGAAGCTGCTCGGTGGCGGCGTTGAGATCGACGCGGGCGTCGGCTTCGGCAGTTTCGGCCTGCTGGAGGGCGCTTTGAGCGATGGCGCCCTTGTCGTAGAGAAGCTGGGCGCGGTCGAGTTGCTGGTGGGCGAGATGCTCGTCGTTCACGGCCTTGAGGTAATTCTGGTAGGCGCCGGAAACGTCATTGCTTTGGACGCGGAGGAGGAGCTGACCTTTTTTTACGAGGTCGCCGAGGCGGGCTTTGACTTCGACGACGCGGCCGGCGGCGAGAGAGATGACGGGGACGGCGCGGGAGATGTCGGGCTGAACGACTCCGGTGACATTGAGGGCGGGGGCGGCTTTGTATTCGGCGGCAGTGACGAGAGGGAACTGGTCGGGATGATCGACGGTGAAGTTGTTCTGGTTGAGATCGGCGACGACCTGGGGATTGGGCGGGGCTTCGGCTTTGGGGTCGGCCTTGTGGTCGCAGGCGGCGAAGAGGAGAGTTAGAGAAAGAGGCAGGGCCGTAATCGAGCGGCGAAACGCGGCTTTCCGAGACGCGGCGGTCAACAACCCCCACCCTAAAATCGCAAAGTACGCGATTTTAGGGTGGGGCACCCTCGGGATTCCGGGATGGGGTGCCCTCGTATTTGTCCGACAGTTTACTCGCTGCACACACGCGGACAGGAGTGTCCGCGCCACACGTGCAAGTTTCGTTTTCATGGGATCACTTCCTGGCCGACGGCCTGGTTGAGCTGGGCGGCGGCGGTCAAGTACGAGGCTACGAGATTGACGTAGCTCAACTGGACGGAACGATATTCGTTTTCGGCGTTGAGGAAATCGAGAAGCGACGCGCCGCCGTGCTGATAGGAGAAGAGGATCGTGTCGCGCACCCGGACGGATTGCGCCAGGTACTTGGCTTTGTAGGGGCGCAGGAGGTTGAGCGTGCTATCGACGGTGGCGTAACCGGAGTCGACGTCGCTGAGGACCTGAGCCTGGGCGGCGTCGCGAAGTTTTTCGTTGCGCGCGATGTCGAGCCGGGTCCGCAGCTTTTCTCCCTGGTTGCGGTCGAAGATGCGGAGGGGAATGCTGACGCTGACGCCGACGGTCTCCTGCGCGAAGGGATTGTTGGTAGAGGCGTTGTGGGTCCACCAACCACTGATGGTGGGATCGGTTGAGCCGTTGGCGACGGCGAGTTTGTAATCGGATTGCGCTTTGTCGACGGCCTGGAGGGCAGCGCGGAGGTCGGGGCGGGAGTCGAGGGCGGTTTTGCGAATGTCGTCGCGCGATGGAAGTTGGTCGACGAAGTCGTAGGCTCCGGCGACGTCGAACTGCTCGATGGGCGTGCGATCGTTGAGTAGAGTGAGCAACTGAATTTTCGATGTGCGCAGGCTGACGTTGGCATTTTCAACGTCGGACTCGTATTGCACGCGCTGAAGCTCGAGGCGGTCGAGATCGATTTGAGCGATGTCGCCGGCGGAGAAGCGGTCGCGGCTGACCTTGAGCACCTTGTCGTAATAGTCGAGATTGCCTTTGGCGAGCTCAAGAACGGCTTTGGCCTGGAGGGTGGAGACGAAGGCGCTGCGAAGGCTGAAGAGCAGGGTGCGGCGCTGATCGGCGTAATCAGATTCGGCGATGAGGGTATTTTTTTTGGCGCTTTCGAGGCGGAGATGACGCTTGTTGCGGCGTTCAATGAGTTGGCTGATGGCGGGAGTTTCGAAAGTTCCGGCAAGGGGCTGCCAGACGCCATGATTGGGGGCGGCTTGGGTGCCGTCGACGGAAAAAGTGAAATCGGGATTGGGGCGCAGAGCGGCGGTGATCTCCTGCGCTTTGGATTCGTCGATGCTGAGTTTGCTGGCCATGAGCGTGGGATTATGCTGCTCGAAGCGGTCGCGAACCTGGTCCCAGGTGAGGGGTTGCTGGGCGGAGGCCGAGGCGGCCACCAGCAGGACGAGCAGGGCCAGGTTGTGGAACTTACGCTCTGGGAAAACTGGCATTGACGACTCCGGCGCGACGGGAGTGCGCGTGCGCCTGATTGCAATATTCAGATGATACGAAAGAACGGGGGCGGAGTTTATGCCGGCGGAGCGCGGGCGATGGGCTGGGAGGCGGAGAGAATGGCGAGGGAACGCGGAGCAAAGAACGAGATGATGCCGAGTTGCTGGAGCCCGGTGCTCGCGGCGGGCGACGCGGGGAGAGCGAATAGAGATGTGTGCGCGACGGAATGAATGGGCCGCGCGGAGTGCGAGTCATAGTGGAAGGAACGCTTGGATTCCTCCATGGCCTGACTGGTGGAGTGGAGATCGTCACTGGCGGAGATTACGGGGAAAAGCAGGACGAGGACGCACCCGAGGGAGCAGATGAAGAGGAGCGAGCCACGCGCGGAGCGGTGCGAAGAGGTGCGGCGCTGCCAGAGAAAGAGAGCGGGCAGCATTAGGGCCATCCAGCAAAGATTAAGAGAAAGCTCCACGAGAAACATTGGTGTTATGGATCGGGCCGGAGGACCGGCGGTCGATCGTTATCAAATGTTCGGTTTCAAGGGCAAGAATAGCATAGGCGCGGCCGGGGAATTTGGGTACGAACGTACCGGCGGGCGCCGATAAGGGTAAATGCGCGGATCGTGTTGGCGCGTCAGGGGCCGGCCACCACTTTGAGGGGCTGCGGCGTTTGCAGGCGCTGGCGGAGGATGTTGTTGCGAGCGGGGATTTCGGCGATGGCATCGGCGTTTACGGCGTAGGCGCCGGGTGGCATGGTGTTGCCGAATTTTATGGGGACGTCGGTGTCGCCGGGCTTGAGGTTGAAGTGTTCGTAGCCGATGGCGGTGGCGCGGCCGTTTTCGGCGACGGCTTCGATGACGATGGTGAGGTCGTATGTATCTTTGGAGCCGTTGGAGATTTTGACGGAGCCGTCGATGCGGTTGTCGCGAACTTTGGGGGGTTCGAGCCACTCGAGGAGGAGCGAGGCGGCTACGGCTGCGTGAAAATCTTTGGTGATGGAGTGGGCGGGATGGGCGGAATCCTCGACCTTGATGGTAACGGTGAATTCACCGGGCTTGAGCGGGCGGCCGCAGAAGCAGCCATCCGGGCTAAGGTTGAGGCCGGCGGGCGGGTCGCCACCGGCGATGCTCCAGGTGTAGGGAGGCACTCCACCGGCGGCGCGAAGCTCCATACGGAAATCGGAGCCGGTGCTGATCGCGGGCACGGGCTGGTCGGGGATGCTGAGCGGCGACTGGGCGGCGGCGATGGCGGAGAGTACGACCAGGAGAGTGAGGAGCGGGAAGAGTTTGGGCACGGCGGGCAGGAATCCTTTCAGAGCGGCGTTGGCAAAATGATTTCCCAAGTACTCAACAACGATCGGGTAGTCAGCGCCATCCAACTGAGAAACTACCCAAGTTTCACGCTGGTTGATTTTACGACGGGCACAGCGTAAAAGAACCTCAATATGAAATGTCGTTGCTACACCGCAGTCTGCCTCCTGTTTGCGGGACTTTGCACTTGCCTTTTGAGTACGAACGCCGGCGCGCAGGTTGCTTCCGGAAAAAAAGTTGATGACTCGCAGGAAGAGGCGGTGTTTGAGCGGATCGTGAACCGCGCACGATTTGAAAACGATGGGACAGGAGTGGAAGAAACCGAGGCCGTGATCCGAGTGCAGAGCGAGGCCGGGGTGCGGGAGTTTGGGCAGCTGGTGTTTGGGTATTCTTCGGCGACCGAGAAACTGGATGTGGAGTATGTGCGCGTGCGGAAGGCGGATGGACAGGTGGTGGTGACGCCGGAGGGGACAGCGCAGGATTTCGCTCCCGATGTATTGAAGGATGCGCCGATGTACACGGATTATCGGCAGCGGCATATCTCGGTGGCGGCGCTGCGGCCGGGCGACACGTTGGAATATCGCACGGTGACGCACATGAATGTGGCGCTGGCGGCGGGGAATTTCTGGTATGAGCACACCTTTCCGAAGGGCGTGGCCGTGAAGGAGGACCGGCTGGAGATCGATGTGCCGAAGGCGCGGGAGATCAAGTTGAAGACAACGAAGTATGCGCCGGAGATTGAGGACAAGGGAGAGCGGCGAATCTATACGTGGGTGGTGAAGGACATTGAGCCGGAGCGCGGGAAGCGATCGGAGGATGCCGAGGAGACGACCGGGCCGGATGTGCAACTGACGACATTTCTGGAATGGAAGCAGGTAGCGGCGTGGTACGCGAAGCTGCAAGGCGAGCGCATGGTGGTGGATGAGAGCGTGGGCAAACAGGCGGAGGAGTTGACGAAGGGCGCGGCGACTCCGGAGGAGAAGGCGCGGCGGCTGTATAACTTTGTGGCGCTGAATATTCGCTATGTGAGCATTTCGCTGGGGGCGGGACGTTACCAACCTCATGCGGCGGCGGAGGTGCTGGCGAGCGGATATGGAGATTGCAAGGACAAGCACACGCTGCTGGCGGCGATGCTGAAGGCGGTGGGAATCCAGAGTTATCCGGTGCTGATCGATTCGGCGCGGCCGCTGGACAGCGACGAGCCATCGCCGGCGCAGTTCGATCATGTGATGACGCTGGCGCGAGTGGGGACGAACCTGACGTGGCTGGATGCGACGCAGGAGGTGACGCCGTACGGGCTGCTGCTGTACCAGTTGCGGAACAAGCAGGCGGTGGTGGCGTCGGAGGATGCGGAAGGCGGAGTGCGGAGGACGCCGGCGGACTCGCCGATCCCGACTTTTGTGCATTTCGAGTTGAAGGGCAAAGTCAGCGAGTACGGGGCGCTGGATGCGAGGCTGGAGTTCACGGCGCAGGGCGACCGGGACTGGCCGATGCGCGCGGGGTTTCGGGATATGCCCCGGTCGCACTGGGACGATTTTACGAAGATGCTTTCGGCGAGTTGGGGGCTGGCGGGAGAAGTGGACGATGTGAAGGTCGACCCGCTGGAGGATACGTCGAAGCCGTTTCACCTGAAGTATCACTTGCGGCAGGAACGATATTTTATGGTGCCGACAGCGGGCGTGGCGTTTCGGCCGATTCCGCCGCTGGGAGTCGATGCACCGCGGGGGACGGGGAAGAGCACGGATCCGATCGACATTGGCCCGGCAGAAGAAGTGGAGTATAAAGTGCGGCTGGAGTTTCCCGCGAACTACACCATCAAAACACCGGTGGGCGTGGCGATGACGCGGGATTATGGGGAGTATGCGTCGTCGTATGCGGTGAATGCGGCGCGGGGCGGGGCGGGCGGGGCGGCGGGCGGGGCGAGTGCGGCGGGTGGATTTGTGCTGGAGGGCGAGCGCAGGCTGAGCGTGAAGGTGAATGAATTACCGGCATCGCGGCGGGCGGACTTCGAGTCGTTTCGCAACGTGACGCGCAGCAATGACGACCAGGTGCTGACGTGCGCGATTGCGGCGCCGACGGGCGCGGCGGCGGAAGCGGAGAAGATGGAGGGCAGTCCGGCGGAACTGCACCGGGCGGGCGTGACGGCGCTGGAGAGCAAGGACTACCGGCGCGCGATCGAATTGCTGAAGCGGGCGATGAATGGCGACGCGAACCTGAAGGATGGATGGTACGACCTGGGGCGGGCGTATGCCGCGGCCAACAATCATGCGGAGGCGATTGGCGCGTTTCGCAAGGAGATTGACGAGGACCCGAATCACAAGCTGGCGAATCTGGAGCTGGGAATCGAACTGCAACAGAGCGGTAAGACGGATGAGGCGGTGGCGGCGTATCGAAAGCAGATTGAGATTGCTCCGTATGAAAAGGAGTCGCACAAGGAGCTGGGGCTGCTGCTGGCGCAGACGGGAAAGGATGCGGAGGCGCGCGGGGAGCTCGAAGCGGCGGCGGCGATTCCTCCGGACGATCCGGAGACGAAGATGGCGCTGGCGCAGGTGTATGCGCGGCTGGGCGAGACGGCGAAATCGCAGGCGCTGATGAAGGGATTGACGGGAAGCGCCGGCGGAGACGCGGGCACGGATGTTTATGCGGGGGCGCTAAGGGCGGACATCGATCCGGCGCAAACCGAGACGGACGCGCAGCAGGTGCTGTACGACATTGGCGGGCAATTCGATTCGGGGGAGTTCGAGCGGCTGGGCCCATCGGCATTTTCGGCGATGCGGCTGGTGGCGCTCGCCTGGGCGCGCATGGGATGGGCAAAATATTTGCGCGGAGAGAATCTGGCGGCCATGCAGTTTTTGAATTCGGCGTGGCTGTTGAGCAGGTCTGGCACGGTGGCAAACCGGCTGGGGCAGGTGTATGAGAAGCAGGATCAGCGGGAGAAGGCGCGGCACATGTACGCGCTGGCGGCGGCGGCGGGGGGCGATGATGCGGGGGATTCGCGAGCGCGGCTGGGAAAGCTGGTGGCCGATGCGAACATATTAAAGATGGGAGCGGCGCAGTCGCCGGCGGTGCAGAAGGAGATTGCCGAGGCGACCATGGAACTGGCGCAGTCGCGAACGGTGAAGCTGAACACGCTGACAAAGAAGACGGCGTCGGCGAAGTTCAATCTGGTGTTTGACGGGTCGTCGAAGCCGGAGCGCGTGGAGTTTGTGGAGGGCGACGAGACCTTGCGGGCGGCGGGCGAGAAGATGCGGGAGAATGAATTTCCGGTGCGGTTTCCGGATGCGTCGTCGATCAAGATTGTGCGGCGGGGAGTGGTGAGTTGCGATGGGGCGGGATGCGGGGTGGAGTTGATGGGGATCGAGGACGCGACGGCTGCGAAGTGAGGTTCAGGGTCGAGGGGACGATTGGGTGTGGGGTTTTGAGGGTTTTCGACGGAGTGCAATTGCCGTTAACAATGGCAACCTTGCAGCGATGTCGGCGGTGAAAGAAAAGCCGCCCACAAAAGTGGGCGGCATTCCCCCAACGGCAAGGAGGGACATGCAATGAGGTAGATGTCCCCAATGGCATAATCCCAGGTTAAGGCTTCAGCTTGAACACCGTTCCACAACCGTGCTGTTGGCAGACATACCCACCTCCGGAAGAGGTTGTGCCATAGAGATTGCCCTGTGCGTCCATGACCAAATTGCCGGGGAACTGCCCGTCCGTTCCCCCAGTGAAGCTGTAGAGCACCTCTTCGGTGCCGGCAGCGGTTATCTCGTAGACCGTTCCACGGTTGGAAGCGCCTCCTTCTACGGTTGTGCCATAGAGATTGCCTTTATTGTCCAGAACCAAGCTCAAGGGCCCGGCCCCGTCCGCTCCGCCGGTGAAGCGGTAGAGCACCGTCTCCGTGCCGTTCGGATCCAGCTTAAACACGGTCCCACAGCCAGGAAAAACGCCCTTCGAGCAGAGGGAACCGCCGCCGCCTTCCAACGTTGTGCCATAGAGATTGCCTTTCGTATCCATGAACAAGACGCCATCGGGGATATCGCCATCCACGGTCTGTTTGAAGAGGTAGCGCCACTTCGCCTTGGCTTGGTTCGTTAGTTCAAAAACCGCACCATAAGGACCTTTCGGCGTGCCGATCGTTGTGCCATAGAGATTGCCTTTCGTGTCCCAAATCAAACCGGGACTGGCACCGCTCTTCGCGCCGGCGGGGAAGCTATAAATCACCGTCTCGGTTCCGTTTGGAGTCAGCTTGAACAGCGTCCCGCAGCCGAGCTTGCACCGGCCAGCGCCGCCAGACTGGGTCGTGCCATAAACGTCGCCTTGTGCATCCAGGACTATTCCATCCGATGGGGTACCTCCGTCAAATCCACCCGTGAAGCCGTAGAGCGTTGTGAACGTTTGCGCCTGCGCCTTTTGAGCGGCGACAAGCATCCCCAGAATTGCCACCAGCAGCAAACCGCGAACAGCGCGTTTCAAGAGAGTGTGCGCGTAGGTCATTGCGTTCTCCTTTTTGAGGAACGAAGATTCCACTTGCAAAGCATGAGATGTTGGGTGCTCTGGCCTCAAAGGGTGTGCATCTCGATGAACGGGAAGCGCTCTTCGAAGAGGCAAGAAGATCAAGGACACGTATGCCACTGCCTTGCAATTCCCGTCAGTGAGATGAGTCACAAGGCATCTGTGACGTGAAGTCAGTGGCTCGCGGCTTGCTGGCGATAAAATCGCGATTACAGGCATTGACCTCGCGACCGGGGTTTTGGTGTGATCGCCCGCTAGCGGCGACGATGAAGATCACGAATTAAGGTTCGGGGCTTCCGCGTCTCTTGTTCACAGGCGGTGGGAAGCGGCGGGCATGTGGTGCCCGCCGTCCGAGTTCTGTTGTGAGGCTAATAGTTAAGGATCGCGGTGGTAGCCGTCGTCGTCGTGGAATAGTTGCACCAGGGTGATGTGCTGCCCTGCTGCACCCAATACATGGGAGTCCACGCCGGATTTTTGATTTTCTTGTAGTTATAGTCGAATAAAGCGACCTTGCTGAATTCGATGGAGCCATCCGGCGGAAAGTCGCTGCACTGGTAAATGCTGTAAACCTCCAGCACACCGGATTGCGCCCAGTTGAAGGTTTGTCCTTCGCTGGGAGTGTTTTTCAAGATTGTCTTTTTCCCCGTCGTCACGTCCTTGGTCGTGATATTCCAGGTCGAACAGGACGGGTTTCCAGCCTTGCAAGTGCCCTTAATCAGACCCTGGATTTCGTCGCCGGGACTCACCGTCACAGGCGTGCTGTAGTTTGCCGTGCCGCTCGGGCAGCAGTTCCAACTGGCAATATTCCACGGCCCCACGCCGGACTGTCCATCATTCCACCCCAACACGGGCTGGATAATGAGCTGAACGTTGTCGATGTCCTCAAAGCCGGGGAAGAAGAACAAGGTCTGACCATCATTCGTCGTCGGCGTCGGTGGGACGGTCCAGACGGCTTTGACCTCGCCGTAGGAAGTACTGCTCGTGGAAACCTGACCGGCTTCAATCCAGTCCCAGCTTATATAGAGGGGCCCGGGATTTACCAAACGTTCAACTACAGGCTCTCCCGATGGCGTATAGCGCGGGAAATTACAAAACGGAACGTTGGCCTCTTCCGTTCCATTCTCAAATTGAATGCGCCCATCTCCCAGCAGGGTCTCTCCTTCCTTGATTTCCCGGACACACGAAGGATGAAAGTAGCCGAAGGGTGTGATCACATAGTCGGAGGGCACGCTGGCTGGGCGAGTCGGCCCCGCGGCCATCTGCGCGCACATCATTCCCACCGACATCAGCAGAACGAACATAGTGCAGAAAGTCCATTTTCCCGGATTCATTCTTTGGCTCCTAGTTTTTGCGATTTGAACAATCAAAAGACATTCTCCATCTTGCAACCAGCGAGCGCGTCCCCGCTCCACGAGAGGAAACATTCCTAAAAGAGAAGTACGGGGTGCTCGCCTCAGGGGGGCGAGTCTCAGGGGGCGGGAACTGCTCCTCGGAGAGGTGAAAGAATTCTCCGGTCAAAATTGTAGCGCAGCTCGACGGCGGCGGCGAAGAAAAAGGCCGTGATTGGCGTCGCCGTCTCCGACCCAGACTAGTAGCCGAGAGGAGATTTTAAGTTCAATCGCGAATCATGTGTGTACGACATTGCAGATGTCTTCAGGGTTCTTTGACGCTGTCGCCATTAGGCCAACTTCAATGGGTTACGAAACCGGCCTGGAAATCGCCTTGGAACCGAGTGTCGGATCACATCGGCTTGTGCGGTGTCTGCTCGACGGTACAGTGTCGGCTCCGATAGTCTATTGAGTCTTCATGGAACAGCTTTTTGGAGGTCCTTGGATGCGCGAGGCCGTGGAACACTTGTGGCCGGAGATTGCGTGGATTGGCGATGTGAAGCTGCGCGAGCAGGTGACGCAGACCTGGATCAAGGCGCTGGAGCGGAGTCCGCTGAAGGCGGAGGATTTGAACCGGATTCCGTTTACGCTGCTGGTGCCGAATTGCCCGATCACGTTTATGGAGCACAAGCGCTGCGTGGTGCACATTGCGCGCGAGAGCGCGAAGGCGATGACGGTGTTTATGGGACGCGCGCTGCCGATTGATGAGGACGTGGTGATTGCGGGGGCGATTCTCGCGGATGTCGGCAAGTTGCTGGAGTACGAGATTGGCGCGGACGGCAAGAGCAAGCAGAGCGAGCGCGGAGAAGCGTTGCGACATCCGTTTACCGGAGTTGCGCTGGCGCTGGAATGCGGCGTGCCTGACGCGGTCTGCCACATTATTGCGGCGCACGCGGCAGAGGGCGATCTGGTGAAGCGCACGACGGAGGCGTACATCGTGCACCATGCGGATTTTATGGCCTACTTGCCATTTAAGAATGCGAAGAACTTGCGGTGAGTTTTCAGCTATCAGTTTTCAGTTGAGCCGTGGTGGCTGATGCTTTCTGCGCCTTGGCGATCAAAGAGCTTTCAACGCAGAGGACGCCGAGGGCGCAGAGCACGGTTTGGTTTTACTGAAAACTGACGACTGACGGCTGACAACGACTGACAAACTCAGAATCAACGACTGAGAGCTGAAAAGGAGATTTTCTTGGCTACACAGATGGGTGCTCCGAAAGAAACGATTACGGCGAAGATGGCACAGTTTGCGGCGGGCCTGACGTACGAGCAGCTTTCGCAGGAAGCGGTGTATCAGGCGAAACGGTTTCTGCTCGACTCCGTCGGATGCGCGCTGGGCGGATACCAGCAGCATGATGTGGTGATCGCGCTCGGAGTGCTGAACGAGATCGCCGGACGCGGAACGTCGACGGTGATTGGAACGGGTAAGAAGATGGATCCGGTGTCGGCGTCGCTGGCGAATGCGCTGATGATTCGCTGCATGGATTACAACGACATTTACTGGAAGCAGGACCCGTCGCATCCGTCGGACATTTTTCCGGCAGCGATGGCGTGCTGCGAGCGGATGAAAGCCGATGGGAAAGAGTTGATTGTGGGATTCGTGCTGGGGCACGAGTTCGAGATGCGGCTGTGCGAGGCGGCGTTTCCGGGGATTCGCGAGCGCGGATGGCACCATGCGACGCTGACGGCGTTCGCGTCTCCGATTGTGGCGGGACGCGCGCTGCGGCTGAACTGGGAGCAGATTCAGCATGCGATTGGAATTTCGGCGTCGCGGCATTGCACGCTGGGCGCGGTGACGGCGGGCAAGCTGACGATGATGAAGAATACGGTCGATCCGATGGCGACGCAGAGCGGCGTGCTGGCGGCGCTGCTGGCGGAGAAGGGATACACGGGGCCGGAGCACGTGATCGACGGGAAAGAAGGACTGGCGCACTGTTTCGGGCCGGAATGGAAGCTGAATTTGCTGACGGATGGCCTCGGCGAGTCGTGGCGGATTACACAATGCGGGATGAAGTTTTTTCCGACGGAGGCATTGACACATGCGCCGATTTCGGCGGTGCTGGATCTGGTGAAAGAAAACGATCTGCACCCGGAGAGCGTAGAGAAAATACAAATACGGTCGCTGGCCCGCGCGGCGGATATTTTGTCCGATCCGAGCAAGTACGATCCCCATACGAAAGAGACGGCGGACCACTCGCTGCCATATGTGATTGCGGCGGCGCTGGTGGAGCGGCAGGTGACGCCGGCGCAGTTCGAGATGAAGAAGATCATGGACCCGACGATTCGGGCGCAGCTGAAGAAGGTGGAGGTGGTGGCGGACCCGGAGATTGAGAGAGTTTTTCCGGCGCTGCAACGGGTGATCGTGAATATTACGACGACGGATGGGCGGACGTTCTCAAAGCAACTGGACTATCCGAAGGGCGATCCGCGGAATCCACTGACGGACGCGGAGATTGAAGAGAAGTTCCGGGCGCTGGCGGAGGGCGTGCTGACCAAGAAGGCGCAGGACAAGTTGATTGCGGCGATCTGGAGGCTGGAGAAGTGCGCGTCGGTTTCGAAGCTGATGAGGATGATGAGGGGGGATGAGGAATTGCAGAGGTCAGAGGTCAGAGTGCAGAAGTAAGACCTTGGGTTCTTTTGCACGTGAGTTTTGAAGTTTTGAAGACATTTTCTAGATCGCGGCAGCGAACAAAAGCTTGAACCACAGGGGACACAGGGAACACGGGGGCTTCAACTGAAGAGAATGGCTGATCTGAATGAGACAGTGACGGATAGTCTGGCTGCCCGGTACTTGAAGCTGGCGGGGGTGGTGCGGGAATTGGCGGGGCCTTTGAGCGACGAGCAGTTTTGGGCTAAGCCGTTTGCGTTCGGGAACAGTTTTGGGCATCTGGTGCTGCACTTGACGGGAAATTTGAACTACTACATCGGGGCGCGGCTTGCGGATACGGGGTATGTGAGGGATCGTCCGCGGGAGTTTACCGAGGCGGCGCCGCCGGCGAAGACGGAGGTGCTGAAGAAATTTGATGAGGCGGTGGAAATAGTGGTTCGGACGATGCGGAGCCAGTCGGCGGAGGATTGGACGCGAGAGTATTCGGCCACGGGAGCGGATGCGAAGACGCGGTTCGATATGGTGCTGCAATGCGCTACCCACTTGCACCATCATGTTGGGCAGATGATGTACCTGGCATTCGAGTTAACGCGGAGCGCCTGAGAGAAGGTAGAGGCTATGGGTCAGACCATCGTTGAGAAAATCGCGCAATCGCATATGGCGGAGGGACCGAATCGTCCGCTGCGTGCGGGGGACTTTTTGTCGATACGGCCGCACCGATGCATGACGCACGACAACACTTCTGCGGTGATGAGCAAGTTCAAAGGGATTGGCGCGAAGAAGCTGAAAGACGCGCGGCAGATGGTGTTTGCGCTCGACCATGACATTCAGAATCAGGATGAGGCGAACCTGAAGAAGTATCGGGCGATTGAAGCGTTTGCCAAAGAACAGGGAGTGGATTTTTATCCGGCGGGCTCGGGGATTGGGCACCAGATCATGGTGGAGCGCGGGTATGTGGTGCCGGGATCGTTTGTGGTGGCGTCGGATTCGCACTCAAATATGTATGGCGCACTGGGGGCGATCGGGACGCCGATTGTGCGGACGGATGCGGCGGCGGTGTGGGCGACGGGCGAATTCTGGTGGCAAATTCCGCGCTCGATTCAGGTGGTGCTGGAGGGAAGGCTGGCGGCGGGCGCGACGGGCAAGGACGTCATTATTACGCTGTGCGGGCTGTATAACCACGATGAGTGCCTGAATGCGGCGGTGGAGTTTACGGGACCGGGAGTGGCGGCGCTCTCGATGGATGCACGGCTTTCGATTTCGAACATGACGACGGAGTGGGGACCGCTGGTGGGGTGGTTTCCGGTGGACGCGACAACGATTGGGTACATGCGCGGAGTGCGGGAGCGGCTGAAGGCGCTGGGCGTGGAGCGGTTCGCGGAGAAGGATATTGAGGAGTGGGCGGAGAGGTCGCCGGCTCCGGATGCGGACGCGGCGTATTCGGCGCGCATCGTGCTCGATCTTGCCGAGGTCACGCCTCACGTTTCGGGGCCGGATACGGTGCAGACGATGCAATCGGTGGCAGAGATCGAGGGGAAGAAGGTTCGGATTCAGAAAGCGTATTTAGTGTCGTGCGTAAATTCGCGGGTGGAAGATCTGGAGGCGGCGGCCGCGGTGCTTCGCGGAAAGAAGGTGGCGGCGGGCGTGAAGTTCTATCTGGGCGCGGCGAGCAAGTGGGTGCAGGAGGAGGCGGAGAAACGCGGCGTGTGGAAGACGCTGATGGATGCGGGTGCGAACCCGCTGCCGCCGGGATGCGGGCCGTGTATTGGGCTGGGCGTCGGTCTGCTGGAAGCTGGAGAGGTGGGGATTTCGGCGACAAACCGGAATTTTAAAGGGCGGATGGGATCGCGGGACGCGAAGTGTTACCTGGCGAGCCCGGAGGTGGTGGCGGCGTCGGCGGTGGCGGGATTTATTTGCACGCCGGAATCAGCGGACGCAACGCCCAGGGGCGGGGGCGTTCGCGCCACACGGCGTTACACGGAGTTGGCGGCGGGGGCTGGCGCGGCGGAGAAGGTGGAGATACTGGCGGGATTTCCGCAGCGCGTAACGGGGCGCCTGGTGTTTATGCCACAGGACAATGTGAACACGGACGCGATTTACGGGAAGGATTATACGTATCGCGACGACATGACGCCGGAGATGATGGCGAAGGTGGTGATGGAGAACTACGATCCGACGTTTGCGTCGCGGACGCGGGCGGGAGATGTGATTGTGGGCCAATTTAATTTTGGGACGGGATCGAGCCGGGAGCAGGCGGTGACGTGCCTGAAGGCGAAGGGAATTCCGCTGGTGATTGCGGCGAGTTTTTCGCAGACGTATTTGCGCAATGCGTTTAATAACGGATTTTTGTGCATCGAGGTGCCAGAGTTGGTGGCGCGGCTGCGCGAGCAGTTTGGGGAGGAGATTGCGGCGAAGGAGAAGACGATTATTGCGGGAGATGAAATTGATATCGATTTCACCTCGAGCGCGATCTCGTGGCGCGGCCAGACGTTTAACTTCCCAGCTCTAGGCAGTGTGCCGCAGTCGCTGGTGATTGCGGGGGGAGTGGAGAATCTGGTGGCGAAGCGGTTGGCGATTTAAACGCAGAGATCGCAGAGGACGCAGAGAGAATGCAGGGATCCTTCGACTCCGCTCAGGACGACAGAAGTTTAGTAACTATTATTTACCCTGCGAACTCGGCGGCCTCTGCGATTAAGAGTTTTTAATTTTTGTAAGGAGCGATTAATGGCGAAATATACGGTTATTACTATGCCCGGAGACGGCATCGGGAATCAGGTCTTGCCGGAGTCGTTGCGCGTTTTGAAAGCGGTCGGCTTTAATGCTGAGTATATTCATGCGGACATTGGGTGGGATTGCTGGTGCGCGCAGGGGAATGCGCTGCCGGAGCGGACAATTGAACTGCTGACGAAACACAAGCTCGGGCTGTTTGGCGCGATCACTTCGAAGCCGAACAAGGCGGCGCAGGCGGAGTTGAAGCCGGAGTTGCAGGGCAAGGGCTACGTCTACTACTCGCCGATTGTGACGATGCGGCAGAGGTTCAATCTGGATATCTGCATGCGGCCGTGCGTGGGGTTTACGGGGAATCCGCTGAACTACATTCGCAAGAGGGCGGGAGACGCGCCTGGATTTGACGAGCCGAAGATCGATACGACGGTGTTCCGGCAGGGGACGGAGGGCATGTACGCGGGGGTGGAGTGGACGAATCCTCCGGAGAATGTGCGGGCGGCGCTGAATTCGCATCCGCGATTCAAGGCGTTTGCCAATGTGCCGGGGCCGGAACTGGCGGTGAGTTGCCGCATTATCACGCGCAATGCGGCGCGGCGCATCTGCACGGCGGCGTTTGAGTATGCGAAGAAACGCGGATTCAATGGCGTAACGATCTGCGAGAAGCCGAACGTGGTGCGCGAGACCTCGGGAATGATGGAGGAAGTGGCGAAGGAAGTGGCGAAAAATTATGCGGGGATCGCGCTGTGGTCGACGAATATTGACGCGCAGTTGATGTGGCTGAATAAGAATCCGGAAGAGTACAACGTGATTGTGGCGTCGAATTTGTTTGGCGACATTTTGTCAGACGCGTTCGCGGGGCTGGTAGGGGGGCTGGGGTTTGCAGCTTCGGGAAACATTGGCGACGAGGTGGCAGTGTTTGAGCCGACACATGGATCGGCGCCGAAATATGCGGAACTGGATCCGCCGATCGTGAATCCGATTGCGATGATCTTGTCGGCGGCGATGATGCTGGACCACGTGAACGAAGGGCAGAAAGCGGAGCGGATTCGCAAGGCGATTGCGGACGTGGTGAGCGAAGGGAAAGTGCGGACCTACGACATGATGCGAATTGCGGGCGGAGCGAAGTCGATTGGGCAGGGTGCGGCGTCGACGATGCAGATGACGGACGCGATTCTGGAGAAGCTGAAATAGAAGATTGGCTCACCACAGAGACACGGAGGCGCAGGGAAAACAAAATAATGCTCTGTCGCTTTTTGATTCTGCTGTGAAAGAGTGCCTGGTGAATAGCTATGAGCAGCGTTGAAGTGAGGGCGGCGAATTGCGGTGAGGCGGGGCATTGGGGCAAGGACGTGCGCTCCGATTTGCATGTGGCGTTTGAGTCGCGGGAGAGAGGCGGGGTGGAAATCTCGCTGGAGTCGCGAGTGGCGCCGTACTACGGGAGCGCGATTCTGGAGCAGACGCGGCAGGTGCTGGCGGGGATTGGGATCAAGCACGGGCGGGTCGTGATTCACGATGAGGGCGCATTGCCATTCACGATCGGCGCGCGGATTGAGGCGGCGACGCGGCGCGGCGGAATGGCAGCGGGAAAAAGCTGGCAGGCGGAGGCGCATCCTTTGCCGCCGGCATCGAGCAAGGAAAGGCTGCGGCGGTCGCGACTCTATCTGCCCGGTTCGGAGCCGAAATATTTTATTAATGCGGCGCTGCACGGCCCGGACGCGGTCATTCTCGATCTGGAAGATTCGGTACACCGCAGCGAGAAAGATGCGGCGCGCATACTGGTGCGAAACGCGCTACGGGCGGTCGATTTCGGGGCATGCGAGCGGATGGTGCGGATCAACCAGTTGCCGCTCGGACTGGAAGATCTGGCGGAGGTGGTCGGGGAGAGTCCTGATTTGATTTTGATTCCGAAAGTGGAACGGGCGGAGCAGGTGGTGGAGGCGGACCGCGCGATCGGCGAGATCAAAGCGCGCAATGGAAACAAGCGGGCGGTGTGGATCATGCCGATTCTGGAATCGGCGCTGGGAATTGAGAATGCGTTTGCGATTGCATCGGCGAGCGAGAACGTGGCGGCGCTGACGATTGGGCTGGAGGATTACACGGCGGACCTCGGCGTGGTGAAAACGACGGAGGGGCGGGAGTCGCAGTATGCGCGGGCGCGCGTGGTGAATGCGGCGCGGGCGGCGGGCGTGCAGGCGATCGATTCGGTGTTTGGCGACGTGGGCGATATGGAAGGGCTGCGGCGGTGGGGCGAGGCGTCGCGTGCGATGGGATTTGAAGGGATGGGATGCATTCATCCGGGACAGATTCGGGTGATCCACGAGGCGTTTCGGCCGACAGGGGCGGAGATTCAAAAGGCGCAGCGGATTGTGGCGGCCTTTGAAGAGGCACAGAGCAAAGGGCTGGCGGTGGTGAGCCTTGGATCGAAGATGATCGATCCGCCGGTAGTGCTGCGGGCGTTGAAGCTGGTCGAGCGGGCGAAAGCCATGGGAGCGATTCTGTGACGGAGCGGGTGGAGTTCGCGCAAAATGCATTGGGCCGCACGGTGCCGATGATGGTGAATGGGAGGCCGCAGATTCCATTCCTCGGTGTGGGGAAATTTCAGCCGCGCGGGCGGAAGGCGGCACCGCCGATTTCTTCGAGCAAAGATTATCCGGAGAACGGCGACAAGCGGGTCGCGGACCTGGAGACGGCACTGCGGAAGTGCGGATTGCGCGATGGGATGGTGATTTCAAACCACCATCACCTGCGCGACGGCGACAAAGTGGCACTGCTGGCGCTGGAGGCGGCGGCGAAGATCGGCGTAAAAGATCTGATGTGGTTTCCGAGCGCGTCGTTTCCGTCGCAGCAGGGCGCGATTGAATTGATGGAAAAGGGCGTGATCCATCACATTGAAGGCTCGATGAACGGGCCGCTGGGCGATTACTGCACGCAGGGAAAGATGCGCGGCATGGGCGTGTTGCGGTCGCATGGCGGGCGCTACCAGGCTATCCAGGATGGAGAGGTGCACGTCGATATTGCGGTGATTGCTGCGCCGACGGCGGATTTTTTTGGCAATGCGGATGGTTCGCATGGGAAGTCGGCGTGCGGGTCGCTCGGTTTTGCGTTGGCAGATTCGATGTATGCGGATCGCGTGATCGTGGTGACGGACAATCTGATTCCGTTTCCCTGCGTGCCGTGGCAGATTCAGGGAAACAATGTGGACTACGTGGTGGAGGTGGAGTCGATCGGCGATCCGGCGAAGATTGTTTCGGGCACAACACAGATTACGCGCTCGCCGGACCGGCTGCGGATCGCGGAGCTGGTGGCAAGCTTTCTGCGCGCGGCCGGGATCATGAAGAACGGATTTTCGTTTCAGGCGGGAGCGGGGGGAATCGCGCTGGCGTTTGTGCAGTACCTGAAACAGATGATGAAAGAGGATGGCGTGAAAGCGCGCTTTGTGCGCGGCGGATCGACAAAATTTCTGGTTGAGCTGCTGAAGGAAGGGCTGACGGACTACATTCTGGACGGGCAGACGTTTGACCTGGATGGAGTGAAATCGATGGCGGACGACCCGCGGCATGTGGCGACGTCGCCGTTCACGTCGTACAACTATGATGGGAAGGGAAATTTTGCGTCACTGGTGGATGCGGTGGTGCTGGGTGCGACCGAGGTCGATGTCAACTTTAATGCGAATGTGGTGACGCATTCGGACGGGCGACTGCTGCACGGAATTGGCGGGTGGCAGAACTGTTTGTTTGCGGGGTGCTCAATTCTGGCGGTGCCGTCGTTTCGCGATCGCATTCCGGTGATTGTGGATGAAGTGACGACGATGACCGGGCCGGGCGAGATGATTGACGTGATCGTAACGGAGCGCGGGATTGCGATCAATCCGCGGCGGACGGATTTGCTGGACGCGGTAAAGGGGACGAAGTTACCGGTGCGGCCGATCCAGGAGATGAAGGCGGAGATCGAGAAGATTTGCGGCGGGAAGCCGGCGCGTCCGAAACTGGGGGAGAAGGCGTGCGCGGTAGTGAAGTGGGTGGACGGGACGGTGCTGGACACGGTGTGGCAGGTGGGGTGAGGGCCCGAGCGGGGCGGGCATTTTTAACCGCAGAGATCGCGGAGTTCGCAGAGAACTGAGTTAGGCGGGGCTTGGGATAGCGGCCTTCGCGCTTCCGCGATAGCTCGTGCCAACGAACGTGCGGCGGGGATATCATCTTGCTATGAACCCTGAGGATGAGCGGCAACAGTTGGCGGGAGTTTACCTGGCCAAGAGCGACGACGAACTGCGGCAGATTGTGGAGAGTGGCGACGAATTGAGCGAGGCTGCGCAGGAGGCGCTGGAGGCGGAGATTGAGCGGCGCGGGCTGGCGATCGAGTCGGGCGGATTCGATGTTCCCGAGGTGAATGATACTGTGACGCTGCGGCAGTTCCGCGATCTTCCCGAAGCGCTGCTGGCAAAGGGGAGCCTGGAGTCGGCGGGAATTCAGGCGTTTCTGCTGGACGACAACATGATCCGCATGGATTGGTTCATTTCAAATCTGCTGGGCGGAATCAAGTTGAAGGTGCGGGCGGAAGACGTGGAGGCGGCGAACGAAATTCTCAGCCAGCCGATTCCCGAGATGGTGGAAGTGGAGGGCGTGGGGGAATATGAGCAGCCGAAATGTCCACGCTGCCAGTCGCTCGACATCGGGTACCAGGAGTTGAATAAGTTTCTTTCCTACGGCTCGGCCTATGTGGGGATTCCAATTCCTGTGCACCAAAAGGCGTGGACGCGCCACGAATGCGGCCACTCGTGGGAAGAGGAAAATGCGGTGGCGGGGGGCGAACCCACTGCGTAGATGTTCCTTGAGCGCGCATTTATAATCGCGAAGGATGAGACAATTTTTTCGCCTCGTACTGCTGGCGCTGGTGCTGATGACGGTGGCGCTGATTTCCGCGATGACGGCGATGCGCTTTGCGATCCACGGGCGGGAAGTGGTGATTCCGAAATTAGTGGGAATGACGCCGGCGGAGGCGGAGCGGGCCGGCGCAGCTTCAGGGCTGCAAGTGGTGATTGAGCGGGAATTTTACAGCGCGGATGTAGCGGAAGGGCGAATCATGACGCAGATGCCGCCGGCGGGAACGAAGGTGCGGCGGGGCTGGTCGATTCGCGTGGCGCGCAGTCTGGGGCCGCAGCGAGTGGCGATTCCGGATGTGACGGGAGAAAGCGAACGGGCGGCCGAGGTGAATATACGGCGGCGGGGGCTGGGGATCGGCTCCACTGCGCAAGTGAGTTTGGCAGGCGACATGACGAGCGCGGTTGCGAATGCCGAAGACGAGCGGGTGGTTTCGCAGAGCCCGCCGGCGAATGCCAGCGGCGTGGCGGCGCCGAAGATCGATTTGCTGGTGAGTGGCGGGGCCGAGCCGGAAGCGTACGTGATGCCGAACTTCAGCGGGCAGGCGCTGGGCAGCGTGACGCTGGCGCTGCAGGATGCGGGGATGCACGTCGGACGAGTGATCGTGGTTGCGAGTGGGGATAGTGTAGCGGGGGCGGCGGGCGGGCCGCAGGGTGCGCGGAATGCGGGAAGTCAGGCAAACGCGGCAAGTGTGATTGTGACGCAGAGTCCGGCGGCGGGGCAGAAGGTGGTGGCGGGAGCGACTGTGAATTTCGAGGTGCGGTAGGGCGGCGCGACAGCGGACCTTGCGCGTCGTTGTGGTTCTTGCCTTGAGTCTCTTCTTGAGCTGAGATTGCTTCCGGTTGATCTTACCTTTGTATCATTACTGTTTTGTACCTATCTAGTTGTACCTATCCGTTTATCCGCGGAACCTCATGAATTGCGTTGGATGATGGCGGCGAAGAAGCCGTCGCAGGGGTGAACTCCGGGGATGGTGCGGAGGAAAGGGCCGTCGAGGAGCGAGTGGGGGGACCGGGAGGCGAGTTCGCCTAACTGGCGGAGGCGATCGAGTTCCCCGCGACAATTTAAGACTTCAAATTGACCCGCGCCTTCCAGCGCGGCCTTCACCAGGGCTTCATTTTCTTCCGGCTCTAAGGAGCAGGTGGAGTAGACGAGGCGGCCGCCGGGAGAGAGGTGCGCGAGAGCCGATTGCAGGATGGCGAACTGGCGGACGTGGAGATCATGTAAATCCTGCGGCGTTAGACGCCATTTAATTTCGGGATTGCGCGCGAGGGTGCCAGTGCCGGAGCAGGGAACGTCAGCAAGAATGCGATCGAAGGAAGTGGAAAATGGAAGTTGACGCGCATCCGCCGCGACGACACGGATATTCGGTTGCAACGAAAGCGCGCGCAGCAGACGGGCGCGATGCGGATGCAACTCGCAGGCGAAGACGGTTGCGTGGGGATTGCGGTTCGCGAGTAGAGCAGTCTTGAGGCCGGGAGCGGCGCAGCAGTCGAGGAAGTTTTGGCCGTCACCAACGAGCAGAGCGACCAATTGGGAGGCTTCGTCCTGAATGGAGATGAGGCGCTCGCGATAGGCGCGAGTTTGGGTTACGTCGCCGGAGAGGACGATGCGCGCGGACGACAGCAGGAGGCCTGGCGCAAGCTGAATGTGGCTTTCGGCAAGATCGGCAAGGACGCGATCGTCATAAAGGTGAACGCTAGTGTGGGGTGTGCACTGGTTGTGAGCGCAAATCTGGCGGGCGGCGTCGAGGCCGTAGCGATCGACCCAGCGCTGGACAAGCCATTCGGGATGAGCGGAATTTTCGGCGAGGGCTGCGGCGTCGCGAGAGTCGCGGATTTGAGCGAGGAGAGCTTCTGCGGGGGAATCGGGGGCCGGGTGGGCGGCGCTCGCCGAGTTTGAGACGAGTTTGCGAAGGACAGCATTGACGAACGGCGCGGCCGACGTTTTGCGTGCGGCTTTGACGAGTTGAACGCTCTCGAAGATGGCGGCGCGCGCGGGAATGCGGGAGAGAAATTGAAGTTGATAGAGACCGAGGCGGAGGGCGACGAGGATTTCGGCGTCGAGGCGACCAAGCTTTTGGGACGAAGCGTTGGCGATGCGGCGATCGAGCCAGGACTGCCAGCGGAGACAGCCCATCACCAGTTCGGTGGCGAGGCCATGGTCGGCGGAAGAGAGTTTGGCGAGGCGAGTGGAATGGAGCAGTTCGCTTGCGTAAGCGGCCTCACGCGCGACTTTCAGAAGAATTTCGAACGCGGCGGCGCGAGCGCGAGAGATGGGCATTGAGGACATTTTAGTCGTTGGTCGTTAGTCGCTGGTCGTTCGGGATGCGTTCTTGCTTGCGGCCTCGGTTAATTGGGCTGATTTTGTAATGGAGTAATTTCAGAATCTATTTGGGCTGAAGCTTCGGATCTGCTCAATTATGAATCTGCTCTGCAGCTACTCGCCCAAATGATCGCCGGGTTTGGGATGGTAGCCGTTGATAAATTCCTGGGCGGTCATGCGGCGCTTGCCATCGAGTTGAAGTTCGAAAAGATTGAGAGCTGTGTTCTGACCGCAGCCAACCTGGAGGCGGGGGCCGTCGACTGCGAGCGCGGCGGGGGCCAGGGCGGCGTGAGAAGGCGCGGGTTCGGCGCGGTGCACTTGCAGAGCCTTGCCCTTGAAAGTGGTGAATGCGCCGGGCCAGGGGCGAAATCCGCGCATGCGATTGAAAAGCTCGGTGGCGGGGCGAGCGAAGTCCATGCGGCCATCTTCTTTCTTGAGAATGGGCGCGAGAGTGGCTTTGGAATGATCCTGCGGAACCGGGTCCAGTTGCCCGGTTTCGAGCTGGCGCAAGGTTTGGAGCATGAGGTCGGCGCCGAGAGATGCGAGCCGGGGAGCGAGGGATTCGGCGGTGTCTTCGTGGAGGATGGGCAGTTCACGCTGGAGGAGGATGTCGCCGGTATCAAGGCCGGCGTCGATGCGCATGGTGGTGACTCCGGTGATGGACTCGCCGCTGGCGATGGCCCACTGGATGGGGGCGGCGCCGCGATACTTCGGCAAAAGAGAGGCGTGAAGATTTAAATTTCCAAATCGCGGGAGATCGATCATCCACTGCGGGATGATGCGGCCGTAGCCAACGACGATGATGGCGTCGGGATGAAGGGCGGCGAGCTGGGAATGGAATTCGGCGTTGTTCTTGATGGACGCGGGTTGGACGACGGGGATCTGGAGGCGGAGGGCAGCTTCTTTGATAGGAGAAGCGGCGAGTTCCATGCCGCGGCCGCGGGGGCGATCGGGCTGCGTCACGACGAGAGGCACGGAATGACCGGCGGCGAAGAGGGCGTCCAGCGTGGGGACGGCGAAACGGGGCGTGCCGGAGAAGATCAGGATCATCGGTTCTCAGTTCTCGCTTCTCAGTTCTCAGTGGACGGCGGAAAGCTTGAAGCTGCCACCGATTGTCCAGTCCTAGTTACATGCCCGCGATGCCACGGTTGGCCGCGAGAGAGGCGCCATGCTAGGCCGCGCCTTGCGCCAATTCGTGCACGCGGTCCCGAAAGGTGATCGGGATCGACCAGCCGCAGGTAGGCCTCGTGCACGAGGGCAGTGGCGCGGAGGGTATGGTCGGGGCGCTCGGCGCGCAGGCAATTCGCGGCAAGCTTGCGGAGTTGGTCATAGACGACGGGCATTAACTCGTCGAGGGCCTCTCTGTTACCGCTGCCCCACTGCTGCAAAAGGCTCGTTACGAGCTGACGATTCGGGTCCATCGATTTGCCCTCCAGTTTCGAGGCCGGTCACCCGGCGACTTTTTCCAAAAAAATTGCGATCCACTGAGGGAATCGGTGGACCACCGTCGCTTTACAAGTTGAGAGCAGATGTTGATCGCACCAAAAAGAGCCTTCTGGCCAACGATTATAAACCCGCGATCAAACTGCGGAGTGCGGTGACGAAAGCTCCGTGAATGGACTGGAGCCCTAGACGAAGCAAAAAACAAATTCTATTTCACCAGAACATCGAAAGAGAGGAACTACCATGACTCGACGGTGGTCAACGGCGTCAACGACGCTGGCGTGTTAGTCGGATTCTCAGGCACGGCTCCGACCAACAACGGCTTCATTGCTACACCGAGTAAGTAGTAAGTAGAAATATCATCAGCGCGCACCTTTTTTGGGGGGATCAACTCTCCGGCCACGGTTCTCAGTTCACGCCGCGTCCCGCGTTCTGCCGAGTCTCGATACTGTCGAGCCGGTAGCTCTGCTGTATGTGGCGCGAATGTGCGGAAACCGTGGTATAAGGCACGCCAAGAAAGTGCTTGGCCACAATGGCCGTCACTTCGAGACAATTAAAGTTCTGGTGCTTCACTTTCCGCGCGATTTGTTGCAGAGCGCGCTGAATTTTGCCCGCGCCAACCGCGCCGAAGAATGTCGCCTTGATCTCATCAGCCATGAAAAGGAAATTCCAGCGCGCCGCGTGAATCTTGTCGTCCAGTGCAATGCCGTCAAGCAGTTTCACCACACTCCAATTCCCGAAGTATGGTTCACTCTGTAAAGCCAGGGCTTCTGCCATATGTGGCGACTCTTCGCCGATTAGAACTGAGCCAACTTGAACAATTGGTATCATAGAAATACTCTCTTCGCGAACTGGTTGTTGAATGGAAACCCGCGGGCGACCTTGTTATATCTGTGACTTTAGAGGATCCGCGATTGCGATTCTGATCAATTTTGACCAGTGTTCTTGAGACAATCAGCGAATACTAATCCGAGGGAGAACTGTAGTTACGCGTAGCAGTCGCCAATTTATTCAGGGGGTCGATGTCATTGATAGAAACAGCGCCGCCGGTGCAGTCTCTTACCCCCACCCAGGGCCCCCCCGGCACATCCGCTCCAACCCCAGTGGCCTCCATACCCTTGCAATCGAACGCGGGGTTGCCGAGCCGGATCGCCGTGGTTGGCAACTATCTGCCGAGGCAGTGCGGGATTGCCACTTTTACGACCGACTTGTGCGACGCAATCTCGGCGGAGTGTGGTGCGGCCAAGTTATTCGCGGTTCCGGTCAACGACACGGAACTGGGCTACGACTACCCATCGCGAGTGAGACTGGCGCTGGCGCAGGACGAAGTGTCCTCCTACGAACAAGCGGCTGACTTCCTGAATTTCACAAACTTCGATTTGGTGTGCCTGCAACACGAATATGGAATCTTTGGCGGCCCGGCGGGCAGTCACATTCTGGCTCTCCTTCGCCGCCTCAAAATGCCTGTCATCACTACGCTGCACACGGTTCTTCGCGAGCCAAATCCCGACCAGCGGCGCGTGATGGAGGAGATCACAGCGCTCTCGGATCGTCTGATCGTGATGAGCCAACTCTCTTCCCAGTTCTTGCAGGAAATATTCAAAGTACCGGGCCGCAAGATCGATATGGTTCCACACGGCGTTCCCGATCTGCCGTTTCTGGATCCGAATTTTTACAAAGATCGTTTTGACGTGGAAGGGAAGGCGGTGCTCCTCACCTTCGGCCTGCTCTCGCCGAACAAGGGGATCGAGAACGTGATTCAAGCCCTGCCGCACATTTTGTCGAAGCACAAGAACGTGGTTTATATTGTCGCGGGCGCGACCCACCCTCACATTTTGCGCCGAGAAGGCGATCACTACCGCGAGGGCCTGCAGGCCTTGGCGAAGGAAATCGGCGTGGGATCGAATGTGTTCTTCCACAACCGCTTTGCCAGCCCTGCGGAAATGGCCGAGTTCATTGGCGCGGCAGACATCTATATCACTCCCTACCGTCACGAAGCACAGGTGGTCTCCGGCACCCTTGCTTATGCGCTCGGGGCGGGCAAGGCCATCATTTCGACTCCGTACTGGCATGCCATCGAACTGTTGGACGACCGCCGCGGCGCGCTGGTTCCTTTTCAGGATCCGGAGGCGATTGCGCGCAAAACAGTCGAACTTCTGGATACGCCCGCAATCCGTCATGCGATGCGAAAACGCGCCTATTTATACTCCCGGGAAATGGTCTGGAAAAAAGTGGCGCAGGGATACATGGCGAGTTTTGCGCGCGCTCGCAGTGACCGCATGCAGACGCCACGCGTGATAGTGGCCGATGCAATTCCGGAAAAGTGTTTCAATAAACTGCCCGCGCTCAACCTGGACCACTTGCATCGCCTGACCGATGAGACCGGCTTGCTCCAGCACGCGACCTTCACGGTTCCTAACTATTCCGAGGGGTATACCACCGACGATAATGCGCGTGCTTTGGTTCTCACCGTACTCCTCGAGCAACTCGGCCAAACAGAGCCGCGTGAGCTTCACGACCAGGCTTCGCGGTACCTCGCATTTCTCGGACACGCACTGAATCAAGCCAACGGGAGGTTCAGAAACTTCCTGAGTTATACGCGCGTGTGGAACGAGGCGGAAGGCTCGGAGGACTGTCACGGGCGCGCGCTTTGGTCGCTTGGAACTGTTCTTCGGCGGTCGGGCGATCAAGCGCTCCGAGGCGCGGCTGGCCGCCTGTTTGAGATGGCGGTTCCGGCGGTGCTGGCCTTCACCAGTCCGCGCGCCTGGGCTTTTGCGCTGCTGGGCATTGAAGAATATCTAAATTCTTTTCCGGGTGACCGAGATGCGCAACGAATAAGTTCTTTTTTGGCCACCCGCCTCGTCGACAACTATAAGGGGAATCAGTCATCGGACTGGCGCTGGTTTGAAAATGTTCTGGCTTACTCCAATGCCAAATTGGCCCAAGCGGTATTGGCCGCGGGCTCGCGCAATCTGAACCACGAGATGGTTGCGATCGGTCTCGGAGCTTTAAATTGGCTAAATGAAGTGCAGCATTGCGCAGGGCAGCGTCATTTCGTCCCCATCGGCTCGCAAGGGTTTTACCGCCAGGGCTGCGAGCGAGCACGCTTCGATCAACAACCGGTGGAAGCGGGCGGCGCGGTTTCCGCCTGTCTCGAAGCGTATCGCATCACGGGGGATGATCGTTGGCGCAAGGAAGCCTGGTCGGCCTTCAACTGGTTTCTGGGAAATAACGACTTGGGGATTCCCTTGTATGATCCCATCACGGGTGGCTGTCGAGACGGTTTGCATCCGGAGCGCGTGAATGAAAACCAGGGCGCCGAATCCACGCTCGCGTTCCTGATGGCGCAGGTTGAAATGCGCTTGCAGGGAGAGGCCGATGTTTCGCGACCGGATCCTGAACTGGTCAGCACCAGAAGCAACAAGAATAATAATGAGGTCACCGAACATGCACTTTGAAGTTCCATTTCCCTTTTCCGTGAAATCCTTATGACAGTCGCAGTGATCGTCGGCCACGAGCCTTTACTCCTTCGTCATTCCGATAACCCGATTCTGACCAGCAAGGATTGGCCGTACTCGGTCAATAGTGTGTTCAATGCGGGAGCAACACTGCTGGAGGACGGATCAACGCTGCTGCTGTGCCGCGTGGAAGAGCGGCGCGGCCTGTCTCATCTCTGCGCGGCCCGCTCCCGCAATGGCGTGAATGGTTGGCAAATCGATCGGGAGCCGACGTTGATGTCGAGCCCTAAGGAATTTCCCGAGGAGATCTGGGGCATCGAAGACCCGCGCATCACCTTCGTACCTGAGCTGCAGCAATATGTCATCACTTACACGTCTTATTCGCGCGGGGGGCCGGGAGTCTCACTGGCGTTGACCAGGGACTTTCGCAGCTTCGAACGGTACGGGGTCATCATGCCACCCGATGACAAGGATTCGGCGCTCTTGCCGCGAAGAATTAACGGCTACTGGGCGCTCATCCATCGGCCGATGACCTCACTTGGCGCGCACATGTGGATCTCGTACTCGCCGGACTTGCGCCACTGGGGACGACATAGACTGATTCTCGAAGCGCGCCGCGGCGCATGGTGGGACGCGAACAAGATTGGCTTGTCACCACCTCCCATCGAGACTTCCAGAGGGTGGTTGATGCTGTACCACGGCGTACGACAAACGCCCTCGGGCTGCCTGTATCGATTGGGGCTGGCATTGTTTGACCTTGAGAATCCGGAAAAATGCCTGCTCCGCGGCGACTCTTGGATCTTTGGGCCGGAAACCGACTATGAGCGCACCGGCGACGTGAAGGATGTCGTGTTTCCCTGCGGATACACCATGGACCCGGACGGCGATACGCTCAACATATACTACGGAGCCGCCGACAGCTCCATCGCACTGGCTCGAGCCAGCGTGCGGGCATTGCTAGCCTGGCTGGACGCCAATGGAAGTTCCGCGGGCGGGCAGCGGGCGGAAGACTGAGAAAGCACGTCCCGCCTCCTATTCCCGCGATGTGAGCTATCTTGCTCAGACGTGGCCCTCACAACCTGTCAACCTTTATCTACCTGAGTGTGGAGACAGAGCCGCGAGCAGCGTATTCGCGGCTTTGATTCCTCGTTGCGTGAGGTCCAGAATCGCGAAGCGGTCATACTCGGCCAATCGGCATTCTCGTCCGTCTAAGCCGCCAGTCTTTGATTTCTGCGGCGCGGAACGATTCGACCCTGAAAGCCTCGAACAGGATCCTGGAACATTTTCGATCGGTCAGCCTTGGCGGATGAGGGTGAACGCACGAAAGAAGGAAGGTAACAAATATGCCTCTAATTCAGGTGCTGGAAGTCTTGATTGTGGTGGGTATCCTTCTGTGGCTCATAAATCGCTTCATCCCGATGCAGGGCACCATCAAGTCAATTTTGAACAGCGTCGTGGTGATCGTGGTGGTTTTGTGGATCCTGAATGTCTTTGGGCTCTTTAATGCCCTATCAGGCATTCACGTGGGAAAGGGCTGAGGCGCGAGAGTGTCAGCCGGTGGTAAAAGCACAACAGTGAATCTTCTCGCATCCCGAGGGCGCCATCGGCGTTCAAGGAACGAGACCGGAAATCTGGAATAAGCGGGCACGTAAACGAAATCGAATCATGGAGGCAATACGTTATGAAGTTAGTTGGAGTTCTTAGCACCGCAGCACTCTGTTTGACCCTCGGAATCGCCGTTCCAGCATACGCGCAGGAGCAGCACGATGAGAAGGACAAGGCTGCTTCCCAGCAAGAAGAGAAGAAGGCACAGCCGGAACAGAAGAAGGCGCAACAGGAACAACCGGCAAAACAAGAAGAGAAAGGCGCCCAACAGGAAAAGAACGGCAAGCAGGAAGAGAAAAATGCCCAGCAAAAACAAGGCCAACCGCAGGCTAAGCCAGTCGAGCAGGCACAGCACAACGGTGGCGGCCGGATTCCGGCAGATCGTTTCAAAGCCAATTTCGGACAGGACCACAGGTTCCACGTTAGTCAGGCCGAGTACAGCAACGGCCGTCGATTTCAGTACGGTGGCTATTGGTTCGGATTCGTCGATCCCTGGCCCAGCAACTGGCTCTACACGCAAGACGTCTATGTGGTAGATATTAACGGCGTCTACTACCTGTGCAACCCGATGTATCCCGGAGTGAACATTGCGCTCAGCTTCACCTTATAAAAAAGCCCGAAGCGGGCGCCTAAGGTGGATTTCTCCTTGAGGATTCCCGGCGCGAGTCCTTTCCCTGGGACTCGCGCCCCCTTCTTCTAAATTTTGGGCACAGAACAAACCCGGAAAAATGGGAGAAAGCGCGAGGATTAATCGATGGAACCGGTCCTTCGCGAATTCCGCGACCGTTTGCGGCGGCGCCTGGCGCCGATGCGTTATCGGTTGCAGAAACTGCTGGCCGCATTGACACCCGAAATCCGCGAGATCCACACACAAAGGATGTGTCCGTTTTGCGGGTTAGTCACGTCGCGTTCCAAACAATGTCTGGAATGCGGCAAGACGCTGGCAGAAGTTCACACTTAGTAACGACGAAGAAAGACGTCTGAAAGGATGCGAATGAAAAGACAGTATCTTCACCTCTCAGCCTATCGTTGCGACGAATGTGAGGGGCCGGTCGTCAGCGGGTCGTTGGCCGTGCGCGAGAACGAGATATCAAAAGAGACCGACATCACGCAGGTAGGGGCGATGTGCCTGGCGTGCGGCCACAAACAAGCGCGAGCAAGAGATGCAGGCATAACGCGGCAATGCCCGCCGGTGGATTGGCAACCGGCTAAGACCCTTTGTCTGTGAAACCACGACTCGCGTGGGGCGTGCCGGGTTGCACCAGGTAATCGGAGAATGCCCCTAGCCCTTCGTGTTTGACCGCCTCAGTTTGCGGCGATGCGCGCGCTTCTTTCTCTGTTTGTTGGCCATTCTCTTGGCCTCGAACGTATTCGTTGGAGCCGCGACCGGCGTTGCCGCCGCGGGCTTTGTTTCTCCTGCGTTTTGTTCTTCGGTTGGATTATCCATTCCACAATTCTCCTTGGCTGATCGATCCCGCACCCATTGTGATTTAAAGAAAGGCTGGCAACTGCTTAGGTACGCTCGACTGCGCTCGCGCTCGCACGCTTGCCGGCACGAAGTTGCTCCGCCGTGAAGACCTGTCCACAAGTGCTGCATCGCCACTTTGAGGTCGATCTCCCCGCATTGCCGGCGCCCGGCATAGCCCGCGCATTTTCGCTGGGATTGAATGCCATTCCCAGTTCACCGCCGCATCCCAGGCACAGTCGCTTTTCCATAATGATGGTGTTGCCGTATTCCACTTCAATACTATCCGCCGCGGCTTCGCCGATCTGCTCACAATTGAACAGTGTTTCGAGCGTTCGCCAGGCTCACGATTTCTCCATGTTGCGCGTACTCCGGGCAATTCCCTCAACCGCAATTCCTGCTCACAGATTCTCCAGCACCAGTTTAAGGTAGTCCCAGAAGCTCTTTACCGATGAAATCTCCACGCGCTCGTTCGGACTGTGCGGACCTACAATTGTCGGCCCGAAAGAAATCATTTCCATGCCCGGATATTTCTCGCCGATGACGCCACACTCCAGGCCCGCGTGCATGGCGATCAACTTGGCAGGTTTGCCGAAGAGCTTGTTGTGCACTTCCTGGAGTTTGCGGACGATTTCGCTGTTCGGTTCCGGTTTCCAGCCCGGATATTTGCCGGAGTGCTCGACTTCGAAGCCCGCCAGACGGCATACGGTGGCCACCATGCGGGCGGCCGACATCATGCTGCTCTCGATGGCACTGCGCTGACTGGTCACAATTTCGACCACGTCGCCCTTGGTGGTGACGGTCGCCAGGTTCGTCGACGTCTGGACCAAGCCCGGGACATCGGGACTCATCGCCAAGACGCCATGATGCAAACTGCCAAGCAGCGCCGCCGTCTGTTTCGCGTCCGTCGCATCGAGAACATTTGCCGGACGGTCGGCCTTTTCGACCGTGATCGCGAGTGCCGAATCGAATTCTCCCAAATCGGTTCTGTAACCGGTTTCGGCGGTGGCGACGAGCGTTTTCAGTTCGCTTTCTCGAGCCGGATCCGCCAGCACCACGGCCGACGCTTCGCGCGGAATTGCATTCTGCGCGCTTCCGCCATTGATCGCGGCAATTTCAATCGGAATACGATCCAGCAGGGCTTGAAGAACTCCTCCGAGGATGCGGAGAGCGTTGCCGCGGCCCTGGTGGATATCGACACCCGAGTGACCACCTTTCAGGCCAGACACCTTGATGCGCCAGGCGGAGGCAGCGTGAGCAGGGCGAAGCGTGACCTTGCGTCGAGCCGTCGTCTTGATGCCGCCCGAGCAACCGATACAGAGCGTGCCTTCATCTTCGTTGTCAAGATTGAGGAAATATTTGGACTTGAGAACGCCACCCGGGAACTCGGCGGCGCCCGTAAGACCGGTCTCCTCGTCAATGGTGAAGGCAAACTCCAGCGGACCGTGTGCGATGTCGGTGCTCTCCATGACGGCCAAAGAGGCGGCTACGCCGACCCCGTTGTCGGCACCGAGCGTCGTGCCATCGGCTTTCAGCCAGTCCCCATCTCTGACCACCTGGATGGGATCGGTATCGAAGTTATGAGCGGTGCCCTCGTTCTTTTCGCAGACCATGTCGAGGTGACCCTGGAGCAGGGCCATGGGCGCTCGCTCGCGTCCCGGCCGTGCGGGTTTCCGGACCACGAGATTGCCGGCATCGTCCTGTGTGGATTCGAGGCCCAGACTGGTGGCGAGTGAGCGGATGTATTCGCGCACGGCAGCTTCCTTTGTGGAGGGGCGGGGAATTGCAGCCAATTTGTCGAAGTGTTTCCATACTGCTTTGGGTTCCAGATTTTCGAGTGCAGGGATCACGGCACGCTCCGTAGGATTCAAAGGTACCAGCTATCGTACAGCGTAGGTGGTGATGGTGGCACTCTCAGGGGCGCTCCGCTTTACTGGTTCACTTTCCTGGGTAAGGTCGGCGCCGCGAGAAGCACCGTTGCATCCCTTCCTGTTGCTCAATTTTCTGGGTGAGTGAAATCACTGATCCGCGCTGCTTCTGCATGTCAAAATCCGGGCATTCATGCGCGTTGAGGAGCTCATGCCTAAAGCCAGGATGTTGCGGATCGCGGGATATCTGTTATTTTTTGGGATCACATTTAGCCGTGCGAATGCCACCGAAAATGGCGGTAGCGTCTACCCGGTTGGAGTAGAAACCGTGATGACGGGTGTGCAGCCCCGTCCCGGCGAAACGGCCCTGTACGAGTACACGGTTCTTTATGTGGCGAATGAATTTGATAACGCAAAGGGCAAAAGCGCGATCCCGGAATTCAGGCTCAGGGTGTTCGCCAACGCCGTCAAGGTGACTCACAATTGGGGAGTTCATTTTCTGGGTGGGACGATAGAAAGCCAGATCGGTGTCCCGTTTGTTTACCAGCAACTGCATACCGCGGGGGGTACGTTCAGCGAGTTCGGCCTCACCAACGTCAACTTGATTCCGGTGAGTATCACCTATCAGCATGGCGGCCTGCACTGGTATTACGAAGCCGACATGTTCCCGGCCGGGGCGGGATACTCGGCGGCGCACGCCGTAAATATCGGGCAGCACAACCAGGCTATTGCACCGGCCGCTGGTTTCACATACCTCCCGCGGCAGGGCAAAGCGGAATTGAGTTCGCGTTTTATGTACTTCTTCAACGGCTATGACAAAGCTACCCACTACCACAGCGGCAACGAATTTACGTGGGAATACAACGCAGCGTACGAGATCTCAAAAAAGATAGCAGCCGGTTTCAACGGATTCTTTTACCAGCAGACCACAGACGATTGGGCGCAAGGAGCGGTTTATGAGAACGGTTTTCGTGGCCGCGACCTGGCGCTGGGGCCGCAACTGCGCTTCCCGCTGGGCAAGCATGGGGGCCTGGCCGTCAAGTACTACCGCGACACTCTGGTGCACAACAAGCCGCGCGGCAATGCATTCTGGTTTCAGTTTTGCGTGCCCATCGGGAAACGGGCTCTCTAATCCCGCGATCCCGCGATCGGAGCGAAACCTGGTGCCTGGCGAAACTCGGCGGCGCTCGCGCTCATACTTCCTCCCGTCAAGCGAGAGGCATTTGATCGGTCACGACCTCGCCATAAGCTGCCAATGCCCACTCGAAAGCCGTCGAGTTGGCCCTGGACAGTACGCAAACAGCACGCAAAACAATATTTGGGGGGTGAGCAGGGGAAAGCGGGCAAAGAGAAATGATGCTTTCACCTGACCGCAATCTGGCGATGCGCAGGGCAAGTTCGTCTTGGGTCACGAAGAGCTTTCCCTGTTATGGGGTAGGATCGACCTGGCCAAAATTAATAGACTCAAGACTCGGTTGGTAGTGATTAGTCTGCCATGGCGCCCGTCTATCATGGCCCAACATCGGGCGGGCCGTATGCAATGATCAATGCTTCACTGGACCCAAGCGTAAACTACACTGACACCGCAGTCATCGCTGGGCAGACATATTATTATGTCGCGACCGCTGTGGATGAGAATGGGCTCGAAAGCGCTTACTCCAATCAGACCACAGCCGTCATTCCCTCCCCCTAGGTCAGCCGGGATACTAGGGTCTGTTCACACTATCG
>PLHW01000002.1 GCA_003139095.1 Acidobacteriaceae bacterium
AACAACGATAGAGATCGTGGGGGCTGTCTTGATATCAGGCATGGTGTACCGCCCTTCTGAAGGGGCTATCGATCGCCTTGAGCCATTCCCAGTCCTGTTCGTTCAGCAACAATTCCGACTTCTGGCCCAGTTCGTTGAGGAGCGCGCATAGCCAGTTTGCAAACTCCCAATCTTGGTGACAGACACTCAACACACTTTGTCCATCGCGCTGGATCGCGGGGACGCCATTGATTGTTTTTGTGGCGTACATATCGACTCCTTCGTTCCTACTTGACCCTCTCATGCCGCGGTAGCTCTGCCGGAATTGCCGCTCGAAGCAGTTCAGCCATCGATGCATCGCAGCCGTATTAAGGCATTTAGCTCGCCAAAGACGTAGCACGGCAAATCAATGAATTGCGGGTGTATGGACGAGCAGCGGCCTGGAGATTGGTGCCCACATTGCGGCAGTGCCCTCGAACGGTCACGACAGCGGGCGGGCGGATTGTAACGACCGCAACGAAAATTAACTTCTTAGCGGATGACGAAGTGGTGGGTGGTCTGCAGCACACACAGGTCTGAATTCAGTTCCGTCTAAAGTGAGTCCTAGTCGCTTCGTCAGCCGCACCGCGCAATCTTCCGCCCGCATGCGGACAATGACCGCATTGCGTCAAGTCGGACGAGCCAATCTCCAACGCGACACAATCAGATCAATCACATAGCAGAAGCAGCGCTGGCATGAAACGTGCCCTCAAGGGGTATAGAAGTTTTCAATTCGAGATTGCCATTCAGCTGACGCCATTTGAGAAATCCAGCCTTGCAGGCGTATCGTCCCACACGCCGTCACTGTTGGACGCGATCACGCGGAAGGAATACTTCCCGGGAGGCAAGTCCGTATAGAAGGCCTGGCGGCGTGTACCGGCGTCGTGCCAGTCATGGTCATAGCCGTCCAGTCGGTAACGAAATTTCACCTTCTGTGGAATCAGAAATGTTGGCGAGGTGTAATCAATCTGCAAGTCCCGGGGGTGCGGCGAGAGCTTGAGGTCAGCGGTTGCTGCGAATTCCTTTCGGTCGACAATGACGGATTCGATATATGTCTCTGCCGGGAGCGCTTTCAGCGAGAGCCTGGAAGGATTCACCATCTGTAAGACAAAACCGCTTGCAAACCATACTCGCCCATCCGAAGTGTAAGCCGCTGAATTGAAAGATGGTCCTCCTTGTGGACGGGCACCATCCAACACGTCATACAGATGGGTTTGAACGGCTGCCTCTGGATTGGCCCACCAGCGCTGGAGCTCGGAATCCGGCATCTCAACCACGCCGCACGCGGTATAGAGCCACCAGCGTTTCGCGTCGTCTTCAATGAACGAAATTACGGAGTCGCACGGAAGGCCGTTTTTTTTCGTCATTCTTTGAACCTTATCCTGGCGCAATCCGACGAGGCCGTCCTCGGAGGCGGCGAGGACGGAACCGTCCCCGTCGGCGATAATCTGGTGGCTAACAGGATAGCCCTTTGGATTTACCGCAAACTTCTCGACTACACCATGGCGGAATAGCACGAGGTCTCCTTTAGAGTTCCTATCCAAATACCTCCGTGAGGATCGGGCGCGAGCGTGTGGCCCGGCGGGACTTGCGAGGCAGAGAACTCTTCGCGCACATGGAAATCGTGAATGCGCACCAGCTTTCGTGAATTGCCTGCGCATTCTGCCCAAATATTCCCATCCACGTCTTCGGTCATCCCAACCACCAGACCCAGCTTATTATGGTTTGGTTCGGGGAGGCGCCGGAAGCGTCCATTCTTTGAACAGATACAGTCCATCATCCACGCCCACCCACATATTGCCGTCGCGGTCTTCAATCATTGAGGCAACTTGATGACCCGGCAGACCATTGCCCGCGCGAATGGACGAGACGCGCCCGTTAACGATGTGATCGAGCGATCCAGAGTTCGCAATCCAGATCGTGCCATCGTGGTTGGACAGAACGCCCGTTACTGCATCATTCCCCAATCCTTCCAATGCGGAAAAAGTGACAATCCGCGGATCGCGAAAGCTGTCGATACCATTTGTAGTCGCAGCCCATATGATTCCCTCTCTGTCTTCAAAGAGAGCCCCGACCGCATCGCTGGATAGGCCTCCTGTTTGTCCATAGTGCTCCACAACATCCCCGTGGATGCGGAAGATGCCTTTGCCCAGGCTAGCGACCCAAAGACTGCCGTCACGATCGAACATCATGTCGTAGACCGACACTTTACTTCCATCGAACTTGGGGGTCACGAATGACCGAAATACCCCGGCCTTCAATTGTCCAAGTCCCAGTCCGGGCCCCGCAGCAGCTATGCCGACCCAGAGCGATCCATCGGGGCCACGGGCCAGTCTATTTATCCCAATGTCACCTGCATTGGATTTCAGCCCTTCAATGGGATAGATCTGCGAGACGCCGGCACGCCAGTGGACAAGCGCCGTCTGTCCTCCAACCCAACCCCCCTTCTCCATCGCCCAGCACGGCATCGGCCGGGGCGATCGGCATTCCATCGGACTTCCCGAAACACTTCGCGGCGCGGTCAGTGATATGGCAAAGTGGCGCATCTGAAACCGTGTTGGAAGCTCGCGCGATCCACAACGACCCGTCGCGATCTCGGCTGATGCCGGCATGCCCGCCGATTCCTGCTAGCTCAAAATCGGCAATGACGGCGCCATCCTTGATATGGGCGATCTCGTGATCTCCTATCGCCCAAAGCCCGACTACATGATCGGCAAAGACGACGTCTATGTGGATTGAACCAATCTTGGCAGGCGGAACCCAAGGAAGGAAGCGAACCCCGTCAAATTTGTATAAACCTTGTTCAAGTGCTGAAAACCAGAGGAAACCATCTGAGGTTTGCGTAATCGAAAACATGCCGGCCGGCAGGGACCCGTCTTGTATTCGCCAGGAGGTATGCAAGTACTGGGTGATGTGTTTGTTCGGATCGAGGGCGTGAACCGCGCCTGGCAGCAGCAATATGCAAGTGAGATGACAGGCCAATGCGGCCGCAACTGTCGTGTGGGGCCAGCGAACCCGAAGCAGAAGTCGTCGGCGAGGAACCATTTTCCCACCTTCGCATCCGAACGTATTAGACACTAATTTTACCCGGTCCGATGAGACTGTACCTCAAGAACGAGCGACAGGCCATGATTTTGCTCACATAGTGTAGCGCGGCCATTCGGCGCCTTCGGAAAGGATTACGAGAGAGCAGTTCCTTACTTAGCACGAACCAACACAACGATGGATCGCGGTGCTACTTGATAAATCGACCGCTGCAGCGGCAAACCGCATTCTGAGAAATCGTCTGGACTCGGCAGGTCGGTGTCCACGATTCTGACCCAATCTTCGAGCGCACCCTCCTGAATTTGGAACTGCAGCGGTTGCCAATAGGCATTGATCATCACATAGATGTCATCGTCGTCCTGCGACGCACCATGCAGACAAAAAGCCAGGCTACGTGAATCTGCGGACAAATCGGCCGTAGATCCAACGCCGTACCAGGAAATGTCCTCGCGCCAGAACCTGCTGCGACACAAAGAAGGATGAGACTTCCGGAACGCAATCAGGCCCTTAAAGAACCGAAATGTGTCCTGATTCGCCTGAAGCCGACTCCAGTCCAGCCAGCTGATTTCGTTGTCCTGATTGTAAGGATTGTTGTTTCCGAATTGTGTGTTCAGGAACTCGTCACCGGCCCGGAACATCGGGATGCCGTTCGAGAGCATGAGGAGGCAGAAGAAGTTTTTAGCCTGTTTCCGGCGCAGAGCCAGAACCTCCGCTGATGCACCCTCATCTCCTTCGTGCCCGCAGTTCCAACTGTAATTCGCGTCCATGCCGTCTCGATTGTCATGACCGTTTTTCCAGTTGTGTTTCTGATTGTAAGAAACCAGGTCGTAAAGCGTGAAGCCGTCGTGGCAATCGATATAGTTGACGGTCTGGAAGGCATGATAAGCATGCTCGCGGCTGTCCGGAAACAAGTCATCGCTACCGTAGATACGACGCATAAGGTCCGGAACCATGCCCGCATCGCCCCTCACAAAACGGCGGACATCGTCACGGTACCGCGCGTTCCATTGCAGCCAAGTCGTGCCGGGAAATCCACGCCCAAGCTGATAGCCGCCGACGTCCCAAGGCTCCGCGATCAACGCCAACCGGCCCAACTCGGGGTCGGCGGCAATTTCACTGAAGATCGGAGCATCTCCCCAATTCAGTGATCCGTCTGCATTGCGGCTAAACACCGATGCCAGGTCGAAGCGGAATCCATCGATGTGCATCTCGTTCTTCCAATAGCGCAGGCTGTCCATAACCATTTTGCGCACGTGAGGCTGGCTGAAATTCAACGTGTTGCCGGTGCCCGAGTAATTAGCGTATTGGCTCGTCGGGTCGGAGGACAGCATGTAATAACTTGCGGCGTCGAAACCTTTGAAGCTGTATGTAGGGCCGACGTGATCTCCTTCACAGGTATGGTTGTACACAACGTCGAGCACCACGGCGATTCCGTCTTTGTGGAAAGCCTTAACCATATTCTTGAACTCAAGATGTTGCCCATCATCATCAACACTCGATGCATCCTGCGCATGAGGTGCGAAGAAGTTCAGAGGCATGTATCCCCAATAGTCACCCTCGTGAGGATCGCGCTGAAATATGGGCATGAGTTCGACGACGGTGATCCCAAGCTCTTTCAGATANNTGGTGAACCCCTTGACGTGAAGTTCGTAGATGATCGCGTCCGATTCAGGCCGGGGCGGGAGATCTTCAGCCCAATCGAAACCAGACTGTTGTCTGGGCAAAACTCCAAGCGGCGCCTTTTCATCATTGGGCCCCGGCTTCATAGCCAGCTTGCGGTCAAATCCCGGCGGGAAGAAAACTCGTTTCGCATACGGATCGAGGAGAACCTTTTCGTGATCGAAGCCG
>PLHW01000035.1 GCA_003139095.1 Acidobacteriaceae bacterium
GTGTCATCCTGAGCGGAGCGGGCGGATTCGCGAATGCGAATCCGGCGGCGGAGTCGAAGGACCCCTACCCCCAGACGAACCTTCGCCCGCCTCGGACTCCGACATCCAAGGGAACCACCCACGCGCCAAGTCCACCCAATGGGGATTCAGCGACTCGATCAGCGCAATCTTCTTTGAGCGCCGCCAGCCCTTCAACTGCTTTTCCCGATTGATCGCGCGCACAACCTCGTCGAACGATTCGTAGTACAACAAACGCTCGATCAGATATTTGTCGGTAAAGCCCTCGATGCGATGGAACCTGTGTTCAAAGACTCGTTTGCGCAGGTTGCCGGTCATGCCGATGTACAAGGTTCCGGACAAGCTGCCTACGATGTATACGCAGTACGTCTTGCGATCATTCGGCATAAGAGCAAGTAGGGGCCCTTCGACTCCGGTCGCCATTCACGCCGTGAATGGCCACCTGCGCTCAGGGTGACAGTGTCGAATAATTTAGAGATCAAATGCAGTGACTGAACGCACGCCGCAATTGTTCGTTTTCCTCGGGGAGGGATGAACTACCGAGGTTCGCTCGGCTGGACGGACGAGTGCGTCCATCCCTACGTGATTCGTTCCAATTTCGGCATTTTCTTGTGCCACTCCGTCGCTTGCTCGTAGGCGTGTGCGGCTTGCAACAGCAGTTGCTCTCTCCAGGGGGCAGCGGCGAGTTGGAGGCCGATCGGCATTCCGTCGTTGGTAAAGCCGCACGGAATTGAAATCGCGGGAAGACCCCAGACGTTGAACGGGCGCGTGTTGCGCAGCATCATGAGTTCGGCGGGACGCAGGTTGTCCGGGTTGTGCTGCAACTCGGCGATTCGCGGCGGTGGGATAGGAACGGTGGGCGTGAGCAGCAGGTCTACTTGCTCAAATATTTTGGCGATGAGTTGCCGGCTGGCATTGAGCTCTTGTCGCGCTCGACGCACATCGGCGGGCGATATTTTCTCGCCTGATTTAATTCGCGTGAGAGTCGCCGGCTGGTAAAGCTCAGGCGAGTGGGCGACGAACGGCTGATGATAGGCCCACGATTCGGCGCTGGAGAGCGTGCGATCGGTCGAGACTTCGAGCCAAATGTCGTCGTGCATTTCTGTCTTGAGTTCGCGAAAAATCTGAATCGCCCTCTCCAGCGACGCGGCAATCTCGGGATCGAGATCATCGAAGAAGAATGCGCGCGGAACGCCAACGCGGAGACCCGGCAACGGATTGACGAGATCGCGAACGTAATCGGGGACGGGTGTATCCACACTTGCCGGATCGGCTGCATCGTATCCCGCGATGGCCTGCAACATCAGAGTTGCATCGAAGACCGAATTTGCGATCGGGCCGACGTGATCGTAGGAGGGCGCCAGAGGAATGACACCGCGCGCACTGACGCGGCCATAGGTGGGCTTGAGCCCGACGACGCCGCAATATGCGGCGGGCAGCCGGACTGAACCGGCCGTATCGGTGCCAATTGCGGCCAATCCCATGCTGGCGGCGACGGAGGCGGCCGAACCGCCCGAAGATCCGCCGGCGACGCGCGAATCGTCCCATGGATTGCGCACTGCGCCATAAGAGCTGATGAGTGAACTGCCGCCGTAGGCGAATTCGTGCAGGTTTTGCTTGCCGAGAATGATTGCGCCCGCGGCGCGCAAACGGCGCACCACTTCGGCATCCTCGGAGGGAATGCGGTTCTCGAAGAGCGCGCTGGCGGCGGTGGTGGGAGTGCCGGCGGTGTCGACAATATCTTTCAGGGCGAGGGGAATTCCATGCAGCGGGCCCCGGTAGCGGCCGCGAAGTATCTCGTCCTGGGCGCGGCGCGCCTCGTCGAGCGCGGACTCGGCCAGAACCGTGATGAAAGCGTTCAGGCTGGGATTGAGCTCTTCGATGCGGATGAGGCAATCGCGGGTCAGTTCGACGGGCGAGATTCGGCGGGTGCGAATTTCAGCACTTAGAGTTTGAATGGTAGGGCGCACGGGTTTTTGGCGCCGGTCGCAGTGCGGCCGCTCGCGCAAGACATTTGATCACAAACGCGACCGAAACGGATTCAGCGGACAATCAGGGCAAGGGAAAATTCAGGCGGCTTCACTTTCCGGAAGTCGAATTGGCGGATTGCGATTGGCAGTCGGCGACGATCGTGTCCAGCGCGTCGCGCGTAATGAATGTGACTGCGGTTTGAATCTCGGCTTCGGAAAGTTCACTGGATTTTCCAATGAGGGTCATGGTCATGCGAACGCGCGTCCCGCCTTTGAGATCGGGTCCGAAGGAGACGTGCTGCTCCGCGGTCACTCCGAGGCCGTGGTTGAGAAGATCGACCGAGCGGGGAGGACTGATGGCAGTGACCACTGCGGAGATGGTGGCGCGCACCGGCCGCACAAGGACGTAGCGGACACGGCTGCCAGCCTGCCAAGGGAGGCCTTCGGTCCAGACGGCCTCTTCGTAAATTCCGCGATGCAGCAGACGCTGAAGATTTTGGAAGGCGCGGAAAGCGGCATCGACCGCAACCGGCACGGTAATCGAGTAGTTAACATTGGGCAACATGAATCACTTCGCTGGATGGCGGGATTATGCCCCTATCGGGAGCGGAAGACAAGGACGAACATGCGCCTGCTCAAGGTGGAGCAACCAGCGCTTCACGTCGAGACCTCCGCCGTAGCCGCAAAGCGATCCGCCGGTTGCGATCACGCGATGGCATGGCACGACGATAGCGATGGGATTGCGATTGTTGGCCATGCCTACGGCGCGGAAGGCTTTGGGATGTCCGATGATGCGAGCGATCTCGGCGTAGCTGCGGGTCTCGCCGTATGGGATAGCGACGAGAGCGCGCCAGCAGGCGAGTTGGAAGGGGGTTCCACGAAGATCGATGGGCATGGAGAAGTCGCGGCGCTCGCCGGAGAAGTATTCATCGAGTTCGCGAATGTACGGCGCGATGGCTTTTGCCGATTCGTGCAGATCAAATTTCTTTGGGTCCAGCATCATTACGCGGCCTTGGAATTCGAGGCGCAAAAGGCCCTTTGACGAGGCGGCGAGGAAAAGCGGGCCGACGGGCGAGGAAGTGCGGCCAAAGAAGATGGATTCCATGACACTGATGTTATAGCGACGGACAATTTCTATGGCAAGTGATCCCGCAAATACGGCGCGTTGAAAGGCAAACCACGTGGCGGACTGGAGTCCTGTCAAATAAAAAGCCTCCCGCTTGGGCGGGAGGCCGAGTGCGTTCCAGGGGAAAGTTATTTTTGTTGCTGTTGATTGGCGGTGGCATTGCTTGAGGCGAGTTGCTCTAAATTGTTTTTCAGCAGGCTGACTTCGACGCGCCCGCCGTTAATGCGCTTCGGCTTGGCATTCCCTTCTTCCGCGCTCGCCGGACTTGGGGAATTACCCATGCCAACCAGGTAAATTCGGTACACGGGAACATCGTGATTGAGGACGAGGTAACGCACAACCGACTCAGCCATCTTCTGGGAGTTGGCAATGGCGGCTTGGCCGTTACCCGACGAGAAGCCTTGCACCTCGACCACGTAGCCGCGCTGATTTTTCAGAGGAGTTGCCATTTCATCGAGCGCTTCCTTGGCGTTCTTGCTCAACACCGTCTGCCCGGGCTTGAAGCGAATTTCGGTCTGCGTAGCGGCCTGATACTGGTCGATATTGGTCACCACCTGCTCGACCGTGTTCAGGCGCGTGCTGGCCTGGTCGGCGGTCTGCTGTGCGGCCTGCGCTTTGTTGCCGGCCTCCATGGCGTGCCGGTCAGCTTCGCTGGCCTTCGCGGATGCCATCTGGATGCCCTGCTGCGCGCGAGCGTCGACATCTTTGATCTCTTTTGTGTTGGCCGCAGTCAGCTCATCGAGCTCGTTGATGCGGTCGCGAATCGGCTGGGTCTGGCGCGCGACGTATTTCTTGCGCGCGAACGGATTCATGCGTCCCCAGAAGCCTTCGCGCGCCTCGGGCTGTAACGGCTCCTTGCCGCTCGCCGAGTTGGCAGCGCTCGCGCCGGTTGCGGATTGATTGCCGGTGGATTGGTTAGCGGTAGATGCGGGCTGAGACATTGTCCCCTGCGAAGCCGAAGCTGGCGGCGTCGAGCTTTGCGATGTCGAATCATCCTGCGCGAACACCGGCATGGCCAACGTCGCGCTCAACAGCAAACCGCCCAACAGGAAACCAGGGAGAGTACGATTCTTCATTTTCAACTTCCTCCAGAAAGAGTGGCGATTCCACTCACAGCGCATCGAGCGAATCGATTACGAAATCCAAAACAAAATTTAGATGCCTGAAAACATCCGCCGATAAAGGGCCGATGTCCTAACATATGTCGTTTCGCGCCATCTTTCTATAAACAGTTTGGATGCCAAATCTCGCGGGGCGGGGGCTGGTCAGTAAATGCTTTTATTTTCAGATACATGCGGGCGACGGCTTGGGCATGGCTGGCGGCTGCCGGCGGTAATTTTGGCGAGAACTCATATAAAAACTGCGTGAATGGCGTTGAACTACGGCCGCGATGCTGGCTGCGAATGTGACAGGCGCGAGATCGCGGCGACCATCATTCCTGACAGAAATTGCATGGTGGCGACGTCGTTGTTGTCGAAAGCTTGCGCCGTTGTGGAAAGGACTTCGACGACGCCCAGGGTTCGGCGGAAAAGCTGGAGCGGGGCGACCAGAATCGAGCGCACGCCGAGGCGCCGGCAAGTACCGACGTCGACGCGCGGGTTGGATTCGGCGTCATTGCAGAGGAGGACTTCTCCGGTGCGCACGCAATCGGCGGAAAGGCCGCGATCGGTCTGCAGGCGGACTCCAAGGTCGGGCGCGGTGCGGCCGGCGCGCGCGCGACAAATAATCTCGTCACCTTTGCGCAGCGCGATAGCGGCACCGGTTGCTCCGGTTAGAGCCTGGGCCCTTTCGGCAATGATGCTGATGCCAGGTTCGAGGTCGAGTTCCCCGGGATTCAAGTGGACGAACGCGGGCCGCAGGCTAATGGGCCCTTGATGGCGCACACGCAGGTGATGGCGCGAGGCGAAAGCAAGCGACGCAAAATCGGGGACGCCGGAAAGTTCCGTTTCAAGTTCGTTTACTTGCGGGAGCGTATGCAGCAGTGAGCGCACCAAGCGGTCGAGTTCGGCGTTTTCGATGAGGCGGCCCCTTTGCTGCCCGCGCAGCGACCCGCCGAGGACGCGCGAAAGACTCAGCACCGCGTTGCTTCCGCAGGCCAGACAGCGCGTCGTGTTGTTTGCGCTAATCAATTCACACTGCACGCAAAAGACTGCCGTTGGCAGCGACAAAAAGTTTACGTCAGAAGCCCTGAGCGTACCCTGCATGTATGTGGTCCCTGGACTGATCGGGGAAACACGAGGGTAAACATTCGCCTTGCGAGGTCCAAGTAACGGCGATGGTTCGCGGTGTGGATAAAATGGGCGCGCACGACCCGCTACTGCTTGCCCGCGTCTTCGCGCGCCAGCTTGATCTTGGCCGAGTCGAGTTTTTTCTGCACCCGCGCTACATCGCTGGGATCAACTTCCGCGGTGATGGTGCGATTCCACTCGTTCAGGGCGCGGTCCCAGTTGGAGACCGCCATCTTCAGGCGTCCCGTCTTCTGATACAAATCGCCCAGATGATCGTGCACGGTGGGATCGGTGTTGATTTTCTGCGAAGCCTTTAACAGGTTCTCTTCCGCCAGATCGAATTTTCCCAGCCGGTAATAGGCCCAGCCGAGAGAGTCGAGATACGCGCCGTTGGCCGGATCGAGATCCACCGCGCGCTTGATGTATGCAAGCGCTTCGTCAAGTTGCATATTCTGGTCGGCGAGCATATAGCCGAGGTAGTTCAGCGCCGAGGCATGCTCCGGATCGCTCGCGATCACTTTCTTGAATTGAACTTCCGCATCCGTGTAGCGCTTTTCGCGCTCGTACGTGGAGCCTCGCAGAAACCAGACGTAGGCTTTGTCCTCTTCCTTCGTCGAAAGCTGTTCCGCCTTGTCCAGATTCAGTTCCGCCTCGCTGAATCGCCGCAGCCGCGTGTTCATTTGCGCCAGCGTCAGAAAAACCTGCCGGTCGCCGGCATCGCCTTTCAGCATGGCGTGAACATCCTGGAGCGCCTTGTCGGCGTCTCCCATGTCCGCCTGCTGCGCGGCCAAAACCATCTTCAGGTCGCGACTGCTGGGCAGCTTTTGAACCGCTTCTTTTGCGACGTCGGTTGCCTTCTGCCATTCCTTCGCTTCGCGCCACGTGTCGATAATCTGCTGATATCCGCGCTCGATATTTTCATCGCCGCCGAGCGCGACCATCTGCCGAAAAGTCTCGTTGGCCGCCTGGTAATTCCCCTGATCGCGATAAATCGTACCCAGCCGCTCCAGAAACACGGCGCGGTTACTCTTCGCGCTTCCGGAATAATCTCCGTCCGGCTTCTCCGATTTCTTCAGCAGATCGCGCATGATCGGAACCGCTTCGTCGTAGCGGCCCTGCGCCTCGTAAATCGAGGCGATGTTGTACTGCACTTCAATCGAGTCTGGCACCATGGAAGCGGCCTTCTTCAGATTCTCCAGCGCCAGGTCGAACTTGCCCTGCTTGCGATAAATCTCCGCGATGCGTGTGTAGGTTTGCGCATCTTCCGGATTTGCGTCGGCGATGACTTTGTACTGTTCCAACGCGGCGTCGCTCTGCCCATCGTTCAGCAGGTTCTCGGCCAGGCCGCGGATGGCGTCAAGATTGTCGCGATCGAGTTCAATGGCATGGCGATAGGCATCGATCGCGTTCTTGTATTGCTTTTGCTGCTCGTAGGTGTAGCCGAGCGCGGAATAAAGCTTGGCCGAGCGCCCGTTCTTGGGCACCGAACTCAGCACGTCCGTCGCGCGCGCCGTGTCGCCGAGTTCGTTGTAAAGATACGCGAGCGTGGTGACCGCTTCTTCCGAGTCCGGCTGGAGTTTGACCGCGGTCTTGAATTCGCCCTCAGCTTTTTGCAGATCGTTGTTCAAGCGATAGAGCCGCCCTAGAAGCAGGTGATCGTCCATGCTGTCCGGTTCCAGCCGCACAATCTGCTCGTATTGCTCGATCGCCAGTTTCAGCACGCTGTCCGAACCGTTGCCGGCCTGCATGTCGCCGAGTGAACGCAAATAGATTCTGCCCAGCAGGCGGCGCGCTTCCAAATTGTTGGGATTGCGCTTGATGATGTCCTGCGCTTCGACCACCGCGTCGCGAATTCGCCCAGTCTTGGCGTAGAGTTCGGCGAGCCCGGAGGTCAGGTATGAGGAGGTCGGATCGGCGTCAATGGCGGCGCGGTATTCCTCGATCGCCTTGTTGGCGAGATCGCTGCGCCCATACGTTGCAACCTGCTCCTCGTACATGTGCGCGAGGCAAAAGTGGTAGTAAGCCGCCGCCTTGTCAACCTTGCCCTTTGGGGCAGGCGAATCCGCACCGGTGGCAGGCGCACTTTGGGCGGGCGCATTTTGGGCGGGCGCATGTTGCGCGAACAACAACGACCCCGTAAGAAGCACAACACTAAGAGAAAACCAATTTTTCATGAATAGACCTGCGGACCGAGCCGCCTCTTCCTTGGATGCTGGATCGCCACCCTCCGGATTACCCTATTCTACCTTGGCCCGACGCCAGCGGGAAGAATGCCTGAATACGCCAGAATCCACCAGTACAGGGGCTTTGGGCGTGTTCGCCGTTGACTTTGGGAGGCGCAGCGGTTAACCGCTGCGCTAACTTGCGCCTTTTCAGCATCGGCTTTACGGGCTGCGGAAGAAGTCCGAAATCTTCGTGCAACCGTGGAAGAGCGGCCCTATAGGGCCGCGTAAATCGTTTTGATTCAGTTAGGGCCTTAGCCCCAGTGGCCGTTGGCGGCTCGTCAGCCGACTTTTCCCGCAGCCTCTTTAGCAGCGGAGTGAGACATGCGGGCGGAGGCACTCTTTCCGCAGCCTCTTTAGCCGGTGGCGTATGGCGGTCGCGCAAGAAAGAGTTTTTCCCCAGCCTCCTCCCCTCGTGCCCAGTAAAGCCCGCAACGTGTGCCCGCGCTTCAGCGCCTGCGGGCCTCTCCCCGCCTCCGAGAGTTACCCTTAAAGAAACCGCCCGCCATACCGACCATCATCGGGTTCCGAGTGTAATCGCCTGGTTTGAACGGTTGACCTAAGTTGCTTCCGGTGTGCCTGTCATGCTGGTGCAATCCCGCTATAGGACGTGGTGTAGAATGAGTCCGAAAGTTCGCCCAGAGCACGAGGCACAAGCTACAGACGGCTTTATCTCTCCCGCCGCACCGCCGCACTAACCGCCTCTCGCGCCCTGAACGGGAAAGGACGGGCGACATGCTCAATTCAGCATTAAACAAGGGAAGGCTCCTGACGGTTCTGTTCCATCTAATCGGTTGGGGTGGACTCCTCGCGTTTGCTGTACCCCCCGCATCGGCTCAGTTCAAAGCATGGGTTATGGCCAAACTCCCCGAGAGACCGTGGGGTCTGGGAGTCGATTCGAAGGGCAACATCTACACATCGCTTCCTCTAACCGGCGAGGTTGTGGTGCTAAAGGATGACGGTACCTACGATCACATCGCATGGGTGCCTTCGAAGGAAGAAAGCGGGAAGGATCTCATTGGCCTAGTAGGAGTCGATAAGGCGGACAGTATTTACGTCTTTGACAAGGCTCACTCGAAATATGACGAGGAGGATTTGACGAATCCCTTCCATCCGGCGTGCCGGGACGCGACGGCGACTCGCACCGGGATCTATAAGATCGACCCCAAGACGCGACGGGTGACGGCCCTCGCGACAAAAGCGGACGGTTGGCCTTTCTGCTTTCTTCATGGTGTAGCAGTCGACTCGAACGGCAATGTGTACACGGCTGACGTCACCTACTCGGCTATTTGGAAGATCTCGCCGGATGGCAAGAAAGTTGATCTCTGGTCAGCCCATCCGCTGCTTAACTGGCCAGCGAGTCCTTACTCCGGAGTCTTCTTCGATTCGGAAGTCTACCTTGGCGTCAGCGCTTTAGCGGTCGACAAACAACAGAAGAACATTTACGCGGTTACCATGGGCGTTCCGATGGTGCTCAAAATCCCGATAAAAGAGGACGGCTCTGCGGGTGAGCCTCAGGCCTTGCAGCCTAGCGGGTACTCGCTGCTTGACGGTGTCGTACTCGACGCAAAAGGAAACATCTACATTTCCGAGATGCTGCGAAACGAGATTTGGGTTCTTTCGCCTGACGGTTCGCAACGCATCCTGATAGCCAACAAGATGAACGCTCCGCTGGACAACAACACAGGGCTAGTTTTAAAGGGCGACGTTCTTTGCACCTCCAATTTTGGCTTCGCGCATTCGAAGTCCGAAGATGCGGACCGGACGGTGGTTTGCATGAACGGTTTCACTGTGCCGAAATAGCGGCAACCCGAAAGATCGTGCTGCCTCTCTTGTCGTTCATTCGTCGTTAAATCCCCATTACACTCAAAACCCTCCCCGGTCCGGCACGGCTGCAACCATTTGCAGGTTGACAGGGCAACGACCATAGAACATAATCTGGCGACGTAGTGGGCGCACCTCCCCGCTATCCGATGCCCGGAGACGTTACGCTTCCACTTGGGGGTTCCTTCCGATGTTATTCAGGATAATCCGCACATCCGTCTTGGTTCTGGTTACCTTTCTTGTGCTGGGTCGCGTGACTTGGGCACAGTCGAGTGCGGATGCAGCCGTTAGCCAGACAACCGAAACGCTCACCATCACCATCAATGGCACGCTTGGACCGGTCCTGTCGGGCAGCGATCCCATCGGCGCCGATGGGCAAAGCGGAACCGTCACCATCATGGCCAGCGAGTCGCTGTCGCCCACGAAACACACCAAGACTTCCGCCACCTACACTCTTCCCGCCGGCGCAATCACCGCTGTCGTGGGAGGCGAGACCTTCAGCAACAACTCTCCGGCCAAGATGACGATCAAGCTGGCGAAGAAGGCAGACACGCTGACTTTGACTTTTGCCTCTTCCATCGATGGTTTCAGTTTTACCATCACGGATACGACCACTCTGGAGGCCGGCAGTTGGACGACTGCCGTGCTCGAACACCCCGAGGTCTTCGCTCCCTCTCCGCAGACGCTGACGGCGGCCAAGTCTGCCACCGGAAAGGGTAGTAAGTTCGAATACACGGTCGAAGGAGAGGCAACGGTTCTCGGCGTGGCTGGAACCGCTTCTAACAGTGCCCAGGTGGACCCGGTTCTTCCCGACGACGATTTGGATCAATAAGGCGGTTGTCCTGTTGATTCTCAGCCGACCCAGTGAGAGCTGACGCTCATTAGCTTTGGACCTTGCTGATCTCTGGAAGCACTTGCCGGAAGCTCGGCGAAGGTGGATTCCCTTCGGGAATACTCCCGGACGCCGCGCGGGGCCTTTGGCTGTGGGACGGTGTTCAAGCTAACGCCGATTTTTCGACCGCTGTGATCTAGTGTCCCTTTTTGCCGCTCTCTATTTCCCTCATTGGCTCTTTGCCCGCCCCTCCACAAATTCCTTGACTTAGCCCCCGCCCTCGCCATCAACTAAGAACAGCACACACCTTGCGTCGGCCCCTGGGCACCCCCGGTGCCTAAAGCCGAAGGCGCTCTTTGACTCGAAGATGTATAGGGCGGACACTCCGGTCCGCCCCCGAAGCCTCCCAGGAGGCTTCCTGGCTAAGTACGATCTTTGCTTCGAAAAATGCCTCCCAGGAGGCGAGGGTTGGAGACAGGTCTTTGACATTTTCATGGGCGTGAGCCTTGCACCATGCGGGTTTGACAACTCGTGAGTCGCCTCTCGATTTCTTGCAGTTGACGGTAAGTCTTTGGTTTATAAAGACTTTAGCTATAAGTCCTTATTCCTCAAAGACCTGGCGCTCCGCACCCTCTAAGTCTTTGACTTCATTAGACCAGGGGAGGGGGGCTACCCAGTCACCCGACCATTCGCAACGCGTTGGTTTCCCCTGTGATCCTCTGTGCCCCCCGTGGTTAAAGCCTTTGACTTCCTCGTCGGACGCCAAATCCGACGCCCGCAGCCGAGGCGAATTCATAAAGAGCACTGTTTTCAACGCACTACACTGAATGCGGGTTTTGGCAGAGCTTAAGTCTTTCATCTTGAATACTTTACTTGTAAGCATCTTCGAATGAATACTTTGCGAGGAACGGGCCGAAAAGACCCATTTTATCGCAGTTAACTCCCATGCGCTCAAGACTTTACGTCTAAGTCTTTATTCCGCAAGACTTTGGCAGGCAACAGTCAAAAAATTGCCTAAAATCGGACCTAACTTAAACTCAATAAAAGAGTTACAATAACTAAGTTCAAGTCTATATTTTTGAATACTTTGAAAGCCAACTTACTCTAACCGACTGATTTCATTAGATAGTGCTTGTGAGGGGAGGGAGGGGGGGTACCCCCCACAAGAAAGAGTCGTCTTTTGTGCCCAAGGCCCTTAGTGGCGGAAGTGGCGGACTCCGGTAAAGATCATTGCCAAGCCGAGCCGATCGGCGGCTTCGATCACTTCCTGGTCGCGCACCGAGCCACCCGGCTGAATAATCGCTGTCGCTCCGGCTTTGGCTATTTCTTCGACGCCATCGGGAAACGGGAAAAACGCATCCGACGCGGCGACGGTTCCCTTCAACGGGAGTTGCGCCTTCATGGCGCCGATCTTGCAGGAGTCGACGCGGCTCATCTGCCCCGCGCCCACGCCGACGGTTTGCCCGTCGCGCGCGTACAAAATCGCATTCGACTTGACGTGCTTGCAAATTTTCCAGGCAAAGAGCAACGCGCGATGTTCCTCTGCCGTCGGCGCACGCTTCGTCATCACCTTCAAATCCGATTCCTTCAACTGAAGCAGGTCCGCATCCTGAACGAGCAAGCCGCCGGAAATATTCTTCAGCACCCAGTCCTGCCGCCCCGGAGGAACCTCCACCAGGCGCAGATTCTTCTTCGAGGCGAAAACCTGTTTTGCAGCGGCGTCAAACGAAGGTGCAGCGATCACCTCCAGAAAAAGCTTGGCCATCTCGCTGGCGGCGGCCGCGTCAATGGGCCGGTTCACGCCAATCACCCCCCCGAATGCCGATACCGGATCGCACTCCAGCGCCCGCACATAGGCCTCGGCCAGCGTTTTTCCGGTCGCCGCGCCACAGGGATTTGTATGCTTGATGATGCCGCAAAACGGCCCTTCGAACTCGTGCGCCAGATCCCACGCGGCTTGCAAATCGACAATGTTGTTATAAGAAAGCTCTTTTCCCTGCACTTGTTTTGCGTGCGCAACACCGGCAGCCGAATCGTCGGCATACATCGCCGCTTTCTGGTGCGGATTTTCGCCGTAGCGCAAATCCATCTGCTTGTGGAAACTCAGACGCAGCGTAGCTGGGAATCCGGCGGGCGGCGATAACTCGAACTTTTCGCCGACGCGCTCCAGCGTCGAGGCGATCGCCGAATCGTAGGCCGCCGTCGTGGCAAACGCTTTTTGCGCCAGCCGCCACTTTGTTTCTTTAGAGAGTTCACCGCCCGCGCGCGCCATTTCATCGGCGATCGCCGCGTAATCGCCCGGAGACGTCACCACTGCGACATCCTGGAAATTCTTCGCCGCCGAGCGAATCATCGACGGGCCGCCAATGTCGATGTTCTCGATCAGTTCTTCGAAGTGCACACCCGGCTTGGCTGCGGTCTTTTCGAAGGCATAAAGGTTCACCACAACCATGTCGATGGCGGGTATGCCGTGCTCGGCCACGGCCGCCCGATGGCCGGCGTCATCGCGCCGATGCAATATGCCGCCGTGCACCTTCGGATGCAGCGTTTTCACTCGTCCATCCAGCATCTCGGGAAAGCCGGTCAGATCAGAAACGTCTTGGACGGCAATACCGGAATCGCGCAAAAGCTTCGCCGTGCCGCCGGTGGAGACGAGCTCAACACCCAACCCGCTCAGCTGGCGGGCGAAATCCACCAGCCCCGATTTGTCAGTAACGCTAAGAATGGCGCGTTGAACCCTGGACATGATGACAGCCTCAATGAGGAAAAATGGGAAAGTAGAACAGGAAATTCTAGCAGCAAAGCGAGGGCGTGCTACACGAGGAGATGAGAGATTGAAGTTTGGGAAAGTTGAGATTACTTGGCTTTCGCCTTCAGCTTGACATGGCCATCCTGCGTCTCGACCGAATAGACCACCGTGTCGCAGTGCTGCTGATGGCGAATCTCGTTGGTCTTCTTGCTGACGAATGCGACGAATGAGTCGAAGTTGCCCGAGGCGCTTTCGCCGAGCTTCTCTTTGGCCGCATTGAATGCGTTATACAACGATTCGATCTTCTCGCGCTCGCCCGCCGGCTCCGAGCACTGGACCGAAAAAACTTCGCCCTCTGCCTTGGCGTGCCGGGTGACGCCGTAGGCCTGGCGCGGTCCCTCGCGCTCGGTGCTGCGCACGCCCTGCACCGACAGAAGCGCTTCCTGCGGGCGACGGTAGCCCTCTTCGCGAATCCGCATCTTTTTGCGCCACAGATCGCTTTGAATCGCATAGCGCTGCGCCATCTCGTTGTAACGATAACGCTGAGAAAAATTCAGGCGTACGCCATCGCTGAACTTGCGCAGCAGGTTTGTAACTTTCCATTCAATCTCGGTCGGGGGGCGTTTGGCCGGATTGTTGAAGAAAATTTCATACTCGATCTTCAACCGGCGTAGAAGCCGGTCGAGCAGATTAAGTTCTTCCTCAATGTTTGCGATGGTTGCCACGGGGATCTCCCACTCCATAGGGTAAGCCCCGCAACGCCCGGGAGCACAGGTTCCCCCGGGTCATGCCAAGTGTGTACGAAAGTCACTTAGGATTGATTGGTTTGAAAAAGCAAATTGCGGCGGCAAAGCTGGCAGCAACTGCCAGACCTTATTTCCCGCTCGCCGCCATCTTCTTCACCATTGCCAGCACCAGCTTGCGGTCGCTGTCGTTCAAACTGGCCGAGTAGCGGCGCATCTGGCTGAGAAAGCGCACCTCGTCATCGGAGAGCTGGGGCAATCCCTTATGCCCGTTCGGAACCCCGTCCGCGAAAAACTGCGAGAGCGGAATATCCATGGCGCTGGCGATCTTCGCCAGCGTATCCAGCGACGGAATCGTGTGGCCGTTTTCCACGCGCGACAGGTAGCAGCGCAACAGGCCGGTGCGCTTTTCAATGTCGCCCTGCGACATGCTTCTTTGGAGGCGGTGATTTCGGATGGTCTCGCCGATTTTCATAACGCACAATCGAACTCAAACAAAAAAGGATGCGTGCATAGTAACCAGTGTGGCATTGTCTGGCAAGTGGAATTTCTTGGACCAAAGAGTTGCCCGAAATCCGTGAAACGCGAAAACAAAAGTCTGGGGTTGCGTTGAGTTCTGAATTTGCTCGATGAATTTTCCACGGGCCGGTCATGCCGAGCGATGACTGGCAAGGTCGATCGGCAAAACTCACAATCCCGCGCTACTTCTTCAGCGCCCCCGCCAGAAAAGCCAGCGTCCGTTGCCATGCATCGGCCGCGTCTTCGGCGCGATATCCCTGCTTGTTATTCGGATTTTCGAACGCATGTCCGGCATCGGGATAGATCTTCACCTCAATCTTCTTCCCCAGTTTCTCCATCGCCGCCTGGAACTTCTTCACATCCTCCGGAGGAATACCGCGATCCTGCCCGCCAAACAATCCGAGGATGGGCGCGTGAATTTTTTTCAGCTCGTCGGCCTCGGTCGCGAGGTGCCCATAGTTGATTACCGCCGCCGCGAGATCCGGCTCGGCCAGCGCGGTGTCGAGGGAATACCCTCCGCCCATGCACCAGCCGATGGAGCCGATTCGATTCTTCTTCACATTCGGCTGTGATGCCAGATACGAGTAGGCGGCCTTCAGGTCCCGCACGGCCCGATCCTCGGGCACGCCGCGCATCAACTCGTGCGCTAGGTCGGGAGTGTCCGCAACCTTTCCCCGGTACAGATCGATTGCCAGCGCGACATATCCCTGGTCCGCGAGCTTGGACGCCTGCTCCTTCACCCAAGCGTTCAATCCCCACCATTCGTGAATCACAATCAGGGCCGGAAACGGCCCCGACCCCGCAGGCGTATAAATCAGCCCGCTAACAGTCTCGTCGCCGGATTTGTAAGAGACCGGCTTCCCGTCCGCCGCGAACCCCATTGTGGAAAACAAGGAAACACAGAAAAACACGGTGAACATCAACGCAGCAGATTTCATAGATTACCCCCAACAGATCAACTTCTTCTCCGCGGATCAACGCGGATTCTCGCGGATCTTCCTTTTGTCTTTTCCATCTTTGTCTCCTTCAATCATCTGCGAAAATCCGTGTACCCCGTGAAAATGAAGTTGCGGTCAAATTGCCCAATTACAAAATTATCAAATTACCCAATGCCTCAATTGTGCTTCACAAACCTCCCATTCTTCTGGCCGGTAAGGGAGTTGTAAACCGTCTCCAGAAAAAGATCCTCGGTAATGAAATCGCCCGAATATTTCTTCCACGGGTCCAATATCTTTTTCTCCTTCATGTCCGCGAGAGACATCTTCTTGTCGAGCGCCTGCTGCACGGCCGCCCGCGTTTCCTTGAGCATCTTCACGTAGGCATGCACATCATTCAGGTTTGAAACCGGCCCGTGCCCGGGAATCACCTTCACATCCGGGGGCAGCGATGCGATCGCGCCCTCCACGCCCGCAATCATGCCATCGATGCTGCCGCCGCCATCCACGTCAATAAAAGGAAACCCATAGGTCACGAAGTCGTCGCCCATGTGTACCACGTTCGACTTGGGAAAATAAATCACCGAGTCGCCATCCGTATGGCCCGCGGGAAAATGGAGCGCCCGAATATCTTCGCCATTCAGATGCACGGTCACATCATGATCGAACGTGATAATCGGCAGCGCGGCCTTGGGCTGCGCCTTTGCCTCGAAATGCAGCGCCCCGCCGTTTCCCGCCCGCCCGCCCTCTTCCAGGCGCTTGCGCACATTGTCCTGCGCAATAATCGGCGCCTGCTTCTGGAAAAATTCGTTACCGCCCGTATGGTCCTGGTGATAGTGCGTGTTAATGATGAACCTCACCGGCTTGTCGGTAATCCCTTTCAACGCCGCCTGAATCTTGTCGGCGAGCGGAGCATACTGGTCGTCGACTACGACGATGCCATCCTCACCTACCGACGCTCCAATATTCCCGCCTGCCCCTTCCAACATGTAGACGGATCCACCCACTTTTGAAACCTTGATCTGCACTTTGCTGAAGTCCTGATCCTGCGCGAAGCATAGGCCTGCCGAGATGCAAGCCAAAATTGCAATTCGAGACGATGCCCGCATAATACCCCCATCACGTTGATACGAACCGCGAATAGAACAATATAAACATTTCCAATCGCCAGGATAAATAGTTTCGATTTCCGTACAGTAAGATCAGAGGCTACTGTTATCATGCCGCACGGAATCAGGCGGACCCAACGATGACTAAGGTTGAAGCGATTATTCAGGTTTCGAAGCTGGATGCGGTGAAGGACGCACTGCACGAAATCGGCGTGGAAGGAATGACAGTTCTGGAGGCTCGCGGGCATGGCCGCCAGAAGGGCCACACCGAGTTCTATCGCGGGCGCGAATATTCGGTGGATCTCATTCCCAAGGTAAAGCTCGAAATCGTTCTCGCCGATGAGGCCGTCGAAAAAGCCGTGCAGGCCATTGCCAACGCCGCCCGCACCGGCAAAATCGGCGACGGCAAGATTTTTCTCTCCCGCATCGACGAAGCGATTCGTATCCGCAATGACGAACGCGGCGACGGCGTTCTATAGGGGACGGGCTGAACAGCACCGAAGCCGTTTTGTGATCAGCCGCGAGCGGTTGACTCGAATTCGGTTTGCGCGTTTAAACGCGCACGCTTTTTCTGAAATGAGAGCATCGGCATGACCGCCGCAACCTTCGTCAACCCCGAGTTGCGCGACCTCTACGCCCGCGAGTCGGCTTCCATCCAGCAGGAATTTTCTGCCACCGCCGACGGCCCAACCGCCCTCGCCCGCCGCACTGCGCTCGTCGACTCCATCGTGCAGGCGCTTTGGAGCCAAATCATCGTCGCCGCCGCCGGGCCGGAAGCCGCGAAACCCGATGCTTCCAACTCGCCGAAAAACTTCGCGCTCGTTGCCACGGGCGGCTATGGCCGCGGCTGGCTCTTTCCCCACTCCGACATCGACCTGCTGTTTCTCCACGCCCACACAAAGACTGAATCTCAATTCAAAGATCCGATCCGCCGTTTCTCGCAGGAACTCTGGGACCTGCGCCTAAAGTTGAGCCCCGCGACCCGCACCCTTGCCGAATGCGAGCGCCTCGATCCCAACAATCTTGAATTCGCCATCTCGCTGCTCGATTGCCGCTATCTCGCCGGCGATCCCGAGCTTTTCATCAGCCTGCGCGAGAAGTCTGTTCCCCGCCTGATTGCCCGCGAGCACCGCGCTCTCGTCCGAAACCTCGGCGAACTCACGCACGAGCGTCATCACAAATTTGGCAACACTCTTTTTCATCTCGAGCCGAACGTGAAAGACGGCCCCGGCGGATTGCGCGACTACAACGTCGCCTGCTGGCTGGGTTTGATCTCTACGCTGGAGAAGATGCCGGGCTGGCCCGATGCCGGCGCCCTCCTGCCCGCGCCCTCCCGCTCCGCGACTGAATCCGCGCTCGCTTTCCTGATGTCGGTGCGGTGTTTCCTGCACTTTCGGCACGGGCGCCATGACAACACGCTTAGTTGGGACGCGCAGGAAGAAGCCGCCGCGCGAAAAATCGGCGCTGGGCAAATGGAGATTGCCAACGCCGCTGATTGGATGCGCCTCTATTTCCGCCGTGTCAGCGCTGTACATCGCGTGTGCGCGCAAATGCTCCAAGAAATTCCAGCCGCTCGTTCCTCGCTTTACCGTCAGTTACGCGACAGCTCCAAAATCGCCAGCGAATACTTTTCCGTTGTCGGCAGCCTGATTTTTCCCAAGCAGCCCAGCGCCCTGCAAGACCCCGGGACGGTTCTTGGCCTCTTCGATTTCATGGCCAAGCACGGTCTCACGCTCAGCGGCACCCTCGAACACGACATCGAGCGGGCGACGCCCGTATTCGCATCCACTCATCCGCGAGGCAGCGATTTGTGGCTTTACCTGGAGAGCATCCTCGCCCAGCCTTACGCCTCCGATGCGCTGCGCGCCATGAACGCGCTCGGTCTATTGCCGCTTCTTTTGCCGGAGATGAAGGGAATCGAGGCCCTCGTAGTTCGCGATTTCTATCATCGCTACACTGTCGACGAGCATTCCTTCCTCGCTATCGAACACCTGCAGCGCCTCAGGGAATCAAAATCCGAAGCGGAGCGGCGCTTCGCCGAACTGCTTTCAGAACTCGAAAAACCCGAACTGCTTTACCTCAGCTTGCTGCTGCATGATTCCGGCAAGGGCATGCCCGGCGACAATCATGTGACGGCCAGCCTGCAACTTACCGACTCCTGCGCCGAGCGTCTCGACCTCGATGCCACCGATCGCGAACTCGTCCGCTTCCTCGTCGCCAGTCATCTTGAAATGTCGGCGGCAGTGCGACGCGACATCTTCGACCCTGCCAATGTGAAAGCATTCTCGGAGAAAGTGGGTGAGCCCGAGCGCCTGAAAATGCTGTGCCTTATGACCTACGCTGACATCAAAGCCGTCAATCCCGAGGCGATGACGCCGTGGAAAGCTGACAACCTCTGGCAACTCTACATTGCGAGCGCAAACTACTTGAACCGCAGTGCGGACGAGCGCGTCCACACCGGCAGCGCGTCCGACGCAAGCAGCGTGGGCCATGCCAATCTTGCGCATCTGCGCACCCTGGCGCCGGTCGCCGGGAAAAAGATTAATCACTTTTTGGAGGGATTGCCGCAGCGTTATCTCCGCCTTCATGGCGCCAGCGATGTGCTCGCCCACGTCGAAATGGCCAATGGACTGGGTCAGAGCGGCGTGCAATGCAGCCTCAAACAGGTGCGCCACTGGTACGAATTAACGTTGCTCACCACGGACCGCGCGGCGCTTTTCGCTTCCGTTTCGGGCGCGCTCGCGGCCTGGGGAATGAACATTGTGAAAGCGAACGCATTCTCCAATGCGGCCGGCATTGTCGTTGATACGTTCTATTTCACTGACCGCTTTCGCACGCTGGAGATGAACGTACAGGAATGGGATCGCCTGAAGAAAAGCATCGCGGCTGTGGTCAAGGGAGAAGCCGACGTATCGCGCATGCTTCGCGACCGATTGAAATCGGAGAAAGCGCACGCGGCCAAGGTGAAAGTCTCAACCAAGATCGATTTCGACGACGCATCCTCCGCCCATAGCACGATTTTGCAGATGGTGACGCAGGACCGGTCCGGGCTTCTCTATCGCATGTGCTCCGTAATTTCGAAGCACAGTTGCAACATCGAGATTGCTCTCATCGAAACCGAAGGCCAGATGGCGATCGACGTGTTTTATCTGACGAAAGCCGGCGCCAAGTTGACCGCCGACGATCAGGTCGCGCTGGGAAAATCGCTGCAAGTGGAACTGGCAACGCAGTAGTCCGCGGCGTCGCTCTGCGTCGTCCGTACCTTTGCACTCAGCGGGGCAAAGCTAGTTGGCGCGATCTCCAAGATGGCGAGCCTAACTACCGCCCGCGTAATATCCCTCCCGCGTCTGCACAGTCAGGTCGTTCTTCTTCACCTGCAAGACCACGTGATGATACCCGGCGCCCGCTGCGTCCTTATCAGGCGTGAATCCCAGGCTGTATTGGGTGCGCAGTTCGTCGGCAATGCTCGCATAGATGTCACTGGTCAGTTGCTTCTTCGTGACCTCAAAGAAGCGCCCGCCGGTTTCCTTGGAAATGCGTTCCAGAATTTTCTTTCCGTCTACGCGCGGCTCTTCGGGCTGCCGCTGCCCGCCGCTGCGCCGTCCGCCCGGAGAGCCTCCTCCACCACCGGGATAGCCGCCCCCACCTCCAGGCCAACCGCCTCCGCCACCGGGCCAGCCGCCTCCACTTCCGGGCCGGCCGCTCCCGCGATCCATCCCTTCATCGCGGCGCTTCTCATGCTCCTCCTGCCCTTTGAAGTAAATCGAGTAAACGACCGTCTCCGAGCGTTGCGCCGCCTCAATCGCGCTCTCCAGCGAGCTCTTGCTTCCCCGATCCACGCCGTCGGAAAGCACAATCACGGCCTTCCGCCCCGCCCGTTTGTTCATCAGCTCATTCGACGCCAAAAATATCGAGTCATACAGCATCGCGCCGCGATGTGGATGCTCCGAGCCCGATCGTGAATCCGAGTCGTTCGACTGGCCGTGTTCCGGATCTGCCGTTTTCAGCAACTCCAGCGCCGATTGCAGCTTCTCCCGGCTATGCGTCAAGTCCTGCAAAAGCTCGACCTCACGATCGAAATGGATCAAGAACGCTTTGTCTTTCTCCTGTGCCAGCATCGTGTCTAGAAAGCTCCGGCTCGCATTGCGCTCCGGGTCCAGGGCTTCCCGCTGACTGAAACTGGTGTCGACCAGCAATCCCAGCGTGAGCGGCAAATTGGCTTCGACCGAAAAATACTTAATCGTCTGCGCCCGCCCGTCCTCCTGCAACGTGAAATCGTCTTTGGACAAGTTCTTCACGATCTCCCCGTGCTTGTCGCGGACCGTTACCGGCAAAGTCACCACATTCACATCGACCGCAATGGTCGCAACCGAATCCTGCGCGTCTCGCGGGCTCGCACCTTTTTCGGAATCGTTCGCTTGAGGAGCGTCTTTCGATTGCTGCGCCCCGGTTGCCGGCGATTGCCCAAAGCCGGGCGCAACGCTCAGCGCAACGCTCAGCATGAGCGGCAGCAGTTGATTGAGCGGCTTTGGGAGCAACGAATTTCGCAAAATCATCTCCTCGGGCGGACCAGCTTTACGCGGATTTTGTTGGAGGATATGAGACTGGATGCAGATTATCAGATCAATAGTTGCCAGAGGTTTTCGTCAAACCGCGTCAAGTCCGGTAAAACTTCGTAAAGCCTGACTTCGCGCTAGTTCGGCGATGCTAAATTAAAAGCGATGCCGCTCCATAACAAATGTGCGCCGGTCCTGGTCGCTATCTTGTTGGCTGCCGCTCTGGGGGCGGTTGCCTGTGCTCAAACCACGCCCGCCGACGCCGCGATAATCAAAGCTGTCGGAGCCATCAAAAGCGTTCAGGCCGACTCCATCACAGTTGCCGCCGAATCCGGGTCTGAAATCACAGCCACGCTTTCGCCCGCCACCAAAATTCTCCGCGTGCCGCCGGGAGAGAAAGATCTGAAAAACGCAACGCCGCTCCAGCCTCAGGAGCTTCAGCCCGGCGACCGCGTTCTGGTCCGCGGGCAGGCGACATCGGACGCGCACACCATCGCCGCACTCGCGGTCATCGTGATGAAGCAGGCCGACGTTTCCGCCCAGCATCAGCGCGAGACCGAGGATTGGCAGAAACGCGGCGTGGGAGGCCTGGTGACAAACGTAGATGCGGCCACAGGCACCATCACCATCTCCGCGGGAGGGCTGGGCGCGAGCCGCAACGTGGTCGTCAATGCAGGTAAGAACACGATTCTCCGCCGCTACGCGCCCGCCTCTGTCAAGTTCGATGACGCCAAACCCGCGCCCCTCACCGAAATCAAAGTCGGCGATCAGTTGCGCGCGCGCGGCACGCGCTCCGCGGACGGCGCCGAACTTACCGCCGACGAAATCGTCTCCGGATCCTTCCGCAATATTGCGGGAACCATCACGACGATCGATGCCGTCGCAAACACCATGATGGTTCACGATCTCATCGCTAAGAACACGGTGTTAGTGAAGGTTTCATCGGAGTCGCAGATGAAAAGCCTGCCGACCGAAATGGCGCAACGCATCGCCGCGCGCCTTAAAGGGGCAGCCAGCGGGGACCACTCCGCAAATTCTCCCAACGGGAACGCGCAGGATGCGTCGCCGCAAAAAACCGCGGCTCAGAATTTCCCCGCGCGACCGCATCAGCCCGATTCGACGCATTCCGGCTCCGATGCCGCGTCGCGTGGCGGCACGGGCGGCAACGGCCCTCCCGACGTGCAGCGTATGCTGAGTCGCTTGCCCAATAGCTCGTTAGCCGACCTGCAAAAAGGTCAAGCGGTGATGATCGTGGCAACCTCTGGCGAGAACTCCGGAGCCGTCACCGCCATCACCCTGCTCGCCGGCGTAGAGCCGATTCTCACCGCCGCGCCCAACCGTTCCGCTTCTTCGCTGCTATCGCCGTGGTCCCTGAACGCATCCGGTGGGGAGGGCGATTCCGCTCCGTAGCGAATCATTCTTCATGAGCCATCATTTTCCAACCGGACGCGCGCATTCGAGGCATCGTTCTCTTCTTCTTTTGCTGACTCTCACCGCGCTCGCCGTTTGTGCGTCGGCGCAGTCCGCAGGCACTGGCACTCTACGCGGGCAGGTCGTCGATCCCTCTGGTGCGGTCGTGCCCAACGCCACCATCGCCGTCATCCAGTCGGGCGGCCAGCCCCATTCCGCCAAGACGAGTAACAACGGCAATTACGAACTCGGCAATCTCGCGCCTGGCAACTACACGGTAACCGCTAACGCGAAGGGATTCACCGTCTTCATTCAGAATGATGTGCAGGTCAGCGCCGGACAGGTCGCGCAGTTCAACATTTCGTTGCAGATTCAGGTCGAGCAGCAGAAGGTCAATGTTCAGGAGGAGGGTCCGCAAGTCCAAGTCAGTCCCCAGAATAATGCCAGTGCCATCGTTCTCAGCGGCAAAGATCTCGAAGCCTTGCCCGACGACCCCGACGAACTACAGGCGGATCTCGAGGCCCTCGCCGGCCCCTCCGCCGGCCCCAACGGCGGACAGCTCTACATTGATGGATTCACCGGCGGCCAGCTTCCGCCCAAGTCTTCCATTCGCGAAATTCGCATCAACCAGAATCCCTTTTCCTCCGAGTACGACAAGCTCGGTTACGGCCGAATCGAAATTTTCACCAAGCCCGGCACCGACAAATTTCACGGCCAGTTTTCCGTCCAGGGCAACGACTCGTCATTCAACGCGCGCAATCCGTTCCTCGGCTCGGCCGCCCAGCAGCCCTACGACTCTGTCATCTATATGGGCAACATTGGCGGCCCGATCAACAAGAAGGCGTCGTTCTTTTTCAACGTTCAGCGCCGCAATATCGACGAAATCGCCGTCGTCGATGCGCCCGTGCTCGGCCTCAACGAGAGCGTCCCCAATCCGCGCACGCGCACCAACATTGGCCCGCGCATCGACTATCAGCTGACGCCCAACAACACTCTGACCGCTCGCTACCAGTATTACCGCGATACCTCGGACAACAACGGCGTTGGTGGATTAACGCTGCCCCAGGCCGGTTACAACAGCGAATCCACTGAGCACACGCTTCAGCTCAGCGATACGCAGATTTTTGGAACGAAAGTGGTGAATGAGACGCGCTTCCAATACCTGCGCGACAACAGCGGCCAGACTCCCGTAAGCACCGCCGTAGGCATCAACGTACTCGGCGGCTTTACCGGCGGAGGGTCTTCCGCGGGATCGCAAACCGACCATCAGGACCACTACGAATTTCAGAATTACACCTCGCTCTCCGAGGGCAAGAATTTCGTTAAATTCGGCGTCCGCCTGCGCGCGATTCACGACGTGAACACTTCCGGCAGCGGCTTTAACGGGAGCTACACTTTCAACACGTACCAGAATTATCTTTCCGGCCTGCCCAGCCAGCTTTCGATCAACGCGACCTCGAGCGGCGTTGTGCCCACCGTCCCCGTTACGCTTGTGGATACGGGATTGTACGTACAGGATGACTGGAAGCTGCGTCCCAATCTCACTCTGAGCGGCGGCCTGCGGTTTGAGACGCAGAACCACATCTCGGATCACGCCGATTGGGCGCCCCGACTGGGTTTTGCCTGGGGGGTCGGCGGCAAAGGCAAGCAGGCGCCAAAAACCGTTCTGCGCGGGGGGTTTGGCCTGTTCTACGATCGTTTCACGTCCGATCTCGTCCTCAACGCCGAGCGTCTCAACGGCGTAACGCAACAGCAATACATCGTCTCGAATCCGGCCTACATCATTCCTCCGCCGGTTCCAACCTCATCTTCGACTCCGCAGGCCGTCTACCAGATCAGCCCCAACCTGCACGCGCCCTACATCCTTCAAAGCGCGTTCAGCTTCGAACGGCAGGTGACAAAGTTTGCCAGTGCCACGCTGACTTACCTGAACTCGCGCGGCGTGCACCAGCTTCTGTCAGTGGTCGCCAACGCGCCGCCCGTCCCGGCTTACCCATATGCGTCCGGGCCACTCCCCAATCCCGCGATCTTTCAATACACTTCCGGCGGAGTCTTCCGCCAGAACCAACTCATCGCCAACTTCAACATTCAAGCGGGAGCTCGACTCTCCCTTCACGGCTATTACTCTCTGAACTTCGCTAATAGCGATGCCTCCGGCGCGTCCGGCTTTCCCTCCGACCAGCACAACCTTGCGCTCGACTACGGCCGCGCCAGCTTTGCAATTCGGAATCGTGTGTTCTTCGGCGGCAGCGTCGGACTCCCTCGCGGCTTCCGCCTCAGCCCGTTCCTGGTTTTCAACTCTGGAGCGCCGTACAACGTCACGGTGGGCCAGGACCTGGCCGACGACCTGCTCTTCAACGTCCGGCCTGCCTTCGCCACGAATCCCAGCGGCGTTTGCGTCTCTCCGCTCGCCGCATGCCACTACATCGTTCCTCCTGGCCCGTACACTCCCATTCCAATCAACTATTTGACCGGTCCCTCTAACTTCACTCTCAACCTGCGCCTCGCAAAGACGTTCGGATTTGGCCCTGAAATCGCTGGCAACGCGGCGCAGTCTGGCGGTGGTCCGGGAGGTCATACTCCGGGCGCGCACCTGCCCGGCGGCGGGGGTGGCGGCGTCGGCTTTGGACGCGGCCCCGGCGGCTTCGGCGGTCCAGCAAGCACGCGCCGCTACAATTTGACCTTCAGCCTCAACGCTCGCAACGCTCTCAACAGAGTGAACCCCGGCGCCCCCATTGGAGTGCTGACCTCGCCTGACTTTGGCAAATCCGTTTCTCTTGCCGGCGGTCCTTTTTCAAGCGCCGCCGCCAATCGCAAGATCGAAGTTGAAGCCACCTTCAGCTTCTAGGGCTCGCGCGTTTGGAAGTGCTCACTCCGCGCCCAGTGCCCGATCCAGCGCCTCCACCAACGCATCCACATGCTTTCTCTGGATGATGTAAGGCGGCAGCAACCGCAGCACCGTCTCATGCGTGCGATTGATGATGATTCCCTCCGCGAGCAACCGCTTCACCACGGCCTTCGCCCGGTCGGCCGAGTCCAGTTCCACCGCCTGCATCAGGCCAGCACCCCGCACGTCCTGAATCGAGCTGTGTTTCTTGTCCAGCGAAAGCAGGGCCGCATGAAAATACTTTCCCACCGAGCCCACGTGCTGGAGCAATCGCTGTTCCTGCCGCAAGAATTCCAGCGCCACCGCACACGCCAACGGGCCTCCGCCAAATGTCGTCCCGTGCAGGCCCGGGCGCATGGACTCGGCGACTTTCTCCGTCGTCAGAATCGCGCCCAGCGGAAGCCCGGCGGCCAGAGGCTTTGCTACCGTCACCACATCCGGCAGCACGCCGTAATGCTGATACGCAAAATGCCGCCCCGTCCGGCCCAGCCCGCATTGAATCTCGTCGAGCAGGAGCAGCGCGCCACTGCGCGCCGTCAACTGGCGGGCTGCCTCCAAGAATTCACGCGTAACGGGCTGCACCCCGCCCTCGCCTTGAATCGTCTCCAGGCAAACCGCGATCACGCTCTCATCGAACTTGCGCGCCAGATCCGCCACGTCGTTGAACTTGACGAACTGCACGCCCGGCAGCAGCGGCGCAAAAGGAGCGCGATATTTCTTCTGCCCGGTCGTCGAAACAGACCCCAGGGTGCGCCCGTGAAATGAGCCTTCCAGAGCCAGAATGCGGGACTTCGGTTTTTTTCCATTCCCGCGATTTGCCTCAGCAAAAAGGCGGGTCAGCTTCAGCGCTCCCTCCCACGCCTCGGTTCCGCTGTTGGAGAAAAAAGCCCGATCCAGTCCCGCTATTTTCGTCAGGTGCCGCGCCAGTTCGCCCTGGTATTCGTTAAAAAATAAATTCGACAGATGGATCAGCCGGCCCGCCTGCCGCCGAATCACTTTCTGAATCGCCGGATGATTGTGCCCGAGCGCGTTCACCCCAAGTCCGCTGAAAAAGTCCAGGTACTTTTTCCCAGTCGAGTCCCACAGATAAACGCCCGCGCCGCGCACAAACAGAACCGGCTGCCGGTCGTAGGTAGGTACCAGAAACTTACTTTCCGTCTGTTTAACAGAATCCAAAGTTATGGCTTTCGTCATCGCAGTTTCCCCCAAAATGGATTGCTCGAATGTTCCAATCGAATGTCTTACTCGTCCCGCCGCCGGCAACCCATCATAACCGCCAGTATCCGCCGGATTCATTTCCAAGACTTTTCCTGATGACGGCAAAAAGAAATTTCTATTGGACTCGCATCGCTCTCCCATTTACGCTGAGAGCCAATTTGCCGCTGCGAATTCGGAGACTTGCGACCACATTTCATGCCAGCCTCGGAAAAGCCTCTCCCTCGAAAGGCGTCGATTTCGCCCAAGCGACTCACTCGTACCGAAGCTACAGTAATGCATTCTGGTGTACCGCAATAATTGAGGAGCAATGGCATGAAGAACCATTCAATATGGCATAGTACGCACGGCCAACTTCTTGTATTCGTTCTTACGCTCGCAACCGTCTCGGCGCTCGCCCCGCTAAGCCGCGCCCAGGAAGCACCTGCAAAAGACGCGCCTGCGAAAGAAGCTGCGGCCCAGAGCGCGCCCGCCCCGCAAGCGCCCCAGCCCGACCCCTCCGGCCTCGCCACGGGCGACCGCACCGCTACTACCGACGCGGCCGGAAACTCCTTTGTCGTTGCCGAGCCCACCGACAAATCCGCGCCCGATTATGCGCAAAGCAAGAAAGCCTTCGACGACTATCAGGCCCAATCCGCCCGCGAGCCGCTCGCCGTTAAGCTCGCCGACAACGTCGGCCACCTCCGCCTCGCCACCAATTTTGCCTGGACCCTGAACACCGGCTACCTCGTGCTCTTCATGCAAGCCGGATTCGCTCTGCTGACATGTGGCCTGGTGCGCAAGAAAAACGCCGCGCACCTGATGATGCTCAACTTCGCCGCTTATGTCTTCGCCTTCCTCGCCTACTACGCGGTCGGCTATGCCTTCCAGTTCGGAGCTGTCGCCATTAACGCCTCGCCCGCCAATCTCGGCGGAGTGCCCACGCTGAACCACTTTCTTCTGGGCGGCGGGCAGTGGGGATTTCTCGGCGGGAGAGGCTTCTTTCTGATCGGCCCCGCCTATGACGCCTCCAGCAACGTCTTCGCACTCTTTGAAGTCGTCTTCATGGAAACCGCCGGCTACATCATCGTCGGCGCGGTCTGCGAGCGCATCACCTTCGGCGCGTTCCTGCTCTGCGAACTTTTCATCGGCGCGATCCTCTACCCCATCTACGGCTGCTGGGTTTGGGGAGGAGGCTGGCTCTCCCAGGTCGGCTCCACGCTGCATGCCGGCCACGGCTACGTCGACTTCGCCGGATCCACGGTCGTGCACGCTGTCGGCGGTTTTTGCGCCATGGCTCTGGCCATCATTCTCGGCCCGCGCCTCGGCAAGTATGGCCCCGGAGGCCGCATTCGTGTTTTTCCAGCCCACAACATCGTCTTCGTCGTCACCGGCACGCTCATCCTGCTTTTCGGATGGATGGGCTTTAACCCCGGGTCAACGCTTGGCGCAACCGACCTCCGCATCTCCTCGATTGCTATCAATACCAACCTCGCCGGCGTCGCCGGAGCAGCCGCCTCCATGGTTCTTTGGTACTTCCTCTTCGGCAAGCCCGACATCACGATGGCCTGCAACGGCATGTTGGCCGGACTGGTTGCCATTACCGCCAGTTGCGCGTTTGTCACGCCCACTTCTTCCGTTGTGATAGGAATGCTCGCCGGCCTGCTGGTGTGCGGCGGAGTTCTGTTCAACGATCGTGTTCTGAAGATCGACGATCCCTGCGGCGCGATCTCGGTCCACGGCTATTGCGGATGGTTCGGCGGCGTCTGCGTCGGCATTTTCGCCGACGGCACCTACGGCGTAGGCTGGAATGGGGTCGGCGCCACAAGCTATCTCGGTCGTGCGGGCCAAGGCGTCACCGGTCTGCTCCACGGGGACGCAAGCCAGTTCTTGTGCCAATTGTTGGGAGCAACTATCTGCGTGGCGTGGGCTTTCGGCGCGACCTACGCGGTGTTCTGGACGGTCAACAAAGTCCGCTGCATGCGCGTCGAGCCCGAAGTCGAAGTCGAAGGCCTGGACATGCCCGAATTCGGTATGCCTGCGTATCCGGAAGACGCGGTCAGTCCCGCCTCGTACTGAGACGTCGAGCAGGAAACCGAACGCAAAAAGGGCATCCCAAGTTTGGGATGCCCTTTGAGTTGAGCTATAGGCGCGACAAAAGCCACGCCTAGGGTTGGTTAGTTACTTGCCCGTGCCAGTCAGAGAGACACTCTGCGGGCTCGCGGGGGCGTTATCGGTAAACTGCAGCGAACCAGTCCGAGTTCCAGTCTGGGTCGGCGTGAAGGTTACCTTTACCTCGCACGTGGCTCCAGCCGCTACCGTGCCTCCGTTGACGCACGGAGTCACCTTCTTGGTCTTTGTGACTGTTGCCAGCGCAAAGTCCCCGGTGGTCGCTATGGTAGTAATGTTCAGCGTCCCCGTACCCGTGTTGGTGAGAACGACCTTTTTGGCTGCGCCCTTGGTACCCACCCCAATCTTGCCCCACTTCAGCGAGGTTGGTTCGAGTGAAACCTGTGCGCCACCACTGCCACTGCAGCCAGCGAAGGTAAACGATCCGACCTGGGTGCTCCAGTCGAAGGTCGACGTGACCTTGTAATACTCCTGCGTATACCAGAAGGTGCAGCCATCCTGGTCAATGCGCATGGAGCTGTAGTCGCCCCAACGGTTGGAAGTGTCGGGCTGTGAACCAGCACCCGCCACGACCTGCAACTCGGGCTCAAGGGTGCCTAAGGCGTCGCTCGCCAGGCGGCCCGCGACGTAGACGGAGGGGTACATCGCCGTTCCACCCGGACAAGTGCTGCCGCAGGACTCGCTGTAGCCGAGGAGGATGTTACCCTGCTTGTCGCGAGCGAGTGAACCCATCCAGCGCCAGTTTCCGTCGGGAGCCCAGGTGCCTTGCTGATAAACGCTAAGGCCGCTTGGGGCGACGAGGGTGGGAGGCGCGGTGATTTCCATCCAGCGCACGCCGCCCTGACTACCGGATGCGGTCACGTCAAAATTCACGAGCCAATGCTGCGATCCCCCGCTACCGTCGTTCGAGTAGGCGAAGCGGTACATCAGTCGATCGCCGAGGGAATCGGCTTTGTCGGTGATGCCTTTTTGCGGAACGCAATCGCCACCGTAGCCGCCGTTGCACGCCGGGGTAAAGCTGGCAATGGCAATCAACTGCGAGTTGCCGTCGCCGGTCCAGGTTGCGCCCTTCGACCAGTCGGCGGGGTTATTGATGTGCGCCGAATACAGAGAGAGGTGCGAGGTATCCACATCGCCCACGCTGCCGATGAAGAACTGGTCCTGACCCGAAGGAGGATTAGTAGCAGTATCCTGGTCGGCGGGCAGCAAGCTGTCTTCACTGGCGGTGTACTGGTGGCAAATCTGTTCGGCCGAGGGGTCACCGGTCAACATTTTCGTGCGGTTGTAGACGCAGGCCAGCGGACCAATGAAGCTGCCCGTGCCGAAGTTGTTCTGCGACTGGCCGTAGTTGGTCGGCCAGATTCCCCACTTGGGATAGTCCGGGAACCCGTTCCCGGGAATACCAAACTGATAAAGGTAGTAAGTCCCATTGGCGTCAGGGGTAGTGGAAATGGCGACGCAAACGGCATAGGGAGAAGCAAATACGTTCTGCGTCAGGAGCCAGCGATGGGCGACCACGTCCCACTGCGCGATGATGTCACCATCGTTTTGCTCCTTGCACAACGGAGTTCCCGAAAGGCCTGACCAAAGAACATTGCCCTCGACCGCAGGGCCGCAGGTATAGGGAGAGGTCTTCGAACAGACCGTGTAGGAGGTATTAACCCACTGCACAACCTGCGTATCGCCGACCGCCATGGTCGTGTCGGGAGGAGCGTCAGGCACGGTGTAGTTGGGGAATCCATTACCGACGCCGAGGAAATCCGCGCCGATGCTGTAATTGGCTTGCGGGCCATTGGGGTAGTTCTGCTCGACCGGGTCGACCAAACCTCCGATAGCATGCTTGGGAACGCGGCGGACCGGGTTCGCTTCGTGAAAACCGTAATTCAGTGGCTGCGGCAGTTTGGCCAACTCCCCAAGAGGGGCCGAAATGCCGAATGCCTGGGGATGGTTGACTGTGTCCTGTGAGAATAGCGGAACGCTGCAGAACAACAGAACTGTAAGGGCTGAGCACAACATTACGACAGTGCGACTTCTTTTCATATTTTGGGTCCTTTTTTTCGCGCCTGTTGGGCGCGGAGACAAGCAATCTGGTGAGTTAATCACAGTTTCCTTGGGAATACAACTATTGCCTGCGTAGTTAACTGCAACGTTTTTCACCTATTCGGCAGTGGGCTTCAGAGAGGGAAGACTTGGAACCTCTCGCCTCAATGTTGACCAGCAGGTTAGCTTCCAAAAATCCGCCATGATCGGGCGGTGATCGCCAGCCAACGAATCAGCGACAAATCATGGCGTGATACACTCCGATTTTCTTTGACCGGGGAGGCCGCCCACAGTCATGTCTCAAAGCAAGTTCTTCAACCTCCGCTCAAAACGCGACAGCTCGCCACGAAATCGGCGGGCTTTGGTCAGTAGTCTCTTGCACGCGTTTGCCGCGTTGGCGCTCCTGGCGTTGGGAGCGGCCATGGGAGCGGCCCAGCACACTGTTGTCGAGAAAAACGGAGTCGGCGGAAAAATTGAAACCGACTACAACGCCGCCGACAAAGCGTCCGAGATGCGCACCATCGGCGCCGATGGGAAACTCCAGCAAAAAGTGGATTACGAATACCTGCCTGGGTATCACGTTCCCCAGCAGACCGACACGACGTATTGGCCGAGTGGGCGAGTGCGCAAAGTGGCCCGCAATAGTTACGACGCGAGCGCGAACTTTACCGAGGAATTCATACAGGTCTTCGACGAGTCCGGCAAACAGATTGGGGGCCACAGACTGACGCACGACCCGTGGACCGGTACGTATCGCTGCGCCGAATGGAATGCGGCTGCGGAGGATTATCGGGCCGTCGCCTGCCCGTCGGGCGAGGAAGGCGGCGGCGGCGAAGCGGAGGAGCCGAAAAAATTCACCTACGACGAGGTCATAAAGCATCTCGACGCAGCGCGGAAAAATGCGCAACGGGAACAGCAGAACACGGGGCGCGCGCGGGCCGAGGAGTCGCCTGCCGCGAAAGAGCGAATGGTAGGAATGGTTTTGCCGGCGCAGGTCCATCCGGGTGAGCGGGTGTCGGGAACGGTGGTCGAGAATCCAGATCGATATAGCGAAATGCCGGAGGTTGCGGTGACGCGCATCGCCGTGCCCTTTGAAGCGACCGGAGAAGCCTCAGGGTTATCGGGTTGGCGCTTCGAGACGGAAGGGGAAGAAGCGCGGCCGGCCGATGGCCCGATTACGTTTGTCGTTCCACGACGCGGCTCCAAACTGAAGATCACGTTCCGGCAGGCCGGCAATCAAGATCGATCGGTGACGCAGACGCTGGATCTCTCTGCGAACTTTGGACGCCCGACGCAGGAGGCGCGAGGCGCGAACTCATTTCACGTGGCAGCGCTTTGCCTGAAGGGCGAACTCTGCGCGGTGAGCGGATCGTTCGGTGGCGACAGCAGGAAGACCTTCGCCGCTTTCGAAGATCGTCCGGCAACGATCGTGGCGGAGAATTCCGAGACCGCCTATCTCAGCATTCCGGAACTCACCGAGCCCGGGGCTCGGCCATTGTTTCTCTCGGAAACATCGGCCGATGGGGCAAAGGTAGTTGCATTTCCTGTTGTGGTCGGCATGTTCTTCATCCGAAATATCGGTCGCGAAGTACAAGCCGGCGAGAGTCTGATCACGTTCCCGACCCTCGATGGTCCGGGGGATCTGCCGGACTCGGCGTGGCTGGCGGGCAACTTCCCCGCCACCAATCTGGAGCGTGCTCAGCAACTTATTCCAGGATTCCAACTGCCCAAGGCAAGTCGCGAGGCTCACGAAGAGCGCGAAGCTCACGAAGAGGGCGACTCCAAAGAAAAGCGCAAGATCGAAGAGAACCCGGCCAAAGAAAACTCAAAAGAAGAGAAAAAGGAAGAAGGAGAAATCCTCCTCGTCGTCAAGAACGTTATGCCGGACCAGATTTCGCTACGCAGTTCAAAAAATGAAATGCTCGTCTTTCATTTGAGTGACGAGTCCTTCCGCCGCGGCGAGTTCAAATATGATCTGCTGATTGAGGCCAAGAAAGCGGGCAAAGTCCAAGTGAAGGGATACGTAATCCCATTTCTGGCGCCGATTGCGGGGCAAGAGTTCAACGCCAAGGTGGCGCATTAGCGGCTCTCGTTAACCGCAAGATGGGGCGCGGGGTTGCCGCTACGTCTGCCGTTTCAGCGCTCGGTCGAGGGTCTGGTCGAGAGCGGCTTTGGCTTTGTCATATTCCTCGGCAGTGAGTTTGCCCTGCTTGCGCTCGACTTCCAGTTGGAACAACTCCTCTTTTAGAGCTTCAAGAAGGGTGGCGGAGCGGGAACCGGACGTGGCTGTGGAAGGCGCACCGGCCTGCGAAGCCGCCGAGCCCGAGATCGCGCTGGCTCCTGGGCCGGTGATGGGAGCGGCCAACGGTCCGGATGCGAAAGTCGCGCGGGATGCGTTCGCTCCTGAAGCGCCCGAGCCGAGTGCGCCAGGGCCAGAGAAGTGCGGCCCCGATGCGGCAGAGACTGCGCCCTGCCGTTTGGTGACGATCCAGCCTCCGATGCCGAGCAGGACGATGAAGGCGCCAATAATCGGCCAGCGATACTTTTCCAGCGGATCGGGAGCGTCAATGGGCGCGCCGAGTCCACCGCCGGGACGATTGCTCTCGGCCGTAGGCGACTGCTCGCCCATTGGGCCCGTCGGACCGCCTTGGGCTTCGGGGCCAGCTTCGGCTCCGCCACCTTGCGCCTGCTGATCGGAGATTGTTCCCGTTCCGCTGATTGTGAAGGATAGAGATTGTCCGGCGCGAGTTTGCTGCGCGAGTTCGACGATCCCATCGGACTGATTCGGGTCCTGCATTGATTTAAACGTCGACGCGTCGGCGGCCGCGAAGCGCATCGACTTCGGCAGCATGACGACGAAGTGCTCGGCGGGATAGAGCGGCTTCGGGTCGATCTTCATTGTGCCCGTGTAGGGCATGGTGAACTCGAGCTGAAATTGCGTTTCTCCGGGGCGCAGCGGAAAGGCGATGGCATAGCGGCCTTTCTCGGACTGCGGCACGACCTCGGCTGGGATGGGCTGCCCATTGGGCGCTTTGGCCTGGAGCTGTTCGACCTTCGCGCCTGCGGGCAGATAGAACTCAAAATTGTGATCGTTCATCTGGGTGACGCTGGCCGGGTTGTTGACGGCGAAAAGTCGAATGCCTTGCAGGCTGCTCGCGTCGGCCTGAAAGCGAAGAACGTCGGCGGTGAGGCCGATGCCGTCGACCTTTTTCGCCACGTCATAGACCTTCACGTCGACGTTGCTGGTGCCGGGCGGCGCGATCTGATGGTAGTTGACACCCTGGTGAACGGCGCGAATCAGGTGCGGCGCTCCGCCGCCAGAGCTATCGCTGAGTTTGAAGCTGAACTTGCCCGCCGAGTCGGCCTTGGTGCTGCCGGCAACGTCCATGCCATTGGCGATGTTGATGAGGATGACCTCGTCTCCGGCAGCGGGCTTGTTGGTGGTACCGTTGGTGACGGTGCCGGAGAGGGTCTGGGCTGCGGCGGAGGCCAGGGAGAGCGCGAGGAGCGCGGTTATGAGAACGGACTTTTTGAGATCGGTCAAAAGAACTCCTTAAGGATTAGATCTTCAGCGCACAATGTCTCTGAGCCTCAGGTCAAACTCCTTCTCTAAGAACTCGATCGTATTCGGCTGCCCATCCAACGAGGCGCGGATGAGTTGCGTGGTATAGAGCACTGATTTTGCCTTCCACTTCGCTGCGGAGCGCTCAACCGCTCTAATCCATTCCACCGTCACAACAAACTCGGAAAGTTCGTCTGACTCCGCATTTTCTCTTAGGCCAGAACACGCGAGACTATGTTGCAGTAAGGGCCTGCCGCTATGAGCCTACACCACCTGCTCCGAAGCCTGCTCCAGCCGGGCGATTTCGGCCATGATGGCGGCGGCTTCTTCTTCGAGCGAGTTGCGCATGGACTGGTAGTCGGCGTCGGGCACCTTGCCGGCTTTGTATTCGAAATTCAGGTCGCGCAGGTTTTCATAGACGGATTCCTTGCGTTCGCGGAGATAGCCGAGGCGCGTTTTTTCTTCTCCCGCGTACACTTCGCCCGGGAAAAAGAAGACGTAGTAAAGCGAGGCCAGCGTGAAGATGGCGCAGACGAAGAGGGTCATCGACATAGAGTTCTCAGTTCTCGGTTCTCAGTTCTCAGTGGGAACCTCATTGCTCAGTCTCCTTGCGCGCCTGCGCTCGCAGCTCGTCCAGTTCGGGACCTCTTGGGATGGTGATGCCATCGGCTAGCGCGGGCGTGGGGCGGTTCTTCCAGGAGCGCACGATATGCACTGCGAAGGCGATGCCGAGCGCTAATACGACGAACGGCATGATCCAGGCTACCCGATTGAAGCCGGTGGCCGTAGGCGCGGCAATAACAGTAGGCCCGTATTCCTGCACAAAGCCCTGGAGGATGAGGTCGTCGTTGTCGCCCTTATCGATCGCGGCCATCAATTGGTCGCGCATCTTGTCCGAAGACTTGCAGCCAATGTGGTTGCATTCGAGAAGTACCTGGCCGCATCCGCACGTACACATCATGCGATGGCCAAGGTCTTTGAAGCGAGCGTCCGTGTTTCCGCCCGCGCCCATGAAGAGGAAGACGGCGGCGGTGAGGGCTGCGGCTTGCAGGTAGCGGCGCAGGGAGCGCGTAGAAGGTCGGGAGTAGGGGTCCCTCGACTCCCCCAAACCGTTCGCTTCGCGTACGGTTTGGCTCCGCTCGGGATGACAGCGCGCGTAAGTCCGGAAAGGGTTGGGTACTTTCATATCAGTCCCCCGCCCCTGCATGCGCAGTTTCGCGGACGGGCGCGGACACCGTCACCACTACCGGAACGTAATTGGGCACGAGCGCCACCACGGTTCCGAATACCATGATGATCAGCCCAATCCAAATCCAGGGCACCAGCGGATTCAAATGCGCCTTAATAATCGGACGACCGGTGGTGTCATTCTTGCCTTCGTAGACGAGATAGACGTCACTCACCAAAAATAAATCCTGGCGAAAGCTTGGATAGATGCGCGGAATGGTCTGCGGCTGGCCGCTGGCTTTATAAAACCGGCGCTCGGGATACATCGTGGTAATCAACTTGCCGCCGCGATACACGTTGATGATGGCCCACTCGTTGGCATAATTCGGATTGTCGTCCTGCGTATAGGACTGGCAGACGAGCGTGTAGGGGCCGATGTTGATTTTGTCGCCGAAAGCCATCTCTTTTTCGACTTCCTTGTTAAACGGCTGGCCGAGGAGGCCGATGATGACGAGCGCGACGCCGAAGTGGACGATGTATCCGCCGTAGCGGCGCGTGTTGCGACGGCACAATAGAAGCATGGCGGCGAAAATATTTTGGCCGCTCTTGCCGGCAATGACGCGGCCTCCACGAACGAACTCGGAGATGACAGTGAAGATGACGAGCGCGGAGAGAACGGCGGCCATCACCGCGTAGAAGTAAGAAGGGTCTTCCCAGGGCCTCACGCCGAAAAGAATCATCATCAGGCCGACCGCGACGGAGCCGATGGCAGGATAGAGGAAATTGCGTTTCAGGCTTTCGAGGGAAGTTTTGCGCCAAGCGAGCAGCGGGCCAACCGCCGTGAGCAGCATCAGCAGAAGAGCAACCGGCACGGCCACGCGATTGAAGAACGGCGGACCGACCGTGACTTTGTGGCCCTGCACCCATTCGGAAAGAATCGGAAAAAACGTGCCCCAGAGAACGGTGAAGCACACGACGAGCAGCAAAAGATTGTTGAACAGGAAACTGGATTCGCGGGAGACCAGTGATTCGAGTTTGTGCTCGCTCTTGAGGTACGAGAGATTTTTGACCAGGAAAAACACGCAGACGGCGGTGGTCAGCGCGATGAAGACGATGAACCAGGTTCCAATAGACGATTGCGCGAAGGCGTGCACGGAACTGATGACGCCGGAGCGGGTCAGGAATGTGCCGAGCATGGAAAGCAGGAAAGTCGCGAAGATGAGGACCATGTTCCAGACCTTCAGCATGCCGCGCTTTTCCTGCATGATCACCGAGTGCAGAAATGCTGTGCCGGTAAGCCACGGCATGAGCGACGCGTTCTCGACCGGATCCCAGCCCCAGTAGCCTCCCCACCCGAGGACGGCATAGGCCCAGTGCGCGCCGAGAAAAATTCCGACGGTCAGGAAGCACCAGGTCACCATCGTCCAGCGGCGCGTGATGTGAATCCACTTTTCGCCCGGGTAATGCATGATGAGCGCGCCCAGCGCGAAGGCGAACGGGATGGTGAATCCCACGTATCCGAGATAGAGCATGGGCGGATGAATGACCATCTCGGGATATTGCAGAAGGGGATTGAGGCCAGTGCCATCGGGCGGTAGCACACCCCGCTCAATGGCGAATGGGTGCGCGGCAAAATTGAGAATCAGGAGAAAGAAGACCTGAACGGCGGCGATGATGACCGAGGCATAGGCGAACAAGCGCTGATCGGTTTTGTAGCGCAGGCGGAGAACGAATCCGTAGCCGGCGAGCAGCAGCGACCAAAACAGGAGCGAGCCTTCCTGTCCGGACCAGAGCACCGCGAATTTGTAGGCGGCGGGCAACTCGCGGTTGCTGTGGTGGTAAATATAGGCGATGGAAAAATCGTCGGCGAAGGCGGCGGAGACGAGAATGAACGAGGCGAGCGCGACGACGATGAAGGTGGCAATGCCGGCCCGGCGGGCGGTCTCGCCCAAGCGGGCGGAAGCGGCGTCGCGTCCGAACAGAGAGAGCAGGCCAGCCCCGAACGAGTACGCGCTCAGGCCAAGCGCCAACAGAAGCGCGAAGCTTCCTATTTGAGCCATAAAGATGAATCCCCGATGGCATCCATTTTTTCAGAGATGAGGCGGGGATGCAATGCGAGGGGCGGTCTGGTTGTCGGTAAGACATCATTTGGCGAATGACAAATCGGACGCGGATGCATCCATGACGATCAGTTGCCAATTTTTCAAATTGCGTGGTAGTGTCGGGCTCTAAAGCAACAGAAGTTATAAAGAAGGAGGAGTTATGAAGGAAAAAGCTGTGAAAAGCAGGCTGTTGGTCCTGGCATTGGTATTGGCCTGTGCGTTGCCGCTGGTTGCGGAAGACAAGCAGGAGAAGAGCGACGACCGGATTCGGGAATCGGCTACCGTGATGAAGGAAATTCTGGGAATGCCCGAGGGGATTCCGAAGGATCTGCTTAACAAGGCGGATTGCATTGTCATCTATCCATCGGTAAAGAAGGCGGCGTTTATCGTAGGCGGAAGCTATGGGCGCGGGCTGATCACGTGCCGCAGAGGAGCGGATTTTTCTGGACGGTGGAGCGCGCCCGCGATGTTTGCGCTGGAGGGCGGGAGCTTTGGTTTTCAGATCGGAGCGCAGGCTACGGACTTTGTGCTGCTGGTAATGAACGAGTCGGGAGCCAAGTCAGTGCTTTCGAGCAAAGTGAAATTGGGAGCGGACGCGTCGGCGGCCGCGGGACCCAAGGGCCGGGATACGTCGGCGGAGACTGACGTGGTGATGAAGGCGGAAATTTTATCGTATTCGCGGGCGCAAGGACTATTTGCGGGCGTGTCGCTGGAAGGCTCGACGATGCGGTCCGACGATGGCGCGAACAAGGCGCTGTATGGGAAAGAACTGAGCGCGAAGGAAATTGTGCGCGAGGGGAAGGTGAAGGCACCGGCGGCGGCGGCGCGATTGCTGGCCACGCTGAACAGGGCATCGCCGAAGCACGTGGTGAAGTAGGAATTGGCGAGCTTGCTGGACAGCCGGAAACGGGAGTACTTACGTTATTGTATCTACGCTGGGCCGCAATTCTTCAGAACTACGCCGCAGATTTTGTCGGCGAACTTCTCGGTCAGTTCGTCGTGGCGAATAAGAAAGCGGAAGTAGATCGGGCCGTAGAGCGAGTCGAGCAGAAGGTCGAGATCGGTGTCGGCAGGAAGTTCGCCGCGATCGATTCCGCGCTGCAAAGTCTGGTAGGCTTGGCGGCGCCTCGGCCAGAGGAAGCGCTCGCGAAAGGCTTCAAGCAATTCGGGATCGGATTGCCCGCCGCCGAGGAGAGCCGCGACAACTTTGCCACGAGAGGAGCGAAAGACGCGAATCAGGCGGCGCATTTGCCGGCTCATGTCGCTGCGGACCGAGCCCGTGTGAGGGAACTGCAACTCCTGTTCTGCGCTTTCAAGAAACGCGTCGGCGACCAGAGCCCCCCTGTTTGGCCACCAGCGGTAGACAGTCGCCTTACTGACGTTGGCGTCGGCGGCGACGGCTTCGATACTCAAATCCGGGAACCCCTGCTGGCGCAAGAGCTTTAGCGTGCTGCGCAGAATTGCCTGGCGGGAGTGCTCGCTGCGCGGCCGGCCGGGGGGGCGTTTGCCGTTGCTTTTATTCGACGCCCGGCCCGTTACGGTGGAGTTTTGCGTCATCAAGAAAATTCATTATAATTTAAATCCGAGACGTATTGTTTTGAATCTTAGTAGAAAGTTGGGGCTGGAGGTCAGGGTCAGATCGCAGACGTAAAAGCTCATTCACCCTTTTGACAATTGACTTGCTGCTCCAATATTTAGTTTCTAACCTTCGTTTGCAGTTGCACGTCTTATGTGGATAGTTGCACTCGCGCTGCGGCGCCCTTATACGTTCGTTGTGATGGCGCTGCTGATCGTAATTCTCACGCCGATCACGATTCTGCGCACCCCAGTCGACATTTTCCCCGACATCAATATTCCCGTTATCAGCGTGGTGTGGAATTTCACCGGCATGTCGCCGAGCGAGATGGCGAACCGCATCGTGACCAACTCCGAGCGCGGATTCACCGTCACGGTGAACGACATCGAGCATCAGGAATCGCAGTCGCTCAACGGGATTGCGGTCATCAAGATTTTCTTCCGGCCGGGCGTCAACATTCCGATGGCGATGACGCAGGTCACGGGGATGTGCCAGACCGTGCTGCGCGGATTGCCGCCGGGGACGACACCACCGCTGGTGATGCAGTACACGGCATCGACGACTCCGGTGGTGCAGCTTGGCCTGAGCAGCAAGACTCTGCCGGAGCAGCAACTGTTCGATCTGGGACAGAATTTTTTGCGCACGCAGTTGACCACGGTGCAGGGTGCAGGCACGCCGTATCCCTATGGTGGAAAGCCGCGGCAAGTGCAGGTGGATCTGGATTCGGCGAAACTCCAGGCCTACGGCCTGACTCCGGCCGACATTGTGAATGCGGTGGCCGCGCAGAATCTGATTTTGCCCGCTGGAACGGCGAAAATCGGGCCGACCGAATACAACGTTGAAATGAATGGCACGCCTTCAACCGTCGCGGAACTGAATGACATACCGATTAAGACGTTAAACGGGTCGACGCTCTACATGAAGGACGTGGCCCATGTGCGCGACGGATTCGCAGCGCAAACCAACATCGTGCGCCAGGATGGGGTGCGCGGCGTGCTGATGTCGATGTACAAGCTTGGCGGTTCAACGCTGACGGTGGTAAACGCCATCAAGGCGATTGTGCCGAAGGCGGCGCAACAATTGCCTCCCGACCTGACTATCAAGGCGCTCTTCGATCAATCGCTGTTCGTGCGCGCCTCGATTCAGGGCGTGATACGCGAGGGCTTGACGGCAGCTTGTTTGACGGCGGCCATGATCCTATTGTTTCTCGGCGATTGGCGTCCAACCGTCATCATTGCAGTTTCCATTCCTCTGTCGATTTTCGTTTCGGTCATTCTGCTGAGCGCGCTGGGCGAGACGATCAACATCATGACGCTGGGAGGCCTGGCGCTCGCCGTCGGAATATTGGTGGACGATGCGACCGTCGAAATCGAAAACATCGAACGCAACCTGGCCATGGGCAAGGAGATGAAACAGGCGATTCTTGACGGCGCCTCGCAGATTGCCGTGCCGGCGTTCGTTTCGACGCTCTGCATCTGCATCGTGTTTGTGCCGATGTTCTTTTTAACGGGGGTTGCGCGATTCCTGTTTGTGCCCATGGCGGAGGCTGTTTGCTTCGCCATGCTGGCGTCTTACCTGCTCTCGCGTACGCTGATTCCAACCATGGTCATGTACATCATGCGCGGACACGAACATCGAGCGGCCGCGCCAAAGAGTTCTCTGGGGCGGTTCCAGCGCGGCTTCGAGCGCGGCTTTGACCGGTTTCGCGCGGGCTATCAGCAATTGCTGGAGACCACGCTCGACAACCGCGGATTGTTTTCCGTCTGCTTCGTGGCCTTCTGTGTGCTATCCATGGGACTGGTCTTCTTTCTAGGGCAGGACTTCTTTCCGTCGGTCGATGCCGGCTTGATAAGGCTGCATTTCCGGGCGCGTCCCGGTCTGCGCGTGGAAGAGACAGCGCGCCTGTGCGATCAGGTTGAGGTTGTGCTGCGCGAGACGATTCCGAAAGATGAAATGCAGACGATGCTCGACAACATCGGCGTGCCATACTCGGGCATCAATCTTTCCTATAGCAATTCGGGCGTGATCGGCACGGGCGATGCGGAGGTTCTGATCGCGCTGAATCCGGAGCATCATCACGCGACGGCGGGATACATTCGCACGTTGCGGCGCGAACTTCCGCGGCGGTTCCCCGGCGTGGAATTTTTCTTCCAGCCCGCGGACATTGTTTCTCAGATTCTGAATTTCGGTTTGCCGGCGCCGATCGACATTCAAATCGTCGGCGCAAACATGCGCTCGAGTTACGACATTGGGCAGCAAGTGGCAAACCGGCTGCGCGCAATTCCGGGCGCGGCCGACGTGCATGTTCAGCAAATGATGAACCTGCCCACGCTGTATCTGAATATGGAGCGCACGCGCATCAACCAGGTTGGATTGACCGCGCAAAATGTGGCGCAGAGTGTGCTCATCAGCCTGAGCGGCAGCTTCCAGACGGCGCCGAATTTCTGGCTCAATCCAAAGAACGGGGTCAGCTATCCGATCGCGATTCAGACGCCGCAATACCACATGACTTCGCTGCAGGACCTGATGAATACGCCCGTCAATAGCGCCAATTCGCAGGGCGAGCAAGTTCTGGGGAATCTGGCGATGGTAAGCCCGACGGTGCGGCCGGCGGTGGTGAACCATTACAATGTGCAGCCCGTGATCGACGTATACGCCAGCACGCAAGGGCGCGATCTGGGCGGCGTGGCCTCCGACATTATGAAGGCGCTGAAGCCGTTCCAAGACCATCTGCCGCGCGGGACCACCATGACCGTGCGCGGACAGATCGAGACCATGCACTCTTCGTTTTTTGGCCTGGGTATCGGCTTACTTGGCGCCATCGTGCTCGTCTATCTTCTTATTGTCGTGAACTTCCAATCATGGCTCGATCCGTTCATTATTATTACGGCGTTGCCGGGAGCGCTGGCCGGAATTTGCTGGTTCCTGCTGGTGACGCGCACGACGCTCAGCGTGCCATCGTTGACGGGCGCGGTGATGTGCATGGGGGTGGCGACGGCGAACTCGATTCTAATGGTGTCATTTGCGCGCGACCGCATGGATATGGGTGTGCCCGCGCTCCAGGCCGCGATTGAAGCGGGTTACACGCGCATTCGGCCCGTGCTGATGACGGCGCTGGCCATGATCATTGGCATGTTTCCGATGGCGCTCGGGATTGGCGAAGGCGGCGAGCAGAATGCGCCGCTGGGACGGGCGGTGATTGGCGGCTTGCTGTTTGCGACCGTCGCAACTTTATTTTTCGTGCCCAGTGTGTTCGTTATTATTCATGGCCGGCGGCAGGCGCGCATGGCGGCCAAGAATCAATAGGACTTCTTGTCGGAGACGGTATTTATGGCAGTGGAACAACCGCCCGTTGTCGGGCATCAAATAAACATGATGAACGAGGGGCATCCCACGCACCCGGACATCGATCTCCCTCCGGAGCTTCCTCCGGCGCCGACACGCAAGGCCAAGATTCTGGTTGGCATCGCGCTGTTGGTGCTGCTGACGGCGGGAGCGATCACCTACTTGACCCGCAAAGGCGAAACAGCCGCGCTCGCCAAAGAGACGGACGCAGCCGCCATCCCGACGGTCGCGGTGGTGCAGCCGAAGTCGGAGACGGGGGACGACCAACTGGTGCTACCCGGGAATTTGCAGGCGTATGAAGAGTCGCCGATTTTCGCGCGCACCAACGGTTACCTGCTGCGCTGGTACAAGGATATGGGGAGCAGGGTGCAGAAGGGGGAATTGCTGGCCTCGATCGACACGCCGGAGGTGGATCAGGAGCTTTCGCAGGCACGGGCGAGCCGCGAGCAGATCAAAGCGGCGCTCGGACTGGCTAAAATTTCGGCCGACCGGTGGGCAAATCTGCGGAAGACGGATTCGGTTTCCGAGCAGGAAGCGGACCAGCAGGCGAGTGGCTATGAACAGGCGAAAGCGAACCTGGCCGCGGCCGACGCGAACGTCCGGCGACTCGAACAGATGGAATCTTTCAAGAATGTGGAAGCGCCTTTTTCCGGCGTTCTGACGCGGCGCAATGTCGATCCGGGAGCGCTGATCAATTCCGGCGCGCAAACCACGGGCAAAGAGTTGTTCGACCTCGCGCGGGTCGATCCGCTGCGCGTGTATGTGAGCGTGCCGCAGGCGTATGCGCCGTCGATGAAAGTTGGTGTGAAGGCCGCAGTCACCTTGCAGGAATTTCCCGGCCAGAAATTTACCGGGATAGTGGTGCGGACGGCGGACGCCATTGATCCCGCGACGCGCACTCTGAATACGGAAGTGGATGTGCCGAACAAAGACGGCAAGCTGCTGCCCGGTTCGTTTGGGCAGGTACACTTCGCAGTGGGAAGCCCGGTACAGCGCATCACGATCCCGGTAAATGCGATGTTGTTTCGCGCCGAGGGGCCGCAGGTCGGCGTGGTTGGCAACGATAATAAGGTGCAACTGCGCTCGATCACGATCGGGCAAGACTACGGGGCAACGCTGGAAATTCTGGGCGGCCTCGACGTGAACGACCGGATCATAATTAATCCCTCGGACTCGCTCGAGTCGGGGCAGCAGGTGCGGGTCGCGCAATCGAATCAGGCCCCGCCGAATCAACCGGGCTCCGGGCAAACGAATCAAGCGCAGCCCGGTCAGAATCAGCCTGGTCAGGGGAGCGGCCATTCGTGAGGAGGCTCGCGATCGCGAAGTTTGCGGCTTGGAAATTCTCATCCGCGCGTTTGGGGCGATGGAAGGTCCTGGGCGAACAGGAGTCTCCGCGCCACGCTGGCATTCTCGTCCCAGCCTTGATCGCGGTTGCGTTGCTCAGCGCCTGCGCGGTCGGGCCGAACTACAAGCGCCCCGCGGCGGACGTTCCCGGAACATGGAAAGGCGAAGGCCCGTGGCAGGTCGCGGCTCCAAAGGATTCAATTCCCAAAGGAAACTGGTGGGAACTGTACCGCGATGCGGAATTAAACGAACTGGAGCAGCAACTGTTACAGGCCAACCAGTCGCTGAAAGCGGCGCAGGACAGGCTGTTGCAGGCGCGGTCCCTGGCGCGAGTAGCCTCGGCGGGATTCTTCCCGACTCTGAGCGCCGATCCGAACGGCGAGCGCGAACGTTTCTCCGGCAATCGTCCGCTTCAAGGAGCGAATCCCGCGCAGGTTCATCCCGATACCGAAAACAACTTTGTCGTTCCATTTTCCATCAGCTATGAGGCGGACTTATTCGGCAGCGTGCGCCGAAACCTGGAGGCGGCCAATGCATCGCTGCAATCGAGCGCGGCCGATCTTAGCAATGTGCGCCTGGTGCTAAGCGCGGAGTTGGCGGCGGATTATTTCAATCTGCGCGAACTGGATCGCGAGGCCGGAGTGGTGCGGCAGTCAGTGGAGATTCAGCAGAGAGGTCTCGACCTGGTAAATCATCGGCACGAGGGCGGAGTCGCTTCCGGCCTGGAAGTGGCGCAACAGGCGGCATTGCTGGATTCAACTGCCACGCAATTACAACTGGTGCTGCAGCAGCGCGCACAGTATGAACATGCCATCGCCGTGCTGGTGGGCAAGCCGGCGCCGGCGTTCAGTCTGGCGGAAGCCCCATTCAACGTCAGCCCGCCGCCCGTTCCGCTGGGCGTTCCTTCGGAGATTCTGGAGCGCCGGCCCGACATTGCAACCAGCGAAAGGCTGATGGCATACGAGAATGCGCAAGTGGGATTGGCGAAGGCGGCATTCTATCCGCGCATCACTTTGAGCGGGAACGGTGGCTTCCTGAGCCGCGACATTGCCTCGTTGCTCACCGCCCCGAGCGCGGTTTGGGCGCTGGGTGGAGACGTGCTGCAACCGATTTTCAATGGCGGACGCAATCGCGCGAACCTGGCGGCGGCGCGCGCCGCTTATGACCAGTCCGTCGCGAATTACCGCGAATCGGTGCTCGAGGCTTTTCAGCAGGTGGAGGACGGCCTTTCTGGCCTCACCATGTTGGATAAAGCGGCGAAGACTCAGCAGGCCGCGGTCGAAGACTCGCGGCGCGCGCTCGACATCGCCAACAACCGCTACGTGGGCGGCGTGACAACTTATCTCGATGTCATCACCGCCCAATCCACGCTGCTGACCAACGAGAGACTGGCGACGCAGTTGCTCGGGCAGCAAATGGTGACATCGGTATATCTGGTGAAGGCCCTCGGCGGCGGGTGGGACGTAGCACAGATTCAAAACGAGCAGGTCCGACCACATGCCATTCAGGCGATCCAACAATAACGCCGAGGGGCAGGTGGGGATGTTCTGCTTGCGGAGATTCCTGCCCAATCCTCCTTTTCTCCCTTTCGCGTCTTCGTTGTCATGGTCGTCTTTGGAGCGCATTTTTGGTGGGGGGTACCCCCCCTACCCACCCCATCCTGCGCTGTCTATTGAAATCAGCGACTTAGAATAAGTTGGCTGGCAAAGTATTCAAAAATATAGACTTGAACTTAGTTCTTGCAACTCTTTTTACGAGTTAGAGTTAGGTTCGATTTTCTGATATTTTGCGATTTCTTGCCTGCCAAAGTCTTGATAAATAGAGACTTAGAGGTAAAGTCTTGAGCGCATGGGAGTTAACTGCGAAAAAATAGGGTTTTTCGGCTCGTTCCTCGCAAAGTATTCATTCGAAACTGCTTACAGGTAAAGTATTCAAGATGAAAGACTTAAGCTCTGCCAAAACCCGCATTTAGAAGGAGACAGGCACGGGCGACCAGCTTTCTTGTTGTCAAAGAAGAACGGCCTTCTGCAACGAAAGGCGACGGCCCTGGGGCGCGTCTGAATGGAGCCTTCTACTTACATTATAAGTTGGCGTGTCAAGGAAGTACGTTACGGAGCGAATTGGGCTAGGCAATCATTCCAAGGGTGGGTTCGTGGTTACAACGTCTCGCGGAGTTTCTTGGTTCATACTCGCACTCGTGAGCGTAATCGCCTCCCTAGAAAAGAGCCGTAACTCACTGCAACCAGGTGGTTGGCGGGGAACCTCTTTTCATCCTTCGTTGTGACCGGATTCCGGTCATGCTGACCTGATAACATCAGTTGACGAGATTTGGCAGCCAAGACGGGGTTGCGGCAGGTGGATATCGTGAGGCCGTCCCTGCCAGGAACACCTTATCTACGGCTGATAGATCTGCACGTTGTTGAGGACGGTGCCCTGGGCCCAGCCACCAAAGCAGTACAGCTTTCCCTTGTATTCGGCCGTACCCTGAATGAATGCGGCCTGTGGCATTGCAGCTAGGTTGGTCCATTTGTTCGTGGACGGATTGAACGATTCCGTTATGCTCACACCCGCAGACTGAATGTTATCGCCACCTGCGACATATAATTTCTTGCCGACCGCCGCGCCGCACGTATCATACCGCGGCATTGGATCTGCCTTGAGGGAAGTCCACTGTTTGGCGAGCGCGTCGTAACTTTCCGTATCACTCGCATCGAGGGCATATTCAGTTCCGTCGGCGATTACAATTGCCGTCCCGATTCGCCCAGCTGAAACGGCGGACTCCCCAACCAAGAGCGGTGCCTCTTCGGTCCAGGTGTCACTTGCGGGATTGTAGCTTTCGACGCTGCTGAGGAAACCATTAGCGGTGTTGTAGCCGCCGATAGCATAGATGATACCGTTCTCCACAGCGATGCCGGGGCTTTCCCGCTCCTCGTTCATGGAAGTCTTCTGGATCCAGGAATTCGTCTTTGGACTAAAGGCGAACACTTCGTTCGTCTGAGTTATCGATCCCGTGTAGCTGCCGCCGATCACGTACAGGATACCCTTCACAACTGCAGCGCCGGCCTGATTCACTGTCGTGGGGAACATCACGCCGCTGCTCCAGGTGTTCGTAGTTGGGTTGTAAACTTGAGTGATGTTCTCGGGACCCAAATCCGAGTACCCGCCGACCAGGTAGATCTGAACGGCGGCGGTGGCGGGACCGATGAGAACGGCGGTGGTAGGACCGAAAACCGCGGTGGGGATGGGCGCGCCGCTGCTCCAGGTATTGTGAGTGACAGCGGGAATCTGTGCAACGGCCACCGAAGCCAGGCCCGCCGACAAGAGAAATACTACCGCCAGCGGAAATGTCGTTTTCATCGTTCCTCCTCTTGGGAAGACGGCTTTGTTCCGATCTAGCGTCCGAGTCGCTTTCTGGGTACGGTCGGACACATCGCTCCTCTACCAGGATGGGGCGCTCTCGCCTCAAAGGGGGGGTGCGTCTCAACTCGCGCTAACGGCTCTTAGGAGAGACGAGAGAACAACTGGGCGATTGTACTGCTGTTCAACTGCGACGGCGAAGAAAAATTCGGAGACGGGTGGGCAATTCCCAAGTTATCAGAAACACGGCGGATCGGATGTCGTCACCCGTTCTAAATAGGTTGTAATTGACGTAACATCCCGATGACGTTCACGATCCTGGTCTAGCTATAATCGCTGACGCGCTCCGGCGTTGCCCCAGCGGCTGGAAGCCGCCGTCGTTGAGGTGCTTCTATCGGCACGAGTGGAACTCGTGCCCTTCCCGGTTTTGATCGACAAAAAGTCTTTCCGCTGCCTGCTTGTCGGCTGCGCGGCGCGGACAAGAGTGCGCGCCACATGGCCGTGGCTTGTGTGATCTCGCTCACGCCGATGTTGTTTGAAGCGCACGCGATGGGGTGATTTCGCTCATATTGCAAAATCCCAAGTGATCGCATGATGTCAGGGCGCTGCTAGAAGTCCCTCTTCGCGTGGCGTCATGAGCTGAAGCCGCGCAGCGCGCCAGTTTTCAGCCCAAACAGATCAGCTTAGGAGTCGCTATGGCGGACCCTGTGAGACCGGAAATTACTGTCCAGGAACATTTGGAGGCGGTGGGTGTGTCACGCCGCAGCTTCTTGCGTTTGTGCTCGGTGCTGATCGCGACCGCTCCGGCGGGAATGGCGCTGACCAAGGCGGGATCGGTGGCCGAAGTCGCCGCAAAGATCGGCAAGGCGCGCCGCCCGTCGGTGATCTGGCTGCATTTCCAGGATTGCACGGGATGCACGGAGACGCTGCTCAGAACCTCGGCCCCGGATGCGGCGAGCCTGATTCTCGACATCATCTCGCTCGATTACCACGAGACGCTGATGGCGGCGTCGGGCACGCAGGCGGAAGCGGCGCTGCAACAGGCGATGACCGACAACGCCGGCAAGTATGTGCTGGTGGTGGAAGGATCGATTCCAACGCGCGATGACGGCGTTTACATGCAGCTCGGCGGACGCCCGGCGGTGCAGGTCGTCAAAGACGCGGCGGCAAAAGCGGCGGCTGTGATTGCCATCGGCTCGTGCGCCTCCTGGGGCGGAGTCGGTTCGGCGGATCCGAATCCGACGGGCGCAGTGGGAGTGGACACCGTTATCTCCGGCAAGCCGATTGTGAATTTGCCGGGCTGCCCTCCCAATCCCTACACCCTGCTTGCGGTAGTGCTCGAGTACGTCACCATGAACCGGCTGCCGGAGCTGGATGAACTGCGGCGACCGATTTTCGCCTACGAGCGCGTGATTCACGAGAACTGCCCGCGGCGTGCGCACTTCGACGCCGGGCGGTTCGCGAATGCGTTCGGAGATGAAGGCCACCGGCAGGGCTGGTGCCTGTACAAGCTGGGCTGCAAAGGGCCGGTCACGCATGCCTCGTGTTCGACGCGGCATTTCAATGAGATTCCGGGCGTGTGGCCGATCGGGATCGGCGCACCTTGCCTGGGATGCACCGAGAAAAACGTTGTCTGGCGAATTCCAACGGTCGAGACGGTGCCGATCCACCTGGCGACGCCGCCCGACACGTATCCACCGATCTACAGCGGGGCGGGAAAATTTCAGACGGGCGCGGCGTTACTGGTCGGCGCGATTGCCGGCGCGGTGGGGAGCGCATCGTGGGTCGTGTCGCAGCGCTTCCACAGCAGCGAAGAAGCGGGCGTCGAGCGCATTGCCGCAGATCGCGCTCTCGCCGACAAAGAAGCGGCGGCGGCTCGCGCCAAGAAAGAGGGATAACGTGGCCATCACTCGGCGAGAACTGATTACGACGATCGCCAAGACGGGCGCGACGGGCGCCGTGGCGGTCGCGGTAGGAGCGCAACCTCTGCACGCGGAAGTCGAATCCGTTCGCGTGCCCAGCGCGGCGGTCGGCCTTCTTTACGACGCAACCATTTGCATTGGCTGCAAGGCCTGCGTGGCCGGCTGCGCGGAGGCCAACGGCGAAGTGCCGGACACACGCGGCGACGGTTTGCATCAGGCGCCCACCGACCTCAACGACCTCACCCGCAACATCATCAAGCTGTACAAGCCCACGGACGGCTCTCCATCCTCGTTCGTCAAACGGCAGTGCATGCATTGCCTCGATCCGGCATGCGCCGCGGGCTGTCCATTCCAGGCTCTGCATAAGGATCCGGAGAGCGGGATCGTTTATTGGACGGCGGACAAGTGCATCGGCTGCCGCTACTGCACGATCACCTGTCCCTTCCACGTGCCGCGATTCCAGTGGGTTGGCTACAACCCGCGCGTGACCAAATGCGAGCTTTGCAGCCAGCGGCTGGAAAAGGGATTGAAGCCAGGGTGCACCAGCGTCTGCCCGACCGGCGCTGTGATCTTTGGCCCGCGCACGGTGCTCCTAATGGAGGCGAAGCGTCGCATTAAGGACAACCCCGGACGGTACTACAAGAACAAGGTCTACGGCGAGACGGATAACGGCGGAACGCAGTCGCTCTATCTGGCGCGTGTGCCGTTTGACGATCTCGGCTTGCCGGAACTGGGCCCGGAATCGGTGCCGGAAAAAACTCTGCGCTGGCAGCGGCGTTTTTATCAATATTTCGCGCTGCCTGCCGTTTTGTACGCCGGTCTGGTGCAGGTTATCCGCACAAGCCTGAAGGGCCACGAAGCTGAATTACACGAGCACGAGAAGCAAAGCGGATTGAGGGCGCAAGTATGAGCGCAATTCCAAATACGCAAGTCAGAACCACTCAAGTCGGAACGGAAGACCGGTGGGAGCGGGCCGTACCCGTTTTTGCGTTTCCCGTCGTCACGCCCACGTTTCTGGTCTTACTCGTCCTGACGCTGATCGCTCTGTTGTTGACCGGCTATCGCGAACTAGCGGGGTTGGGCCCAGTCAGCGGAATGAACGATGCCTTCGGGTGGGGAATCTGGAAGACGTTCAACGTCATGGTGCTCACGGCACTCGGTTCAGGAGCGTTCGCGGTCGGTATCGCGGCGTGGGTGTTCCGGCGCAAAAAGCTGCACGCGCTCATGCGCATGGCGCTCCTCACCAGCTTTCTGGCATACGCGTGCGGCCTGCTATTGCTGGGCATCGATGCCGGGCGTCCCTGGAACTTCTATTGGATTGTGTTCCCCTGGAAGTGGAACATGCACTCTCCACTCGCGGAAGTCGCCATCTGCATGTCGATCTACGCGATGATCCCCCTGGCAGTCGAGAACCTTCCCCCGGTCCTCGAGCGCCTCTGGTATTTCGATTCGCGGCTGCGGCCGGGAGTGGAGAAAATCGAGAAGCGGCTGCACTCAGTTTTTCCGTATGTGATTGCGCTCGCATATCTGCTGCCCGGAATGCACCAATCCTCGCTGGGCGCTCTTATGTTGCTGGCGGGCGAACGAGTCCATCCTTTGTGGCAAACGCCATTCCTCCCGCTGCTTTATGTGTGGGCTGCGTGCTTCATGTCGTTCGGATGCGTGGCTGGAACCACCATGCTGTGTTGCCTGGTCTGGAAGCGCGCGATGGATATGGATGTGCTCGACGAGGCGGCCCGCATCACGTTCTGGCTGATTTACGGATGGGCGGCGCTGCGCATTCTGGACATTGCCTTTCGCGAGCAGATCGGCACCGCCTTCCACTTCGATCGTTTCGCAGCCGTGTTCTGGGTGGAGATGCTGATGATCGTTGGCGGAGGCGTGCTGTTGCAGCGCTCGGTGCTCACCCACGACAAGGGAAAGATGTATCTGGGATACATACTCAGTTCGATCGGGGGTATGGTGTACCGGTTCAGCCCGACCACCCTCGCATTCGCACCCAATCCGCAGGCGCTCTATTTTCCGGCCACGATCGAGATTTTGGTCTCGCTCGGGTTCATCGCACTCGGCGTCGCGGGATTTCTGGTGGCAGTGAAACGTTTCGCCATTCTGCCCGGGCCGCTTTATTTATGGCATGACATGGCGAGTTACTTCCGCTTCCGACGGCCTTACATCCGCTGGACGGGATATTTCAAGTACGGCTTCTTTGGTGAAGACGAAGAGCACCAATAAATATTCGCACTGATAGCAGGGACTATGTCCACACGAATCACGATCGATCCGATTACTCGAATTGAAGGCCACCTCCGCATTGACGTGGAGGTCGAAAATTACGCGGTCAGCAACGCCTGGGCGTCCTGCACCATGTGGCGCGGGATTGAAACCATCCTGCGCGGACGCGACCCGCGCGACGCGTGGATGTTCACGCAGCGTTTCTGCGGCGTGTGCACCACCGTTCATGCCATGGCAAGCGTGCGCGCGGTGGAAGACGCGCTGAAGCTGCCGGTGCCTGCCAATGCGCAGTACATCCGCAATCTGATCGTGATTGCGCACGCCCTGCACGATCACATCGTGCACTTCTATCAGTTGTCCGCGCTGGACTGGGTCGACATTCTCCAGATCCCGAAGGCGGACCCGGCGGCCGCGTCGAAGCTGGCGGAAACAATCTCGCCGTGGACGCGCAATTCGCGCAACGAACTCAAAGCGGCGCAGGACAAAGTCAAAGCGGTCGCGGCCAGCGGGCAGCTGGGCATTTTCCAGAACGGTTATTGGGGACATCCGGCGATGCGGCTGTCGCCGGAGGTGAACCTGCTTGCGTTCACGCACTACGTGCAGGCGCTGGAATATCAACGCAAAGCGCTCCAGGTTGTCGGCATGCTCGGATCGAAGACGCCGCACATTCAGAATCTACAGGTCGGCGGCGTAGCCAACGCAATCGATCTCGACAGCCAGAGCGCGCTCAGCATGGATAAGCTCGAGCAGATCCGCATTCTGCTCTCGGAAGTGGCGCAGTTCATCCGCGAGGTCTACCTCATCGACGTTTGCGCCGTCGCCGCGATGTATCCCGAGTGGTTCAAGATCGGCAGCGGCGTAACGAATTACATGGCGGTGCCCGACCTGCCGCTCGACAGCAATGCCGTCGCCTACGACCTGCCCGGCGGGGTCATCATGCAGGGAAACCTGGGCGGAGTGCAGCCCTTCAAGACCGCGTCCGATCCGGCGTTCCGCGAGGCTGTCACGGAAGATGTAACCCACGCCTATTATCAGGGCGAAAAACCGCTGCATCCGTGGCAGGGAGAGACCGAGCCGCAATTCACCGATTGGGACGGCGACAAGAAATATTCCTGGGTCAAAGGGCCGCGCTACAACGGAAAGCCGATGCAGGTCGGCCCGCTGGCGCAGGTGCTGATCGGCTACGCGCAGGGGCATCCGCTCACGAAGAAGTACGCGGACCTGGCGCTGGGCCAGGTCTCGGCGATTGCGAAAGTGAATGCTTCGCCCGCCCTCATGCACTCAACGCTGGGTCGGCACGCGGCGCGCGCCATTCGCGCGGCCATGCTCGCAGAGTTGGCGGACAAGCACTGGCAACTGCTGGTCGACAACATCGCGAAGGGCGATCTGACGGTTCACAACCAGCCGGTATTTCCCTCTGGTGAGATCGAAGGCGTGGGCACGCACGAAGCTCCTCGCGGAACGCTCTCACACTGGATTGTGATCAAGGGGGGCAAGATCAAGAATTACCAGGCGGTCGTGCCTTCGACCTGGAATGCGAGCCCGCGCGACGAGTCGGGCGCGCATGGACCCTACGAGGCGTCGCTCTTGCACACGCCCCTGGCTCGGCCCGAAGAGCCGCTTGAGGTCCTGCGCACTGTGCATTCGTTCGATCCCTGCATGGCATGTGCGTGCCATACCTTCGATCCGTCGGGGCGACAGATTGCGCGCGTGAAGGTGCTGTGAGCAAAAAAATAACCATCGGCGGAATCGGCAGCGTGCTGCTCGGCGACGACGGCGTCGGCCCGTACGTGGTTGGCATGCTGGAGGCTGGCTATCGCTTCGAGGAGAACGTGACCGTGGCCGACCTCGGCACGCCGGGGCTTGACCTGGTGGCGCACCTCTCCGGCATCGACGCGCTCATTCTGATCGATTCGGTGAAAAACGGCGCCGCCCCCGGCACGGTCACGCTCTATCGCAAGGAGGAAATTCTGCGGCATGGGCCCGCACCCGTGCGCATGGACCCGCACGCACCTGTTCTCTCGGAGTCTCTGCTGATCGCCGACCTCGCAGGCGAAAGCCCGAAAGATATTCTCCTGATCGGCATCACGGGCGAGCAATACGAAGTTGGCACGGAATTGAGCGACGCCGCCCGTAACGCCGCAGCCGATGCCGTGATCCAAATTCTGGTGGAACTCGGCCGGCTGGGCATTTCCTATTCTCAATTGCGCGAGCAACCATTTTCAGCCTGGTGGAAACCTCTGGCCGACGGCCCGCTCGCGCAAAATTGCCTGCGTTAATTGCTGCCGAATCGACTCTTTAATTCCTTCCCTGACTGGCCGCGAGGGCCGATTGAGGATTCGTTCCAGCATGGCGCGCGCGCACCTCGCGCTCGGCGATGAGCCAATCATGGGCGGGATCGCCCGCCACTCCCCCACGCTCCAGGAAGAGTTCATACGCCCGGCGGCGGATCTCTTCATCCAGATTTCCGTTCAAGTGTTTTCCGCTCGACTGTTTTGCGGCTGAATCTTTGCCGCTGGACTCCGCGGCCGTCTTTTTCACGGCGCCGCTGATCGGCGTCACGTTACCGCGCGCTTCGCCGCGAATTTCGGGTATCACATTGCGAACTTCCGTCGCGGCTTTGCCGGCTTCCGGCACGCCGCTCTGAGTTTCAGTCACCTGCTGTTCCGGAACAGATTGAACGGCAGCAGATTCAGCGGGCGTGGTTGTTTTTTTGCGGCGACTAGTGGTGTTTCCACCGGTTTTACGAGGCATTCAAATACTCCTTACAAACTCAGCTCCCAAAAAGGGGCCAAGTTCGGTTGTGCGTGTGAACAGGCCATGAGAATTCGACCGTCACTACGATGTTTGTGGACAATGTATACATTTATCATACCGTGCTGAGCTGTGGAATTGTGCGGAATCGACATCGAAAAAATTTCTGATGCCTATAAAAATCCGTTCTGTTTCGGGAGTGTTAAACGCGCCAAATCCGCCTGACCTACGGTAAGTACCGTAGTAACTTGTCTCGCAGTGACCTGTGCCCTCAGGATAAAGAAGGAGCGGTAGGGCACTCTTATGACAGCAACTGGCAGTTCCGGGGCGGCCGCGAAACCGGCCAAGAACGAAATGACCGAATTGGAGAGTATGCTGGCCGACTCTCCGAGTTCCGAGCGCGTGTGTTCGAAGCTGGCGCGAATTTTGTCTGTGCACCGAAGCGAGATCGCGCTCCTGAGGTTGGAAAAAGGCAGTTTGCGATTCCTGCATCCCGTCGAACTGCGTTCCGCCGGCGTGTTGCCGGTGACAGGCACGGCGGTGGCGGCCCGCACAGCGGCGACGCGCACTCCATTGCTATCCAATTCGTTTATGCGCGTCCGGCACGCCAGCCTCTTTGAGGCCGTGCGGCTGTCGACCGGCGAAGAAGATCGCAGCATGGAGCAGATGCCGATTCAGAAGATCATGTCAGTCCCCATATCGGCCGAGGATGGAACGGTCATGGGAGTGGTGCAAGTCTCGCGCAAAGGCCTGGATGCCAAGCTCGCGGGCGCCGACTTCACTGGAGAAGATCTCAGAAAACTTGAGCAGGCAACGGAGATTCTGGCGCGCATGCCCTTCATGAAAGAAGGCGGCGAGTTTTAGGCGCGCGTTTCAACCCGCTACCCCGGTATCACTCCTCTCTCGCTCCGTCACGTCGCCTGACCAGCGGAAAAGCCTGACGCCCACGCCCACTGGAAGTTGAAGCCTCCGAGTTGACCGGTCACGTCCACCACTTCGCCGATAAAAAACAATCCCGGCACATTTTTGCATTCCATGGTGCGAGCTGAAAGTTCGCCCGTGTCTACGCCGCCGGCAGTTACTTCCGCTTTGCCGTAGCCCTCGGTCCCCGCCGGTCGCACTTCCCATGCATGCAGTTGTTTTTCGGCGTCGGCGAACGCGCGCTCTGCGTTGCCAGCGGGAGGATGCATCTCAAGCCAGCGATCGGCGAGGCGGCGCGGCAGAATTTGCCGAAGAACGTTCTTCCAACTTGCCAGGTCCCGGCGTTCGCTCCTGCGCATAAGGGCGTTCACATCGATGCCCGGAGCCAGGTCAATCACAATTGGCTCCGCCCCGTCCCAGTACGAAGAAATCTGGAGGATGGCGGGCCCGCTGAGTCCACGGTGCGTGAACAGCATCTTCTCCCGGAAGGCGCGCTTGCCATGCGTAGTGGCGATCACTTCGGTCGAAACGCCGGCCAGATCACACCAGCGCTTGCAATCCGGTTCGCTGAACACAATGGGGACAAGCGCCGCCCGCGACGGCTGAAGCTTTACGCTAAACTTCCGCGCCAGATCGTAGCCAAACGAAGTCGCGCCGATCTTCGGAATCGATAAGCCACCGGTAGCGACCACCAGGCGGGGCGCGCGGACGACTCCGCCGCCAACCTGCACACTGAAATGATCGAGCTTTTCTACGCGATCGATCCTCGCGTTCAGCCGAACCTCGACTCCGGCGTCCCGGCATTCGCACTCGAGCATCTTAACGACGTCCGCCGCCGAGCCATCGCAGAATAATTGTCCCAGCTTTTTCTCGTGATAACGAATCCCGCGCTTTTCGACGAGCCGGACGAAATCCTCCGGTCGATAGCGGGCCAGCGCGGACTTGGCAAAATGCGGATTAGCGGAGATGAAATTGGCCGCCGTCGTATGCACGTTCGTGAAATTGCAACGGCCGCCGCCTGAGATGAGAATTTTTTTGCCGATGCGATCCCCATGTTCGAGCACAAGGACGCGGCGTCCGCGTTTGCCTGATTCAATGGCGCACATCAGGCCTGCCGCGCCCGCTCCCAGAATGATCACGTCGTATCCGGATTTCACGCCGAATCACTCGCCAAGAACAATGACCTAACCCGCACCAAAATTGTGCCTGAAAATCGCGATTCAAGTATCTTGGACGTTGTCGAAAAAGCAGAATCGGTTGGAATGGATGGCCAGCGCCCTTGTGATCAAAGTCCGCGGAGTGGTGCAGGGCGTGGGATTTCGTCCGTTCGTCTACCGCATTGCGCACGAACTGAATTTGCGCGGATGGGTGCTGAATGGCGAGGAGGGCGTGGCCATCCACGTGGAGGGCGACGAGCCGGTTCTCCAAACATTTCTTGCGCGCTTGAAAGCCGAAGCGCCGCCAGCTTCCGAGATCGTCGAAATCGAAGTGGGCCGCGCTCCCGCCGAAGGCTTCGACGACTTTGCGATTAAGGAAAGTGAGCGCAAGGATCGCCCCACTGTGCGCATCTCGCCCGACCTTCCCGTCTGCGACGATTGCGCGCGCGAACTTGCCGATCCCGCCAATCGGCGCTATCGCTATCCTTATATCAACTGCACCAATTGCGGGCCCCGTTACACGGTGATTCTGGCGCTTCCGTATGACCGGCCAAATACCACCATGAAGGATTGGCCGTTCGACGAGTTCTGCGATCGCGAATACCACGATCCCGCCAACCGCCGGTTTCATGCCCAGCCGGTCGCATGTCCGGAGTGCGGGCCTCATTACTATTTACGCATCGGACCCGAGATTGTGCGCGGAGATGAGGAAGCGATTCGCCGAACGGTCGAATTGCTCAACGCGGGCAGCATTGTCGCGATCAAGGGGCTGGGAGGTTACCACCTGGCGTGCGACGCGAAAAATGCCGAAGCCGTCGCCGCCATGCGGGCGCGCAAGTTTCGCAAGGAGAAACCATTCGCCGTGATGGTCGAGCACGTAGAGCATGCCCAGGAACTTGCGGAATTTTCTCCCGAGGCGCTGGCTCTACTGAAGTCGATCGCCCGCCCCATCGTGCTTGCGCCCGCCAAAGGTGAGGGCAGAGTCGGGCTTGCGGAAGTGGCTCCTGACAATCGTGAACTCGGCATCATGCTGCCCTACACGCCTTTGCAACACTTGCTGTTTGCTGCGGGCGCGCCACGCGTGCTGGTCATGACCAGCGCGAACCGTTCAAGCGAGCCCATCGCCTATGAAGATGAGGACGCTTTCGACCGGCTGGCGGAAATTGTGGACGCATTTCTGGTTGGTGAGCGGCCCATCGCCCGCAGAGTGGACGACTCGGTCGCTCGTGTGGGCGCATTTGGCCCCGCGATTCTTCGGCGATCGCGAGGCTATGCGCCGGGAGCCGTTGCCAGCTTTCCCAAACAAGCTTCGGCTGAACGTCCCATCCTCGCGCTCGGCGCTGACCTCAAGAACACCGTAACGCTCGTCGTCAACGGGCAGGCTTTCGTCAGCCAGCATATTGGCGATCTGGATCATTACGAGGCGTTCCGCGCCTTTGAAGAGACCATTCGCGATTTGATAGCGATGTATGAGATCCGCTGGGATGACGTGCTCGTCGTACACGATGCTCATCCCGAGTACCGCTCGACACTGCACGCACTGCGGCTGGCGTCAACGCAGAAGCGCGCCGTCCAGCATCATCGGGCGCATATTGCCTCTGTGCTGGCGGAGCGCGGCGAATGGGATAAACGTGTGCTTGGAGTGAGCCTCGACGGCACCGGCTACGGCGACGACGGCAGCATCTGGGGCGGAGAATTTTTTGTCGGAAGCCTGGCGAATGGGTTCGAAAGGGCTGCGCATCTGCGCCCGGCGTCCCTTCCCGGAGGCGATGCGGCGGCGCAATATCCGGTGCAGGCGGCCGCCGGCTTTCTTGCCCAGGTTGAAGCGTTGCCCGATCTGAGCGCCCCTCCATTTTCGTTTCCGCCAAGATATCGAACCGCGCAGCAATTGATTGACAAAAACGTACGTACGTTTGCTACAACTTCCGTCGGCCGCCTCTTTGACGCGGCCGCCGCCTTGCTCGGCTTTACTCGTGAAATTACATTCGAGGGACAGGCCGCCATGTGGGTCGAGAATTTGGCCCGTGCCGCGGATGAAAGAATCGGGCGCCCACCACGCGACAGGGTGGGCTCTCGGTCCGAGGTCGTTTGTTATCCATTTCCATTTCTCGACGGCGAATTGGACTTCCGCCCACTGCTTCATTCCGTCGCCACTGATCGAATTAAGCGCCGTAATCCGGAAGAGATCGCGCGGGCTTTTCAGCGCGGCATTGCACGCGGCGTCGCGAAGGCAGTCAAAGCTCTGGCGTCCGAACACGCGGTGAATACGGTGGTCCTTTCCGGAGGCGTGTTTCAAAACGAGCTGCTGCTTGAGGATTTGACAGAGGAGCTACGCGATTCCGATCTACAGCTCTGGACCAACCAGGCCGTTCCTCCCAACGATGGCGGAATCAGTCTGGGGCAAGCCGCGCTGGCAGCACTGAAAGCCGACTGACAAACCGAAAGCGCCGCTAATCGTGCCGCTCCATCGCTGGTTTTGTGGAATGCGCCCTCAGCGATTGAAGAAATGTGACGAGCTGCCATCGCTGCGGTTCGGGGAGCTTGGACCAAACCGGCATGCCGCGGCGCACAACTCCATTGCTCAAAATCCAGAAAAGAGTGCCGGGCGATGCCTGCTGAACTTCTTCTTGCAGCAAGCTGGGGCCATATCTTGTGCCGGCGGCTTTTTGCCCGTGGCACTCGGTGCAGTGCTCTTCAAAAAGTTTTTCTCCCGCAGTCGCTTCCCGTTCATTGCCTTCAAAAGGATTCTTCCGAAGACGCGCCGATTGCGGAACGCGCGCCTGCACGGCCGCTGCGGACCATCCATGCGGCTGAGGCGCAGCCGCATCCATTTGCGCCGCCGCTGTCCAGCAAGAAAATAACGCGCCAGCCGCGATCGCCGTTCGCAAAACGGCCGTCAAAGCGCGCGAACAGAGATACGCCGATTTCCCTTTCACATCCGTCCTCCGAACAACTGCCTTACCATATCCCCAAATCCTGAAAACTCCCGCGAGATTCCCCAGCGCAGCAGCAGGCGATGGCTGTGGTCATTCAATCCGAATCCGCTCGACAAGCGCAATGTCCAGTCCGATGGGAGATTCCACGCGGCCACTGGCGCAAGGTAGTGAGAGGTATTGGGCAGCCCCGGATTCCTCGCATCGCCCAAGCCGCCATACAGTTCGGCCCCGACGATGAAGTTTTCGGGACAAAAGTTGCACCGCTCGGGCGATGCCTTAAGCCCGAGCGGCCGGCTTGCGCCCGCCGCATACGCGAATTCCCAGGGCTCGCTGGGCGAAAGATTTTTCGTGAAGATGGGATTCAAGGCGACGTTCCAGCCCTTGAAGGTGCTGGATAGCAAAAGCTTCAGTTCTAACTCGTGGTCGTGCTCCTTGCGCAATTGGCCGTTGGATTCCGAGAAGTCGGACTCTACGTCATGCCCCTCCACTTCTTTCAGGATTTTATCGGCGCCGCTGGTTTGCTCGTACTCGATGTAGAGCACGGGATTGACGATGTGCTCGCGGTCCAGCAGTCGAAGCCTGTTCTCCAATCGAAAACCAGTGAACAGAGTGCTGTCAGAAAATGTGGTTTGTCCGTCGACATAAACCTCCGTCGTCCACCAGGCGGTCGTGCCAAACTCGAACTCCATCCAGAAGGCATGAAAATCGTTGCCGCCTCGCTGCGTGCCAAACGTCGAAAAGTACTCCACCTCGAGATTGCCCGGTTCTTCCATGTAATGGTCATACGTGACGATGTAGGGGCTCTCCTGGGCAGCCGCCGCTGCGCAAAGTGACAGTGCGAAAACTGCAAGGGAGAGACTGTAACAACTCCACCGGACAAGTCGCGAAGCTAGAGGTGAAGTGTGGTTGGAAGCGGGTTCGGCCGTCATCGAACTCCTACTCGTCATCGTTGATGGCGCAAATCTTATTGCGACTGAGTCGCAATAGCGATTACAATTTGACCGTAGAAGAAGATAGCTAACGCTGTCAATGACAGCTCGCACATTTCGTCGCAAGCCTCTTGCGATCAGTTGCGACTGGAGATCCTGCATGCCGTTTCCGCAAACCGAAATCCCCGGGCGTCTTCAGAAGCAATTGGCCGGCCGCGGAATTCGCATGACCGCTCAGCGCCGAGCCATTCTAAGCGTCATCGAGATGGCCACCAAGCACCTCGATGCGAGCCAGATCCTGCGCAAGGCGCGCCGCGTCGACGCGACCGTCGATCGCAGCACCGTCTATCGCACGCTCGATTTACTTAAGCGCCAAGGTCTGATCGACGAACTCGACCTCATGCACATCAAAGGCGAAGGCCACTATTACGAACGCAGGCTCGACCGCGACCACATTCACATGGCCTGCCTGCGCTGTGGAAAGATCACCGAATTCGCGAGCAAAACTTTCGACTCGCTGAAAAAGCAGCTCGAACGCGACTGCCATTTTCATATCGTCGTCTCACGGCTCGAGGTCGGCGGATACTGCTCTGGCTGCCGGCGCTAGCTGCCGCGACGCTTCATGATTCGCCGATTCTGTCGTAAGTCCGCAAACCCGAGAAACGCCCCTGCCTATCACTTTGTTGAGCACCCGCTCGGCTTTTGCGTATAGTAGATACAAATGTGGGGAGTGGTATGCGCTCGTCATCCTCAAGTGCGGAAAACAGCTTACCCCGATTTGCCAAAAGCCTGATCATGACACTTCTGTCCTCTAGCTTTTTTGACGCCGTGCCCGACGCCATGCTGGCTGTCAACTCGCACGGCGTCATCGTTCAGGCCAATTCGCAAACCGTGCGCATGTTCGGCTACACGCAGGACGAATTGGTTGGCCAGAATGTCGACATACTGGTCCCAGCCGCGCAACGGCAGGCACACCACGGGCATCGCGAACGCTTTCGAGCGCAGCCCCAGACGCGCCGGATGGGCGCGGCGCTGGACCTCCGCGGCCGTCGCAAAGATGGTTCCGAATTCCCAGTAGAAATCAGCCTTTCGCCCGTTCACACCGACGACGGAATGCTCGTCTTGAGTGCGATTCGCGACATCAGCGATCGCAAGCGCATTGAAGAGGAGTTGCGCGATGCGAACGCGCAACTCGCCGCCAGTAAAGACCGCGAGCTTTGGGAGCAACGCAGCCGCCTGGCGCTGATCGTAGATTCGTCGCACGACGCGATCATGGCCAAAGATCTCGATGGCACCATTACTAATTGGAATAAAGGTGCGGAACGGATTTACGGCTACAGCTCCGAGGAGATGATTGGCAAATCGATCAGCCTGCTCGCGCCCCCCGATCGCCGCGGCGAAATTCCCGACATCATGAACCGCATTCGCCGCGGAGAACGGGTCGAAAATTTCGAGTCCATTCGCGTGCGCAAAGATGGCCAGCACCTCCACGTCTCCATTTCTGTGTCGCCGATAACCGACTCGACCGGCGAAATTGTCGGCGCATCAATCATCGCGCGCGACGTCACTGGCCAAAAAAGAGCGGAGGACATGCTTCGGCAGGCGCAAAAAATGGAGGCGGTCGGAAGGCTGGCCGGTGGCGTAGCCCATGACTTCAACAACATTCTCGGAATCGTGACCGCCTGCTGCGAATTGCTCCGCAGCCACCTCGGGCCCAATGGCTCTTCGCCCTACATCGACAATATTCAGGAAGCCGCCAACCGCGGCAGTTCCCTCACCCGGCAGCTCCTCACCTTCAGCCGCCGGCAAGCCATCTCCCAGCCCCGCTTGCTGGATGTGAACGAATCGCTCCGCGAGGTCGCCAAGTTGCTGCGCCCGCTGATGGGCGATGATGTGCAGATCACCGTTCGCCACGGAGTGGAATCGGCGATTGTCGAATTCGATCCGTCGCAGCTTGATCAGATCGTGATGAACATTGCCGTCAATGCCCGCGACGCAATGCCCAAGGGAGGCAAGCTGATCCTGGAAACTTCGATCCAGGAATTCGACGCGGCTCTGGCCGAGCGGCACCCACCCCTTAAGCCCGCGCGCTACGTTCTGCTCGCCATCAGCGACAACGGCGGTGGCATGGACGCGGTGACCATGTCGAAGATTTTCGATCCCTTCTTCACCACCAAGGAGATCGGGAGAGGCACCGGGCTCGGGCTGGCGACCGTGTATGGAATTGTGAAGCAAAACGGCGGCCTGGTCCTGGTCTACAGCGAGCCCAATCGAGGCACAACTTTCAAGATCTATCTTCCCACCGCCGACCACAAACTTGGCGCGAGCCCAAAGTCCGAACCTGAGGCGTTGCCCCCAAAAGCGCGCGGAGAAACGGTTTTGCTGGTCGAGGACGACCCTTTAATGCGCACCCTGACTCGGCAGATGCTGGAACAGCACGGCTATCGCGTCGTCGAGGCCGAGGATGGCGCCGCGGCGCTTATGCACTTGCGCTCAAACGCGCAGCCCATCGATGTGACTTTAACCGATGTTGTGATGCGCGGCATGAGCGGCCCCGAGTTGGCCCTCCAGATCATGGACCTCTATCCCGCGACGAAAGTGGTCTATATGTCGGGGTACACGGGAGAATTAATCGGGCAGGAAGGCGGAATCAAGCCCGGTATGCCGCTCCTCGAAAAGCCATTTAGTCGCGCCTCATTACTCAAAGCCATTCAATCCGCAGTGGCTTAAGCTGGCTTCCTCGTCCCGAACGCATGCTCAAACCACAACAACAGGAGCCTTTCGTGTATCGTCGGAAGAAGGCAAAACGAGGGGCGCTTCAACCTCGATTTTACGAATTCCGGAAATTTGGAGGAGAGCAAAGGCGCAAAGTGGCAAGGAAGCGAAAGCCGAACGTGCGATGTCTGGCAAAAATGTCGCTCAACTGCTAGGTTTTTCCGTTACAAAAGCCGAACATTCATGTTGAAAAGTGCTGCAGAAACTTGGTATAAGCATGCACAGGGCCTCTACTGAGTTCTGCGGTGATCCAATCAGCACAGATCCTTTTGTCAGGTCCTCAGCTTTCTCCGCGGCTGATCGCAAGCATCTTCAGTGAGCCGGAATCTGCACCCCATAGGTGGGAGTGGAAATGCTATCGGCAGGCATCGACTTACGTAAAATTCGCGACCGGCTCGGCCTCACCATGAGGGACGTCGAATACGCCAGTCAGACCATTGCGCAAAAGCATGGCAGCGAAGAGTACCTCATTCCGCCCAGCCGACTTTCCGACATTGAGACCAAGGGCATTGTGCCCAGCGTCTACCGCTTTTATTCTCTGGCCGTAATCTACCGGAAGTCCGTTCCCGCGCTCCTCCGGCTCTACGCCATCGATCTGGATCGCATCACCTCCGACTGGTCCGCCTCGCAACCCGCCAAGTCTCATATCCTCGAACTGGACCAGACTACATCCAGCGTTCCGGTCAAGCTCGATCCCGGCTTCGATTTAAATGCCACTTCGGACCTGGGCCGAATGGTGCAGCAGTGGGGAACATTCCCGCTTGCCATGTTGAGCCATCTCGCTTCCCAGGATTACACCTACGCCTTCATTGGCAATGAAGACTACACCATGTATCCCATCCTCCAGCCCGGCTCGTTTGTCCAGGTGGATGAGGCCAGAACCCGCGTCATCGAGCGGCAATGGCGTTCCGAGTACGAGCGCCCCATTTACTTCGTGGAAACCCGCGATGGATTCACCTGCTGCTGGTGCTCGTTCCGGCTCAACTCGCTCGTCCTTCAGCCCCATCCCTTGTCTCCGGTCTCGGTTCGTGTCCTGAAGCATCCCCAGGAGGCGGAAGTGATTGGTCAGGTGATTGGAATTGCAATGCGGATTGGGGATTTGGCGCCTGCGAATCTTGAAGAATCGAAAGAACTCTCAACACCGAAGCCAGGTGTAGTTCCGTCGCCTTCGAACATCCTGAAGGCAATAAACGGTACAGATCTCCCGTCAACTTCCGCACGTAAGAAGCTGAGCTAACTCCCTCGACTCGCCGGGAATGCTCGACGTCGTCCACAAGTAAGCGCAGGCGCGTCCGCAGAATGGTCCCAACCAGCGACTGATGCGCGCGCGCGAACGCGTTGCGGGCAGTTACTGTCCCGTGTTTGCGTTCAAATCCCCAGTGCTCATAACCGGCTTCGGTGGAGCGGCGGTCCGCGACATACACTAACTTCCCCCAAACACCTTCAATCTTCGCCAGAGTTCTTTCCCGAAGATCGTCGTAAGCCGATTTCAACCCCATAACGCACCTTTTTTCTCCCAGCTACATTTTCCGGAAGGCCAAAGAAAATCAGTTTTTCCTCTCGCGGGCAGCTTTCAGCCCGAAACTACGCCCACGAAGAATTCACTTCACCCTGAGAGGATACCCGTGAAATCACTGAAAGCAAAGCTCGCTCTGCTCCTGCTCGTACTCGCAACCGTGTCCGCCATCCCTGTGCAATTGATGGCCGACGGCAACCCAATTCCAGTCTGCGGCGACAAGTATTGCCCGCCACCACCTGCCCAGTAAATTCCACACTTGAGCGCTACTGCCTGAGATGATACATTCTCGACAGTAGCGCTCATAACATGAGTTTGCAACAAATCCACTGGCTTTATAACTACTTGTGGGTCGCCCCACACCTACTCCTCATCCCGGTGGCTGCCGTCATGTTTCGCCGGGGATTACACAAGAAATTTCCTATTTTCTTCTCGTATCTCCTCTTTGAGTTTTCCCAGTTTGCTTTCCTCTTTTTCTTGCACGACATTAAGATAAGCCCAGCTTCTTACACCAATATCGATTTATTCTTCCGTATCGGAAGCATCGCGCTAAGATTCGGGATCTTGCAGGAAGCTCTGGAGGCGTCGCTCGGCCAGAATATGCCCCTCCGCCGAGCCATGGCGAGAGTCATGAACTGGGCCACTTTCTTTCTGGTCGCGGTGGCATCCATCTTCATCGTCTCCCTCTACTACAGCATCCTTAACCACCGGACGTTCGTGGCTTACGTCATCGTCCAGGCATTGAACACGGCGCAATGCGGCTTGCTCGCTCTGGTGTTTGCGTGGCACCGCTTTCTCGGCCTGCGTATGTCTCCGATGGTGTTCGGAATTCTCTTCGGCATGGGCCTGGCAATTGGCGCCGAGCCGCTCATTATGGCGCTAAAGGACACTTTCGGCATTCCAGGTTCCACCATCACGGATCTCGCGCAATTCGCGGCCTTCCACATTGCCGCGGTCAGTTGGCTTTACTTCGCCCAAGTCCGGGAAAAAGTCTCCTGGGCCACGGAAACCTCCGCTCTGCCCGATTTGCGGCAGTGGGCGGCCGATATGGGAAGGATCGCGCAACTATGATTCCCCTGATTATTCTCGCGATATTCACTCTGGTCCTGATCGGTTTCCTGGTGTTTCAGGTTCGCTCTCGGTACTCTGCGCCTAGCCGCACACCGGGTTCCAGCCAGCTTCTACCGGTCGATCTGGAAGCCTTCGACAATCTGACCGATCCCGAGGAAGAACAATTCTTGCGGTCGAATCTTTCCCCGCCCCAGTTCCGGAGCGTGCAGCGCTCCCGCATTCGCGCAGCTCGGGCTTATGTCGCAATTCTGTCGAAAAATGTCGGCGTGCTGGTCTCGGTCGGCCAATCCGCCCGTTATCATCCGGATCCCCAGATCGCGGCCTCCGGCCAGGACCTTATGCAGCGTGCGATCAGTCTCAAAATGTGGTGCCTGCTTTCTTTGTTGCGCATGAACGCTGCGTTTCTCTTCCCGGCGCTCTTATCCCCTTCCAACCGAATCACCAATCAATACCTGATGGTGACCTACATGGCCACCAACTTGCCAGACAAGATCGCAGCCTGAGGGGAAGGCGAATGAGGGAAACAACCCGGGCAGGGCTTCCCGGGACGGTCTTGCCCAGGGAGAACTGGGGAAGGGCTTTCCCGGGATAGTCTTGCTCAGGGATAGCCGGGGAAGGGCTTTCCCGGGAGAGCCTTGGGCATTCTCTTCGGCGGGGGCGGATTCCGCTTTGAGGGGGTACAATTACGCGGTCCGCCCCGCCTCATACTGCGCGAGGATTGTAGCCATCATCGTCCAGAATATTTTGGGCAACTTCTTCTTGTTACGGAAACCGTACAAACTCTAATAAATTGCCCTTTGGGGGTGTTGAATTTTTCAACACTTTCTTCCCCTTGTTGCAGTTGTTTGTGACGCGCTGGGGGATCAGATTCGGATCGCGCACCGGTCGGATCTGGCGACGGTGGATTCCTACTGAGCAAACGGCCCCCGCCGTCCCACTCCGCCCGGGAAACACGATCGTCTTCGCCCCCGGAAGCCGTCTCACCCGCCCCGGGAAACCGTCCCGTGCCCCTAAAGCCGTTTCAGGTCACCGGAAGCCGTCCCGTGCCCCCGGAAATTCGCATTCGCCACCACCCGGTTTTTGCCTGGGTTGCAGGTCGTTGTTGCGCTTTCCGTTCCTAACCCTCATCATTACTTCCACTTATGAGATATATCCATATATAAATATACGTACAATAAAACATGCACAAAATGTTCCACGTGAAACACTCACGATTTTCCACCGGAAACATTGGACCGAATGTTCCACGTGGAACACTCCCGGAAGGGAGCTAGACCACCTCTTGGCCGAGGACGGCTCGCCCCACCCGCCTCACCCGGAGCGCGACTCCAGCGGGCTAACCCATAGTAACCATTACACGACGCCACTTAGGGCCATTACCTAAGGGCCCCCCAATCCCTTCTTTTGGGCCATGTACTTTCGTGTGTATACGCGTTAGTCTAACTACAGAAGTAGATCCCGCCTCTGGAGGCACCCTTGAAATCTTTCCTTTGCGCGATCCTTATGCTGTGCGCCATGGCCCAGGCGGAGAATCTTGCCACGACGCCCGCTCCTTCACCCGACGCGCCTTCGCGGCCATCCTTCTGGACTTTTGAGAACAAGCTTGATCTCGGCCTGCTTGCGAGCCTGGTTACCGCCGACGCCATTACGACGCAACGCGGATTGAGCCAGGGTTTCCATGAGGCGAATCCCCTGATGCGGCCCTTTGTTACCCGCGGCGCGGCCGGCGAGGCCGCTGGCTCTGCGCTTGGATTTGGCGCCGGGCTTGGCACTACATATCTGCTCCACCGCACTCACCACTATAAGGCTGAACACATCGCCATGCGATTGATGGTGGGCACCGAGGGCGCGGTCGTGGCGCATAATTTCATAGTGCTTCACTAACCGGCGCGCGATTCCGACTCTCCACTTCGCGCATTGGCAGCTGGCAAGGGGCTATGCGATACTGAGATCGCCTCAGGTGCAAAAGTCACCGATTAAGCGTGCGCAATCCTAAGCCGGGATGGCGGAACTGGCAGACGCAGCGGACTCAAAATCCGCCGGGCTTCGGCCCTTGGGGGTTCAACTCCCCCTCCCGGCACCAGCAGACTTGGTTTCAAGCGGTTACGCTCGTTGCCTAGTACTCTCCTAGGGGAACTTTTGCCTGCACCGTTAGACAATGCCGACGCCGGTCTTCCGAGCCTTCCGGCCACAATGGCGCCAGAGATGCGACGCAGGCGATGGCACCGATGCCAACTAGGAGAGTTCTTCGCGAGCAACTCAGGGCGCACCTACCGGTGAAAAACCGGGGGAACGTTTGCCGAGTAAAAATGACAGTCGAAACAATCGGGACGCAGATTCACAGAGTTGTGGCACTTGTCGCAGAACTGAGCTTTGTCGTTGTGGCAATGGCTGCAACTGCGCAAGGTGACCTCGTTGCGGATTCCCTCGCGCACAGTTTTGTCGCGGAGTTCCCGGAGAAAAACCCGGTGGTTTTGGCGCATCCAGACTGGGTCGCGAACGCAGCGCTGGGAGGGATCGGCGGTAGCCTGCAAGAACGGCTTGGGGGAGGAGAAGATCGAGGCCCAGGCGAAGCGTCCCACGCTATAGGCGAATGGAGACAGAATAACGATACCCGCGACGACGAGGAGGAGCCAGGCGTGCGTTCTATTCGAACTCACTTGGACCTCCCTGCCGCTGCCGTCCCGTATGCGCGGCGTACACCATGGCTGTGGCGCGGTAAATCATGTGGGCGAACTTGGAGTAGGGCAGCAGCACGATTAGCGCGAACACCGTTGCGAGGTGGACGACGTACACCATGTATCTGAGTGGATCGACGCGGGCATAGTGGAGGATCTCGCATCCGAAACCTGTGAGCACGGTAGCCAGCGCCAAACCTAGAAACATCCAATCGAACCAGGTTCCTTTAAACAATGTTCCTTTGAACAGTGTTCCTTTGAACAGTGTTCCTTCGTACAACGTACCGGCAGGGGTGCTGTGAACCGTTCGATCGCGAACCATGAGGGAACACCCGAGGAGCATGGCGCCGCCCGCCAGATTCGCGAGGATTTTCCACGGGCTCCAGAAGTTAAAGGGATAGACAAAGGCATCCTTCAGCAGCGGATTGAATCGAACCGTGAGCACCCACAGATCAACGACGAGCAACCCCACAAAGCCGAAAAGCACGAACCGATGGGAGTTCATTCGCGGATGATTGAAAGTGCAGCGATCGAAATCCTCGTGAAGGAGGATGTTGCGCAGCGTGGTTCGAATGCTTGCGGCGATAGATTGCTTTTCGTGCTCCCGATTGTCTGCAAATCCCATTGCCTGGCCGCGGGCGTTCAGGTCGCGCCAAAAGCGGGAAACGCCGAGGATGATCACCACCGCATCGAGCAGCACAAGTGTCGCGAAGAATGCGATGAGAAGCCATTGCGGCAGTTGGCTCCAGTAGGAAATGATGATTCGATTCGAGCTGGTGGAAGCGGCAAACAGCTTTTCCAGCGGTCTGCTTCCCCATGCAACCAAACCCAGCAGCACGCACGGCAATAGCAGGAGGAACGGCAGACAATGGGGTTGGCTCACGCAATTGCCCAACCATTGCGGGGCACTGTAGTGGAGAATAGCCTCTCTGCGAACCGCGGCCATGACATCTCCAGGCCGGGCGCCACGCGGGCAACGTGAGGTGCAGTCGTTACAGTGATGGCAGAGCCAAATGTCCACATCCGCGAGCAACCGGTCCTTCAAGCCCCACTGCGCCCATAGCATCTCTTTTCGCGGAAAAGGCTGACGGGCGGTTGAAAGTTCGCACACCACGGAGCAAGTGGCGCACTGGAAGCATTTCTTTAGATCCTCGCCGCCGCTTGCGATAAGGCGGTTGCGAAAACCCCGGTCGGGCTGGACAGCAGCGGGAGTGGGTATCGCTGTCATTTTGTCAGCCCTTGAACGGATTGAGGCCAATCTCTTCGATCTGTGCGGCAAATTCGTCAATGAGCGCCGGCAGCCGCTGGTAGTCGGACAAAGCGATCTGCTCGATGCGGACGCGCTCCTCTTCGAGCGCGAGCTGCACGAGTTTTTGCCGGATGTTTTCGCTGCGCGTGCCCATCAACTCGCTGCCGCGAATGAAGTGGCACTGGTAGTCGTCGCCCGACTTGCATCCCAGCAGCAATATGCCGTCGAACCCGCGGGCCAGCGCGTCGGCGATCCAGATCACGTTGACCGCGCCCAGGCAGCGCACCGGGATCACGCGGACAAAAGGACTGTAGCGGAGTCGAGCAACGCCCGCGGCCTCGAGTGCGGGCAAGGCATCGTTTTCACAGGCAAGCACCAACAGCCGCGGTTTCTCCTCGAATTCGTCAGGAACCTTCACGGCCTTGATCATCGAGGAGATCACGTCGATCGAGTAGTCGCCAAAGGAAATGATGCGTTCCGGGCAGGCGCCTAAGCAGATGCCGCAGCGGCGGCAACGACCTGGATTCGGCAGCGGAGTTCCCTTCTGATCTTCATCGAGACTGCCGAAAGGACATTCCTCGGTGCAGCGTTTGCACTGCGTGCAGCGCTGCATCTGAAAATCCGGAACAGTCCGATCTTCCCAACGCGGATGCAACGTTGCGCCGCGCGCTGTCAGTTCGATGCACTGAATCGCCTTGAGCACGGCGCCCTGGGCATCGGCGATGCAACCCTCAATGTCATTGGGCGCCCGCATGCAGCCCGCCGCGTAGATGCCGGTTCGCCGTGTTTCATACGGGAAACAGATGAAGTGGGAATCGGGAAATCCGTTGTTCAGGACCGGAAGGTCGGGGCCCTGCCGATAAGTCAAGTGGAGCAGGTCTGTGCCCTCGAGGTGCCCCCGGTCGGCGATAAGCTGGCGAGCTGCGTCGAGTTGAGGACCCTGCTCTCCTTTGTTAATGATGGCCTTGGCGTCGCGCAGGTTGCGGATTACTTCGCCGTCGGCGGCGACCGGTACCATGCCCGTCGCCAGAACTACAAGATCAGCCTCGACCGCAATTGACGGCCCAAGGAGAGTGTTCTCGACGTTGACTCGAAGCGGTTCGCGGCTTCCGGCATCGGCTGCTGCAACTGAGACCACATCTCCCTTTAGCATGGATATGCCGGGGTCCTCTTGAGCACGCCGATAGAAGTCTTCGGATTGCGCCGGTGTGCGGATGTCTTTGTAGAAGATGTAGGTTTCGACTTCAGGGTCGAGTTCACGCGCCCAAAGCGCCTGTTTCAGAGACGCTCGGCAGCACACAGCCGAACAGTAAGGAAGATGGGCTTGGTCGCGCGAGCCAGCGCACTGGATGAAGGCAATTCTCTTTGGCGGACGGCCATCGGAGGGGCGGTGGATTTTGCCGGTGGCTGACAAACGTTCCATCTCAACATTTGTGATTACGTCGGGACTGCGGCCGTAGCCAAGATGGCCCAGCCGCGAGGCGTCATACGGCTTCCAGCCCGTGGCCTGAACAATGGCGCCCGCCTTGGTCTGAATTGCGGAACCATTGACCTCCAACTCAATTTCGAACTGCCCTGGCTGGCCACTGATACTGTTGATCGCGGCGGACCGGTAGATTTGGATGTTTGGGTCGTTCTCCAATTCGCGGATCTGTCTGTCGAGATCGATACTCTCCAAATCACGGTAAGGGGCGCTCTTGGGAAACTGTCTTTTGAAAGTGCGGAGCCATCCTCCGAGGTCGGCTTCCTTTTCGACCAGCACCACTCGAAATCCGGCACGGCTCGCGTCGCGCGCAGCAGCCATGCCGCTGGGCCCTCCTCCAACCACCAGGATGGTCGGCTCGGCGGCGAGTTTGGCCGGCTCTCGCATTTCCGCCTTGAGCGCTCGCGCCATTCCCATGCGCAGGTTATCTTCGGCGAGCATCTGCGTGTCTTCGTTGCCGGGTTCATGACTCCAGACCACCAGTTCGCGCAAATTCACTCTTTCGACGAAACAAGAATCGGAGGCAAAGGTCTGGGAATGGAATCGGCCGGAGCAGGCGGCGACGACCAGCGACGTGACGCCGGACTGAACGCTCTCTTTGATCTGTGCAACTCCCTCGTCACCACAAAGAAATGGATGCGAGCGGCACACAGAGACACTGCGCTCCTCACGTGCGACTTTTTCGAGAGCTTCGATATCAAGCGCAGCTCCGATGTCGCAACCGCGACAGAGAAAGACCGCGACGTTCTTCTTCTCGTCAGCCACGATGAGAACTCACACAACTCTGAAGCGCTTTGAGCGCGGCGCTAGTCGCATCGCGCACGCACGACGCAACATCCATCGGCTGCCGGGCACACCCCGCCGCAAAATGACCGGGCAGCAGCTGAGCGTTCGACAAAAACCCATGAGGATCCCGGCTGAGCATGGACGAGGGCGAAGCCGAGTGGTTCCGCAGCGCGGGGACCATGCCAGTCGCCAACACCACGAGGCTCACTTTTTGCCGAATGCTGCGCTCGGCCATTACGTCCTCGGCTGCGACGATAAGGTCGCCGGACGTTCCATCCTCGGTCACTTTTGCCACTTTGCCTTTGACGAGATGGAGCCTTTCATCCTGTTGGGATTCGGCAAGAAACAACTCCTGGCGGCCGGGGGAACGGAGATCGATGTAATAAACGTAAATGTCGGCGTTCGGGTACTGCGCCCGCACATATCGAGCCTGCTTGAGCGACGCCATACAGCAGACGCTAGAGCAGTGTTTGAGATGGTTCTCGTCACGCGACCCGGCACACTGCACGAAGGCGACGCTTTCGATCTCTTTGCCATCGGAGGGGCGAAGAATGCGGCCTTTTGTTGGGCCGGTGGGCGCAGCCAGTCGCTCCATCTGGACGTTGGAGATCATGTTGGAATGGAGACCCAGTCCGTCGACCACGCTCGCGTCGAAAGGCTCCCAGCCGGTGGCCCAAATCACAGACTGTACTTCGAACTCGCGGCGTTGCGCCGTCATCTTCAGATCGATCGCGCCGTATGCGCAAGCGGGAAGGCACTTTCCACATTGCTCGCCGGGACATGCTGCGGGATCGATTGTGTGACGGAAAGGCCAGGCAAGATCGGTGGGAAGGTAAATGGCGCGGGTCGTTCCCATGCCGTAGTTGAACGAGTCAGAGCGCGATTCCGGACAGGCCGCGACACATGCTCCGCAGGCCGTACATCGCTCATTCACAAACCTGGGCCGTTGCTCAACTGTCACCCGGTGCCACCCGTCGCTCGCCTGGACCTCAACGACTTCGGACAAAGTGAGGCAGCGAATGCGAGGGCTGGTGCGAATGCGGCGCAGGTTGATTTCGAGACCGCAGACCGGTGGGCAGAGTTTCGGAAAGTACTGATGCATCTGCGCCACGCGCCCGCCGAGATAGGCGCTGCGCTCGACGAGAATGACGTCGCAACCGGCCTCAGATGCTTCGATGGCAGCGGTGATTCCGGTAATCCCGCCGCCGACGACCATCACTCGGCCGCGGCTATCGGCTTCGCTCATGGGTCAACGCCTGCCTCCGGGGAGAACGGAGCCCGTTTAGATGACGCCCCGTGGCACGAACAGCCGCCCGTGGACGAGCCCGTCACTTTGCGGCGCTCCCAATACCGACGAGATACTTCACCGGCCGTTTGATCATTTTCCACTCGCCAGTGGCGTGATCGAATACGCAGTTGCAGAACGCAAGCCAGTCTTTGTTGTCGAGAGCGGGCTTGTCGGTGCGGAAGTAATAACCGGGCCAACGCGTCTCCTCGCGGAAGTGAATCGAGTTCACATGGGCCTCGGCCTGGTGCATGCGATGCACACTCTCCCAGCAGCGCATGAGTTCATTCAGGTTCTCGGCGCCGAGATGCGCTGCATCGCCGCGCAAGAACGCCAGCAGTTCTTTGCCCTTCTCGAGCAGTGTGCCGCTGGTTTTGAACTGACTTGAGACGCCACCGGCATACTCATCCATGATCTTCTGCATGCGATACATGAACTGCCTGGGACGAATGTAGGCGGGGTTAATATCGGCATCGGTCGTGTTCCCGCGATTTGCCTCGAATGTACTCAGCGGTTTGAGAATCTCGGCCTTCAGCGATTCAACCAGGGCCGGGTCAATTTGTGGCGCCGTGTTGTGATCAACGACGTAGGCGATCGCTCCTTTTGCAGCAATGCGTCCCTCGGTGAACGAGCCCGAAGAGAACTTGTGGCTCGATGCTCCGGAGGCGTCGCCGGCGGCAAACAGGCCGCCGACAGTCGTCATATTGGGATAGCCCCAGAAATAATCTGACTTGGTTGCGTCCGTCTGCAGATCGGAAGGTCCGGAGACCCAGGCTCCGGATGCGCCGGAGTGCGAACCGATGAAATACGGCTCGCATGCCATGATCTCCGACGGCTTGACCTCTGGTTCGACATTGGTAGCAGCCCAGAGGCCCGCTTGCGCGATCGTCATATCCAGAAAGTCTTCCCACGCTTCCGATTCAAGCTCCTTCAGCTTCTTCTTCGCGGTCTTCTCGTCGGGCGATTCTTTGGCGATGCGCTGGATGGCATCCGCCGTTTGCATGTAGATCGGCCCCTTGCCGGCCATCACATCAAGCATCATGAGCCAGTTGCGCAGATTCGCAGGGATGGGTTTGGCGCGGCTGTACGGTTCCCACTTGGCAAGTTCAGCGGCATTCTCAACCATGTAGTCTTTGCCTTCGGCATTGGTTGCGAGAGCCTTGAAGAGCAGGAACCACGCGCCCACGGGGCCGTAAGCATCTTTGAAGCGAACCGGAATAAACCGCACTTCCTGGCAGGTCATTTCGGCCCCGGCGTAGAGCGTGAAGAACGCGCTTCCCGCCGAATTGAAGGGGGGATACCAGGAGCGACCGAATCCTTCTCCCGTGGAGCGGGGCTTGAAGACATGTACCGCGCCGCCCATTGCCACCAGTGTGGCTTTGGCCTCGAACACGTAGACAGTGTTGTCACGAGTGCTAAAACCGATCGCACCCACACAGCGGTCGCCATCCATTAAAGGATGGGTGATGAACACTCTTTCGAAATACTGCCCTCCGGTTTCGGCCAGCGCATTCTTGGCGGCTTCCGCCACGATGACCTTGTACGATTCTCCGTTGATCATCAGCTGCCAGCGCCCTTCATGCACGTATTTTCCGTCTTTGTCTTTCCAGATGGGCAGTCCCCACTTTTCAAACAGGTGAACAGTTGAGTCAACGTGGCGCGCGATATTGGCAACGAGATCCTCGCGCGTGATACCCATCAGGTCATTGCGGACGTAATCAACGTAGTCTTTCACCGTGTTCTGTCCGCCATTGAGATCGACGTACATGTTGATGGCCGACAGTCCCATGGCGACGGCGCCGGAGCGCTCCATGGCCGCCTTGTCGACCAACGTGACTTTCAGCCCGTGCTGGCGCGCCCAATAGCTGGCTTCGATGGCGGCGCCGCACGCGGCCATACCGCCTCCACAAACGAGTAAATCCGTCTTGACGACTACGGTTTTGAAATCCGCCATGATTGCGTTCTCCTAAAACTTTCCATTCCGACGTCCTAGAGTGTTGGGATCTTGTCGAACTTCACCGGCCCGACTTCGTTGTTCAGCCCGGCGGGTTCACTCATCAGCGTCGGGCTCTTGAGGTCGGCATCTCCAGTTGGGAAATGATCGAAAGGCTGCGCCTTGCCCTCGGCAACACCACGCCGCGTCGGAAACTTGAAGCGCTTGGGTTTGATCTCTTTGTTGCGAAACTGGACCGTCCACAAGATGTCCTCGCTGCTCCGCATAGGCGTCACACTGGCGCCGAGAGGAACAAAGTCGGCATAGCCGCGGACTTCAATGGCCTGCGTGGGGCAGATCTTTACGCAGCTGTAGCATTCCCAGCACATCGAGGGATCGCGGTTGTAGGCCTTCATGAGCTGGGAGTTCAGCGTCATGAGGTCGTTGGGACAGATGTACTGGCAGGCGGTCTTGTCGAGCGCCTTACATCCATCGCATTTACTGGCAATGACGAAACTGGGCATTTTGCCTCCAGAACTCACGAGAATGACTTGGACAAGCTATGTCGTCTGCAGGTCACTGAGCACACGCTTAGCAGTCCTATTGCGACATAGAAACGCCGGGGGATAATACAGAACCTCTCGATGCCAGCCCAATAATGGATCATCTCAAGCATCGGAATATGAGAGGCGATTCTTACTTAGACCGTCGGTTGAACTTCATGCTCGACGATCAACAATCTCGATAAACTCTATAAGGAAAGGAAGACTACCGTCTGTGATTCGTGTCACGTCCGTATGTAACAGATAATGCCGGCGTTGTGGATGACTGTAGGCGTTTTCTGAGGTGTTTCAGCCAGGGACCGGTCCGCCAGCTGGAATCCACACAAAGGAGTTTGCAGCGGTTTTTGGATCTGAGATAACGCGAGACAGCTACATGCGGTGTTTCCTGGGGTTGGCGGCAGAGACGGGCAGAAACTCGCTTGGAAACACGTCGCCCAAATGCGAAATGAATACGAAGCCCTTGCCGTCGTTGATCCGATATCGGAGCCTGCTCCGGATACCCTCAGAATGCGTAACGCAGGGACTCGGTCAGCGAGTTGGCGTGAAAGTAGCGCGGCGCTGTCGGGCCGACAAACGAACCTTCGCCGTACTGGTAATAATTCCAGCCCATGTTGTAGGCCAGTTTGTGGCCCAAATCCACGCTCAGGTTGGCCAAGGGCTGCTGGTACTTGTACTGCACCGAGCCGAGAGGCTGCAGAATGTTGAACTGCGGCACACTGCCATCAACACTGGTGATACTGTAGCCGACGTTGGCCATCACTCGCTTCGCCGCCTTGAACCGGATAGCAGCCATTCCGAAATTAGCGTGGTTGGTGTAGTACGAGTTGGCGAGCAGTGGATTGTTCGGGTCGTTCGCTGCACAAGAGGCGGCAGTGGCCACGAAGGGGAGGGTCACTCCGGTTGGCGGAGTATCGTTGAAGCAGATCAGAGCATTCTGGATTACGCTGTTGAAGTTGTACGCCAGATCCAGTCCGAAGCGTTCGCGCGGTGCGAGTGAGGCGGTCAGGCCGTAGTTTTGGTTGTGGCCCACGTACTGGGTTTGTGCGTCGGCGTTTGATTGTTGCAAGATATTGATGGACCCGCCCAGGATCGCCCAGGGTCGCGGCGTGTAGGTGGTCTGGAAACGGTAGCGCCCTTCCTTGCGTGGCGACATGCGGACGAAGACGCCGTTGTAGTTGGTGTGCTCCAGATCGAAATTCAATCGCAGGGAATGGGTGGGCCGCGCCCAGAGCCCGAAGAGCGCCGTTTTCTCCAGGCCTACGAAATGGTCCAAGTCTCCGGGCAAATAATCATTGAAGTGGTTGAAGTCCCTGTCGCCATAGCGGTACCCGATGCGTGCCCCGGCTTTTTTCGAAATGTCCCAGGCCAGTTCGGTCTGATTCCTCTTCCAGTCCTGGTTGAAGGACGATTGAATCAGCGTGTTGGTCGTGGTTGGGGTAGTGAGCGGCGTACTAAGTAGCGTGCATGGTAGCATTGCACAGCTATAGTCGCTCTCGCTGAAATTCCCGTTCTGCGGAATGCGGTAAGCCCAAAAATAAAACTTTTCAATCAAGCGCAGATGTTGAGTAAGGTGCAGGGTGGCCTCGAGATCCAGCACGTCGGAAATGCGGTTGGCAGCGGCAGTTCCGGTGCCGGTGAAGGCGAGGGTATTGGTACGCGTGATCAGGCCGCTGAAAGACTCGTCCAACGGCGTGCTTGAAGTTGCGGAACTATACGAAAAAGAACCGAGCACTTCCAACTTCCGGAAGTAATTGCTGCGCAGGCTGAGGCGTTCGGTGGGCGTGGAGGTGCGGATCCGCTGCTCGCGCGCGTAGCTGAAGTACGCGCTGCACTTGATATTGGTCAGAATTCCGTTGACAACCAAGCTGGGTTGCCCTGCCGGTACGGCGCACGGTTCTTTGTTCGCTGTATCGATGGATAAGCCCAGCTCAACCGGGCCTACTCCCGGCGCGGGGAGTTGCGCCGGCGCGAAGGAGGCCAGGGAAGTGTCCGTGTCTCCCTTGTAGTAATCGAGGAATTGATCGTAGCTAAGGACGGTTTGCGGCGCGAGCCTCAAGTCTACGCCCATGCGATAGGAGTTCATGGTCATATTAATTGGCTGCAACAGCAGTGCGTCCGTTCCTTCATGGATGCTACTGAAAGAAGGCCCGGTCATGTTGTTATGCGAATATCCGAGCCGAAAGCTCACGCGGGATTGAGGAAGCAGCGTGAGGTCAACGTCGCTCATGCGTCGCGTTGTATCGAATAAGTGAGGCGAGTTCAGCACCGGAATTGATGGAGTGGAAGTTGGGGGATTCAGGGGGTTCGCCAACAAGTCGAAGTCGGAGAAACTCTGGTCGCGGCGGAAGCTGCTTTGCAGGTTGTACCACTTGTTCTTGTCGGCGCGCAGGCGCAGGTAGTTGTTGGGATCGCCTCCCCACCCCGAACTGTTGACGTAGAGATTGTCGAACAGCAGGCCCATGTGATCGAGCGACTGCATCGACAGGGTCTGGTCAAGAATTCGAGGGCCGGTTTGCAGATTCACCAGGGTGTCGTACATGTCGCCGCTGCCGGTTACATCGTTGGAGCGATAGCCGGCCTCGACCGACGAGTGAATCAGATAACCGCCGCGGTTGACGCCATCGGGTTCTGCGGGCGGGACAGGGGCTGGGGGGGCGGTGGGGGTCTGTGCAACGAGCGCGCCGGGTGACAACACGATTGCGGCGCACACAAGCATCGCTAGAACTATCGCTCTTCGACATCTGCTATGACCAAGCTGCGCCATGGCTACTCCCTACTTGAAAAACACATCGCTGAAGTTGGACCCATGGATCTGGTTGTGACACATGGTGCAGGCCTGGTACTTCGCCGATTGATTGTGTACCGGCCCGCTGGGGCCGCCGGCCGTCAACTGGGTCGAGAAGGTGTGGCACTGGAGACAGAGCATGTTGACCGGCATCACTTTGAGCAGCCGTGGATTGGTGGAGCCGTGGGGGGTGTGGCAACTGGTGCAGCCCTCGGTCTTGACCGGCACATGCTCGTAGATGAAGGGCCCCTGTTTGTCGACGTGGCACTTGTAGCAAACCGCATCGCCGCTTGGCAGAGAGCGCACCTGACGGATCGTCGCCGTCCCATGCGGGTTGTGGCAGTCATTACATTGGACCATGCCTTCGTTGACTCGATGGTGATAAGGTTTGGCAAAATCTGCCTTGGCCGACGTGTGGCATCCATAGCACAACTGGGGCTGGTCCTGGACGAGCAAGAATTCCTTTTCCTTGGCGTGATGGGGAGAGTGGCAGTCGAGGCAGCCGACCTCGCTACTGGAGTGCGCGGATTCTGCAAAATGCGACTGCTGGTGACTTTCGCCGTGGCAGGTCAGACATCGAGCACTGGTTTCCTGTCGCGACTGCCCTTCGAATACAAAAATCTTGGTCTTGTCGCCGCCACCAGCAACGTGGTCGGCGCCGGGACCGTGGCAGCCCTCACAGCCCTGGTGTGACGGGCCGCCTTGCTTATCTAATGTGGTCTTCCAGTGCGGCGTTTTCTCCCACTCGTTATAGATTTCCTCATGACAGGTCTTGCAGGTTTCGGCTCCCACGTATTTGGATGCGTCGGATGAAAGCGCACTGGCGGCGGGTGGGTGGGCGGGCGGAGTGTTCTTGTCGGCAACCTGCTGGCGAGCCTGGCCGGAAGCAATGGTGGCGACGAGTGTAAGAAGGCACACTACCGGGAACTGCAAACCTCGAGAGGCTCTGCAACTTCTTGCCACCAGGATTAGTTTTCGCATGCCCCCTCCTCGACACGGGCCCATCAACATGACAAAAAGAGTTTGGCCGCTCACGTTGCGAAGTCGCACATGTTCATCTCACTACCACTCCCATTTCATGAGTAAGCGATGTTAAGAGGACTGACAATGCAAAAACTGTTCAAGATTGCACACTTTCGACGATAAAAAATCAGACCTTTCAGGATGCTGCCAGGCCGCGAATGAGCTGTTTATTCCCCTGCACAAGTAGAGCGTAGCGAAGACCGCGCGGGTTTGCAGTGATTACTGAACTCGAAATTTGTGATAAATCCAGCCGGGGCAGCGCATAACTCGCCTGGCTTGTCTTCGCGGAAGACAACAAGCTCGTTCATTGGTAAGTAACGCTGCTGCGCCCGCCGGCGGCTCCACAGCCACGCTTCGTGGATGCTGATGGCTCGAATCCGGCAAGCCGAACGTGACGAGACAAATCCGGCGCCATTCCCGGATTGTCCAGAATTACTTCTTGGCAGTGGGTGGGGTCAGTCCGTTCAAGCGGAGATACATGGCGGCTTCGGCGTAGTGATCGGCCCAGTTGCTGGCGATGCCCAGAGCGAAGCGGGCGCGCGACATATCCTGGCCGCCGAATCCTTTGGTCATCTCGCCGAGTTTCGAATCGTCCATCCTGGAGATCGCGTCGCCGCAGAAATCGAACGAGGCCTTGAGAGCGGCGACGAGCTTGTCCTTCGGATCGGTGTCTTTCGCTTCGTCTACCTTGGGCGCCGGAACCGCGGCAGCGTTGCCGCATAGAACATAGTTGGCCTCAACCATGTGCGCCACAAGATGGCCGAACGTCATCTGGTCGGCACTGGGTTTGTAGCTGAACTTGTCGGCGGGCATGGCTTCGACGGCCTCGATCGTATTCTTCTGGCGATTGGGAAGCACCTCTTTGAGCGCGGTTGCAATCGGGTTCTTAACTTGCGCCGCCGCTGAGGCGACAAGCACGAGCAGAGCTACAACGAGGTGAGTCAATTTCATAGCCATCCTCCATGGTGCTGCAAGAATAACCCGCGCGAAGGCTATGGCGCTACTCGCAGACCCGGATACAACTTCTGGCGCGCGAAGGGTTCGAGCGGGCACAGGTGCGCTATCCTTAATGTATGCACGCGCACGGCGCTCACGGGTATTCGCATGGTCCCGGACATTCGCATGGCCACGCGCACGCGACGAGCCGCGTGCTGCGAATTTCACTCGGCGTAACCGCGGTGTACATTGCGCTGCTCGTGGTGGCGGGCATTCGCGCGCATTCGTTGGCGCTGCTGTCGGAAGCGGCGCACAATCTCTCCGATTTGCTGGCGTTGCTTCTGTCGCTGGTCGCGGTGTATTTGGAAGGACGTCCGCCGAGCGCGACGAAAACCTACGGCTATCGCCGGGCAGGAGTGCTTGCGGCGCTGGTCAACTCGGCCTCGTTGGTACTGGTTTCATTCCTGATCTTCTTCGAGGCATTCCGCCGCGTGCAACATCCGGAACATGTGCGCGCGGGACTAATGATGTGGGTTGCAGCGGCGGGAGTCGTGATGAATGGCGCGATTGCACTGCTGTTGTGGCGCTCGGGAAACGATGTCAACGTGCGGAGCGCGGTGCTGCACGAGGTCGGAGACACGGTTTCGACGGCGGCAGTCATTTTCGGCGGTTGGGCGATTCTTTGGACGGGCCAATATTGGATCGACTCGGCGCTGTCGTTCGGGATCGGCGCGCTGATTTTGTGGTCGAGTTTTGGCATTCTGCGCGAGACTTTGAATATTCTGCTGGAGGGAACTCCGCGCGGAATGAACCTGGACGAGATTGAACGCGCGGTGCGCGCGATTGCGGGAGTGAGCGATGTGCACGATCTGCATGTTTGGAGTATTGGATCGGAAAATCATGCGCTCTCGGCGCACGTGAAAATTTCCGACATGCAGACCTCGGAGAGCGATGCGATTCTGCGCGAGATCAACGAGAAACTGGGGCGCAGTTTTGGCATTCAGCATACGACGATTCAGCTTGAGCACGAGGTGTGCGAGACGGCTCATGCCTGCGTGATCGCGGTGCGGGAAGAGGGTCGTTAGCGTTGGTCGTTCGGTCCTCGTCTTCGGGGCCCCGGCACTGTAACCCTTGACGGCTCGCCTCCACGGAGGGAGAATTGCGCCGAGTTCTGACTGACTCCTTTTTGCATCTGGTTTGTATCTGGCCACCGCCCCTTTTCAAACAGGAAGGAGTCGGTGCGACGGCGCGTGCGACGGCCTTTGGGGCGTGCCTCGTACGAAGGTAGCCCGGGCCCAGCAACGCAATACCGACCGAACGGGGAATCAGGGGAAAGACAAATCAATTAAGGAGGGGACTATGCATTCGCCAAGGACAAGCGGCGGAACGGGAGGCCGTTGGAACGTTTTGGAAGCGGGGCCGAGATTCGGCTCGACGAAACTGGCTGCGGCGCGCGGCGCGTTGGCGTTGGCGACGCTGTCGGCACTGCTACTGATTACTCCTACACGGGCGGGTGCCCAAACCGAAACCGTGCTCTACAGTTTTTGCGCGCAATCGGGGTGCACGGACGGCAACCACCCTGAGGCGCGCCTGGTGCTGGACCCGAGCGGGAATCTATATGGGACGACCGACGTGGGCGGCGCGAACGCGTTGGGCACGGTGTTTGAGGTGAGCGCGAGCGGGAGCGAGACCGTGCTCTACAGCTTTTGCTCCCTGCCGGATTGTGACGATGGCGACCACCCGAGAGCCGGGCTGATCCTGGACGCGGAGGGGAACCTGTACGGGGGGATCTACGATGGCGGCACCCACGATGGGGGCATAGTGGCTGAGTTCAGCCCGACTGGCGCCGAAACCGTGCTCTATGACTTTTGCAGCAAGCCGGCTTGCCGGGACGGGTACTATCCCCACTCCGACCTGGTGATGGACAAGAACGGCAACCTTTACGGCACGACGCAATATCGTGGCGCGTACACAGGGGGCAATGTGTATGAGGTGAGCTCGAACGGAACTGAAAGCGTGCTCTACGGCTTTTGCCAGCAATCGGGCTGCACAGATGGCAACGCTCCGAAAGCGGGCCTCGTCCTGGACGGGAACGGCAACCTTTACGGCACGACATACAAGGGTGGCGCGAACGGAGAGGGCGTGGTGTACGAAGTCAGCCCGAGCGGGATCGAAACCGTGCTGTACAGCTTTTGCGCGCAAACGGGATGCAAGGACGGCTCCAACCCTGAAGCGGACCTGGTGCTGGATACTGAGGGGAACCTTTACGGCACGACCTACAAGGGCGGCGCGCACGGAAAGGGGACGGTGTTTGAAGTGAGCGCGAGCGGGATCGAGACCGTGCTGTACAGTTTTTGCGCGCAAGCGGGATGCAAGGACGGCTCCAGCCCGGAAGCAGGCCTGGTACTGGATGCGAAGGGCAACCTCTACGGCACGACCTACTCTGGCGGCGGCCCGAAGAAGAGGGGCACGGTATTTGAGGTAAGCCCGAGCGGAACCGAGACCGTGCTCCACAGCTTCAACGCAAAAGGGACGGACGGCTACAATCCTTCCGCGAGCCTGGTGATGGACGCAAAGGGAAACCTGTACGGCACGACGTACGCAGGCGGCGCGCACGGAGGGGGCACGGTGTTTGAAGTGACTCCGTAGGAGAGGTTTGACGCGCAACGGGCGGAGGGCGGATTGCAGAAAGGAATCGCGGAGGGCGGGGGCTCGGGCTGTCTGAAAAGCGAGCTGAACTGGCTAATTCGCTGAAGGGGCGATAGATAGCGGGCGGCGATTGGGGTTGGTGGGCGGGGCTTCTGTGGTACCCTAATCGGAGGAGTCGTCCCACCCCGAAGGGCATCAAATATCTATGCGACGTTGGCGGCTATTTTTGCGGTTTTTGGCGATGGTGCAACTGCTCCCGGCACTGGAGAGCGGGGAGGAGACCACGCTGGTGGGGGGACAGGCGGTGCTGGAGGGCGTGATGATGCGCTCGCCGCACGCGTGGGGGATCGCCGTACGCAAGCCGTCGGGCGAAATTGTGAAGCATAGCGAGCCGCTGGAGCGGCCGTCGGAGAAGCACAAGTGGATGGGCTGGCCGGTGATTCGCGGGGTGATAACGCTGGGGCATGCGATGAAGCTGGGATTCCGGGCGCTGAAATTTTCGGCGAATGCGGTGCTGGAAGAGATTTCGGTGGGTGAGCCGGGCGGGAAAGAGCCGGGCAAGAAGATGGAAATTACGGGATGGATGGCGACGCTGAACATGATTTTTTCCATCCTGTTTTTTATCTTCATGTATAAGTACCTGCCGCTACTGGCGACGACGGAGCTGAAGCGGGTGAACCCGATTTTTGGCGAGCAATTTTTGTTTAACTTCGTGGATGGGGTGATCCGGATCGCGATGTTCCTGCTGTTTGTGTGGGGGGTTTCGCTGTGGAAGGACATCCGGCGGGTGTACGAGTATCACGGGGCGGAGCACAAGACGGTATTTGCGTTTGAGAATGGCGATCCGCTGGAGACAGCGGCGGTGCAGAAGTATTCGACGTACCATCCGCGGTGCGGGACAAGCTTTCTGATGACGGTGATGATCATTTCGATGGTCGTCTATATGTTCATTCCGGTGACGACGTTCTGGGCGAGGTTTGCGGAGCGGATTGCGCTGCTGCCGGTGATTGCGGGAGTTTCGTACGAAATTATTCGCTTTGCCGCCAAGAACCGGAGTTCGCTGTTTGCGGTGATGACGGCGCCGGGGCTGTGGCTACAACGCATCACGACCAAAGCTCCCGATGACCGCGAAGTGGAATGCGCGATTGTGGCACTGGATGAGGCGATGGCACTGGAGAAGCAGCATGGCGGTGAGTTGGTGATTGCGTAGCGGGTCGTTCGTCGTTGGTCGTTAGTCGTTCGGGACTCGCATTGGCTCTCTGCGGTGCCCAATCCTTCCAATCTTGGAAATATCACAATTTGAATGTTCACTGGTCCTTGGGGGGCTTGGAATCAACGCGTAGCTTTAGGGCGGAGGTATTTGCAATGCCAGCGCCTTCAACCTTTCGAGATCTTCGAGTGTGGCAAGACGCGATGACGTTGACCGAGGAAATTTACCGCGCGACTGCCGAGTTTCCCAAGCACGAACTATATGGTCTCACTTCGCAAATGCGACGGGCGGCGGTCTCAGTCCCCAGCAACATTGCCGAGGGGAAAGGACGGCACTCGGCGCCCGATTTTGTGCGCTTTCTCTTTCACGCCCGAGGGTCTTTATTGGAGCTGCAAACGCAGGTTCTACTTGCTGGGCGGTTACAATACTTGTCGGAAGAGAAGTGCGTGGGACTTGGGGAGTGTAGCGATGGCGTCGGCCGCGGGTTAAACGCGCTGATCAACCGGTTCAACGCGGGAAGGCCGAACGACTGACGACCAACGACTAACGACAATGTTTGAACGACTGGACCAAATCGAAGCGCGGTATGAGGAGCTGACGAACGCGCTGGCGTCGCCGGAGATCACGAATGACTCGGCGAAATACCAGAAGAGTGCCAAGGCGCACAGCGAACTTGTGCCGGTGGTGGAGAAGTATCGCGAATTTAAAGACCTGAGGCGAGGGATTGCGGAGAGCAAAGGCTTGTTGGCCGAAGAGACCGACGCCGAGATGCGGGCGTACGCGGAAGAGGAACTGGCGAAGCTGGAAGGGCGCGTGGTCGGCGTGGAAGAAGAGTTGAAGGTGCTGCTGCTACCGAAGGATCCGAATGACGAGAAGAACGTGATCCTGGAAATCCGCGCGGGCACCGGGGGAGACGAGGCGACATTATTTGCGGCGGAAGTTTTCCGGATGTATAACCGCTACGCCGAGAGCCAAAAGTGGAAGGTGGAAGTGCTTTCGACGTCGGAGTCGTCGGCGGGCGGGCTGAAGGAAGTGATTGCGATGATTGAAGGCGAGCGGGTGTTCTCGCGGCTGAAGTACGAGAGCGGCGTACACCGCGTGCAGCGCGTGCCGGAGACGGAGCAGCAGGGGCGGGTGCATACGTCGGCGATTACGGTGGCGGTGCTGCCGGAAGCGGAAGACGTGGACGTGAAGATTGAGGCGAAAGATTTGCGGATCGATACGTTCTGCTCGTCGGGGCCGGGCGGGCAGTCGGTGAATACGACGTATTCGGCGGTGCGCATCACGCACATTCCAACGAATACGGTGGTGAGCTGCCAGGACGAGAAGTCGCAGATCAAGAACCGCGAAAAGGGCATGCGTGTGCTGCGGTCGAGGCTGTACGAACTGGAAATGCAGAAGCAGCAGGATGCGCTGGCGAAAGAGCGCAAGCAGATGGTGGGGTCGGGGGATCGATCGGAGAAGATTCGGACGTACAATTTTCCGCAGAACAGGCTGACGGACCATCGCATCGGATTTACGATTCATCAACTGGAGCAGGTGATGGATGGGAAGCTGCAACCGCTGATTGACGCGCTGATTACGCATTATCAGGCGGAGAAACTGAAGCACGAGACGGCGGGAGTGGCGTGAGGGGAGTCAGAAGTTAGAAGGTAGAAGTGGTCGGCGGTCGTTAGTCGTTGGTCGTTCGCGAGACCATAGAGAACTGCGATGGATCGGCTATCGCTAGCGCTGCTGTGCGGTTCAGGTTTGTCCGCCCTCGATGCGATCTTGCTCGGAGGTCCCGCTTGGGTCGCCCTGCCGGCCTCGTTCCTATTATTTCCCGGTGGATTTTTTGTTGAGATTCTTCTGCACTCGGATTCGCCGTTTGCCATCATCGCGGGAAACGCCTTAATTTACTCGGGACTGGTCTACGTCTTCCTTCTCTTGCGGCGTGATCTCAGCGCGCGTTTTCTGCGGCTTGCGTCAATCTCCATGATCTTTCCAGCCGCCCTGTTTATAGCCCTAGCCTCGACGCCCAAGTTCGATGCGCTGTTTCCGAGGGGATTGGTGGAACTGACGCGACAGGAGAACGACCTGCGAAGCGACTTTCCTGACAACATGGAGATAGGGCAAGCGCGCGCCGCGCTCAAGGCGAGGAACATCCAGTTCTTCGAGAGTGCACCATCGGTTGGCCGTGTTGCGCAGCGCGAAGGTATGGACATGCGAGCGGCGTCCGGCGACCATCTCATTTACAGCCGGTTCCCAAGCACTGCGAGCCAGTTTCCCTGCGGCTTTGACATGGAGGTTTATCTGCTATTCGATGCTTCCGCCAAGCTAAAGCAGAGCTATGTCCGGCGCTTCAGGATCTGCCCGTAACTTGAGTCCGTGCCGGGGGCAGATCGCTATGCTATAATGGCGCCATCATGATGTCACGTACGCAAATTACGCTCGAGGGACAGGCGCACCGGCGGGCTCGCCAGCGCGCCAGTGAACTCGGGGTTTCTCTGGCTGAGTACATGCGCCGACTGGTGGCGCGCGATCTTGCAGAGCCGCAGGCCAAAGGGGATGTGGCTTGCATATTCGACTTGGGAATCTCGGGTGGTTCTGACGTTGCGAAAAACAAGGATGCGATGATCGCTGACGCATTCCAGGGATCGCGCGAGAAGTCAGGGCGGCGCGTGGGTCGTTCCCCCAGATGAGTCTTTTCGTCGACACGTCGGTGTGGTACGCCGCGGCCGATTCTTCCGACTTGAACAACCATCGAAGTAAAGACATCCTGGCAGGCGGCGAACGGCTAGTGACGACGGACCACGTGCTGTTGGAAACTTGGACCCTTCTGCGCTGGCGGATCCATCGGCGCGCTGCCGAGAGATTTTGGGAAGGGCTCCGGAATGGCACTGCATCGGTCGCACCGGTCGGTACGGCGGACCTCGAAGCTGCCTGGCAAATTGGACTCGCCTTCCGCGACCAAGACTTTTCTTTGGTTGACCGGACAAGTTTCGCGGTAATGCAGCGTCTCGGGATTGATCGCGCTGCGTCGTTTGACGATGACTTCGCGGTTTTTCGGTTTGGTCCGAAACGGCGGCATGCGTTTGTCATCGTTAGTTGAGGCCGGTCCGGCCCAAAAATCTTGTTCACATTCTCCCTGCTTGTCTCGTGTCCGTGGTGAAATAAGAGCGTGCAATTGAGACAGGCCCTTCATGCGGCGATCCAGCGGCTTGGGGTGGAGGGCGTTCCTTCGCCGCGGATGAATGCCGAGCTGCTGATTATGTTTACGCTGGATTGCGATCGCGCGTATTTGTATGCGCATCCGGAGCGGGAGTTTAGTGCGGACGAAGTGGCACGTTACGATGCGGCGCTGGCGCGGCGGGCGGCGGGCGAGCCGGCGCAGTACATTACCGGGCACCAGGAATTCTGGGGGATGGATCTGATTGTGTCGCCGGCGGTGCTTATCCCGCGGCCGGAGACGGAGCATGTGGTGGAGGCGGTGCTGGAGTTGGTCTCGGCGGTGGGACGAACGCGAGATCAAGGGCAAGAGCAAGATCTAAAGCAAGATCTAGAGCAAGAGCAAGAGCAAGATCAAAATCAAGAGCAAAAGCAAGATCAACGGCCGCGGACAGGAGTGTCCGCGCCACACATTCTACGTATCGTCGATGTTGGGACTGGGTCGGGGGCGATTGCGTTGGCGCTGGCTCGGGAAATGCCGTGGGCTGAGATTTACGCTACCGACATTTCGGCGGAGGCGCTGGAAGTGGCGCGAGCCAATGCGGCTCGGCACGAGTTGACTTCGCGAATCATATTTCATAGAGCGGATTTGCTGAATGGGTTTCCGCCCAAGCATTTCGATTTCGTGGTTTCGAATCCTCCTTATGTTGGCGAATCGGAGGAAGACGAGGTTCAGCTTGAGGTACGCAAGTTCGAGCCGGGTGGAGCCGTGTTTGCGGGGCCGACCGGGCTTGAGGTGATTGAGCGGCTGATTCCGCAGGCGTGTGAGGCGTTGCGGCCCGGCGGCTGGCTGGTGTTTGAAATCAGCGGGACGATTGCGGATGGAGTGCGCGGGCTGCTGGCGGGATGGGATGAGGTTCGGATCAAGAACGATTTGCAGGGAATTCCGCGGGTGGCGGTAGCGAGGAAGCGGTGATTTCGATTTGTCGTCGCAGAAGAATAGTGCCCGCCCAGAAGATTAGTGTCTGGACGAAGTGATAACGCGATGGAGGAGATTTGCCTTGGGAGTTGTATGGTGCCGATGCGCAACGCGCGACGCTTGAGGGACGAGGAATAGTGGTAGAGTTTGAGGAAGCGGCCCCGTAGCTCAACTGGATAGAGCATCAGTCTTCGGAACTGAGGGTTGGGGGTTCGAGCCCCTCCGGGGTCGCCAAAGACCTGCTGAATTGGGGCGGGCGATTGGGCTTTATTCGACCAATGAGTCTGATCGGGATGTTACGCTACCAATCCGCAAGTGGCGCGTTACGGTTCGCGTGAACAGCCGATTCGCGGCAGCAAGATCAGTTACGGGTGCTTACGCTGGAATCCGCACAATCTGTACAGAGCAGCGGGCGTGGCGGGCTACAGCTTCTGAAACGCTGCCGAGGAAGAAACGTCCCAGCCCCTTGCGTCCATGGGAGCCCAGGATAATTAAGTCCGCGTGCCATTCCGCAGCCTCCTCCAAAATGACGCTTCTCGCGTCGCCTGTCTTGACTGACGTGGTCACTCGGAAACCAGCAGCGGAGAGCGTTTTGGCCACGCGATCTACGACTTCGCGTGCTCGCGGGAGTTGGTCCTCCAGTTCGGGATAGTATCCCGGAGACATCTGTGGAGGCTCAAGGACTACGATCGGCTCAACGACGTGCAGCACCCGGACTTCAGTGTCCTCAGGCCGGAACTGGCCGGAGAGGGCCTTCTCCGCTGCTTCTGAGAACTTGGAATCATCAATTGCCAGTAGGGTTTTCATGAGTTCCTGCCTTGTGCCAGGCACCGGCCACACAGCGACGGCCATCAAGCACGCAGACCCAGGATGGGATGCGACTATCAGCTTAATACCAGGGGGTCGCATGACGCTGTGATTCTTATCACTTAGCGGCGCGGCACACCTAATCTGTCCCATCAAGACATCGATAGCGGGAGGACCATGCTGAGCGGGAAGCCCGATAAATCGACGGTGCGGCGGATGACGTTGGTTGGCACGATAGATAGATTTCGGCGGCGAGCATGGGGATTCTGAAGATCTTGCGGGCGGTTGTCAGTTGACTGCTACTCGGCGCGGGGTCGGCCCCGCATTTTGCCTGGGCCGGGATCGGCTGCCTCACACTTACGCGCCACTTTCCGAGCGACACGTGAGAGCGTTTCAGCTTTTCAGTTCGGGGACGTGTCCGTGCTGACGGAGCCGGTGCTGCACTAGAAACGCGTAGTGGACCGCGGAGACGACCGTGAACAGAAACGTGGCGCGCAGGAATGTGGTGCGGGCGATCCAGACCCAACGGAGGGGCGCGACTAGCAGCAGCAGGGCGAAAAAGATGGCGCCGATTTGCGCCGCGGTGTTGGCCTTGCCGAAGATGCTGGGGCGGAAATCGCGCAGGCCAACGATCATGAAGAGCACGCCGCTGATGATGAGAATGGAGATGTCTCGGCTGAAGACGACGATGGTGTATTTCCAGGGGATCTGGCGCTCGATGGAGAGCACGAGAAACATGGTGCTCATGAGGAGTTTGTCGGCGATGGGATCGAGATATTGGCCGAGCACGGTTTGCTGGTGAAGGGTGCGGGCGAGCAAGCCGTCGAGGCCGTCGCTAAGGCCGGCGAGGACGAAAAGCGCGAGCGCCCACTTGTAATCGTGCTTGACCAGATTGATGACGATGAAGGGGAGAAAAATCATGCGCAGCAGCGTGAGCTGATTGGGCGCGGTGAGGATTTGGCGGAGGCTCAACGGGGGGAGTCTCCGGGGGGGCGTTTCGGCGTTGGGTAATCTTTGGCGTTTTCTTTTCGCTCAATGGCGTCTGCCGTGTTGCGCATCTCGTCTTCGGTTGGAGGCGGAAGAAATTCGCTGACGAGGATGGGGGCGGGGTCCTGTCCGGTTTTTTGGGCGAAGCGCTGGGCGAGGGACGGGAGGCTGCCCTCGGGGAGATCGAGTTCAAGGCGCTCGACGCGGTGCATAGGAAAGAACATTACACTGGCGGCGAAGGGCTCGCCGTTGCGAATCTGGGCGGCGAAATCGTCGAAGGAGGAAAGATCGACACCGCGCAGGCTGAGGCCGGTGGGTGAGAGATGAAGAATTGCGCCCCAGAATTTTTCGCGGGGATTGGCGAGTGTGGCGAGGACGAGGGCTCCGGGACGAAAAGGCGCGGCGGGCTGACGGGCTTCGTAAAAGCTGGTGCTGGGCACAAAGGGATTGTCGTCTGGAGGGTGGGAAAAATGCAAACGCGGAGCGCTTAGCGCTCCTGGCGATCGGTCTCGCTTCGAACTGTTTTCAAATCAATCCCAACCTGCTCGGCTTTCTTATAAAGATGAGAGCGCTCGAGGCCGAGGGCGCGCGCGGTGTTGGAGATTTGATTGTGGTTGCGCTTGAGTTCGGCTAGGATCGTCTGCTTCTCGAAAGCGCGGACGCGGTCGGCTAGCGGGCCTGATCCGGCGTTAGTGGAGTCGGGGCCGAGTCTACCGGCCGCGGGCGTGGGCAGCGCCAAGGCTACCGTTTCGGCGGTGACTTCATTCGCGGTCGCCAGCAGCATGAGGCGCTCGACGGCGTTGCGCAGTTCGCGGATGTTGCCGGGCCAGGCGTATTGCTGGAGGGCGGCGATGGCGTCGGCCGTGAAGGGCATTGGCTTCCAGTTGTTGGTCGCGGCGACCTGGGCGGCGAAATGTTCGACCAAGGCGGGGATATCCTCGCGGCGCTCGCGCAGGGGCGGCAGACGCAGGGGGAAAACGTAAATGCGATGAAAGAGATCCTGGCGGAATTTGCCGTCGCGGGTGAGGGCTTCGAGATCGTGGTGCGTGGCGACGATGACGCGGACGTCGACGGCGATGGCGCGGTCGCCGCCGATGCGTTCGACTTCGCCTTCTTCAAGCACGCGCAGCAGTTTGGCCTGCATGGTGAGGGGCATGTCGCCGATCTCGTCGAGGAAAATGGTGCCGTGCTGGGCCTGCTCGAATTTGCCGAGATGGCGGGCAGCGGCGCCGGTGAACGATCCTTTTTCGTGGCCGAAAAGTTCGGACTCGATGAGTTCGGCGGGGACGGCGGCGCAGTTGAGCGTGACGAAAGGGGCGGCGGCGCGCGGGCTGCGGTCATGGAGCGTCCGGGCGACGAGTTCCTTGCCGGTGCCGGTTTCTCCGAGGATGGCCACGCGGGTTTCGCTGGAGGCGACGCGCTCGACCTGCGCCATGACGCGGCGCATGGTTTCGCCTGTCCACACAATTTCGTGCTTACCGAGGCGGATCTGCAGGTCGCGGTTCTGGCGCTCGAGGCGGCCGAGTTTGAGAGCGTTTTCGACGGTGAGCAGGAGTTTGTCGGTGGAGATGGGCTTTTCGAGGAAATCGAGCGCGCCGAGGCGAGTGGCGCGAACGGCCATCTCGATGTGCGCCTGGCCGGACATCATGACGACGGGGGTGGGGACGCCTTGCGATTTCAGCTCTTCGAGCAGCGCGAGGCCGTCTTTATTGGGCATGACGACGTCGGAGAGGATGAGGTCGAAGGGCTGGGTGGTGGCGAGTTCGAGAGCCTTCGCGGCGTTGTCGCAGACGGTGGCCTGGTGGCCCTCAAGGCGAAAGGCGCGGGAGAGCGAGGCGAGCGTGTTGGGTTCGTCGTCGACAATGAGCAGGTGGGCTTTTTGCGGCACGGTGTGGACCTCGACATTTACTGGTTCAAGCAAAAAACAAATCTACCGCAGAGACGCGGAGTGCGCCGAGAAAAGCCAAGCCAAATCTTCCTCGGCGATCTCTGCATCTCGGCGGTGAGATTGAGATGTCATGACTCGATTCACTAATCCTCTGCGGCAGCCTGTGAACTTTGGGGCGCGCTGCAAGGCAATTCGATGTGAAACGTGGAGCCATTTTCTTTTGTGCTCTCGACGGAAATTTTTCCGCCGTGATCGCTAACGACCGATTGCACGATGGCGAGGCCAAGGCCGGTGCCATGCTGCTTGGTCGTGTAATACGGGGTGAAAAGGCGCGCGCACGCTTCGGGCGTGAGGCCGGAGCCGGTGTCAGAGACGGAGATTACAACGCGATCGGGAGTGGCCCCTTGCGCAGACGCGCCGTCAAGCGCAGCGGTGCGGAGCGTGAGTTCGCCGCCCTGCGGCATGGCGTCGATGGCGTTGAGCACGAGGTTCGAAAGCGCGCGATGGAGCAGATCGGGGTCGGCGGAAATCTCGGGCAGATCGGGGGCAAGCTCGGTGCGGACGTGAATGCGATTATTGGCCGTGAGTTGCGCTTGGAAGACGCGCAGGACCGAGAGCACAAGTTCGTTGACCCGGACGGGGCGGCGTTGCGGTTGCGGCATTTTCGAGAATTCGCTGAAGCGGCCGACGATGGTTTTCAGGTTATTGATTTCGGCGAGCAAGGTCGCGGTGCTTTCGCTAAATACTTCTTCAAATATTTCTGGAGATTTTTGTTTGGCGCGGAGGAGATTTTCTACCGTCACTTGCAAGGGAAAGAGCGGATTTTTGAGTTCGTGCGCGAGGCGGCGGGCGAGTTCGCGCCAGGCGGCGACGCGCTCGGCCTGCACGGCGCGATCTTTTTCGCGCAGCAGGTCTTCCGTCATGCGGTTGAAGGAGGCAGCAAGTTCGCCGAGCTCGTCGGAGGACTCGACGTCGACCTTGGCGGCGAGATCGCCGGCGGCGACGCGGCGCGCGGCTTCGGCGAGGGAGACGACGGGCCGCGTGACGCGAGCGGCGAACCACAAGCTGGCGAGCACGGCGACGAGGATTCCGATGCCACCGACGAAGAGGGCGGTGGAGACAATGCGGCGCTGCAATTCAATGAGCGGGCGGCGCGAACTGGCGACGAGCAGGACGCCCATCAGCTGCTGGTTTGGGCCAGGCTGGTCAGAGCTGTGCTGGTCAGATCCGAAAAGTGGGATAGCGTGGAAGACTTCGGCGTCGGCGGAATCGGAGCTCCAATGAATGGCAGACTGCGCTTCCTGTCCGCTGCTTCTGACTTTTTCGACGAGGGGCGCGATGCGGTCGGCACCGGCGGCGGGACCGTTTAGATCAAGCAGCGACTGCGGATTCCATTTGGTGTCGAGATTCTGATAGAGAAGCACGCGCGTGCCGGCGGGAATGTCGAGGCGGGAAAGGAAGCCCTGATCGAGGCGCTCGCCGCCGATGACGAACAGGGGTTGCTCGCCGATGGGAACGGAGCGTATGGCAAACAGGCCGAGGGTCGGGCCATTTGGCAGGTCCTCGCGCTTGAGGAATGCGCCGGCAGGGGCGGTGGAAGAGGCAATGGCCGGCTCGGGATAGCCAAACTTCGCCTGCCATTGAGCGGAGGACAGGATGGTGCCCTGGTGGTCGACGAGTTCGAGAAAATCGAGTTGCTGCTGGGAGGCGAGTGCGCGCGCTTCGCTTGGATAGCCGCTGCTGTTGGGGGCGGCGCCTTCGGCGGGTGCGACGCTGCGATTGAGTTCGAGCGCGATGCGCTGTACGGTTTCGCCGGCGGCAATCGCATCGACCTTGCGTACGACGTCGTCGGCGCGGCGCTGGAATTCGGAGCGAAACTCGGCGGCGATGGAATTGGCGCGGTCCAGATTGGCCTGCTCGAACGAGGCGCGCATGGTGCTGTAGACCGAGACCGCCATAACGACGACGCAAGTGAGGACGGTGGCGGCGAAGAGCAAAAGAAGTTTTTGGCGGAAACTCATCGCGAGTCCTCCAGCCAGATTTCTTGCAGGTTCAAAGAGCCGAGTTGATCGGGCGCCCAGCGGCGGACGCGCGGGCCGGCGGCGGTGGCGACGGGAAGATGGAAAAGCGGAATTACCGCGTTGTTCGAGAGCAGCGCGCGCTCAGCCTGGTAAAGATCTTCGACCGAATTGCCGCGCAAGGCAGGCGCAGGGAGGTAGAGTTCGCGCGCGGCTTCGAGAAGCGCGAGCGCGGGATCGGGCGTAGGAAGGGCGATGCGGACGAGGCGAAGGTCTTCGGGACCGGAGAGCGAAACCTGCAACGTGATGCCGGCCTCGCGGGCGTTGAGGGCGATGCGCTCGGCAATGAGTTGAGACTGGGGATCGCGCGCATCGTAGCTGAGGGTGAGTGCAGGCGGGTGGGAATCGACAAGCAGGGCCTTGGCTTGTTGCAGGTTGGGCTGCGTGGGAAAGGCGGCGCTGTAGCCTGTCATCCAGTTGGGAAGGATGCTGGCGGCGGGTTCGGCGGCACCTTTGAGGAGCACGGATTGAATGGGCTTGCGATCGATGGAGAGAGCGAGAGCGTCGCGCAGGCGCGGGTCCTGAGCTTTGGAATTCGAACTGAAGACAAGCGCCATTAGTTCGATGGGGAGCGACGACGAGGTGCGAATGCGGGACGAGGCCGCGGGCTGTGGAATGGCTTCGACGATGTCGAGTCTTCCGACTTCGAGGGCGAGGGACTGGTCGCGAAGGGATTTGCCGAATTCGATTTCAATGAAGTCGACGAAGGGTCGGCCGGACCATGCGTCTTCACTGGCGGCGAGTTTGAGAGATTTGCCGGGCTGAAATTCGGCGACGCGGAAGGGGCCGGTGCCGATGGGGATTGCGGCGCTGTTGTGCGTGAGGATCAGATTGCGCGGCAGCGCGAGTTCGGCGAGGAGGGAGGGCGACGGATTTTCGGTTTCGATCACGAGCAGATCGGGGCTCGGAGAGGCGGAGGCGGCACGGACATTCCAGTCGGGATGAAGAGCGGCAAGGATTTGTGCGACGGCGGCGACGGCGGCGGTACCGTCATGAAATTTAATTCCGGGACGCAAAGTGAATTGCCAGTGACGGGCGGTCGAGTCGTGCTGCCAGTAGACGGCGAGAGCGGGCTGAGGGCGACCGGTGGCGCCGATGGTGACGAGAGTGTCGGCGACGAGCGAAAGGATGCCGGCCATTTCCCAGTAATCGGTGGGTGAGGAGTAGGCGGGAAGCTCAAGCGCGGTGGGCGCGGATTGCACGGCTACACGCAAAGTACCGCCATAGCGCGGGCGCGTGGCGGATTGCGCGGTGCCCGCGAGGCTAATGAGCGCAAGAAATAGTAATGCGATTCGCTTCATACCAACCTGTATCTGCACGTTTGACGATGGCGACGGCGCTGGCGAGGGCGGCGTTGGGCCAGAGAGCGCTGATGGTTCCGTCGAATTCCAGCGGCGAAGTGACGGCCACGGGATCGCGATCAGGAATTTCGAAGGCGCGCAGACTGTCACGATCGGAGTCGCCGCTTTCCGAAACGAGAAGCTGCGTGCCCGCGCCACACGTGGAGCGAATGGCGGCGAGGTCGCTTCCAGAACGCGCTGAGCGGATGGCCTGATCGGTAACACCGTCGATTTCGTGGATGGAGCCATCGACCGTAGCCAGAACCCAGAGCGTGTAGTTGGAGCGTGCGAGGGGCGCGGCAGAATAGAACGAGGGCGCGTTGGAAATTTTGCCGATGCCGGGCGAAAGCGCGCCGGTGAAAAAGTTGCGCGCGGGCGCATAGAAGGCGCGGACTGCGTTGGGACCGATTTCGTCGGAGGTGAGCGGCCAGGGATCGTCGCTGCGGGCGCAGTTCATGGTGAGGGGCGCGGCGGAACTGGAGCGGCAGAATGCGCCGGGAAGGTAGGCGTCGAAGAGGTGATCGCGACGGAGGAAGAGGCGCCCGCGAACGTCGCGCGGGAAAACGCGCGAAACATTGATGGGGAGCGAGGTTTCGAGATCCCAGTGGCCCGATTGCTGGCGATAGACAACGACGCGGGCGGGCTCGAGAACAAGAAGGCGCGCGCCTGCGGGGATTGTGGCGACTCCCTCGGCAAGCATTCCACCGGAAGCGTCGATGAGAGCAGCGTCGAGAATGGGCTGCTCGTTGGAGAAAAGCAGAGTCTTCTTCAGAGTGAGAGGGAATGCGGGAGCGAAAGGCGCGGCGGGCGGGCGCGGCGAGGAGACGAGGACCGTGCGCGGCGGGTCGGCGCCGATCGCAATGACGGCAGTCCAAACAAACTCGCGCAGGCTTTCGGAGAGGATAACGTTGACGCTGCCAACGGATTGGTCGGCGGCAACGGCATGCACGCCCTTGATGCGCAACTCGGCTTGGATTGCGCTGCGAACTTCTTTTGCGGACTTGTCGTCGAGCGAGGAGCGGTTGGCGACTTCGAGCGTGATGGAACCGGGACCGGTTGTGGAAGCGATGCGATCGGCGAGTTGGCGAGCGGCGGTGTCGAGATTGGATGCGCGTAACGACGGCGCCGCGAGAGACAAGCCGAGAAATAAGCAGGCGAGCGATAACGAGGCTTTACGTGACAGCCGCGCGAGCATGGCGAAGCGCGATTTCATTTGCCGGATGCGCCGATTATAGCGTGCGAGATGGGAGTGGAATTCCATGCCGGTTGCCGAGTGCGGATCGGGTCGATGATTCGGGGCGCGGGGGAGCTGCCTTAGTTTGAGCGCCCATCCTGACGGTCGAAGAGACACGACAGTCAGGATGGGCTCGCGACTGACGTAGTCATTTCGATTCGGAGTCGGCTGCGTCCTCCGACTGGCTGACGTGATTGGCGCCGCTCATGCCGCGCAGGACGTCGTTGGTGAAGAAAAATTTGCCGTCGGCGGGAACCATCATGATCTGGAGTTTGTCGGAGAGGCGCTCGGCGACGATTTTATTGATGAGGAGCGGGTTCTGCTTGAGGATAGCGCTTTCGCTGGTCATGCGCTCGGCGTCGGCGGAGGCAGTGAGGCGGATGCGTTCGGCTTCGGCCTGGGCGAGTAGTTTGCGGCGCTCCATCTCGGCCTTGCTGTCAATGAGCTTGGCTTCGCCGGCGGCTTCGGCGTTTTTCACCGTGGATTCCTTGCGCGCCTCGGCTTCGAGCTTCGATTGCTGAATCTGTTTCTCCTTTAGCGGCAGCAGGTATTGCATGGCATCAGACTCGCCCTTGGCTTGTAACACGCGCACGGCGGCTTGCCCTTCGGCCTGCTTGACCTCCTGCACCTTTTGCGCTTCGGCATCGGCTTCGGCGACCTTCACCTGCTTCACATGGATTTCCGTTTCCACGCCCATGCGATCATTTTCCTGCTCTTTCAGCAGAAGGGATTCGAGGCCCTTGGCATATTCCTGGGGAAGGTCGATGTCGCGCAGCATGACCTCTTTGACGACGATGCCATCGACGGCGAGACGTTTGCGAATGAGTTCGGCTGCGCGTTGGCGAACCTCTTCGCGTTTGGCGGAGAAGACTTCGCACACGGTGTAATTCGGGACGAGTTCGCGCCAGGTAGTGGCGACGACGGGCGGCACGATTTCTTTTTCCAGAGGCTGCGGAAGATTCGCTTCGACGTAGTCGAGGCGCTTGGGATCGAGCTGGTAGCGAACCGTGATGGCGAGGCCGAGGGTGAGTCCTTCTTTGGCCTGCACGTGGAGCGGCTCGCCCTTGACGGCGCCTGTCACGAGCGAATCCTCGGTAATGCCGGTGGTGAAGAGCTGGTCGCGCGTGTTGAAGAGTTCGACGCGCTCGACGAGGGGGACGACAAAATGCACGCCGGGATAGAGAGTTCCGGCGAGCGTGCCGCGCGTCTGGCTGACGCGGATGCCACCCATTCCGGCGGGCACGATGACGATGGCAGCCGAGATGAGCAGCGGCGCCCAGGCGAGCATGACGAGAGCGACGGGAATGCGCCAGCGGACGGACGGTTCGGGGGTTGGCACGCTGCCTTCGGGATAAGCAAGACGGCGGCGATAGGCGATGAACAGGTAAGTGTCGAAGGACAGAATGGCGGCGGCGATAACGAACATTCCGATGCCGGCGCTCAGCAGCAGGTACTTGACGAATAGCATGGGTGTGCTCCTTTTCTAGCTCTTAGCTCTTAGCTCTCAGTTCTCAGTTCTTCGTCCTTACGACAGTTCTTTGTTTTGGCCAGGGACCTGAGAACTGGGATTGGACCGAGAACTCGAAGTGCGGCGGACGAAGGCCAGGCGGACGATGCGACCGAAGATTAATTCTTCGATCAGAAGCGACGCGGCGAGCGAGAACGTCAATCCGCCGACGATGACCAGAGCTTGCAGCATTGTCTCCATGATGTCCTCCTTCGGCGCGCTCCGCGGCCGCCATTTGGCTTAGGCCGGCTACCTACGCATTCGGAAAAGCACTTGGGGGGCCAGCGATAGGAAGCTGAAAATATTGGACTTAAGGCTAGGCGGAGACAGGTAAGCTGTGTCTTGCCAACGGGTGTGTATCCGCGCTGACACGCGGGAGGCGAGCAATGATGCGATGGAATTTCTTGCCCGAATCCGCGGCGAGGACGGGCTCGTACCTGTTTGTAGCTTTACTCTCGCATCTTCATCTAACTGTGATAAGGTCGGCAGACTGCGGGGTGCTTCGATGATCGAGCAAATGAAGGATGGTGAGCTCCGGCGCCGGAGCCGGCGGCAGTTGTTGAAGCTGGCGCCGGTGGCGGCACTGGGCGTGTTTGCGTTTCCGAAGGCGAGCGATTGGCTGGTGACGGAGGGAGTGCGGTTCAGCGATTGGGCGGCGGGCGAATTGTTCCGCGGGCAGCACCTGGCGCAGACGTTCTCGAATGCGCAGGTCGCGCCCTTCGAAAAATTTCCCTACAACGGGTACGACGTGCTCGATCCCGAGGTGGACCTGGAGAATTGGACGCTGACGGTCGAAGGTGATGTGCAGCATCCGGGCGAGTACAAGCTATCGCAGATCACGGCGCTGCCGAAGATCAATCAGAATACGCGGCACATCTGCGTGGAAGGCTGGGACGTGATTGGGGCATTCGGCGGGACGCGCATCTCCGATTTTATGACGCTGGTGGGAGGGAATGAGTCGGCGCGTTTTATCGAGGTCGAGTGCGCCGACGATTATTACGAGTCGATCGATATGGCGTCGGCGCTGCATCCGCAGTCGCTGCTCTGCTATGAGATGTATGGGCATCCACTCGATCGCAAGCATGGCGCGCCGCTGCGTCTGCAAATGCCTACCAAACTCGGCTACAAGCAAGCGAAATATCTCGACACATTGCGCGTGACCAGCGTGCTGAAGCCCGGCAAGACAGGCTATTGGGAAGACCAGGGCTACAGCTGGTTTGGAGGGCTGTGATGACGGACGGCCAGGAGAAGGATAAGAAGATTGAACCGACGCTGGAGAGTGCGCAGCCGGCAAAGAATGCTGCCTCCGAGCCGCCAGCTTCAACAGTCGCCGCGGAGGGCAAAACCATCCATGAGGCTGAGACCGCGCCCTTCCCGGCTCTGACGGACGAGGCTGCGTCCCAGCAGAGGCCGGCGCAATCGGTCGAGGTCACTCCATCTGTTCAGGCGATTAAATCTCCGGCGGCGAAGAGCGTGACGTCTGCATCGGCGGAAACCGCGGCCGCAGCACGTGCGGTGCGCGCCGAGGCCGAGGCGGAAAAGAAGACTGCGTCCGAGCCGGACCTGGTGCGTGCGGCTTACGAGCATCCGTTCGCAATCCGACTGACGCACTGGGTGAACGCGGTGAGCGTGTTTGTGCTGGTGACCAGCGGTCTGCGAATCTTTCGCGCGTTTCCGAGCTTTGGGCCGAAAATTCCGCAGCAGAATCTGATCGACATTCCGAAGGCGCTCACGCTGGGCGGATGGCTGGGCGGCGCGCTGCAATGGCATTTCACATTCATGTGGCTGTTCGCCGCAAGCGGCGTGATTTATCTCTCGTATCAATTCCTGAGCGGCCATTACCGCGCCGTGCTGTTCACGCCCAAAGACATTCCCGGAGTGTGGCCGATGGCGCGGCACTACTTCTTTTTTGGACCGAAGCCCGCCGCGACCGGGCAATACAATGCGCTGCAAAAACTGGCGTACACTTCGACCGTCGGATTCGGGGTGCTGTCGCTGCTGACCGGGCTGGTGATGTACAAGCCTACGCAATATTCGTGGCTGGCGTTTCTGTTTGGCGGATTCCACCTGACGCGCATCTGGCATTTTGCGTCGATGTGCGGGTTCGTCGCGTTCGTGCCGGGGCATCTGATCATGGTCGCGCTGCACGGGTGGTCGAACTTCTTCTCGATGCTCTCGGGATGGAAGCGGGAGCCGGAGTATTAGAAACCAGCTCTCAGCTATCAGCTCTCAGTTCTCAGGAAAACCGGCCTCGGTTTGCGGCGCGGCGATTGGTCCTTTATGAGAGACTTGGAAGGCTGGGCATGCCTTATGTGCCTACCGTAACTTGCGGACTAGTTACCTTTAGCACACACTTTCCTGCATGCGGGCTTCAAAGGCTCATTTTGTAATTGCGTTCGGTGTGGCCGGCCTGCTGCTGTTTTCTTTTCTCGGATATTTGTACTGGCTGAGCAATCAGCCGCCGGTGCTGGCGCGCTCGGAAGAGCGCGACCCTTTGACGAATCTACCCATCAGCATCACGATGAACCCGCTGCGCGATCGCACGATTGAGCGCACCGCCAGCGACTTTATTAAGCAGATGCGCGACGGCGACTGCCGCGTGCTGCTCGCGGATTGGGAGAAAGATTACCGCAGGAAGCGTGCGGAGTTTATTTGCGATTCCGAGACGCAACACCCGCTGATCGGATGGAACCTGGTCGAGTGGGAAGATGCGCCGCCGCTGATCATTCTGCACTATAAGGGCGAACGATATTCGACCACGGCGCAGCGCTCGACTTACAAAGACTTGTTTTCAGTTACAGAAGAGAAGAAGGCGGGCGGCTGGGTGGTTACAAAGTACGATTCCTTCTACTGACTCTCAAAACTCCGCTATCCCACAACGCCTCCAGGAGTGACTCACACCTGCGCCACGTTGGTGCCGCAGCGCGGGCAAAAACGATCGCCGGTCTTCGGGGCGATCCTTAGCCGCCGATGTGTACCATTGTGCGCGATGCGGGCACAAAGCCGGGCTCGCCGATGTGATGGCGCTCTTCCTTCTTGTTGACGACGGCCTCAATGAACTCGGCTAACTTGTCGTCGGGCTCGCCGCGGCGCATGAGTTCGTGCAAATCATGGTCCCAGACGGAGAACAAGCACGTGCGTAACTTGCCGTCGGAGGTGATGCGGATGCGGCTGCAATGGCCGCAGAATGGGCGCGAGACGGGGGCGATGATTCCGATTTCGCCGACGCCGTCCGAAAAACGATAGCGGCGCGCGGTTTCGCTGGGGGCGCGCTCGATCTCAACCAGCGGGCGATACTCGGACATGCGCGCGACAATCTCGTCGAGCGTGACCACGACCTCGGGCGTCCACACGCGACCTTCTTCGAGCGGCATGAACTCGATGAAGCGGACGATCACCCCCTCGTCGCGGGCGAACATGCCGAAGGGGATGACTTGATCTTCGTTGAAGCCACGCAGCAGAACGCAATTCACCTTCACCGGGTCGAGGCCGGCGCGCTGCGACGCTCGAACGCCCGCCAGCACGCTGTCATATCCGTTCGGCACGCGCGTGATGCGCGCAAAGCGCTCGGGATCGACCGCATCCATGCTGACGCTGACGCGATCGAGGCCCGCATCTTTGAGCGGCTGCGCGATCTCGGCGAGGAGGTGGCCGTTGGTGGTGAGCGCAATTTCCGGCTTCTTGCCCTGGAGAGTGCGCAGCTTGGACAGATCGCGCACGAATTCGACGATGCCCTTGCGCAGCAGCGGCTCGCCGCCGGTGAGGCGGATTTTGGTGATGCCAAGTCCGATGAGCACGCGCGCCATGCGCAGGTAGTCGTCGAACGGCAATTCGGCGAAGGCGGCGCCATTGGTACCAGTGCGGCAGTACACGCAGCGATAGTTACAGCGGTCGGTGATCGAGATCCGCAGATCGTGAATGGTACGGCCGAATTTGTCGGTAAGAGGCACGTCGCTAATTTTCTCCGGCTGCGCGCCGGCGGGCGTTTGCAAGTCAGTCGAGTTTACTTGGATTCCGAAAGCTGAGGAAGGAAGCACGGCACGGGAAGAAATCCTGCGCGAGCGTTTCCTTTCCAAGCACGGGAGGCGCGGGCGTTTCCACCAGCACCCTCAGATTCGCCGATTACCCGGCTCATCCTCGCTTCCGTAGCCGGAGTATTCTCCCATGGCCGCGGAAGTCGGAAACTCGATCTCATTATATGCGAGGCCGCCTCTGAGACGGTCGCTCAAGCCTTGCGGCTCAACTACAATTGCCCCATGAAAGCTCTGATGATTACGCGCTTTGGCGGACCCGAAGTACTCGAGATCCAAAACGTGCCCGATGCGCATGCCGGTCCCGAGCAGCAACTGATCAAGGTGGAAGCCGGCGGATTGAACTTCGCCGACCTGATGACCGCGCAGGGCGGGTATGCGGGCACGCCGAAGCCGCCGCTGATCGCGGGCCGTGAGTTCGCGGGTCTGGACGCATCGGGCCGACGCGTCATGGGCTACACGCAATGGGCGGCCTTCGCCGAACAGACCGTCGCGTCGCGCGCGCTGCTTTGGCCAGTGCCCGCGCAGTGGACGGCCGAGCAAGGCGCCGCCTTCCCGGTTAATTTCTTCACCGCATATTTCGCCTTCTGGAAGGCTGGCCTCATTGACAAGCCGGCTGGCACGCGCGTCCTTATTCATGCGGTCGCGGGCGGAGTGGGAACGGCGGCGGTGCAAATCGGAAAGATTCTAGGCGTCGAAATGTACGGCACTTCGTCGTCGGAGGAAAAGCTGGCGCGCGTGCGCGAACTCGGGCTACAACACGGAATCAACTACAAGCAAAAAGACTACGTGGAAGCGATCAAGGAGATGACGAACGGGCAAGGCGTGGACGCCGTGTTTGAAATGCTGGGGGGCGAGCACGTCGGCAAGAGTGTGCGCTGCGTGCGCGACTTCGGGCGCGTCATCGTCTACGGCGCAGCCACGGGAGAGCCGCCCACGCTCGACACGCGGATGCTTTATGCCAAGGGCGCAAGCGTGCATGGGCTCTGGCTTACGTACCTGAGCCAGAATCGCGCGCTGATGGAATCGGCGTGGAAGCAGCTTTCCGAGTGGCTGGCGGCCGGCAAGCTCAATCCGGTAATTGGAAAAGTTTTCCCGCTGGAGGAGGCGCGCGCCGCTTATACGTTCATACAGCAAGGCAAGAACTACGGCAAGATTGTGCTGAAGATTGCGTGAGCGGCCGGGAGATTATTGCAGCTTGGCGTACTCTGCCTTGGCTTCGTGCAACAACGGCACATCGGCATCGGCATCTTTCCAGGCCGCGAGAAAATTCTGATAGGCGATGCGGGCTTTGGCCGTGTCGCCTTCCTTCTGATAGACGCGACCCAATTCGAGTTGCGCGACCGAGACGATCACGTCCGGACCCATCCAGGGATTCAGGTCGAGAATTTGTTGCAGATCCTGTTGCGCTTCCGGGTAGTGCCGGGTCGCCATGTAAGCCATGCCGCGCCCGAAGAGGATACCGGGATTGACCCGCGCATAGAGGGCGGCAGAATTGAGAAGGTCGATTGCTTTGGCGGGATTCGCCTTGGCCGGGTTCGCAGGTCGTAACATCACCAGGGCGCGAATGGTGGGAACGGCGATGTTCTGCGCGACTGTGTCATTCGGCCGGGTGCGCTGGATTTCATCCGCCAGGGCAAGCGCTTTTTGTTCCTGACGCTCGATGGCGAGGATGTTGGCAGCACCGAACATCACGTCAAAGGTGCGCGACTCGGCCAGCGACTGATTGGCGTCTTTGATCGCATCGGCATCGTTGCCCACGAGCGCGTTTATACCCCCAAGCTGGGTGTCAATCATGGCCTGCTTTTCGTGAAGGTGAAGGCCGGCAAGCGCTTCCTTAACCCGCGTGGCCAGTTCCCGCGACGTGCGTATTTGACCGCGGCTTCCGGCAAGCGCCGCGCGAAATCCCTCGGCACCCATCGCGGCCTCGGGATCGGCGGATGCCAACTGGAGTTCTTTCTCCATCTCGGCGTCTTTCCCTTCGAGCCAGTCGTACTGAGCGAGGTGAACGTGGAAGACCGGCGGCGCAACTTTCCTTTCGAAGGCTGCGTTAACCGTGGCGCGCGCCTCCTCCACGCGCTTTAGCCCGCTATACGCGCTGGCCAGATTCTCATACGCGGCCACCATGTCCGGGTCGAGTTCGAGCGCGCGTTTCGCATTCACCAGCGCGTTGTCGAATTGTCCAAGGTTGTTATAAATGTTTGCCAGATTGTTGAACGGAGTCGAATCGTGGGGATAGGTTTGCTTGAACAATTCCAGCGCCGTGATGCCCTTGTCGAGCTGGCCGCTGTCCGCGTAGTAGTGCGACATGATGTAGAGTTTTTCGCGTTCGCTGGCGCGGTCGCGGAGTTCGAAGGCTTTCTGGCGATTCTGCTCCGATAGTTCGGTTTGGCCGAGGTTGTTGTAGACAGCGCCCAGGCGGGCGTAGGCCATGGCGAAGTTGGGATCGAGTTCAATGGCGCGCTGGTAATTGGGGATCGCGCCCCTCTCGTCGCTGACATTGTGCTTGGCATCTCCCAGGCTGAGCGCTTTCAGCGCGTCAAGGGATGACGTCGTGGCTTGCGACAGACCCATGTCATATTTCTGCACGGTGGCCAGCGACTCGCCGAGTTGACGGCGGAGTTCGGACGCCGCGTTGTGCAGCGCATCCAACACTTTTTCTTTGCTGTTCGCTTCCGCTTGCTGGCGGCCGAGCGAATCGCCCGAAGAAGCGTTGGTCGCCTCCAGCGTAATCACGTACTGGCCCCCGACGCTGTCGATAGTACCGCCCAGCATGGCCTTAATGCCGTCGCGCAGGCAAATCTCGCGCCCGACGTCGTTCGTCACTCTGTCATCCGGTTTGCGCCCCATGAACTGGAGCGTTTGGCGGATCTTCTGCTCGGGGAAGACGTTGAGATAGGGCGACTGGCCCAGGTCGACGGCGAGGGCTTTTTTCAGCGTGCCGTCGAAGACCGGGTCGGCGGTGGTATTGACGAAGTCGGTAATCAGAATCGCGTCTTTCTCGGTGAGCGCATGAGTGCGGCGAGAGAGCACGAACGAAATGCCCGCGGCAACCAGCAGGACGATGACGGCGGGAATCAGCCAGCCTGGAATATGGCGCTTGGTTCCGACGGGGCGGCGCAAAGTTGCACTTGAGGAGGTCGCGGCGAGGATCGTTCCCGATTGCGAGTCGCGGCGCAGGCGCTTCAAATCAGACCGGACTTCCGCAGCGCTTTGGTAGCGCAGATCGCGGTCCTTCTCCAGTAGCTTGTTGAGCACGTCTTCCAGTTGCAGCGGAAGATCGGGGTTGAGGCGCAGCGGGGGCGCAGGAGGCCGATTGAGGATCGCGTCGAAGATTACCGCTGAGGTGTCGCCGCGAAAGGGAATGGCGCCAGTGGCCATTTCGTAGAGGACGGCGCCGAATGAAAACAGGTCGGTGCGCGCATCCAGGTCCTTGCCGCGCGCCTGCTCGGGAGACATGTAGGCGACGGTCCCAACCGTCGAACCGGGACTGGTGAGGAACGCATTTTCGACCGTTACCGCAGAGCCGACTGTCGCGGCGGAAAGCGGCGACGGGCCAGTGGCCTGCTTCGCTAGCCCGAAGTCGAGGATTTTTGCCTGTTTGCGATTGGTTACAAAGATGTTGGGGGGCTTGATGTCGCGGTGGATGATGCCCTTGGCGTGGGCCGCGTCGAGCGCGTCGGCGATTTGGATGCCGAGGTCGAGCAGCAGTTCCAGTTCCATGGGCCGTCCGTGGATGAAACTCTTCAGGGTCTCGCCTTCCAGCAACTCCATGGCGATGAAATGGCGGCCGTTATCCTCGCCGACCTCATAGATGGTGCAGATGCCGGGATGGTTCAGGGCGGAAGCGGCGCGGGCCTCACGCTGGAAGCGCTCCAGGGCGGCGGGATCCTTTTCCGTCTCGGGAGGCAGGAATTTGAGCGCGACGTGGCGGCCCAGGCTGAGGTCTTCGGCTTCATAGACCACGCCCATTCCACCGCCCCCGAGTTGAGACAGCACACGGTAATGAGAGATGGTCTGGCCGATAATCTCCAAAGCGCACTCCTGGGAAGTTCGATGTTAGGCGTCCCGGTTCGGACAAGTCAAACCTTGCGGACGAAGTGGCAACCTCTTTATCAATCTGTACGACGCCGGGCTGAGGAAAGTTCAGTTGGGGGCTGGATGGACGGGCAAACGCGGCCGAGCTTCACGTTTTGTCCGGGCCCGTCTGGTCGCTGAGTCGCATCGAACCCTTGGCCCGGCAGAAGGCGGAGAAGTATACCGAGGGCGGCCGGAGCCTGACCGCTGTCGAGCACTGGGATCTGAATCAGAATCGATGAGTGAACGCGGGAAAGACGGAGATTCGCGGCGTTTTGTGTTGCGATCCGCATCAAGCGCTGTTGTGAAATGTTACGGCGCGGCATCGTGCTCTAAGTTATTGTTTCTGCATGTCATAGTTATGTCGTCGCTCATTACGGGGCGTTACCTCGGAGAAATGGGCGATGCAATTCTCATCAAAACGCTGTTGAGATTCTCAGCAGATTTAGCTGCGCCGCTCGGCGCCTTCCCGCCGAACACTCTCATTTTCATTCACTTGCACGTGCGCGACAACTTTGTTCCTAGGCGCGGCGAGTTTGGCATGGCGAATGCCTTTAGCAATGGTGGCGAGCGGCCTTAAAAGAAAGAGCCCTCGAAATAAAGGTGGGTTATGACAGTCATTCTGGTTCTCTTCACATTCGCGAGTTTCCTTCTCATCGATCACTTCCACAGCAAAAAGCAAGTCATTGTGCAGCCGGTGCTGGCAAAGGCGCCGAAGGTCGAAAAAGCGGTTCGTCCGACTCCAGAACTCGTCAACGGATTCCGGGTCCCCGAAAATCTCCGCTATCATCCCGGCCACACATGGGCGCTCAGTGAGAGCCCCAGCCTGGTGCGGGTTGGCATGGATGAGTTCGCCTCCAAGCTGATCGGCAAAATCGACCGCCTGACGCTGCCGCAGCGCGGCCAGTGGATCCGCCAGGGACAGAAGATTGCGACGTTCTTCCGCGACGGGGCGAGCGTAGACATGGTTTCGCCGATCGAAGGCAGCATCGCCGACGTGAACGACGGCGTCTCGCAGGATCCGAAGCTGGCGCAGAACGATTGCTACGGCGAAGGCTGGCTGGTAACGGTTCAGTCTCCCGATGCCAAGACCAACTTCCGCAACCTGCTCGGTGGCGCACTGGCCCGCTGGTGGACCGAAGAGTCAGCCAGCCGTTTGCAGAGAAAGATGCCGATGTTCGCGGGCGCACTGGCGCAGGACGGCGGCTTGGCAGTCGGCAACCTGACCGAACAGATTCCAGACAAGGAATGGGCATCGATCACCAAAGAATTCTTCCTGTCCTAAGCAGGACAGAGGGCTCTGAGTAAGGCTCTCGCCAACCGCGCTAAGAGAATCCACCGCCCGGAAAAACCGATCCGGGCGGTGGTTTTTTGTTTGGGAATCTTTTTAGATTGCGCCGCCGCAAGAGGTATAATCACGCCACTTCCCGGGAATTGGGCCCTCGTCACCTGCGTCAACATCCAAAATTGAGTAAGTCAGGAGCACAACATGCCTGCCCGCAAAGTAACGAATATTGACCCTTCTCGCTTTCGTTGCGCGCCTCGTCACCCCACGCCGCGGGGAACGCGATCGTTCGGCGCCGAGCGCTTGCCTCAGGCCTTTCAAGTCGTCATTGATCCAACCAAAGACCCACAGCAGCCCTGGCGCGATCTGCCGCCGCCCACGGGCCTGCCGCCATTTCGCCTGTCGCTCGAGAGCATCCTTGCGCCCGCTTCCATCGCTGCCATCAACAGTTCGGGCAAACTCGTCTTCCATGCGGTCGGAGATACGGGCGGTGTGAACACGCCGACGCAGATCGAGAACGTCGCGACCTACATGGAGTCGGACTTTAGCGGCGCGGACATCACCGCGCATCCGGCGTTTTTCTATCACCTCGGGGACGTGGTGTACTACGACGGCGAGTTGGCCAACTACTATCCCGAGTTCTATGAGCCGTACATGCACTATCCGGGGCCCATCGTCGGCATTCCCGGCAATCATGACGGAGACATTGACCCGAAGACCGGCGAGACGAGCCTGGAAGGTTTTGTGCGCAACTTCTGCGCGCAGACTGCGACGCGCACTCCCGAGGCGAAGGATGCGCCGCGCACCGCCATGACGCAGCCGAATGTTTATTGGACACTGCTCACGCCGCTCGTCACCATCGTCGGCCTCTACAGCAATTGCCCCGAAGGGGGACAGCTAAGCCAGGCGCAGATCGATTGGTTCGAGTCGGAGTTGAAAGCGGCGCCTACCGATCGCGCGGTGATTTTGGCCGTGCATCATCCGCTGTATTCCGCGTATGGGCCCAAGCCCGGGAGCCAGGTAATGCACGGCGTGATCGACAATGCGGCACAGGCGGCGGGCCGCGTGCCCGAGTTGGTGCTCGGCGGGCACGTGCATGATTACCAGCGCTTCACCGGCCAACTTGCCGGGAAGGATGTTCCGATGATCATCGCCGGCGCCGGCGGCTACAACGCGGCGCTGCACGTGCTGGATCCAGCTTTTCACAAGGCGAAGCTGCCATTGACGCTGGGCAACGGTGGCGGCACGCTGGAGAATTTCAATGACAGCCAGCACGGCTATCTGCGAATCACCGTGACGAAAAAGTCGATTGTGGTGGAATATGTCGCGGTCCCAGACCCGAGCAAGCCCGCCAAGGGCCCGCTGAAGGCGTTTGATACGCTGACCATAAAGACGGGATACTAGAAGGGGCGAATAGTGGTTATGAAAAATGGGGACAGTGGGGCGGGCGAATCGTTCGCCCCCACGTTTGCCAACTTCCTGGTTGGTTACAGGATGTAGCGCGACAAATCCTGGTCCTTGACGATCTCGCTAAGCATTTTCTGAACGTACTCGGCGTCGACGGTGAACTGCTGCCCTTTTCTCTCAGGAGCTTCAAAACTGATCTCGTCAAGCACGCGCTCCATGATGGTGTGCAGGCGGCGCGCGCCGATATTCTCCGTTCCTTCGTTCACGCGAAAGGCAAAACGCGCGACCTCTTCCAGCGATTCCTTCGTGAATTCCAGCTTCACGCCTTCGGTTTCCAGCAACGCCGTATATTGCTTGGTGAGCGACGACTTCGGTTCGGTCAGGATGCGGATGAAGTCTTCCATCGTCAGCGACTGCAACTCGACGCGAATCGGGAAGCGGCCTTGCAGCTCGGGAATCAAATCGCTCGGCTTGGAAACGTGAAACGCTCCCGCGGCCACAAACAAAATATGGTCGGTGCGCACCATGCCGTAGCGTGTGTTGACGGTGGTGCCTTCGACGATAGGCAGGATGTCGCGCTGCACGCCTTCGCGCGAAACGTCGGGCCCATGGCCGCTTTCGCGCCCCGCGATCTTGTCGATCTCGTCGAGGAAAATGATGCCCGAGTTTTCCACGCGGTCAATCGCGGTGCGCGTCACCTGCTCCATGTCGATGAGGCGCTGCTCTTCTTCCTGAATCAGATATTCGAACGCCTCATTCACCTTCATCTTCCGCTTCTTGGTGCGCTGGCCGAAGATGTTGGGCAGCATGTCCTTGATGTTGACGTCCATCTCCTCGACGCCCTGGTTGGAGATGATTTCAAACGACGGGTAATTGCGCTCGCGCGTTTCGATTTCGACCATGCGGTCGTCGAGCTTGCCTTCGCGCAACTGCTGGCGCAGTTTTTCGCGCGTGCGATTCGACGACTCGGCAAGGCTGGTGCTGGCGTCGATGACGACGCCCCCGGATGCGGCTGCGGCGGCCGCGGAATCGCTGCGGGGCGGGCTGGGCGGCAGCAGAATATCGAGCAATCGCTCCTCGGCGTTGAGTTCGGCCTTATCGGCGACGTCCTCCAGACGTTCTTCGCGAATCATTTCGATGGCAATCTCGACCAGATCGCGGATCATGGATTCCACGTCGCGGCCGACGTAGCCGACTTCCGTAAACTTCGACGCCTCGACTTTCAAAAACGGAGAGTTGGCGAGTTTGGCTAGCCGGCGGGCGATCTCGGTCTTGCCCACGCCGGTCGGCCCGATCATGATGATGTTTTTGGGAATGACTTCTTCGGCCAGTTCAGGCGCGAGCTTCTGGCGGCGCATACGATTGCGCAGGGCGATCGCCACCGCGCGCTTGGCGTCCTTCTGCCCGACGACATACTTGTCAAGCTCGGCGACAATTTCGCGCGGCGTTAGTTCGTCGAGCGCGACTTGTTCTTCTTCGGCGGTTCCGGGTAAATAAATAGCCATAAATGCGTCGTTGGTCGTTGGTTGCTAGTCGTTAGGAAAAGCTGGCATCGTCCGCGGTCTCGGAACGACTAACGACTGACCACCATCGACCGTTATCACAACTCCTCAATCGTCACCTTATCATTCGTGTAGATGCACATGCGGCCGGCAATCTTCATTGCTTCCTCGGCAATTTCGCGCGCCGAGAGCGTGGTATGGTCGGCCAGCGCCTGCGCGGCAGCCTGCGCAAACGGCCCGCCCGACCCGATGGCCGCGATGCCGCTATCGGGTTCGATGACGTCGCCCTGACCGCTCAACAGGAATGTCTGTTCTTTGTCGGCGACGAGAAGTAACGCTTCGAGGTGGCGAAGAAACTTGTCCGTGCGCCAGTCTTTGGCAAGCTCAACGGCGGAGCGGCCAACGTTGCCGTGATACTGCTCAAGCTTCGATTCGAACCGGCTGAAGAGCGAGAACGCATCGGCCGTCGAGCCCGCGAATCCCGCCAGAATCTTGTCCTGATACAGCCGCCTGATTTTCTTCGCCCCATGCTTGATCACCGACTCGCCGAGCGTCACCTGCCCGTCGCCCGCCATAACGACCTTGTCGTCGCGGCGCACGCAGAGCACGGTAGTCGAACGAATCAGCCGCGCGGGACGCGGGGGATCTTCACGATCGGCCGTGATTGCAAAGTTTCTTGTCATGAGCGCAATCTTTTATTATACAGGCCCGCAACAGCAGACGGACCGACCCTGCCCGTGCGCACCTGTGCCGAAGCAATTTGGGAGCCTAGCCCCGTACGGTCGCACCGTCGAAAATATTCAGGAATTCGACTTTCTTTTCGGTGGGCAGAAACGACGCCTCGAAAGAATTACGCGCCAGTTCGCGCAGGTGATCGTTGGAAAAACTGAAATGTTCCTGGACGAGCTGGTATTCCTCGACAATTGACGTTCGGAACATCGCGGGATCGTCCGTGTTGAGCGTGAGCATCAGGCCCTGATCAAAGTAACGCCGCACGGGGTGCACCGCCAGTTGGCTACAGCATGCGGTACGAAGATTACTCGTCACGCAAATTTCAATAGGAATCTGACGCCGGGCCAGCTCATCCATTAGTTCGGGATCCTGCTCGGCGGTCAGTCCGTGCCCGATGCGTTCGGCTTTCAAGTTCAGCGCGCCCCAAATCGATTCCGGCCCAGCGGTCTCGCCCGCATGCGCGGTCAGGTGCAGGCCGTGATCGGCGGCGCGCGCAAAGACCGCCGCGAACAGCTCGGGCGGTCCCTTGATTTCGTCGCCGCCAATGCCGAAGGCGACCACGTTGCGATCGCGGAACTGAATCGCGAGGTCGAGCACCCTCTGCGCTTTCTCCGCACCGAACTGTCGGATGGCGTCGAAAATCCACAACAGAGAAATGCCGAAGTCGCGCTCGCCGCGCTGGCGACCGCGTTCCAGGCCTTCAAAGATCGCGGCGAAATCCTGCTTCCGCCAAAGGCACACGCCCGCAGAAACTGTCACCTCGGCGTGCAAAACATTCTGCGATTTCAATCGCTCCATCAGCCGGTACGTGATCAGTTCATAATCGTCGGGCGTGAGCAGGTGCGCGGTAATGTCTTTGAAGGCCAGCAGGAATCCCGCGAAATCGGTGAACTGGTAGAGCGGTTCGACCTCAGCCAGCGTCGCGGTCTCCTCGCCGCGCCGATGCCGCAACTCCAGCAGCGTCGCCGGCTCGATCGAGCCTTCGAGGTGCAGATGAAGCTCGGCTTTCAGAAGTGAATGAAGAAACGGGGAAGGCTCGGAGGACATGAGGTGATTCTAAATCGGGCGATCGGGTTGATCCGACTTCCAAACTGGAAATCGGCATCGCCGAATCGCCCGATGGACCCAATTATCCGATCGCGCGATTCTTCTTGCAGAACTCGCTGTGATGGCGGCTGTAGAAGATGTAGATCACGAGTCCCAGCGCGAGCCAGATCACGAAGCGCAGCCAGGTAATCAGGGTCAGCCCCAACATCAGGCCGCCGCAGAGAACAACCGAAATCAGCGGGAACCACGGCACAAAGGGGACGCGGAAGGCGCGCTTGCGGTCGGGCTGTCTGCGGCGAAGAAGAATCACGCCCAGCGAGACCAGCACGAAGGCAAATAGCGTCCCAATGTTGGCGAGGTCGGCCGCATCCCCAATATCCACAAGGCCAGCGGGAATGCCCACGGCAAAACAGGCGATCCACGTCGACCAATGCGGCGTCTTGTATTTCGGATGCACGGCCGAGAACAACTTCGGCAGCAGGCCGTCGCGCGACATTGCGTACCAGATGCGCGCCTGCCCATATTGGAAGACAAGCAGCGACGAGATCATTCCCGTCAGCGCACCAATCACGATCACCGAGCGAAAGAAAGGATGTACGCCCAGGTACTTCATCGCGTAAGCCACGGGAGCTTCGGCGGCTTCTCCGGAAACGAAGGTCGTGTACTTCATCATGCCAAGCAGCACGACGGCGACGCCGACATACAGCAGAGTGCAGATGATCAGCGACATGATGATGCCGAAAGGCAAATCTTTTTGCGGATTGCGCGATTCCTCCGCCGCGGTCGAGACTGAATCGAATCCAATGTAGGTAAAAAAAACGATGGCGCCGCCGGTGACAATTCCGGCAAAGCCAGAGGGCGCAAACGGCTTCCAGTTTGCGGGCTTCACCAGCATGCCGCCGACGACGAGAAACGTGAGGATGGCGCCAATCTTGACGGCGACCATGATGTTGTTGGTCTCGGCCGATTCCTTCACGCCGCGCACCAGCAGCAGCGTGAGAATGAAAACGATCAGGAAGCCCGGCAGGTTAAAGTAAGCGCCCGTCCACTGCCCCGACGCCCAAACAGGGCTGGCCCACTTGTCCGGCAAGTTGAGACCGAAGGCCGCCAGTTGTGCTTTTGTGTAGCCGGCAAAACCGACCGCCACGGCAACATTGCTGACGACGTATTCGAGGATCAGGTCCCAGCCGATGATCCAGGCGAAAATTTCTCCGAGCGTCGCGTACGAGTAGGTGTATGCGCTGCCCGCAATCGGAATCATCGACGCCAGTTCGGCGTAGCACAATCCGGCAAAACTGCACGCAACCGCGACCAGCAAGAACGAAATCGCAATCGACGGGCCCGCCGGTGGACGACCGTGCATCAGCGCTCCGGCCGTGCTGCCGGTGCGCAGAAAATTCATAATGACGTCGAGCGCCTGCGCGTGCAGAAGGGATGGGGCTCGGAAATATTCGCCGGCAGCCGCTGTGCCGGTAAGGATGAAGATACCCGAGCCGATGATGGCGCCGATGCCGAGCGCCGTCAGCGACCACGGGCCGAGCGTCTTGCTCAGCCGGTGGTGCGGGTTCTCCGAATCGGAGATCAGCTTGTCGATGGATTTGCAGCACAGAAGCTGACTGCCGGATTGTTGCCCCGCTAAATTGTCATCCGTCACCGGTTGGGCCAAGAGACTGCGTCTCCTTTAAATTTTGAAGGCACGGGAATTAGCGCCCGCGCCTCCATCATTTACCGCTCGCCAAAACGCCTTACCGCTTGGACTGTCCGCGCACCATCTTTTTCACTTTGCGCTTCTTCGATCCGCGCGCGTAATCGCGGGTTTTCTTCGGCTTTTCGGTTTTAATCTTCTTGCGCGCGGTGCGCTTGGCTTTCTTGCGTTCGTCGGTGCTCAGAGTTTTTGTATTTGCCATGAATGCTTTCTCTCTCGATTTTGTGATTTGCCAATCGGGTAATTTTGCAATTTGCCCAGGGACGAGGAGGGATCGAAATTGCAAAATTACCCAATTACCAAATTACACACTACCAGATGCTGCTTACGCCCTCTCCAGCTGCGCGTACTTCTCCACCAACTTCTTCAAACCGAAGCGAGGGAATTGTACCGTAATCTTCGCATCTTCCCCATCCCCTTCGCGCCGAAAAACCGTTCCCTCGCCATATTTCGGGTGTTTTACCTTCTGCCCCGGACGGAATCCGCGCTTGCCGGCCGGCTCTTCCACTTGCATTTTGGGCCGGCTGAATTTCTTTCCTCGCGACGCAAAAAACTCGGCAATGTTGTCGATCGAGTTGTAGCTCTGCAACGGCCGCGCCGGTGTGGGCCTGACCCGCGCCGGATTCCAACTCGCGCTTTGATCCTCATCCTCGTATGCATAGTGTGGCGCGGGCACTCTTGTCCGCGCAGCCGCACCCCGATCCGACGAGTAACGATCATAATCACGGGAGGCCCGCGAAGAATCCTCCCGCCCACCCCGTCGCCGCGATCCGCCCAGTTCCTCCACCAGTTCGCCCGGCACCTCTTCCAGGAAGCGCGACGGCACGCTCGCCTCCGGCATGTCGGACCCATAGCGGCGGCGATACACCGCTCGCGAAAGCACCAGCGTATCCATCGCTCGCGTCATCCCGACATAACAGAGCCGCCGTTCCTCCTCAATCTGATCGGGCTCAATCAAAGTGCGCGAATGCGGAAATAGCCCTTCTTCCATGCCGGCGAGCACGACCAGCGGAAATTCCAGACCCTTGGCCGCATGCAGCGTCATCAGCGTGATCTGCGCGCGCTCGTCGTACTGATCAGCGTCGCTGACCAGCGCCGCGTGATCGAGAAACTGGTCAAGCGTCTCGCCGCGGTCGCGCGAGTCCATGGCCGCATTCACCAACTCGCGCAGATTTTCGATCCGCGAAAAAGCCTCCGGCGTGTCTTCCTCTTCCAGCAACTTGATGTAGCCCGTGCGATCGATGAGAAACTTAAGCAACTCGGCAGTAAACGCCGCTTCGCCCGATGCGCGAAATCCCTCCACCGCGTCCTCGGGGTTGAGACCGGATTCGTGCGTGACGGCAAATTCCTCTATGGCAGCGGACTCTGGCGTGGGAGCAGGCGACTCGCCTCCTCGCTCGTCCGCGTCCTCTGCATTCGCTCCGAAATCGAAGCTGAAGTTGGCGGGATCAAAATCGGTCTCGTCGCTCTGCTCAACCTTCGCGGGGACAGCCGCGGCCGCCTTTCCAACCGAGCGTGGCTCAACAGCGGCACCGTCCTTATTAGTAGCTCCTGCGGTCGCATCGAACCGCGAGCCGAACGTCCCCGCCAGCATCGCCCGCCCATCTTCAATTAGTTCCCGAAACGCCTTCAGCGCCGCACAGGCCCGCGCCGGCAGCAACTGCCGCGAGATCGCCTCGCCCGTCGCGCCCCACAGCGACAAGCCGGTCTCCAGTGCCAGCCGCTCCATCGTCTCCAGCGTCGTCTTCCCAATTCCGCGCGCCGGCGTATTGATCACGCGCAGCAGCGAAACCGAATCGTCCGGATTCTGAATCACCTTCAGATACGAGATCATGTCCTTGATCTCGGCCCGCTCGTAAAACGAAAACCCGCCCACCACGTGGTATTTCAACTGGTAGCGCCGCATCGCCTCTTCAAACAATCGCGACTGCGAATTGGTACGATAAAGTACCGCCGCGCGCGCCGCCGCGCCCTCCTCGAACGCCGCCTTCATATATCGGCTGATCGTGTCCGCGGCAAACAGCGCCTCGTTCTCCCCGTCCGGCGCCTCGTAGTAGCCAATCTTCGCTCCGCCCTGCCGCGACGTCCAAAGAGTCTTTCCCTTGCGCCGCACGTTGTTCGAGACCACCGCCGACGCCGCCCCGAGAATGTTCTGCGTCGAGCGGTAGTTCTGTTCCAGCCGCACAATCTTCGCCTCGGGAAAATCGCGCTCGAACTCCAGAATGTTCCGGATATCCGCCCCGCGCCACGAATAAATCGACTGATCCTCGTCGCCCACCGCGCACACGTTGTGCCGCTCGCCCGCCAGCAGCCGCATCAGTTCATATTGCGGACGGTTCGTATCCTGGTACTCATCCACCAACAAATATTGAAAACGCCGGTTGTAATACTCCCGCACCGCCGCCACCGACTTCAGTAATCGCGCCGCTTCCAGCAGCAGGTCGTCGAAGTCCATGGCATTGGCCTTGCGTAGCTCCTTGCGATACGCCTCGTAAATGTGCGCGATCCGCTCCGTCTTCGGATCGGCCGACTGCAGATAAATTTCCTGCGGGTCGAGCATGTGATTCTTGGCCCACGAAATTCGCGACAGCACCGTGCGCGGCGTCAGTTCCTTGTCGTCGAGCCCAAGCCGTCGCATCACGCTCTTCACCACCTGCTGCTGGTCGGCCTCGTCGTAGATGACAAAATTCTTCGTAAGCCCGATCGGCGGCTGCCCCGGCACCGCCGATGGAATGCGCAGCGCCTCGACGTCCCGCCGCAGCACGCGCACACAAAATGAATGGAACGTCGAAATCACCGGCTTGGCCACGCTCAGGCCGCCCACCAGCTTTTCCACGCGCTCGGCCATTTCGCTGGCGGCCTTGTTGGTGAAGGTCACCGCCAGAATCGATTCCGGCATCACGCCCATTTTCTCGATCAGATAGGCGATCCGGTAGGTGATGACGCGCGTCTTGCCGCTCCCAGCACCGGCCAGAATCAGCACCGGCCCTTCCGTGGTTTCAACCGCCTCGCGTTGTTGTGGGTTTAACTCGTCCAGAAACGACAAAAGGGATGGCTCCGCAAGCGCTCGTTTAATTTTACACGTTCGGATTCTAGCCGCCGCCGCCCGCTCTCCGCCGTCCGCCCGTCACATTCCTCTGTGCATCCGTCACACGCCAATGTTTTTCCGCTCGCCTATAATGTCTCGCTATGAAGCTCGAAGAAAAAATTGCCGAACTCAAGAAACGCGATCAACTGGCCGTCGACGGTGGCGGCGCCAAGCGCCGCGAGCGCCAGCACAAAGAGGGCAAGATGTCGGCCCGCGAGCGCGTCGAATTCCTGCTCGACGAGGGCACCTTCGAAGAGACCGACAAGCTGCGCACGCATCGCTGCCACGACTTCGGCATGCAGGAACAGAAGTTTTACGGCGACGGCTTCATCACCGGCTACGGCCGCATCGAAGGCCGCCTCGTCTTCGTCTTCGCACAGGACTTCACCGTCTTCGGCGGCTCGCTCTCGGAAACCAACGCTCTCAAAATCGTCAAAATTATGGACCTCGCCGCCAAGATGGGCGCGCCCGTCATCGGCCTCAACGACTCGGGCGGCGCTCGCATTCAGGAAGGCGTAATGTCCCTCGCCGGCTATGCTGACATCTTCCTGCGCAACACGCTTTACAGCGGCGTCGTGCCGCAAATCTCCGCCATCATGGGACCGTGCGCCGGCGGCGCCGTCTACTCACCCGCCATCACCGACTTCATTCTCATGGTCGATCAGACTTCCTACATGTTCATCACCGGGCCCGACGTGATCAAGACCGTCACGCACGAAGAGGTCACAAAAGATCAGCTCGGCGGCGCACACACCCACAACGAAACCTCCGGCGTGGCGCACTTCCTCAGCCGCGACGATGCCGAGTGCCTCTCGATGGTGCGCGAGTTGCTCAGCTTTATTCCGTCGAACAACATGGAAGACCCGCCCCGCAAGCCTTGCACCGACCCCATCGACCGCGTCGACGCCAAGCTCGACACGCTCATCCCCGAGCAGTCCAACATGCCCTACGACATGAAGGACATCATTACCACGGTCGTCGACGACGGCTATTTCTTCGAAGTGCACGAGCATTACGCCAGGAACATCGTCGTCGGATTCGCACGCCTGAATGGGCGTTCCGTCGGCATCGTCGCCAATCAGCCCGCCATGCTCGCCGGCACGCTCGACATCAACGCCTCGGTAAAAGGCGCTCGCTTTGTGCGCTTCTGCGACTGCTTCAACATCCCGCTGGTCACGTTCGAAGATGTGCCGGGATTTTTGCCGGGCACGCAGCAGGAGTACGGCGGGATTATCAAGCACGGCGCGAAGCTGCTGTACGCATTTGCCGAGGCGACCGTGCCCAAGGTGACGGTCATCACACGCAAAGCCTACGGCGGCGCCTATTGCGTAATGGCCTCCAAGCACATTCGCACGGATGTGAATTACGCCTGGCCGAGCGCCGAAATTGCAGTCATGGGTCCGGAAGGCGCGGTGGACATTGTGTATAAGCGCGAACTGGATGCCGCAAAGAACGGAGGTAGCGTTGAGCATGACGCCGCGAAGGGGAGCGGTCTCTCCGAACGCGAAAAACTGCGTCAGGAAAAAATCGAAGAGTTCCGCGATCGCTTTGCCAACCCCTACATCGCCGCCGACCGCGGATTTCTAGACGCAGTAATCCAGCCCAGAGAAACGCGCAAAAAACTGATCCAAGCGTTAGAAATGCTGGAGACGAAGCGGGATAAGAATCCGCCGCGGAAGCACGGGAATATACCGCTGTAGGACAGCCCCATTTTAAGGGTACTGAAGTTGCTGCTCATCGGGTTCCAACGGAAGCATGGACCCATGCCGAACGTGCAGTACGTAGACCGATCCTTTCTCTTGCAAAACGAGAAAGAGGACACGATACGTGCCGCGATTTCCCGAGCCGAAAAGCAATTCGCGGATCGGTCGTTCGAGCGAGGCGCTTTCGGGTGCTGTTGAACAGCGCTCGGGATGTTGAGAGAGGGTTCGAATACTCAAACGGGCTCGACGAATCCAGTCCCGAGCGGCCCGTGGCGCCTCCTTGCGAATGTAGCGATAAGCAGCGCGAAGATCGGCATCGGCCCTGGGAGTAAGGACAACCCGATAAATCATCGCCGGAGTTCAACCCTCCCGTTCCATTTCATCGAAAACGTCGTCCGCCAATCGACCCTCGCCGCGTAGCGCTTGGGCAAGCCCCTCTCGTATGCTCGCAACTGTGTCGAGATGCTCGGCAACGTCGCGGTAGGCGGCTGCGTCAAGCACTATGGCCTCGGCTTTTCCGTTCACAGTCAGCACCAGAGGACGTCCAGTCTTCTTCATTTGTTTCATCAGCCCCGAGGAATTGCGCTTGAAGGTAGTCAGGGAATGAATATCTTGGGTGACATCGATCATGATGCGATTGTAGCATTAATATCGCATAGTATTCAGCGCTGACGCAATGAGGAAATCGCGCCCCGTGGAAGTGTCTTTTATTGACTTAATACAACTATAGACGACATAATATGTTTATGAAAGATGTTTCTGATGTTTACTTGACGCCAGAAGACGTTGCCGAAAAACTCAGTTTGAACGTGGAAACGATTTATCGCTGGCTCCGAAGGAGGAAGCTCCGCGGTAGCCGCATTAGTCACAAGGCATGGCGCATTCCTGAGCGAGAGCTTACATCGTTCGTCAGGCGGCAGAATGTATCCGAGTTGTTGTTCGAGGAGTACGCGGAGCAATATAACCTCGGCGCACCGGAACACGAACCGCCGGTTCCTGGAGCGTCCAGCCTAGTTGACTATCGGCTGAACCACCGGGGTCAGGCGCTTTGGTTTGAGGTGAAAGAGTTCGATGTAAACCCGTCTCTTACGGGAACGGGCGGCGGAGCTTTCGATCCGCACGTTGGCATTCGCTCAAAGATCGACAAGGCGAAGAAAAAATTCCGCGACTACAACAACGAGTGCTGCTCGCTGGTTCTATTCAATGAGGCTTTCAATCTCGTGCACATTTGCACTCCGCGAATTGTGCTCGGTGCAATGCTCGGCAGCGTTGGGTTTAGAGTTCCATACGATCCAGCCACCGAAAGTTACACTGGTCCGATTGAAGACAACATCTTCATGGACGGCGGCAAGCTAATTCATCCACACCTTAAAACGCCACAGAACACGACGATTAGCGCACTGATCGCTTTGGAGCGTTTCACTGTGGGGCAGTCCGAACTTCAGATCGCGGTAGAGCGACGGGAACTGGCGGAGCAGCGCGTGCTCCCCTACGAAGAGCACTTCAAGATGCTCGAAGAAAACCGCGAGATGTACTCGCGTCGGGTTCTGAGAACAATCGTCTATGAGAATCCACACGCTAATAAGGAACTCCCACGTGACATCTTCGTTGGGCCGTTCGATGAGCGATGGGGACAAGAAGGAGATGTGATCAAGCAAGTGTTCATCGGGCAGGAACTCCAGAAGCTAAAGGAATCGGAACACAATCTTGGGCTTGATCAGGGACCGTTCGTGCGCCATGCGCGGAGACGAGCGCGTAAGGCGCAGGCCGACAAATAATTAGAAGGGCGCACAAATAGAGAGTCCCGAGGTGATGTTGGGCTTATTCGTCTCGGCCAGTAGCTCGCGTTTAGACCCTTGCTGACCTTATTCCTGCCGCTCCCTTGCGGGTGCATTGCAGGCCGATCTTGCTCGGGCTCCGGGCTCACCGCCAACCGGATAAATCAGTCCAACGCCTCGGGACTCTATCCTGCCTTCGACATGGGTTCCTGTTCGCCTCAACCAGCGCTCAGCTATAGACCCTTGCTCGCCCTCTCAAACTCGCCTCGCGGCGGCCTGAGTGACTCCGCTTGAGCCCCGGACCTTGCACCAACCGGGAAAACTTCAGAACGTGTCAAAGAACGATTATGGTTTTACCACGCTCATTTCTGGCGTCAATCAAATTGATGAATTTGTAAATGCTTGTTTGTCAATACAGTGCAGACCATCCACAACGGGGTGAAACGATAATTGTGCAATTGCCGCGAAAGAATTCGGAAAACGAGCAGTATTCATGCGGCTTCTCGCGAATTTCTTGAAATCATGCAAACTCGTCCCGCCCCGTATCAGCCGGCGCCGCGTTGTGCAAATCCAGTCAGAATGCAGCAGCGGCGCGGCATCTGCTGGCCCCTGGCCTCAGGCACTTAACTCCTCGTTAGTTTCTGGGCCGCGAATCGTTGCCACCGACTCGCGAACGGCTAACGACCGACGGCTAACGACCACCGACCGACGACGAACGCCCAACGCCGCCCTCATCCATTACAATGCAGCCTGAAAAATGACGCCCGATATTTTCACCTGCGCCGAATTCGCCGCTGCCTTCATCCTCTCGCAGACGAACCTCCGCCCGCGCATTGGCCTCGTCCTCGGCTCCGGCCTCGGTGCCTTTGCCGACGACCTCACCGATCCTATCCGCATCCCCTACGCGCAGATTCCGTCCTTTCCGCGCTCGACCGCCATCGGCCACGCCGGCCAACTCGTCATCGGAAAATCCGCCGGCATCCCCGTCGCAGTCATGCAGGGCCGCGTTCATCTCTATGAAGGCTACTCGGCCGCCGAAGTTGCGTTCCCTTCGCGCGTACTCGGCCGCATGGGCATTCGCGCGCTTGTCCTCACCAACGCCGCCGGCGGCATCAACCTCGAATACGGTCAGGGCGCGCTCGTCGTTCTGCGCGACCACATCAATCTCCAGGGCCAGAATCCGCTCACCGGCCCGAACGACGACCGCTTCGGCCATCGCTTCCCCGACATGACCTATGCCTACTCTCCCCGCTTCCGCCAGATCGCGCTCGAAGAGGCGCAGCGGCTCTCGATCGCGCCGCGCGAGGGCGTCTATGCCGCGCTCGCCGGCCCGAGCTACGAAACGCCGGCGGAGATTCGCTACCTGCGCGCCATCGGCGCTGACCTCGTCGGCATGTCGACGGTCTCCGAGACCATCGCCGCGCGCCACATGGGAATCGAAGTCCTCGCAATTTCCTGCGTCACCAACATGGCCGCCGGCATCTTAGATAAGGCGCTCGATCACGAAGAAGTTTTGGAAGTCGGCCGCCGCGTGATGGGGCAGTTCGTCGCTCTGCTGCGCGCGGTGCTGCCGCGCCTCGCGAACGAAACTGGCGCATAGCGAGCGGGCCGCGATTGGTTCCGCCCCCGCGCCGCCGACTATAATCGAAGCTGCAAATTCATTCGAGGAGAAGCCAGCGATGTCGAACGTCATCCCTGAGAAGTACCAGGATCTTTTTCAGAAGAAGGCTTTTGCCAGCCTTGGAACCTTGATGCCCGACGGCCGCCCGCAAGTGACGCCCGTGTGGTGTGACTTCGACGGCGAGCATGTCATCTTTAACTCCGCCCGTGGCCGTCAAAAAGATAAAAATGTGCGCCGCGATCCGCGCGTTGCGCTCGCCGTCATCGATCCCGACAATCCCTATCGCTATATTGAAATTCGCGGCAAGGTCGTCGAAATTACCGAAGAGGGCGCCGACAAGCACATCGACAAGATGGCCAAGAAATATCTGGGACAGGACAAGTATCCCTTTGGCCAGCCCGGCGAAGTGCGCGTGCTTTATAAGATCAAGCCCGAGCACACCACGGTTATGGGATAGTGCCCGACACTAGCCGATTGCCACTTGCTCGTCGTTGAGTTCGATACTGTCCCGCTGGCGCAGCCCCCGCTTGCGTTCAGCGCGGACAGTCTCTGACGACTAACAGTCCACAGACGTCTGCTTTCCTTTTTCCGCCCCACTCGTCTAAAACGTACTGGAAGTAGTTGCCAAGACTGGGGACGCTTCGTTCGGGAACTTCGCGGCGCACTTTCCCGTATTAAAGAGTGGGTGGAAGGCGGGCGACGGTCGGTTCCTTTTCTGTTCCTGCCGGGAGGTTTTATGGAAGTCGCCAGCAACAACCACGAAAGCCTGCGCGAGGTGCGCGCAGTTCCGCACGATGCGTCGATCCACCAGGTCGTTCAGGCCGCGCACGATGAACTGCGCCAACTACTTCAGCAGCGCGCCGAAATCATGAAGCGCATCGGCACGGTGAAGCAAACCATCACCGGTCTCGCCGACCTCTTCGGCGAAGACGCCCTCGGCCCCGAACTCCTCGACCTCATCGACCGCAAGCCCAACGGCCGCCAGCCCGGATTTACCAAGGCCTGCCGCCGCGTGTTAATGGAGATGCGCCGTCCCATGGGAGCGCGCGAAGTGTGCGTGGAACTAGAGCGGCAGGCGCCCGCGATTCTCGCGCGCCACAAAGACCCACTGGCCTCGGTCACCACGGTTCTTAATCGGCTGGTCGATTACGGCGAAGCCCGCAGCCTCTCGAACGATCGCGGGCGCCGCGTGTGGGAGTGGGTCAGCGAAGCCGAGCAGCCTGCGATGGCAATGCCGGCGCGCATTCCGGCGTAGTGCGGGGGCACAAAGCTAATTGTCGTCCGGTCGGAGCGAAGGCCCGCCGCGGCTATGCTGGCAGCAACTGCCCCTTCTCCAGATGCCGCGTCACGTGCGCATACCCGGCCGCATGCGGATCGTGCGTCACCATCACAATGGTCTTGTGAAAGCTCTCATTCAGGCGCTTCAAAATCTCCAGAATTTCCGTCGCCGAATGACTGTCTAAATCGCCGGTCGGCTCGTCCGCCAGAATCAGCGTCGGATCGCTCACAATCGCCCGCGCAATCGCCACGCGCTGCTCCTGCCCGCCCGATAGTTGCTTCGGCAGATGATTCACCCGCTCCTCCAAGCCCACTAGCTTGAGCGCGGTCATCACGTGATCGCGGCGCTGCTGCGGCGTCATCTTCGTCAGCAGCAGCGGCAACTCAACATTCTCAAACGCGGTCAGCACCGGAATCAGGTTGAACGTCTGAAACACATATCCGACGTGAGTATTCCGCCAGCGCGCCGACTGCGTATCGTTGAGCCGGAAAATATTCTCGCCCATCACCAGCAACTCGCCCGACGTGGGCCGGTCAATGGCGGCAATCATATTAAGCAGCGTCGTCTTGCCTGAGCCCGACGGCCCCATCAGCGCCAGAAATTCCCCGGCCGCGATGTCGATGGAAACGTTGTCGAGCGCCGTTACTTCGAAGGCGTCGCGTTTGAAAATTTTGCTCACGCCGCGCGCCTGCACCACCTTCCCGGTCACCGCGGTTTGGTTTGGAGTTGCTGTCGCCACACTCATGATTGCCCCTTGATGCGAATCTTTTGCCCGTCCGTTAGATTGTCGGGCGCGGTGGTAATCACACTCTCCCCGCCCACCAGCGAATCCACCAGATATCCGTCCGTCCGCTGCCCCTGCACGTGAACATTGCGCCGCAGCGCCTTGCCGTCGAACGCAATCAAAACGTATTTCTTTCCATCTTTATCGCGCAGCGCGGCCGTCGGCACAAACACGAACGTCTGCTTTGCGGCGCTCTTGTCGTCTTTCACCACCGGCGCCTTGAACTGCACCGTCGCGTTCATCTCCGGCCGCAAATACGAATCCGGTTGCAGGATCTGCACCTTCACCTGCACCGTCGCCTTCTGGCGATTCGCCTCTGGCGACATCTCCGCAATCTCGCCCTTATACGAACGATCTTTGAACGCGTCCAGCGTCACCACGCCTTCCTGGTGCGGCGACAACTTCGCAAAATCGTCCTGCGCAATGTCGAGTTCCACCTGAATATCGTTCAAATCCGCGAGCGCAACCACCGATCCGCGCGGCCCGCCTTCCGCCCCGCTGGCAAACTGTGCCGTCACCAGCTCGCCTTTTTCCGCCGTGCGTTCCAGAATCGTGCCGCTTACCGGCGCCCGAATCACCGTTGCATCGAGCTGCGACTTGGCGTAATCCATCTGCCCTTTCGCTGTCTCCACGTCGGCGCGCGCCCGGTCAATCTGCTCCACGCGCGGCCCGATCTTCATCATCTTGGACGATTGCTCGAGCGAGTTGGCCTTTTGCTCATCCGCGTCATAACGCGCCTGCGCATCGTCCAGGCTCTGCTTCGAGACCACACCCTGCGCAAACAGATCGCGCGTGCGGTCCAGCGTGATCTTGTCGTTCGCTGCCGTCGCTCGCGCCTCGGCCAGATTGTGATCCGCCTGCTGAATTTCCTCCGGACGCGATCCGTGCTCCATTTCCGCCAGCCGCGCCTTTGCGCTGTCCCAGTTTCCCCGCGCCTGCTCGTACATCGCGCGAAACTCTTCATCTTCGAGCCGCACCAGCACCTGGCCCTCTTTGACCTTGTCGCCTTTTTCGACGCCAATCCATGCGACGCGCCCAGTGACCTTTGAGTTCACGCTGATCTTGTGATGCGCCACGATGTAACCGCTCGCCGAAAGAACCGTGCTTCCCGCCGCGTTTCCCACTTCCGCCGTAGCGCGCGCCACCTCAACCTCTGGCGTGCTGGAAGCCAGTGCCCGGTAACCGAGCGCCACAACTCCGAGCAGAATCACCACCGCAATCCCGCCGATAATTATCCGCCGCGACCAAGCCGGCGGTTCGCCGCCGCCATCGCGCAACGAATGGTCAATGCGCAGGCTCTGCAACTCGTCGTGTTTAGTATCCGCAGGCATCAATCTTTATCCGCACCCATCAAGCAATATCGTCGGTCAATCCATCCGATGCTGTCGCCGCAATTCCGCTCCAAACTCTATGCCCGTCGTATTAGAGGATTGTTAAGATGCAGCGCCGGAGTGCTCGCCGGCTGTTGCGCGGGGCATCCCCCCATCCACACTCTGCGTCCTCCGCGTACTCTGCAGTTAAGAGCTCTTCGCCTGCAGAAAGGGAAACTCTACGCCCGCAACGAGGTCAAAATATCCTGCCGCGCCGCTTGCCACGCCGGCGCAAACCCGCCCGCCAAGCCCATCACCAGTGCAAACACCACTGCCGTAATCACGACCTTCCACGTCAGTTGCAAACTGAAAACCGTCTCGCTGAAAGTGAGCGAATTCCCAATCCCCGTCGTCATCCCGTTAAACGGCAGAATCAGCACGATCCCAACAATCGCGCCCAGCAGCGACAGCAGTAGCGCCTCGATCACAAACGACGTCAAAATGCTCGGTTGCGAAAATCCAATAATCCGCAATGTCGCAATCTCCCGCGACCGGTACGATACTGCCGCATACATAGTATTCATGGCCGCAAAGCTCGACCCGATCGCCATGATGATTGCCACCACGAATCCGATGAACTTGATCGCCCCTCCCGAACTCGTCTGCTTCTCGTAGTATTCGGTCTCCAGCGTGCCGTCCAGTTTCAGCCGCTGATCGTCCGATACGCGATGTCTTAGCGCGTCCGCCGCAATCGCATCCGTCGCCCGCAAATACGCCGACGCATATCCGCCCTGCCGGTCGAAATCCACCGCGATCTGATTCACGTCGCCCCAAATCTCCGAGTCATACGCGGTCCCGCCGTCATCGAAAACGCCCACTACCTTCCACTGCCCTTTGGCAAAATCCATCGTGTCGCCGACATTCGCTCCGGCAAACCGGTCGTGGATCGACTTGCCCACCACCACCTCCCGCTGCCCCGTTGAAAACCAGCGCCCCTCGGTCAGTTTCAGTTCCGGCTGCCCGTGCCGGTCTTTTTCTTGCTGCCGCAGTTCCACACCCGCAGGCATCAACCCGCGCACCGATACGTTCACATCTCCTGTGCCATCCTTGCGCGGCAGCACCACCACCACCACCCATTCGCCCGAGGCGAGCGGCTGTCCCTGCGCATTCGTCGCAATTCCCGGCAGCGTCTTCAGCGTCGGAAACAGGTTCGCGTCAAATCCGCCCGACAGCTCTGCCGTCGATCCTTTGCGCATTACCATCACATTCAGCGCATCGCCGCTCGTCATGAACGCCTTGTTCAGCCCGGCCAGCAGCGCCATTAAGAACACCGCCGTCGTTACCGTCAGCGCGATCCCCAGCGCCGTCATCGCGGTCAGGCCTTTGCGCAACTTCAGATTGCGAATGTTATAGCTGATCGGTATCGCCATAGCCGTGTGCTAGCCCAGGTAGCGGAGCCCCTCCACGATTTCCAGTTTCGCCGCGTGATACGCGGGCACAATCGCGCTCAGCAGGCCCAACATGCCGGCCACAAAAACGGCCAGCAAAAGCGTGGGCGGCGTCACTTTCATGCTGGTGAAGAAGATGCCCACGCCTGGCGTATGTGTCAAGCCCGAGATCAGGGCCATTGCTAAAAAACATCCCAGGACGCCGCCGGTCAGAGCCACCATTACGGCTTCGCCGAGGTAGAGGCGGAGAATCAACTGGCGAGTAAAGCCCAGTGTTTTCAACACCGAGACTTCCCTGGTGCGCTCGCGAATCGACATGGCCATGGTATTCGCGGAAACCAGCAACGTGGCGAAAACCACGGCGAAACAGATACTTAGGATGAATGCCTTGACGTTTCCGATGCTGTTCACAAAGCTCAACTGAAAGGCCTTCTCCGATTCCGTTTTGGTGGGCTGCGGCGAATTGCGGAACATATCGTCGATCGCCTTGGCCACCAGCGGCACACTCTGCGGGGAATCGGCCAGGATTGCAAACGTTCCCGTCTCGCCCTTGGCCCACGAGACCGCCTCCTCTACGTACTTTTGATTGAAGTAGATAGACTGGGTGGCGAGCGGAGCGGTAAACATTCCGCGAATCGTCAGCTCCAGGTTCACGGGGAAAATCGTTCCCTTCAGGAAAATTTTGTCGCCCAGCTTCCAGCCGAACTTCCTGGCCAGTTCCGCGTCTACCACGGCGCCGGCTTGGTCGCGCTGCCAGGCCGCCAGTTGATCGGGGGAAATCTGGAAGTCGGTGAAAATTTTGAAGATTTCGTCGGGATCGGTGCCGAACTGGGCGAAGAAATGTTCGGGCTTGTCGTCGATGTAAAGCCCGCCGAACCAACTATTTGGAGCTACCGCCACGACGCCGGGAAGGGCGCGGATTTTCTCGCGATAGAAGACTGGGAGGAACTCGGTCAGGGAGACACGGTGGCGGGTGACGAGGCGCTGGGCTTGCTGGGCTGTGCCCTTGTCGATGTAGAAGCCGCGCCAGATGGTCATCATAAGCGTAAGCAACAGGAGGGAAAAGGTAATGCTCAGCACGGTCAGGATGCTGCGGCGCTTGTTGCGAAACGCGCTTTTGGTGACAAAGCGGGTTAGCGTCATGCCAGCTCGATGCTCCGTATGCCCTTGAATTCAGTTGCGTTATACCCGGGAAGTCCGCGCACGATTAACAACGATATCCCTGAGGATAGAACAGCACGTGACTGGTGACAACTGGGAGTCGATCTTTTTCTTTCAGATTCGCTTAGAGACGGGGGGCGTTTGCAACGAAACTTTGGCTCTCGGGCTTCGGGCGGAGCTTTTCCATTAACTCTTTGGTTAACTTGGCGAGGCCGCATTTTTAACCATTTAAATAGCACCTGGAGGGGGTGAAATGTGATATGGGGAAATTGAGGTCGGCGGGGCCTCGGAGGGTGTTTTCTAGTAATGTAATGGTTAATGGGCCTATGGGTCATTTATTACTTTTTGGATAATAAAGCAGGGCATCGAGGATCAGTGTTGACTAACCCACCCTTCGCAAAGTGCGCGAAGGATGGGGCAGCCTTTTTCGTGATGGTGCTGACGGAAGGGTAGGCCACTCGCCCCGAGCGAACTCAGGAAAACCAAACGTCAGATCCGGTCGTCCGTTTCGGGAGCGGCCTTGGGAGCGGTCCGCAGAAACTTCATCAACCCGGCCCCGGTGGCCTTCCCGGCGCGCTTCTTGAAGAAGTCAGCCGCAGTTTCTACCACTCCCACTTTCTCAGCCACCGCGACCGCGATCCACTGGTTTAACGAAACACCATCTTCCCTGGCCAGCCGTTGCGCGGCTTTCTTGATGGAAAGCGGAAGTTTCAACGGATAAGTAGCTTTGCTCATGCTTACACCTTCTTCAGCAAATCTCCCGGCCGCAACACGGAAATTCTAAAGCGTTCCCCGGCCTCGGCGAAGTCTTGAATGTTGTAGGTCACCAGCGCATCGGCCTCGCCATTGATGGCAGCTTCAAGCACCATCTCGTCATTTGGATCGCGCGACTGCGGCCGCCATTGGAAATGAACTTCCACCGGCTCGACCAGCGCCGCCAGCTCAGCCAGAAATTGGTCAACCGCTTCGGGCGTCAGCCCGTGAACCAATTGGTGCTCGGGGCGTTTCAACACGTCCTCATATTCCAGAAATAGTGGCGGAGTCGCCAAAGCCACCACCCTCCTCTGCGCAACCAGCCGCAAGACCGCGTTCCCCGCTCCCAGCCGGGTACGCAACGCAGCCACCACGACCGAGGTGTCGAGTACGATCCGCAACACATCCTATAGGATGTCACATTGTTTTGGGACATGTATATATAAAAGTGCGGCTCACCCCAGCCCTGTCATCTCGATCGGAGTGGAGAGACCTTGTGTTTTCAGATTCGCCCGCGCAGACGAGAGTAGTGGAACCACGCTAGCGCAATGAAGGCGCTCGGATGCGGTACCGTACCGGCATTCCCATCCATAGAACTGCCCCACTCAAGCCAAAACCGGGCTTGAGTGGGCCGGCCGCCCGCTAGCTCAGTTAGAATCATCGGAGACGATTGTTGCTGAGTCTCCAGACGGGTATTTCTCGTAAAGCGACAGGCAAGTAGGTGCGAACTCACCGGGCTTAGTTTCAGGCGCCAAACCTGTCTTCATATTTACCGCGCCCGGCCCTGAGACCGGTTGCCAGTCCCACGTCCTGCAAAGCTGTCCAGTCTGGGTGTCGAAGGCTGTGCCACTATCGAGGGGATACTTGGTAAGAACGAATCGGTGAGTAGAGCCGTGATTCAGCTTTGGCTTCGCAGTCTTGTTTTGCTGATTCGGCTGTTGCTGACTCAGTTCGTCGCAACCCGTCGAGCACACCGCTGCCAGAAGCGCGAATGTCAGTAAGTAGCGCACGGCATTTAACCCGGTTTCTTTCCTTACCATGTACCAGTAACGTGGTACTTGATTTTGCCTTGTGGCTTGTGAGTAACGAGGCTGTAGACGTGCACCTTTAACGCATTATCGCCGTCCGCTTCGGCTTGATAGGTTCCCGGCGTTAGGGTAGAGCATTTGCGGAAGCCTCGTTGACACCAAAGCAGCACATGTGTCCCATCAGGCATGATGGCGCGTGTGGTGTCTTGCGCAATGGACACTTGGGTGGTGTAGGCGGGGCTTCCGGGCGTTGTTGTGCAATTCGTGGTTGCGTTCGTTGTGGCATACACCGAGCTGTCGGTAATCGTGCCATTCGTGTTGCCGTTCGTATTACAGTTCGTTTGTGATGCTGTTCCGCCGTGGCGAATATCAAATTGCCTCTGCCAAGTGTTAGAGTCAACAACCTCAATCGTGATCGTGGGCTTGTCCTTTCCCAGCACTGGCAAACACGAGAGGCCCACCATCACGACAACGCTGATGAGTTTTTGCATATGGCGCTTCTCCAAAGAAACTGATAAAAATCGCAATTGTGCCGCCGAATCCCAGTTCGTGTCAATGAGGCGGGTGGCGCACCCTTCTGAACGCTTCTTCTTTCTTTTGCCAAGACGAAACGAGGATGCTCCGTCCTTGCGCTTTTTGCAAGGGTGGGCTGCGATGCCGCCGATACCCTAATGCTGGTAATACCCAGCGGGCTCCATCGCTACTACGGCGTCAATCAGCTACTACGGCGCCAATCACCTGCACTTTATCACGCGTTCCTATTATCTTCGCGACGAGCCGGGCTCGGTGCGCGGGAATGAAGGTTGGGGGAGATTTCGTTGCGGGCAAGCGCGGCGTGAAAAGCTCATGGTGCAATCGCTGTGCTAGCCCACACATCGCAAAGTGCGCGATGTGTGGGGCACCCTCATTTGTGATGGCGCTCTCGGAAGGGTGGGCCACGCGCCGTGAGAACTCAGTCGTCCCTCCGGATCGAGAAACCCTTCTCAAAACCGTTGGAAAAGTTGGTGACGATTTCTGTTGGGGCGGCATACCCTTTCGTAACTCCCGTTGGTCGTGCGCATGACGCTATCCTGAGGTCGGCTCTCCCTTCGGTATAGGCCAAACCATCTCTGGGCGTAGTGCGTTCCCGCCGGGGTCGCGACGCTGCGCCAGGGGCCGTCCCTGCATCGGGGGCATGTCCCTGCGCTGGGGTCCCGTCTCTGGGCTAGGTCGCGACGCTGCGCTGGGGTGACTGTTGCGTGCTACGGGCGCGCGATGGGTGGAGGCGATTCGAAATGGCGACGATGTTTGGCCGATTTGAAATTCAGAGCGAGATCTCGAAGTCGGATACCGCACACATCTATAAGGCGCTGGACTCGGAGACGAACCAGGTGGTAGCGCTGAAGACGCAGAGCCTTGCGCCGCTGGGCGAGCGGGCGCAGCAGTTTGTGGAGGCGCTGACGGCGGAGAGCGAGATGGCGCTGGCGCTGGCGGGGCAGAACATTGCGCAGGTGTTTGGGGCGGGCGAGATTGACGGGCAGTATTGCGCGACGATGGAGTACATCGAAGGCAACAGCATCGCGACGATGATGGGACGGCATGAGACGTTTTCCATCTGGGATTTGCTGGACATTACGCGGCAGGTGGGAGCGGCGCTGGAGCAGGCGGCGCTGGTGGGAGTGGTGCACTCGTCGCTGGAGCCGGAGAAAATTCTGGTGCAGTGGGACGGGCTGGTAAAGGTGCTGGGGTTTGGCATCTCGAAGATGAGCCTGATTAAGGCGGAAGCGGGCGAGGGCCTGACGCGGCTGATGCCGTATTGTTCGCCGGAACAGATACGCGGGGAGGCGATGGACCTGCGGTCGAACCAGTTCACGCTGGGCGCGATTTTGTATGAGATGGTGACGGGGCGGAAGGCGTTTGATGCGGACGATCCGGTGGTGCTGGTGAACCAGATTGAAAATGAGCAGCCGCCGGAGCCGTCAAAAATTAATGCGAAGGTGAAGCCGGCGCTGAGCGCGCTGATTATGAGGGCGCTGGCGAAGGATCCGGGCGAGCGCTATGCCACGGCGCGCGAACTGGTGGAGGACCTGGAGAATTGCAAAGAGGCGGGTAAGGAGACGCAGCCGGAGGTGAAGAAGCCGGCGGGGACGACGCACAAGATTAACGCGGCGGCGCGGGCTCAGGCGGCGAGCAAATTTATTTCGTCGGAGGGGAGCGCGGGCGGGGCGGGGGCACGAGCCGCGGCGGGGGCGGGGGCGGG
>PLHW01000070.1:0-3906 GCA_003139095.1 Acidobacteriaceae bacterium
GTCTCCGTGATGGCCTCCTTCATAGTCATTACTCGTACGAAATGATCGCCAACACGCAGATGATCGCGCTCGGCCTCGATGGTCGAATTGACAATCTGGTAGTCAAGGAACTGCGTCGATTGTGGCTTGCCAGCAATCCGCCAGTCGTCGTAGTTGACGAGACGCCGCAGGAACGCGAATTGGCCACGCTGATTCAGAACCTCGATCCCGACGAAATCGCCGAGCTGGCGCGTGAATGTCTGGACGCGCTGCTCAAGCCGTGCAACCTCGGCCTCGATCTGCGTCCGCAGCAGCTCTTTCATGCTGCTACCGGCAAACTGCGTCTTCAACTCGTCCATTGCTCCCGCCGGATCACGGAACAGGCGTGCGAGCGCGGCTCCGAAGCCAGTCTTCGAACGCGCACCTTCGAGCACAATGCAATAGAAGATCTCAACCTGATACAGCCGGTCACGCTTGGCCTCGAAGAACCTCCGCCGCTGGTCGATGGCTGCTTCTACGACAGGGTCATCGTAGTGTGCGAAGGGGATCTCGGGCCGATTCTGCTTGAACAGATATTGATAGACATGGAAGCCGGGGCCAAACGTCTTTAGCGCAGCTTCCAACCGCTTGACGGCATACTCCTGCTCCGCATGGTCGAGACTCTCGTAGTCCACGCCGGAGACGCGTAACACCATCCCCACGTCCCCGCTTTTGGTCAGAAACACACTCTCATTCCAGAATCCGTACAGGTTGATGTGGTCGCTAAGCGCGGCGGCCTCTTTCCACGGCTTGATGACCTTGTCGAGGCGCAGCATTAGACCACCTCCACGCGGGGAACACTCTGTTTGGCGGCATCGTAGCGCACGTTATAGCGTTCCGACTTCGCCAAGATGCGTAGAAATGCCGGGTCGGTATTCGTGACCCAATGGCCGAATGCGAAGCCGCCGATGAAGACGGCAACTCCGGCGAGGAGGCTATTGAAAAGGTTGAACACGCCCACGGCGCCAACGCAGACGAAGTAGAACAGAGTCCGCTCGACCCCGAGGTATGTGAGGGGCTTGTGCAGGCTTTTGTAGACCCGGTTCCTCCGACGGGTTGTAATGTGTGTCTGCATCGTCGCCCCTCACAGCTTGAAAAATCGTTGGGCTGTCGTTATTGCACACGACCTGGGGTTCCGCTTACACACCCCAAAGCCAGGTCAAAACGTTGGTGGCAAGCACGGCAATCCCCGTGCCGGCTGCGACGCCGGCCAGGGTCTTCTTAGCACCCGGTTCGCCGTGCGCAAACTGGTAGCCGCCGACCACGATTGCGATCAGACTTGCCACCTTGGCGACCGTGCCGGTGAAGAGCGTTTGCATTGCGGTGAATCCGGTATCGAACGGCGACTGCGCCAGGGCAAGCGCAGGGAATAGGATCAGCAGGGTTAAGAGGCTAAGGCTGGGACGAAGTCGGCGCAGCTTGCCTCTGAAGGCAGCCTGCAACCGGCGGCTGTGTATAAGAGTGGCGTTCATCGGCACCTCCAGCGGCCCCGATTGGGCCGCGATATGCCGCGAAAGTAAGCCAAATCAACGCGCTGTGTCCAATAACCTTTTGGAAGTTGGCTATAACCTTTTGGATTTGAACGGCCGCCGAGAATGGCGGAACAGCCACTTTGGATGGTCTTCTCCGTAGCAATCTGCACCCCACGAGTGCATCGGCGGTTTGGGGACTCCTCGACGACGCTCGATCTCGCCGAATCTTGGTCTATGATGTAGCCTTTTGTTCAAATGCCTACGAACCCGATACCCATGCTGGAAAGTATTCACGCAGAGAAACTGCTAGAACTTGCCCAAAAGCGATTCTCGGAAGAGATCTATGATGCAGAAGTTCGAATTCTTAGTGATTCTGCGTGTTCGCGATCTCCAGAAGTGAGCGAGGAAGGGGGCGCGCTCCCTCTGGTCCGTTCGGAGTTCCTCCGTTGGATGGTCGCCGATGAAGAGGTGCGACAATTTGTGGACCCGCGTGGTATTCGCGTCTGGCGTGCGAAGGTGTCCGGCGCGCTCAGTCTATCGGATTGCACCATACCATTCCCTCTGGATTTTCGAGGGTGCGAATTCGATGGGTGCTTCTCCCTGGTCGCTTCGGAGACTCGGCAGATTAGCCTGCAGGGATGCAGCTTGGCGAAGGGGATTTCGGCTGATCGACTGGTCGCTCATGGCGCCTTAATCATGCGGTGGGTGCGATCATTCGGTGAGATTCGCCTTCATGGAGCCACTATCGAGGGTAACCTGGAGATTTCGGCATCGCGCCTCGACACATCGGGCAGCGCGATCACCCTCGATCAAGCAATGGTTCAGGGAGACGTGATCTTCAAGTTCCGTAGAGAAGATTCCGGCAGCGTGACCCCGTTTCGATCCAGCGGGAGCATTCATCTAAACGGCTCCTCGATACGAGGCGACGTTCTTTTTGCCGGAGCAATCATCAAACTGCGTCGGACAAACGCCGAATCCTACGCGCTGTACCTTGATCGAGCCAAGATTGGCGGATCATTGGATCTATCTCAGAAATTCGTGGCAAATAGAGCCATACGCGCCGTCGATGCAAATATAGGATCATACGCCGGATTTCGCAGTGTGCGCCTTTGTGGACGAGGATCAGGGCTGAATCTCAATCGCGCTCAAGTGAGCGGCTCTGCCTTCCTTGATATGGGTTTCAAGGTATCCGGCAACATAAACCTTGCGAATGCCAGAATTGCCTCCGACCTCAGTTTCAACGGAGCGCGGGTCGGACAGATCGTCTGTGAGGGCTGCAAGGTTGGCGGGGATTTGATCTGGACAAATGTCCGTAAGGCTCCGTTCTCGGAGCGTTCTTTGAACCTCTCGGGTGCAAGCGTACAGGCGATCATGGATGACGAGAAGAGTTGGCCAGAAAAGGGAAATCTTTTGCTTGAAGGATTTACCTACAGGAACATTGAGTTGTTCCCTCCACAAGACGTGCATATGATAAGCTCCGTCTCCATGCCGCCGAGACTTCTGTTTGATTCAAAGAAGAGGATCGAATGGCTCAGGCGCCAAAGCATAGGCGATCAAATGAGGCCGCAGCCGTGGGTGCAGCTTTCGGCATGCGCCCAAGGGATGGGGGAGGATGAGGCCGCCCGCCACGTGCTGTCTGCGTACGAGTGCTTTAAGGCTGATTCGACGTCGCCGGGAGTAAAGTTCCTTGCCAGATGGTTTGCAAAGGCGTTCGCAGCTCTAAGGGAGAAGCCGATACGCATACTGATTCCCGTCTTCGGCTGCCTCATGCTGGCTTCCTTGCTCTTCTCGCATGCCGCACGAATGCATGCCATTGCTCCGACAAGTGCATCAGCGTACCAAGCTTGGACTCATGAGCGGTTGGCAGATCAAGCGTATCCCCAATTCAATGCACTAGTGTATGGGATGGAAAACGTACTCCCGATTCTTAAGCTTGGCCAAAGCGACAGCTGGGCACCGGATCCCCACTACAGCCCCCAAAACTGGTTTCCCAAGCATCCGCGTCTGGACTGGACGGCATGGTTCTCAAGTTACGAGTTTCTTTCGAGTTTGCGAGTCACTCTGAACGTGTTGGGATGGGGATTTGGAATCGTGCTCGGCATAGCCTTGACCACCCGGTTCAAGCCCTAGAAATGCCTCGCGCAGTGGCCCGGCACCAGGCTTCTTCAAAATGGACTGACTTGGATGTCGGGCAGGGATCTTGGTTGGGAGCGATTATCCGAGGAAGGCAATCTGGGTAAGAAGGCAGAGGTCGAATTGACAGAGGTCGTGGGTTCGTTAAGGGTGCAATAAGGGTTCCCATGGGTTCCTCAGGGCGCTATTGGTGTCGTCCATTGCCCCTGTTTTCAATTAGTTACGCGCTTCTTGCTCACTGTCACGGCAGAGGCCGCGGGTTCGAGTCCCGTCGTCCCCGCCA
>PLHW01000070.1:4037-8821 GCA_003139095.1 Acidobacteriaceae bacterium
GTTCCCACCGTGTGCCGAAAGGTATGCCAGCCTACACCGGTGATGCCGATCCTCTTGAAGGCCGGCTGGATCTTTTTTTTCAACACCGAAGCCAAGTCGAGCGGTTTCCTGCCCTTCAGTCTTTCTGAAGGGAAAACGAAATCGCCCGGCTGGTTGTAGAGACTTAGCGATCTCCACTCCAGCAAGGCCTGCTTCAGACTCGGATGCATCGGCAATAACTTTGCCGACGCTTCTGTCTTTGTGCTCTTCAGGTGCCCACCCCGACGCCAGTAGTAGGAATGCTGCACACTGAAGTTCATATTGTTGAAATCGCAGTCCAGCCAATGCAGTGCCCCGAGTTCCCCTTGCCGAATTCCTAAGGCACCGTCCAGAAACACGAGAATCTGATCGCGAAATTCCAGCTGCGCCAGACCGAGTATGACCTCTTCCGGTGAAAGAACGAGCGGAGATTTCTGACGCTTCGCACTGACGCGCACGCCCGTGCTTGGCCCTCTCTGCCCCCCCGTTCCAACTGGTATTCCCGATGAAATTGGATTGTGGCCACAGAACTCCCAGCGAACCGCATGCGAGAACACAGCCGACATAACGCACTTGATCTTGGCTTTGGTCCCGTCCGCAACGTCTGCTGTTCGTAGCCAGCGTTCTACCTCGATGGTCTTGATGTCCTCCAAAAGGAGAGTTCCCCATCGGGGGAGAATCCAATTCCTTGCATACACCAGATACGCATCTTGCGTGGATATCTCTTTGAGAGGCAGCTCCTCTCGACAGTAGTGCTCCCAAAGAAGCTCGAAGCCTCTTTGAAAGAGTTGCCTGGGCAAATTGGGGTCAAGCCGAAAGCCATACTCATGATCTCGGGCCACTGGGAAGAAAGAGACTTCGGCGTGACTTCGAACGCCCGCCCTCCCATGGTCTATGACTTCGGCGGTTTCCCACGGGAGATGTATCAGATCCGCTATTCGGCTCCTGGCTCCCCTGACCTCGCAGGGCGTGTCCAGTCGCTGATACAGGAGGCGGGACTTGCCACCCACCTGGATCCGCAGCGCGGATTTGATCACGGCACGTATTCAATACTGGCCCTCACGCATCCGGAAGCAGACATCCCCGTGATTCAGGTCTCGATCCGGGCTGACTACGATCCCGAGGCGCACCTCAAGTTGGGACGAGCCATTGCCCCGCTGCGAGACGATGGCGTCCTGATCATCGGTAGCGGCAGTAGCTACCACGATCTCAGTGCATTCATGAATCCGAATGGCAAGAACCCGAAGCAGGATTCAGCGCAATTCGACTCATGGCTCAAGCAGACTCTGGTGGACTCTACGCTCGAGGAACGCGCAGAACGGTTGCTGGAATGGGAACACGCACCTTCCGCAAGGGCTGCACAGCCGCAGGAGGATCATCTCATCCCACTTCACGTTGCTGTTGGGGCGGCAGAGGACGAACCCGGTACAGCCATTTATCAACAGAACGACTTTTTTGGTCAGATCAGTGTATCGAGTTATCGCTTTGGAGATTATCCGCGGCGGAACTGAACATGATGGCCTGCTGTCGGTCAATGGCGAAGGTTTCCCTGGGCCCAAGGGAGATATTAAATGTTTGAAGTGCACCAAGGTTTGATTGGTCTGGCGAGACATGGATACGCTCTGCTGTTCTTGTGGACTGCAGCCGAACAGCTTGGCGCTCCAGTGCCGGCCATGCCCATCCTTATTGCTGCTGGCGTGTTGTCCGCAACAGGACAACTGAACCTCGCATGTGCGCTCCTGGTCGGTATGATCGCTTGCCTAATTGGCGACACCGCCTGGTACGTGATCGGGAAAAAGCGTGGTCCAGCTGTGCTCCGATTCCTATGTAAGATCTCTCTCGAACCGCAGACCTGTGTTCGCCGGAGTTCAGAGTTCATTTCTCGCTACGGCAGCTGGTCTCTGATATTTGCGAAGTTCGTACCGGGTGTCAGCACATTTGCCGTACCGCTAGCTGCCAATTCAGACGTTTCGCTTCTCTCCTTCGCCGGGGCCGACTTCCTCGGAAGCCTGTTGTACGTTGGAGCGTATCTCGCTGCCGGCCGCCTCCTCGGCAACAGCGTAAACGGGATCTCTGTTGTTGCTGCGTCGATCCGAAGCGCGTCATTGATTCTGGCCTTCGCTGCCGCAGTTTCTATTCTCGGGTGGCGATTCTACCAGCGGCGCAGGGCCGAACATGATCTTAAGGCGGTAGCTCGGATCTCACCGCAAGAAGTACGCGACCTTATCACTGCGGGAGCGAACCCCTACATCATCGACCTGAGACATCCGCTCGACATGCTGGCAGATCCTCGTATGATTCCTGGCGCAATTCGGCTGACACCGGACGAGCTTTCAAAACAAAATGCGGAAATTCCGCGTGATCGCGAGATTATTTTGTACTGTACTTGTCCGAACGAAGCGTCGAGCGCCATTTTGGCGCTCAAATTAAGAACGATGGGGATTAGTCGCATCCGGCCGTTACTCGGTGGCCTCGACGAATGGAAGCGCCTCGGCTACCCACTTGAAGATGCCACTGAGAAAATCGGCTGGCACTCAGCTCCAGTACTAGCTTGAACTCTTTGCGACAACCGGCAAAGCCGGCCGTCGCCTTGCGCCCCCAAAAATGGGAAAATTAACGTCAGGTCTCTTACAATCTGTTGGTTCTTGCTAAGTCGTTCAGTGGCGGCACCGCGGCGGGTACCGTTGCAAAAGGTGACATTTTACAGTTCTGCTCCATTCAGACTTCCTCATTACGGGAGAAGGATTTATGGCAGGCGGTATAAACAGTGGCGGATCGAAAGTTGCCGGCCACGTAACAACGGCATCGCTATGGGCCCGTGTGGCAACAGCATTACTTGCGGCTGCGATTTTTGTTGCTGATACCGCGACACCCTTCGAGTTTTCAGTCTCCGTCCTCTACGTCGTCGTTATCCTCATGGCTGGCCGCTTCTTACGGCGGCGCGGTACCGCATTGGTAGCCGCCGCATGCGTGATCTTGGCGGTGACCAGCGCAATTTTGACGCCCCCTAAGGGTGAGGCATTTCTGGGAGTCGCAAATACCTTAATTAGCATAGCGGCTATCACCATCACCAGCTTCCTTGTGCTGCAGAGTCAAGCAAGAGAAGTGTTGCTGAAAGAACATGCCGAAGAACGGGAACATGCTGAAGAAAAAGTCCGACAGCAGGAGAAGGAACTACGCGAGGTTCTAGACTTTACGCCGCAGTTAATGGCAGTATTCGGGGTCGATCGAAAACGTCTCTATGCCAACCGGCCTAGCCTAGCTTACTTAGGATTAACGCTCGAGCAATGGCAAGGGATAACCGATCCTCTTTGGTTCTTCCATCCCGATGACCGGGAGCGCGTCGCGAAGGAGGTGTACGCCGGATCGGGAAGTGAAGGTCCGCACGAGTTCGAAGCACGGTTTCTTAGAGCGGATGGAGAATATCGGTGGTTTTTGTTCCGCGACAATCCATTGCGCGACGAACAGGGGCGCATCGTCCGCTGGTACTTGTCGGCAATGGACATTGAAGATCGTAGGCGGGCCGAAGAAGAGTTGCGCAACACAGCCGCCGAATTACAGCGAGTGATGAACTCCGTCTCCGACTGTCTATGGAGCGCGGAGTTCGACGAACATGGAAAGTGGACCTACCAATACTATTCTCCCGCGGTGCAGAAAATTACAGGCCGGTCGGTTTCATTTTTCATGCAGGGGCCCGATGCGTGGTTTGGGATCGTTCATCCAGAGGACAAAACGCGAGTTGCTGTCGCCGCTGAGCGTCTGATAAGCGGGCAAGTGGAACAAGCGGAGGGCGAGTATCGCATCATTCATGCTAATGGCGACGTCCGCTGGATCCGCGACTCCGGCGTGGTCACACGCTCGGGCTTGCGCATCAGGATTACTGGGGTTGTCAGCGACATTACCGCGCGTAAACGGGCTGAAGATGAATTGCTTCGCAGTGAAGGCTACCTTTCGCTGGCGCAGATGCTGACCCACACGGGCAGTTTTGCGTGGGATGCGAAGGACGATGATCTATCCGTCCGCGAATCGCTGCAGAGCTTAATCCGATCCGCTGGGCTGGGGGTGCGGGTGTTCTCTTCCGCTGAGCAATTTCTAACGTCGTCCGAGCCAGGCGATGCCAATTGCCTCGTACTCGATGTCCGAATGCCCGGAATGAGCGGCACGGAACTTCATCGCCATCTACTCTCGAAAGGCTACAAAATACCCGTTATTTTCATAACTGCGCATGCTTCAGATCAGGAAACCAGGGAGCAAGCCCTGTCCGACGGGGCTCTGGATTATCTGATCAAACCATTCCACAAGAGCGAATTACTGGATGCCATTTTCAGGGCACTAGGGTCGAATGCAAAACAAGCCTGACGGGGGCCAGTCGCTATGGACAACAGCAACGGTCTTGTCTACGTGGTGGACGATGATGTCTCGGTGCGGGAGGGCCTGGCGAGCTTTCTTTCCGCCGCAGGGCTAAAGGCTCAGACGGCAGCGTCAGGCGAAGAATTTCTCGCTATGCATCGAGCTGAAATTCCAAGCTGTTTGGTCCTCGACGTGAACCTTCCTGGCCTAAGCGGAATTGACTTGCAAGAGGAGCTTGTCAGATGTGGAACCCAGATCCCGATCATATTCCTTACCGGTCACGGCGATATCCCAATGACCGTGCGGGCGCTTAAATCAGGCGCCGCGGAATTTTTCACGAAGCCTACTAACAATCAAGAGTTGCTAAATGCTGTCCGGCAGTGTATCGCTCTTCCACACCAGCGCGATGATTTGAT
>PLHW01000019.1 GCA_003139095.1 Acidobacteriaceae bacterium
TTTCACGAAACCATTTATGAAACCGTTTCCCGGACCCACACTGTCGTTTAGGAAGGAAGCTTACGACCCCGGACGAATGGCGAGCAGCTTATCCCCGATCCGTGTTCGAGTCAACGCGCGATTTCTCGACTCTGCCGGTTGAAAAGCGCAAGTATTTGCATACTGATCTGGCGAGGCGCGCGCGGTGCTGTCGGGGAGGGTGTGCGCCCCGAGCGCGGCGCGGTGTTTCCTGTGAGATGAGCTTCTAAGCGCTTACGCGGATCTTGGGTGGATGGTAAGCGTCCGGAAAGGTAAACGTGATTTTACCGCCCTGGCGGACATTGCCCACCAACGCGGGGCGGAAACAGGCAATGCAGGTGCCGCCTTTGTGGCGCACGCTCGGATATACGATTCCAGCCGAGCCGCTCCCGAGCAAATCGGCAGCCAGACGCTGCGAATCGCGATAGCTCTCCGCGTCGAGACACCTGGCAAAGCGCCGGTCGGCGCCGAGATTGCCCGCCCGCGCTCCGCTCGCGCGTAAGTCATGAAACTCGGCATGGAAATCCGCAAGGTAGTCGCGATAAGTCACGACCTCTTTCTCGCGCCAGTCGGTCTCGCGAAGGCCTTGCGCATAGTGATAGGCAACCTCCATCTGCGCAGTTTTGCGTGCAAAGCCCGCGTACCACGCCCCGCGGTACGAACTGCTGAAGCGCGTTCCGCCCGGCCGCGCATACGCGAAGGCCGCATTGACGATGTGGTAGTAAGGCACTCCAAATACCAGTTCATGCACGCTGATGCCGGGCAGAAGATTTGACTCGCCGCAAACCCGGTCGTTCGTCGCTCCATCCAGTTGCAGCAGATTGTCGAACTGCGACTGCGGAACGCCGAGCCGCGCCAGTACGCCCTCCGCGTCGTCGGCGTAGCGAGTCGGAATCAGCCGATGCGTGTTGTTGCGCGCAATCGAGGTCAGCTTCGGTAAGGATGAAGATGGGGAGGAAGACGGGCGCTGCCCTTCGTCGAGCACGAGGCCTGGCACGCTGTCGTCCGCTTTGGGAGAAATTTTCGAATGTGCTTTGGAACGCATCGTGCCTGCGCCTCACTCTCGCGCTGCGGAAATCTCTACAGACCACCACGTCGCGCGTCGAGCAACTGCCGCACGCGCAGCATCGCGGGCACGCCGCCTTTCAGCATTCGAGATAGTGGTGTTTCGCCGCCAAAAAGTGGGTTTGTATTCGGCCGCTGCACCCATGCGTCGGCGAGTTTCGCGCTATAAAGAACGTTCAGGGCTTTGAAGATGCCGACCAGCACGGAGATTCGAGTAAGCTGGTCCTGATCGAGCTGCCGGGGCGCCCGCTTCAGTTGGTAAAACGAACCATTGGAAATACCGCCGAGCAGCGCCCGCGCATCTTCATCGCGAAGCTTCCAGTGGGCCGCCAGGCTGAAAAATGCCCGCGCCGCAACCGGGCTCAGTTTTTCCTGCGTTTCCCGGTCGGAGAGATCGGCAGGACGTTCCCAGCGAATACCCGGCAGTTCGCCGGTTCCTGAAGCCTGGGCAAGTATGTCTCCAAACATGTAGATATATTACTCTATATTTGGAGCGAGTCAAGACAAACCGACCTCCCGCTTGCGGCTTCAAGTCGTCCCTGGCCTACCACGGTGAGCCCGGGCCAACCGTTCTGGAATAGGGAAATGCCAAGGTTAGTGGCAGAAGCGCTGCAAACTGGGCGGCGGCGGCGTAGGAAGTTCGTCGAATTCGCCGTTCCACCCCGAGCACCCGCGAGCCGTCACCGCGCGAATCACCGTCTGCTCCAACTCGTGCGCTTTGGTGCGCGCCTCGTTAATCTGCTCCAGGCTCAGCGCGCCGCTGGTGTGCAGTTCCGCCAGTTCCGGCCCGGCCAACGAGTAGTTGGCGTCGGCGGAAACCGTGAGCCACACATAGGCCTGGGCCAGGTCTTTCGCAATCCCTTTGCCGTCCTTCAGCGCCTTGCCATAAAGATATTGCGCCTGCGGCAGCCCCTGTTCGGCGGCAATCTTATAAAGCGCCGGCGCCTTGGCCGGATCGCGGTCCGCCATCAACCGCCCAAGGTAATACGCCCCGAAGGCATTGTTCTGGTCCGCCGCCATTTTCAGGTATTTTCTCGCTGCATCCAGGTCGCGCGGCACATTGTTGCCGAGATAATAGCGCCTTCCCGCCAGCCACGCGGCCAACGGGTCGCCCTGCTGGGCGGCCTTTTTATACAGGTCGAGCGACGGTTGCCCCTGGCTTCCCGTTACAATCGTCCCGGTCTCGTAGTAGTACCCGAGCGCGATTTGCGAGGGCCCATACCCAAGCTCGGCCGACTGCTTAAAGTAATCGAGCCCGGCCTGCTCGTTGTGCGATGCCCCGACGCCCGTCACCGCATCCATGCCGCGCTCGTAGAGTGCGTCCGGCGACATGCTCTGCCCCAGCGCCGCGCTTACCAGCAGCAGGAGTGAGCAAATAATTGTGCAACTCTTCGCGAATCTCTCGTATCGATATCGAGGCAAGCAGTAATTCCTGTTCTGACCGCCGGAAATCTCTTCTGACAGAGTATAAAAAATGCCGCGCAACAGAGTAGAGTTACGAAAGTTCCAACGCCCGCACTTAGGGGAGGGGCAGCCCGCTCCTGTCAGCCGTTAGGCAGAGGCGTTGGCCGGATCACCCGCCATGCATCTGGCTTACAAAGCGGCCTTCTACGCGATCCTCGGGTGCTGGTTCGTTTTTCTCGTCTCTTTCGCTGTCCGCGAACATAAGCCCCGCGCCCGCGAGCGCAAACGCGACCGGACCGCCGTCATCGGCATGGCGTTGCAGTTCGTAAGCTACTTCATCGTCTGGTACCCGCCACTGTTTCGCCAGCAATTCCTGCCCTTTGCGATCCACTCGCCCGCGCTTCCGTGGATTATTGCCGGCTTTTTGATCGCAATGGGCGCTGGCTCCGTCTGGTTGGTCGATGCTGCCTCGCGCCGTCTGGGCAAGCAATGGGCGCTGGCCGCGCGCGTGGTGGAAGGTCACGCGCTCATTCAGGATGGTCCGTATCGACTCGTGCGAAATCCCATCTATCTCGGCATGCTCGGCCTGTTGCTGGCCACCGGACTGCTTCTCACCCGCTGGCTTCCGCTTGCGATCGCGCTTGCGCTGTTCGTGGCGGGCACGCGCATCCGCATACGAGTGGAAGAAGGCTTGCTCCGCGAAGCTTTTGGCACTCACCACGACCAATATGCCCGGCGCGTTCCTGCCCTCATTCCCGGAATCCACCGGAAGTTTTCCAGGCGCAACGCCGCGTAGTCGACGTTATTGTTTCGCGCGGCGAATGCAAATTACCGCATGCCCAGCGGCGAGGCGGCTGCAGCTCCGCTATTGGTAGCGTTCGCGGATGAAGCTGCCGATAGCGGAGTAGGCATCGGTGAGCGTCTTTTCATCCGGCAGGAAAACAATGCGGAAGTGTTTGGTGCCGGGGCGCTGGCCGAAGCCCGATCCGTGGACGACCATCACGTGCTTCTGGCGAATTAACTCGGTAACGAATACGTCGTCGCCCTCAGGAATGTCGATGCGCGGGTAAGCGTAAAACGCGCCGCGTGGCGCAACGCAGCTCACGCGCGGAGTGTCACTGCACCATTGCATCGTCAAGTCGCGCCGGCTGCGCAGCTTGCGCTTGACTTCGATGAGATGGTCCTGCGGGCCATCCAGCGCCGCCGGAATCGCATACTGCTCGGGATGATTCGCGCACAAGCGCGCCCGCAGCAGCTTGTTGATGCCATCCAAATACGGCTTGATGACCGACGCCTCGCCGCTGGCAATGCCCCATCCAATGCGCCATCCGGGCGCGAGATAGTTCTTGGAAAGCCCGCCAAACGTAATCACGGGGACGTCGGGCGCAACCTTGGCGATGGCGATATGCGGATCGTCCTCGATAATGAGCTTGTCGTAAATCTCGTCGGCGAAAATGACGAGGTTGTGTTGCCGCGCCAGTTCCGCAATCTGCTCGAGCATGGCGCGCGTGCAAACGGAGCCCGTGGGATTGTTGGGATTGATAAGGACGATGCCGCGCGTGCGCGGCGTAATCTTCCGGCGAATGTCGTCGAGGTCCGGTTGCCAGCCATCTTCTTCGTTCAAATAATAAGTATTGAGGCCAATGCCGAGTTTCGCCAGAACGGCCGAGTAGAGCGGATAGTCGGGACAGGGCGTGAGCAGGTTGTCGCCGGGATTGAGGAGAGCGGCGAGGCAGATGTCGACGGTCTCGCTGACGCCCGAGGTGATGAAAACATCCTGGATGGTAGTGATGCCCTTTCGCGCGGCCTCGCCACGAATGGCATCGAGCGCGGGCTTAATGCCCGACGACGGCGAATATCCATTCTTGCCGTCGCGCATAGCCTTGTAGACGGCCTCGATCATGTGCGGAGGCGTCACGAAGTCAAAAACGTTGGGGTCGCCAATGTTCAGCGGCAGGATTTTGTGGCCCTGCTTGGCGACTTCGTCGGCGATGCAGGCCAGATCGCGAATGGCGTAGCGAACATTTTCGAGGCGAGAGGCGGGGGCGATTTCGCGGGCTTGGGTCAGAGGCATGTGGAAATTCTAACCGCAGAGGACGCCGAGGACGCAGAGAAATGCAAGTTCTTCCCGATTTGCGGCTTGTCGCTGAGAACCCTCCGGTTTGGGGCGATGAGCGCTAACAGATATAAAGCGAACGGTCCGCAAAGAAGCCTTCGTCTGAAAAACACCCGCACAACCTAGCTGCTGTGACAGTGGAAAGACCTTTCGCCGATGAGAGCGGGAGATTTGTCAAGGATCGCCATTGGCGTTGAGGTGGGCGCAAATTTGCCGGGAAATCTGTCGAGAGAAGGTGCTCGTACCCGCCGGGTCCATTCTCCCATCTGTGGAGAAGATCTATACGGGGGAGAGAACGCAGAGATAATCTCCCCAAGTAACTTGACATTGTCTCCACCACCGCGAATACTGAACTTGACAGAGAGCTGCACCACGTTCCTAATGACCCCGGATATCCGGGGTCATTTGCGTTTGGTTAATTTGAGCCGGCAGCACGGCGACCGCAGATTGTTCTGTCACTGTTTCAAGTAGCGAAGGGCAACAGATCCTAATTCAAAAATCTTTGACTCAACGAGTTTTAGTTGTAATCTCTCCCGCAGGCTAATCCCTTCCATCAACCGTCGCCCTTCTCCTACGATGATTGGCGCAACGACAAAACGGTACTCGTCAATCAGGCCAAGCTCTATAAGCTGTGAAGGAATATCTACGCCACCGACCAGAATATCTTTGCCTGGTTCTTGCTTCAGTTTAAGTATTTCGTCGCGAAGGTTGGTACGAACAATTCTCGTATTTTCATCTTCAGCGCTGGCCAACGATCGTGAAAAAACAATCTTCTTCTTGGAGACAAACGTTTGAGCAAATTCGATATCCGCTTTTGTCTCGGACTGGCTTTTTGCGATATCAGGCCAATAAGGAACCATCAATTGATAGGTTTTACGCCCATAGACGAGCAGGTCAACATCATCTCGCAAGAGGCGCGTGTAATGTTCAAGTAAGTCTTCAGCGGGATTGAATTTGGTGTGGTCGCAGCAGCCATCCAGGGTAAGGTTGATTGCGAAGATTACATTTCTCATTGGATTGTCCTGACCCGGTGATTGTCCTGATCCGCGCGTATTGTAGCAGCGCTTGTCCGCCCTTTGCACAGCCCGCGTTGACCGATAACGGCCTTATTGGACAACTGCTCACACCAAAGCAGCGCGCAATACTTTCGTCTAATTGTTTTTCCTTTCCTCGTCAGGCTTAATGGGCGGCAGGATTGAATCCGAAAGAACCGGAATCAGTGGATCAGCACTGTTTGCCGGAATTGGAGATGTCAATGAACGCCATTACGAACAACGTACAAATCGACCAGAAGAGCTATGAGATGCCCCCGCGCGAGGGGATCAGCATTGCGCAATTTCTCACCGTCACCGACATCGAGCGATCGGCTCGCTACTACGAAAAGGTCTTCGGCGCTCGCATTTTGACACTGGGCGACGGCAACGCGCCTGCGTATCTTCTGCTTGCGAATATCTGGATGATTCTGAACGTTGGGGGCGGGCCGACCCCGGATAAGCCGACGGTAACGCTCAGCGTCCCCGACCCGAATCACATCAACAGCTTTATGAATTTCCGCGTTGCGGATATTCAGGCGTGCTATGAACTATGGAAAAGTCGGGGAGCCGAGTTCATCACGGAGCCAATACCCAAGTACGGCGAGATACGCTGCTACATCCGCGATCCTGACGGTTACATCATCGAGGTCGGACAGAGCACCGATCTCACATACGGTTAGCGCTCTCGGCCCGGCTGAGGTGCGGATTTAAACGGTTACGGATGTGCGCTCGCCGAAAGCTGATAGCGGCAAGCCGCTACTCCGGCCGGTCGATCTGGGCTTTTTGCAGCTTGTCGGAGTAATCGACGTACACGGCCTTCCACTCGGTATAGAAATCAATTGCGCCGATGCCGCCTTCGCGGTGGCCGTTGCCGGTTGCTTTTGTGCCGCCAAACGGCAGATGCACTTCGGCGCCAATTGTCGGAGCGTTGATGTAAGTGATGCCAGCCTCCAGATCGCGCACGGCCGCAAACGCCTTGTTGACATCTTTCGTATAGAGAGCGGACGACAGGCCGTACTCGATGTTGTTGGCAATCTCGATTGCGTTCTCCAGGTCCTCGCAGGGAATGATCGAAACCACGGGCCCGAAAATTTCTTCCTGCGCGATGCGCATGGGCGGATCGACATCGATGAACACGGTCGGCTCGATGAACCAGCCGTGCTGATACTCTCCCTTGTCGAGCCGATTGCCGCCGAGCACCAGCTTTGCGCCCTCGTTGCGGCCAATCTCGATGTAGCTCAGGTCGGTTTTCAGCTGGCTCTCATTCACTGCCGGACCCATCTCCACCGTCTCGTCCAAACCGTTGCCGACCTTGATCTTTTTCGCGCGCGCCACGAACTGGTCGACAAATTGGCGATAGACGCCCTTCTGCACAATAATGCGGCTGGTCGCGGTGCAGCGCTGTCCGGTGGTGCCAAATGCGCCCCACAGGCCGCCTTCAATGGCCAGATCCAGATTCGCGTCGTCGAGCACGATCATGGGATTCTTGCCGCCGAGTTCGAGCGAGCAATGCTTAAAGCTCTTGGCCGCGGTTGCGCCCACAATTCTGCCCACTGCCGACGAACCGGTCAGCGAGATCGCGCGCACCGTCGGATGCTCGGTGAGCGGAGTGCCCACCTCGGACCCGAACCCGGACACAATATTAATGACGCCCTTGGGCACGCCCGCATCGGTTAGAGCCTGCACCAGATTAAAAGTGGAGAGCGGCGTATCCTGCGCCGGCTTAATGACGCAGGCGTTGCCGCACACCACCGCCGGCAGCAGCTTCCACGACGAAATCGCCATCGGAAAATTCCACGGCGTAATCATGCCGCAGACGCCGATCGGCTGCCGCACCGCCATGGCAAACTTGTTGGGCAGCTCCGACGGCACGGTGGGGCCAAACAGCCGCCGCCCCTCGCCCGCGTTGTAATAAGCCGCGTCAATCGCCTCCTGCACGTCGCCGCGCGTCTCCTTCAAAACCTTGCCCATCTCGCGCGTCATGTCGCGGGCGTAATCTTCCTTGCGCTCCATCAGAATCTCGGCGGCGCGAAACACCATCTCCGCGCGCCGCGGCGCCGGTACCAGCCGCCACTTCGCATAGGCGCGCTTTGCCGCATCGACCGCGGCGTCTACGTCGGCCTTGTTCGAGCGCTGAAAAATGGCCACCACTTCGCGCGTGTCGGCCGGATTGCGATCTTCAAAGGTCTGTCCGCTCTGGGACTCGACCCACTCACCGTCAATAAAATTCTTGAAGACTCTTGTCTTCGTCGTGCCGCCGTCGATCACCGGCTTGGTCAAGGTATCGGTCGCCATAAAACCTCCTGGGGATTACAGATTGAAGAATGCAGATTTTCTGTACTGACCATGCTAACAACCAGAATTGAGCGGGGCAAGGAGCGCCGGCTTTCGAGTACCCGACATCCATCCAGAAGCGCTCCCGGCACACCCGAGTGGGCGCAAGCGGGAAGTCCGGTCCATTGTCCAGACCGTTTTCGGAGTCAAAGGCCCAGATTTCGGCGTGTGGGTGATGGAGGGACAAACCGAAACCCGGACTATAGGGGCATGCCCCATTCTCCCGTCACTTTCGTAACCTTTCTCCGCATGACCACTCTCTGATACCTCCGCCCACGGCGATATGATGACAACAGCTTGAGAGTTTGCACCATTTTCACAACTTCAGAGTGAGGTCTGCGGACCCTTGTCGAATCGGCCAAAGCCCGGTGTTTACGTTGCGTGGAAGACGGTAACCTACCGCAGCGTCATCGTCGCTCTGCTCGGCGCGACCGTCATCTTTCTCTTCCTCATGCACGTTGTCTTTCCTCAATTCACCGACTCCACCGTCAAAGCTGCCGGGCGCATCTCGTCAAATTTGCTGGAGAAAGTTGCCGGACTGGCGCCGCCGCTGAAGCAGCCTTCCGCACCGGTCGCGAAGCAGGCGTACTTTACCGCGCTCGACGGCACGGTGCGCGTGCGCAAAGGCAGTGGCACGACGTGGATCAATGCCGACTCGCGCGTGCCGCTGGAAAAAGGCGATGTCGTTCAGACCGGGTCGGAAGGCATGGCCAAAATTGTTTTCAATGACGGCACCAACTACATGGTGAAGCAGGACTCGCTGATCGTCATCGAAGAAAACTCTGCCAACGATCAGCAGCAGACCAACGTCGCCGTCGCCGTTACCACCGGCACCGTCGATTTGAGCACCGGGACCTACGTTCAGGGTTCGAAATCGCAGGTCATCGTGGCCGGCGCGAAAGCCTCTCTGGCGCCCGAGTCCTCGGCCATGGTGCACAACAATCCGGCAGACGACCAGCATGAGATTCTCGTCAAGAAAGGCAGTGGCGATATCGAGCGCAACGGCGAGGTCATTCGCCTGGCCAGTTGGGAGAAGGTCAGCTTCCAGAGCGCATCGAAGACCATGGAGCGCGCCACCGAAATGGGTCCGCCCACTCCCATATCGCCGGGCAACATGATGCCGGTCTTCGCCAACCCCGGGGAGAAGTCCAAGGAAGTGGAATTCACGTGGTCCGCGGTGCCCAGTGCCGCGGGGTATCGCCTGCGGATCGCGCATAATCCTTATTTCTCGTCGGTGCTGCTGGATCGCAAGGTCTCGACCGCCAGCGTGGTCGTGACCGGCCTTCCCATCGGCGCGTATTATTGGTCGATCCAGTCGTATGACAGCGCGGGGAAGGAATCGATCGAGAGCGAAAAGAATCGTTTCACGATCATCGCCAAGTCTAAAGAGCGGGTCGATATCGCGCTCGACATCGAGCCCTTTGTGCAGCATGGCCACGTGATTGAAGTGACCGGCAAAACCGAGGTGGGCGCGCGCGTCATGGTCAACGGCATGGAAGTTCCATTCGTCGGCGACGACGGCAAGTTTCACTATTTCACGCCGCCGCTCTCGGCCGGTGAAAATATCATTACCGTGACGGCGCAGAACTCCAGAGGCGGAGTCATGACCCGCCAGGCGAAAGTGGTGATTCAATAGGGCGGCCAGCGCCGGTTGGAGGCACAGATTCGATGCGCAGGGTTGAGGGGATAGTGGTCGCGTCCCGGGTTTGTAAGTGCAGTTGAGCGGCGCCAGCAGCGGGCCAAAGCAATATTTCGCTTTCGCCCTGAGGTGACAGGAATTGGACGGAACAGGCGGGTGCCCAAGTGGCAACTCGTTTGACCCGCACAACCAAGTAGAATGTAGATATCGAGAAAAGCTCCCGCTGAAAGAATGCAGGCCCAGGTTCCGGGGCAGGGAGAGATTTCCCAAGAGAGAGAAGTTCTGCCATGTCAAACAACGGTTTTCATAACGGTAATTCACGCTCCCACAATCTGCGTTCGCTGTTCAGCATGTTCTCGAGCGATCTTGCTATCGATCTCGGCACTGCCAACACACTCGTCTACGCGCGCGGCAAAGGCATCGTCGTCAACGAACCCTCCATCGTAGCGCTCAACAAAAATACCAATGAAGTCGAGGCCGTCGGCAAAGAAGCCAAGGAGATGCTGGGCCGCACGCCCGGCAACATCGTCGCCATCAAGCCCATGAAAGATGGCGTCATCGCCGACTTCAAGGTNNATGCTGGTGCATCCGCGGATCGTTATCGGCGTGCCTTCGGAAATTACGCAGGTGGAAAAACGCGCCGTCATGGATTCCGCCTATCGGGCCAAGGCGAGCGAAGTGCATCTCGTGGAGCAGGCCATGGTCGCAGCCATTGGCGCCGGACTGCCCATCACCGAGCCCAGTGGGAACATGGTCGTCGATATCGGCGGCGGCACCACTGACATTGCAGTCATCTCTCTCAGCGGCATTGTGTACTCTCGTTCCGTGCGCATGGCAGGCAATCAGATGGATGAGGCCATCATGAACTACCTTAAGCGCAAATATAACCTGCTGGTGGGCGAGCGCACGGCGGAGCAAATCAAAATGGAGATCGGCTCCTCCTACCCGCTCGACAAGCCGCTCACGATGGAGATTAAGGGCCGCAACCTGATCGAAGGCGTGCCGAAGACGATCACGGTCGACGACAGCGAAATTCGCGAATCGCTCAGCGAATGCGTTTCCACCATCATGAATGCGATCCGCGTCGCGCTCGAACGCACTCCGCCGGAGCTTTCCGCCGACATCAGCGACCGTGGCATCGTGCTCACCGGTGGAGGCGCGCTGCTCAAGAATTTGGACAAGCGCATCCGCGAGGAAACCGGCCTGCCCGTCTCCATCGCCGACGATCCGCTCTGTAGCGTGGTTCTGGGCACGGGCAAGATGCTTTCCGACTTCAAGCTGCTGCGCAAGATTTCGATTGAGTAAAGCGCGAGCCGCTGAGTTGCCGGCGGCAAGCCACGAGCCACTAGTCTCGAGCCACGAGCAAACGAAACTGGTTGTCGGGTTCCACCGAGGATTGTCATTCCGAGCGCAGCGAGGAATCTGCTCTTTGTGGCTCGACGCTCAAAGCTCGCGGCTCGCAGCTGCCTTCACTGACGACTGAGAGCTGATAGCCGTTTTATGGAAGTCTTCGGCCGCTACCGCAACCTGATCGTACTCGTGGGCGTGCTCTTTGCCCAAATCCTGGGCCTGGCGGTCCAGGTCCGTCGCACTACAGACACCGAACCCACCCGTCTTATCCGCATCTGGGCGGTCGGCTCCGTTTCCCCTCTCGAAAAGGGACTGCTCTGGTTCCAGAACTCCACCGATAACATCTGGCACAACTATTTCTACCTGCGCGGGGTACGCGCGGAGAATCGCGAACTCAAGCATGAGATCGAGCAAATGCGCCTCGAACAGGTGCGCATAACCCAGGACGCCGATCAGGCCCGGCGCCTGCAGGCGCTGCTCGCCTTCAAGGAACAATTCATCTCCGGGACCTTGGCCGCGCAGGTTATCGGATCGAGCGGCAGCGAGCTTTCCCGCTCCGTCTACATCGACAAGGGCGAGCGCGACGGCCTGAAGCCCGATATGGCCGTCCTCACCAAAGACGGCATCGTGGGCAAGGTACTCCGCGTCTATGGTTCCACCGCGCTCGTGCTCCTCATCGACGATCAGACCAGCGGCGTCGGGTCCCTGCTCGAAAAGTCGCGGCTCCAGGGCATTCTGCGGGGCACGCCCGCGGGCGCCGTTGTTCTCGAAAAGGTCATGAGCGACGAGACTGTGCCCATCGGTGAGCAGGTGGTTACCAGCGGCGGAGACGGCATCTTCCCAAAAGGTTTGCCGGTCGGCACCGTCACCGGAGTTTCCCCCGGCAGCGATCTTTTTCTTAATATCCGTGTGCGCCCTGCCGCCGACCTCGGCCGCCTCGAAGAAGTCCTGGTCGTGACTAAAGTCGACGAGAAGCAAGCCGAACCCGATGAGACATCGCCGATGCGCGCCGTCGACATTCTGGCTGAGCGCTTGCCCACCGTGCCCCCAAAACCTGATGCAACTTCCGGCAGTCCCGCTCCCGGCGCCGTCGCTCCGGGTCCGCCCGCATCGAACGGCGTGGCCTCGAGTTCGCCGGCGATGAAACCTACTGGCACGAACTCTTCCGGTTCGACTTCTGCCGCGCCGAAGCCCGTTGCCTCGAACTCCTCCACACTGAAGTCGGGATCTCCAAACTCGGCCGCGCCGGGCCCTGCTGCGGCGAACACTTTCGCGCCGAAGTCTGCTGCGCCGAAATCTGGTGCCGCAAAAACTGGAGCGTTGACTTCCGTTCCATCCGCCGTCCGCCCGGCAAACTCCAACGCCACCGCGAGCCAACCCGCACAACATCTCCGGTCCCAGCCAGCCGCCACGGGAAAGCCGAACGCACCGCCATCGGCCGCATCTGCAACGGCAGGGAACTCCGCTCCGCCAAAAACGGCAGGCAGTTCACCATCGGCAAAGCCGGTCACTCCCAGCGCAAGAACTCCCGGCGCAGGCCTCGCCTCCACTGAAACGAAATCTGCGACGCCGCAGCACGATCCCGTGAGAAAGAATGCGGGTCCAACTCCACCGACGAAAGCGGCTTCTGCAAATCCATCGCCCGCAACGGCTGCTGGCGCTTCCACCACCAACTCGACAGCGACCAACTCCGCCACTTCCTCCGCCGCGAAGAAGCCGCCGGCTAAGCCCGTTGCCTCCGGCGCTGCCACTCATCCGCCCAAGCCGCAACCCGTGCCCGAGGACTCCCCGCAATAACGTGCCGATCACCTACACTTCGGGCGAGCAGGTTGAGGTTTACCGCTTCAGTCCCTTCGCGACTATTTCCATTCCGCTTGCCGCCATCCTGCTGCAGGCGATTCTGCCGCGCTACCTCCACTTCTTCACCATCTTCGATCTTCCGCTGCTGGTCACCATCGGTTTCGCCACGGCCCGCCGCAACCCGCTCGCCGGACTGCTGACCGGCTGCCTGATCGGCATTTTCCAGGACGCGCTTACTCATCAGCCCATCGGGCTCTACGGAATCTCCAAGACCGTCGTCGGCTTCGCCGCTTCCTCGCTCGGCATCAAGATCGACGTAGAAAATTCCGGCGCGCGTTTTCTTCTCACCATCCTTTTTTATGTGGTCCATGAAGTGGTCTACTTCATGATCGCTCGCGGCCTCGTCGGCCTGCACATGGAATGGAGTTGGCCGCACGAAATCGGCTCCGGCGTAGCCAACGCCGCCCTCGGCATCTTCGTCTACGCGCTCCTTGATCGCGTTAAGCAGCGGACCTGATTTTGTTGTGGGTACGCCTCGCCCGCGTGTGCGAATGAGCGGTGTTACCTGAAAACTGACAACCGAAAACCGAGCAAAACTGGCAACTCACACTCACAACCGATAGCCGACAACACCGATCCCCGCAGTCAAGACGGTGGCCACAAAATTTACTCCCTGATTGCCGATCCACCCGCGCCGCTGAATCGTCGCGCCCATCAGGCTGTCCAACAGCATCCCCACAAATCCGGCTACCACCGCGATCCACATTTCGCGCCGTGCCACCAACCCGCACACCGCCGCCAGGGCCGCGATCACCATGCCAGCGGCCAGTCCCGCCAATGTCCCTGAAGGCGTAACGCCTCCATCTGTCCCCGCCGGAACCCGTTTGCCGGTCGTGATCATCCATGCCTCGCGTCGCCGCGATTGCCCGATCTCGCTCGCCACCGTATCCGTCGCCGCCTCCGCCAGAGCAGCAACCGCAGCCAGTATCCACGCGCGATTTCCACTCGCTGCAAACACCAAAGCGCACGCCGCTGCGACCGCGAGATTTGCCAGAACTTGCGTCGCATTTCTGCCCTCGCGCCGCTCGGCCAACCCTAGTTCCTGTTTGCGCCGATATCCCAGTCGCGTGCTTACCCACGTCACCGCGAACAACGCCGTCAGCACGGCAAACGCTCCCCGCCCCGCGCCCACAAACAGCGCGAGACATGCGAGTCCGCCGCCCACCGCTCCCGAGGATGACACCCCGCGCACCGCCCGCGCCAGCAGCGCAAAACACACGGTAATGCCCGCCGCCAAAGCCATTCGCTCCGGCGTAGCCGCCCACGCATAAGGTAGGAAGGGAATCGGCATTTCTAGTAGCAGCTCCAAGCTCCAAGCGCCAAGCGCTCAGCAATCAATGCGAATCGAACAAGAGGGGTTTTGTCTCCAGCCTGTACTCACAGATTTTACTTGGACCTTGGATTCTGAGAGCTTGGAGCCTGCTGGCGGACCTTGGAGCTTGGAGCAAAGCCCAGACCCGGCGATCCCCGGTCGCCAACACCATATTCTGTGCACCCACCGTCCCAGCCCCGTCATCTAGTGCTTGGCCTTTTGATTCAGCCGTACGCTGGCGCCGGCAAATGTGCCCCATTTGCGCTACACTTCTGTACGCTCGGCGCGCTTCCCGCATCTGAAAATATCGCCGAGTTGTGGCGCGCAGCTTCCCAGACGAGGCCTGCCTCGTCTCTATGCAAGGGTGAATTATGGCAGCTTCAGTCTGGTCCGGTTATCTGACGTTTGGTCTCATCTCCATGCCCGTGCGTCTTTTCTCGGGCGCGCGCAGCAGTGGAATCTCTTTCAACCAGCTTCACCGCACCGATCTCCATCGCGTGAAGCAGCAACTCATCTGCTCGCTTGACGGCCAGGTCCTCGAGCGCAGCGAAATCGTCAAAGGCTACGAGTACCGCAAGGACGAGTACGTCATCGTGGAGCCCGACGAGATCAAGGCCATCGAACCCAAGACCGCGAAGACCATGGAGATTCTCGAATTCGTCAAGACCAGTGACGTGGATCCCGTTTACTTCGAGTCATCGTATTACATGGTTCCCGAAGAGGCGGGCCGCCGCCCCTATGCGCTCCTCACCAAGGCTCTCGAAGAGAGCGAATACGTCGCTATTGCCAAGCTCACCATGCACAACCGCGAGTACACGGTTTTCCTGCGCCCACACAAGGGCGGCATGATGCTTCACACCATGTACTACTCCGAAGAGGTGCGCGAGGTCGAAGAATTCGGCGCGCCCGATGTCGAAATCAAAGAAGCCGAAATCAAGGTCGCCCACCAGTTGATCGAAGCCCTCGCCGGTGACTGGGACCCGGAAAAATATCACGATACGTTTCAGGACAATCTGAAGAAGCTGATCGAGACCAAGCTCGAGGGCGGCACCGTCGAGGCCGTCGAAAAGCCAAAGAAGCTGGCGCCCGTTGTCGACCTGATGGCCGCTTTGAAACAGAGCCTCGAAAACGCCAAGAAGCCGCCCGCTTCAGAAAAGGACGCGGAGCGCGAAGCTCCCGCCGCAAAAAAGAGAAGTCGCGGGTGAGAGCGTCGTTGGTCGTTATTCGTTGGGAATCCGAAATTGCTGCGATCCTCTTTTCGCGGGAGACGGAGCGACCTTCTCCACCGCCCCGCGAACGACCGCCGACCACAGACCAGAGACTGCCCCCATTTCCCCTCGAATGCAGATTCCCGCTACAATATCGGTTTCCGTGAAACTTAATTCCATGGAGTCTGAATGAAGCGGTTTCTGTGTCTAGGCGCGGCTTTGGCTCTGTTTGCCATCCTGCCGGGCTGCGGCGGTGTCTTTCGTCCCATCATCATTCCTAATCCTCCGCAGTTCCCCAATCCCGCGGCGGCGCACACGGTACTCACCCTCAGTGACAACGGTACGTCCGTCTCCGGCAGCGCCATGGTCATTGACGTCTCCGGCGATACCGATGTCGGCCAGCAAACCGTCGGACTGCGTCCGGTCCATGCCGTCCAGCAGAGCGCGCTCAAGGTCCTCATCGCCAATCAGTCCGTCCCCGGCGCGGGCCAGGATTCTCTTACCTCCATCAATTTCTCCGGCGTCGCCATTGCCTCGGCCGCCACGCTGAGTCTGCCCGCCGGCTCCGCGCCCAACTTCGTTGCCACTACCGAGGCCAATCAGGCTTACGTCTCGCTGCCCGGCTATGCGCCGCCCTCGGTCGCCGTCATTAACACGTCGCTTAACAGCATTGCCGCCACCATTCCCGTCGGCCTGAATCCATCCTCCATCGCGGAAACACCCGACACCAAAAAGCTTTACGTCGCCAACGCCGGCGACCCGGCCACCCAGAGCACGTGGACTATCAGCGCCTTCAACACTACTGCCCGCTCTGCGCGCACCGTTTGCGATTCCACCGGCACCGTCTGCCCGCCTACGCTCAGTTCGCAGCCCATTTGGCTCGCCGCCCGCTCTGACAGTCAGCGCGTCTTCCTGCTCGAATCGAACGGCACTCTCGCCTACCTCAACACCACCACTACCAGCGGACCCGACTTGCTCACCGAAACCAGCATCGTCGTGCCACCGGTCACGCCGGCCACGTCCGCCTACATGTGGTACGACGTTATTCTCAACCGCCTCTACATTCCGTCGGGCCAGCAGTTGGTAATCGTCGACGCATCGCAATCCGCGCCCACGACTCTCGCCACCGTCCCCATCTCCATCGTTTCCCCGGCGTCCCGCGCCGCCACCGACCCCTGCTCTACCACTACGCCGGGCACGCTCGTCGTCACCTCCGCCACCTCGCTCCCCGACGGCAGCCGCGCTTACGTCGGCGGATACTACATCGACAGTGCCGACAACCTTTGCCCGCAAGTTACAGTCATCGACGCCAAAAGCTACGGCGTTAAAACCAACATCGCGATTCCCGGCGTTCCCGACGCCACCAATCCCGCGACCGAGTATTACGTACCCGTGTGCGCCACCGTGCGCTTTCGCCTGAACATGGCTGCCGGCGGCGACAGTTCCCGCGCCTACCTCGCCACCTGCGACGGCGGCGCCGTCAACATCGTCAACACGGCGACCGACACGTATTACTTCAGCCTTCCCGCTCCTTTCAGCGTCCGCCCGCCGCTCCCGGGAAGCAAGGAGAATCCCCCACAAAATCCAACCTTCCTGTTAGCCGGGCCATGAGCCTGATGATCCGATGACGCTGACAATCAATGGCGAGCCGCGCGAATCTTCCGCCGAAACTCTAACCACGTTGGTTGAGCAACTGGGGATGAAGCCCGATCGCGTAGCCATCGAACTGAATCGCGAGATCATCCCTCGCGACCGCTGGCCACAAACGTCGCTCAAAGATGGCGACCAGTTGGAGATCGTTCATTTTGTCGGCGGAGGTTAGCCGTAGAGATTGCAGGCCCAGAAGATTTTTGCCCGACTAGAAGGTTTTTGCCTTCGCGCACGTTGCCGCATGCGGCTGAGTTGTTGCGCAGGGATCTCTGACTTGCGCAGAGTGGAGGCCCCGGGCAGAGTCGAACTGCCGACCAACGGTTTAGGAAACCGCTGCTCTATCCATCTGAGCTACGGGGCCACTCACGACCGTCTGTAGCTACTTTACCGCAGTGCGTTCGTTTCCATGAATAGATAACAACCGCCCCGCTTGCGCCCCCACCTCGCCCGCTTTATCCTTCTCCCGTATGCCCAGCACTCTTGTCGAATGCGTTCCCAACTTCTCCGAAGGCCGCGACAAATCCATCGTCGACGCCATCGTCGACGCCATGAAAATTCCCGGCGTCTTTCTCCTCGACCGCGAAATGGACTCCGATCACAACCGCTGCGTTATTACGCTTGTCGGCGAGCGCGAACCCATTCAGGAGGCCGCCATTCGCGGCGTCGGCAAAGCCGCCGAACTCATCGATCTCACCAAGCACCAGGGCGCTCACCCCCGCATGGGCGCCGCCGACGTCATTCCCTTCATCCCCATTGACGGCGTTACCCTCGAAGACTGCGTCGCCATGTCTCGCCACGTCGGCGCCGAGATCGCCAGGCGCTTCCAAATCCCCGTCTATCTCTACGAGGCGGCCGCCGCCACGCCCGAGCGCCAGAATCTCGAGAACATTCGCCGCGGCCAGTTCGAAGGCATCCGCGCGGATATCGCCACCAACCCCGCCCGCAAGCCCGATTTCGGCGAGGCCCGCGTCCATCCCACCGCGGGCGCCACCGTCGTCGGCGCCCGCAAATTTCTCATCGCCTACAACGTCTTCCTCAACACGCCCGATGTCGACATCGCCAAAAAGATCGCCAAGGCCGTCCGCTTCTCCAGCGGTGGCCTGCGCTTCGTCAAAGGTGCGGGATTTCTCGTCCGCGGGCTCGCGCAGGTCTCCATGAACCTGACCGACTTCGAGCAGACGCCCATTCATCGCGTCTTCGAATTCGTAAAAAGGGAAGCGGCCCGCTACGGCGTCATCCCCGTATCGACCGAGATCGTCGGCCTCATCCCGAAGAAAGCCCTCGAGCAGGCCGCCGAATGGTTCCTGCAAGTCGAAAATTTCGATTCTTCTTTAATCCTCGAAAACCGCCTCGCCGCCGTCATGAGCGGCAAGATGGCCGTCGGCGGTCTGCGCGCCGGCGTCGAGCCGTTCATCGAGCAACTCGCCGCCCCCACGGCCACTCCCGGCGGAGGCAGCGCCGCTGCCGCCAGCGGAGCCATGGCCGCCGCCCTCGCCACCATGGTCGCCTCCATGTCGCGCGGCAAAAAAACGTACGTACAATATGAGCAGCAACTGAGCGAAGCCATCGCCCGCCTGGCCAGTCTTCGCGAAGAACTAAAATCCGCCATCGATGCCGACGCCGAGTCTTATAACTCAGTTATGAAGGCTTATAAGTCCGCGAAAGAATCCGCGAACGGTGACGGCGCCATCAACGCCGCCTTAAAGCAAGCCACCACCATTCCCTTAGGAGTAGCCGAGCGTGTAGTCGAGGTTATGCAAATCGCCAGTAACTTAATCCCAATCACCAATCCCAATATGAAGTCCGACCTGGCAACCGCAGTAGCCCTGGCAAAAGCTGCCCTGGCCGGCGCATTAGCCAACGTAGAAATCAACTTAGAATCCCTGAAAGACGACCAATTCGTAACCCAAACCCGCGAGAAAGCCGCTGCTCTCCAGGGATAAGGTGCGCTCAATCACATTATGAGAAGCCTTCTCGTAACGTGCTGGTCATATTAACAACCATTGAGATGTGCTCGGGATCACTGACCTACTCACTCTGCGGGCTTATAGTCGCAGCGAAGCTTCGAGTGAGTGGAGCTTGCATCCTGGGCTGGCGCGCCCCCGCTGGGTTGTCATCCCGCGGGTGACCGTTATGAAGTTTCTCGGTAGTTCCTTATTCCGCATATTGGCATTCGCGGTTGTCGTGACCACGTTTGCGCCGGGGCAAAGAACGGAGATGCACTTTGCTCCGGCAGTCGTCTATGGCTCCGGCGGAGCTTTCACTTACGGAATTGCAGCCGCGGATCTGAACGGAGACGGCTGGCTGGATTTGGTCGTTGTCAATTGCGCGGATAGTCTTAACCAATACGGCGATTGTCTTAACATTGGATCGGTCGCAGTGCTCCTGGGCAACGGCGACGGGACGTTCCAGCCAGCTGTAACCTACAGCACCGGCGCATATAACGCCCAGGCGTTAGCGGTGGGCGACGTAAACGGCGACGGCATACCTGACTTGATAGTGGCCAACGCGTGCGTGGCGCCTGGTCACTCAGGGTGTGTGGGAGAGACTGGGGCCGTGAGCATTTTGTTGGGTAATGGCGACGGAACCTTCGGACCGGCTGCGGTCTACAGCTCGGGTGGTGACTATGCCTCTTCGGTCGCGCTCGGAGACCTGAGAGGGGATGGAAGTCAGGACGTAGTTGTAGCTAACTCTTACTGTTGCGGCGGGAGTTACAGCGGCTCAGTGGGAGTGCTACTCGGGAGCGGCAACGGATCCTTTCAGTCCGCATTGCTATATCCCTCGGGCAGAGACCATGCGGAATCGGTCGCAATCAGGGACGTCAACGGCGATGGAATTCCCGATCTCATCGTTGCGAACCTTTATCAAATTGAATCCGCCGAGGGCGAAGTTGGTGTGCTGTTGGGTAATGGCGACGGCACATTTCAGCCAGCCGCGTTGTACGATGCGGGCGGCGAGTATACCTACTCAGTGGCGCTCGGGGACCTACGGGGCGTCGGAATTCCGGATGTGGTCGTAGCCAACGCGGTCCCCGGTGGTTCGGTGGACGTGCTGTTTGGGAACGGCGATGGAACATTCCAGAATGCTGTAACTTATCTGGCGCATGGGCTAATTGGAGGCGGAACTGAATCGCTGGCGATTGGCGACGTGAACGGCGACGGAATCCCGGACGTGGTTATTGTCGAGGAGTGCCTAAGACTTCGCCCCGGCGACGAGGTTTGCGAAGGTACTGGACAGGTAAATGTCATACTGGGGAACGGTGATGGCACTTTCCAAAAAACGGTGTTTTATAGCTCCGCCGGCTACTATGGGTCGGGGATTGCAGTCGCGGATGTGAACGGCGATGGAAGACCGGACCTCCTCGTAGCGAATGCGGAGGCCAGCGAGAGCGAGTACAGCAATGGCTCGGTCGCGGTGCTGCTGAATGGAACTTCATACAAGTCCGAGACCGCTCTAACGTCGTCGCCCAATCCATCGCAGATCAATCAGTCAGTGACCTTCACTGCAACGATCACCCCGACTCCGCCCAACGGCGAACTCGTACCCTTCTACAACGGCAAGACGAGCCTGGGAACGGGCACGACAAAAATGGTGCGGCGAGTTTGACGAGATCGTTCGCGGCGGCCAAGAGGTATACGATCAAGGCGAACTATGCGGGCGACGCGTTTCGTAAGGCGAGTTCGGGGACGGTGAAGCTGGTGGTCAATCCCTGACCCCAGTTCGCAGTTCAGACCCTCATGGGGGCTGCCATTCCGGAGATTTGGACCGTGTCTCCGCGCCTCCGCGGTGACCAGGCTCTGCGCAAGAAACTCCTCACCGCCGCGTTCTCTATCCGTCGGAGGAATGCACTTTCGTACCGCCCCGCAAACTCGTTTCCGCATTTAGAATATGAAAACAACCGAATTGAGCCTTTAAATTGCATCTAACCTCTACAGGTCCTTTTTCGAGGAGTGTATGAAGAAATTGTCTTTGTTCGTTCTGCTGCTGTGCGCCACCGCCAGTTTTGCCATGCCGCTGGCTTCCTCCGCCCGTTCCATGGTCCCCGCCGAGCTTCAGCAATTGGTCGGCGTCGACTACCGCGCGCTCAAGGATTCTCCCACCGCCCAGCAACTCAAGGATCAGGTGTTGCCGCAGGACCTCAAGAGCTTTGAGTCCTCGCTGAAAGGCGTCGGCATCGATGCCGAGCGCGATGTCGATCAGTTGAACTTCATCTCCTTCCGCACTCCGAAGGTGGGCATTCAAACCGTCTGCGTGGCCCAGGGCTCATTCTCGGCCAAAGCCGTCTTGAAGAAAATGAAGCTCAAGAAAATCATGGCGAAGAAATATGGCACGTCCAGCGTCTATCCCATGAGCAACGGGTTTGTCATGACCTTCCTCGACGACAACACCCTCGCCTTTGGCCAGGACGCCTCCCTCCACAGCGCCCTCGACGCCCATGACGGCAAGCGACCCTCGCTCGATTCCAATCCGACCATGTCCGACCAGATGGCCGCCGTCGATGGCGCACCTGTGTGGAGCGTTCTCGATCAGGAAGGCACGCAGGCCATGATGCGCTCGGCCCTCGGCGATGCCTCCAAGGTGGCCGACTATGACACGGTGAAAAAGCGCATTCAAGCCTCGCGCTACACCATGAGCTTCCAGAGCGGCGTCAATTTCGACCTCACCGTCGTCACCGCCGACTCCATGACCGCCGCCACTCTCTCCTCGCTGCTCAAAGCCGGAATGCTATATAAGAAGATGAGCGCTACGCCAAGCGAAAAAGTGGCCCTCGATTCCACCACCGTAGACTCGGACGGCTCCAACCTCGGCCTGCACTTCAAATCCGACGACCAAAAGTTCCAGGCCCTGATGAAATCCCCATTGTTCGCCGCAGTTTCCCACTAGGTATTGTCGGGTTCGGGGAGCTGGCTAGGTGCGGCGGGCGCGCTTGGCCGCGGCCCAACCTTCCTTGGTAGTCTGCCGCGCCCGCCCCAAGGCCAGCGCGTCGGCCGGCACGTCGTCGGTGATGCAACTGGCGGCGGCGACGTAGGCACCCCGCCCAATGCTCACCGGCGCGACCAGCGTCGAGTCGCTGCCAATGAAGACTCCATCTTCGATCACTGTCTTGTGCTTGTTAACGCCATCGTAGTTGCAGGTGATAGTGCCCGCACCTACGTTGACGAGGGAGCCGATTTCGGCATCGCCTAGATATGTCAAGTGGTTGGCTTTGGAACCTTTGCCTAATTTTATCTTTTTGGTCTCGACGAAATTGCCTACGTGGGCACCCTCTCCGATGTCGCTGCCGGGGCGGAGACGGGAGTAGGGACCGACGATTGCGCCGGTCGCTACGCGTGCGCCGTCGAGGACGGTTAGGGCGTTAATGGTGACGGCGTCGGCGAGTTCGGAATCTTTAATGATGCTGAAGGAGGCGATGCGGCAATCGCTTCCGATTTTTGTTTTGCCGCGGAGTTGGACGAAGGGCTCGATGACTGTGTCGGCGCCGATCTCGACATCGCTGTCGATGACGCATGACTCGGGATGGAAGATGGTGACGCCTTCGGACATTAGCTGGTGGCACTTTGCGAGGCGGAGGCGGGCGTCGAGGTCGACGATTTCGGCGCGCGTGTTGCTGCCGAGGACCTCGCTGGCGTCAGAGGTTTTCATGGCGACAACTTTTTTCCCGGCGCGGTTGAAGAGGGCGGCCATGTCGGTGAGGTAATACTCGTGGTGTGGATTGTTGGTGGAGAGTTGGGCGATGTACTCGTAGAGGGCGGGGACGGAGAAGACGTAGAACCCGGAGTTGATTTCGCGGAGTTTTTTCTGGGCGGGGGTGGCGGACTTTTCTTCGACGATGGCGCGGACTTCCGCGCTGCGCGGGCCTTTTCGGAGTATCCGGCCATACCCATAGGGATTCGCGAGATCGGCGCTCAGGAGGGTCATCGCGGCTTTTTGGGCGGTGTGGAATGCGGCTAGTTGTTTTATGGTCGCGGTGGTGATGAGTGGAGCATCGCCGGAGAGAACGAGCACTTGATCGTAGGGCGAAAGGGCTTCGCGGGCGACTATGAGGGCGTGTCCGGTGCCGCGCTGTTCAGATTGGAGGACGAAATTTACGCCGAGAGGAGCGACGGCTTCGCGGACGCGGTCGGCCTCGTGTCCGATGATGACGAAGACATCGCGCGCGGGGACGACCTGGGTGGCGGAGGCTATGACGTGGGCGAGGATGGATTTGCCGGCGACTTCGTGGAGGACCTTCGGGTGCCTGGACTTGAGGCGCGTGCCTTTGCCGGCGGCCATGATGGCGACGGCCATGCGCGGGGGAATCTGTTTTTTGTTTGGAGCAGGCTTTGCCATATTTTCAATATTAGAGGAAAACAAACCGGAGCGGATGGAGTGGGGATTTACTAGTTCGCGGCGAGGTCGGATGCTGGAAACCGGGGACAAAGAGGCATTGTCGAGATGGATATCTTTGTCCTCGTCATAGTAGAGCACAAATTACTATCTGACTAGTAAACTTAAGCCCGTTGTTTTTTTACTATTTAAATGGCAGGAGAAGGGGGTGTTTTGTGATATAGGAGGTGGTGACCGGGTGCCGATTTTGCGGACTAAACTCCGGTAAGCCATTAAGAATCAATCGGTAAGGGGAAATTCTCGAAACGAGCTTCGAAGACAGTGAAGCAAGAGATTTTGGTTCGCGCCTGGAAGTCCTTTCCATGCAGTTGGTTACGGGGAGCGTCCGGATGCTGAACTCGCGTCCTGCAGCGAGATTTTGGGACTGGGTTCGGGATTAGGCTGCGCCGGGTTGGGGGACGCGGACGGGAGTGTCCGCGCTACACGAATACGGGGTGGATTGCTGTCGAGAGCGGATGGGGGCCGTGGTGGGGATAGGGAGTCAAAATCCCCGCCCTGTCGCAGAAAACGCGACAAGGACGGGGCACCCTCGGGAGTTGGGATTTAGGATAGGAGATTAGCGGTGGGTGGTATGGTGGTCGGGGACCTGGGACATTAGGGACATTAGGTCGGTGGCTACCTGATTAGTCGCGTGGCGGGCTACTTTGTCTTCATCTAAGTAGTCCCCTAGGACGGGGCAGATGCCGATGGCTTCTATGGCTTCTAAGTCGATTACGATTTGGGAGGCGCCTTCCAGTGCGTACTTAGCTTTCATTTCGGCGGAGACGGGCTTGCGGTTGATCAGGGCGTAGTCGAAGAGCTGGGCGTGGGCGTGGCGGTTTAAGGCTCGGATGTGATCGGCGGCGGTTAGGCCGAGGCTTTCGTTGGCTTGCGTCATTAGGTTGCAGACGTAGACTTTGACGGCGTTGGAGTTGACGATGGCGTCGGCGATGCCGTGGACTAATAAGTTGGGGATAAGGCTGGTGAAGAGCGAGCCGGGGCCGATGGTGATGAGGTCGGCCTGGGCGATGGCTTCGAGGGTTTGAGGGAGAGGCTCGACGTCGGGCGGGACTAAGAAGAGCTCGCGGATCTTACCTTTGCTGGCGGTGATGCGGGTTTCGCCGCGAACGCGGGAGCCGTCTTCGAATGCGGCTTCGAGTTCGACGTTGGAGGTAGTGGCGGGATAGATGTGACCGCGAGTTAGTAGGATTTCGGAGGAGAGGCGGACGGCTTCGGCGAAATCTCCGGTGATGGAGGTGAGGGCGGCGAGGAAAAGATTGCCGAAGCTGTGGCCTTCGAGTCCGGAGCCTTTTTGAAAGCGATGCTGAAAGAGGCGGGAGAGGAGAGCCTCGTCTTCGGAGAGGGCGACGATGCAGTTGCGGACGTCGCCGGGAGGGAGCATGTTGAGCTCTTTGCGGAGACGGCCGCTGGAGCCGCCATCGTCGCTGACGGTAACTACGCCGACTAACTCGCGGATGGCGGTCTGGCCGGCGGCGGTGAGAGCGGGAGTTAGAACGAAACGCTTGAGGCCTTTGAGGAGCGTGGAGAGGCCGGTGCCGCCGCCGATGGCGACGACGCTGAGGTCATCGGCGTGCGGGTGACGCGATGGAGTTGTGCGCAGGGGGACCATACTGCCTCAGGGAAGTCAGTAAGGGCTGGGGGATTCGGCGGGCGCTTCGGATTCGTCGGGGCCGGGATCGGGATAAAGCAACTCGGTGAAGCGGGGATCTTCGGCGAGATTCTGGAAGTCGGAATCGTTGCGAGCCTGAAAGCGCAGGGCGGGGCCGATCTGAATGGCCTCGTGAAGAGTCTTGAGCGATTCCTCAACGTGTCCGGTGAGGCAATAGAGGGCAGCGAGGCCGTAAAGAACGTAGTCAGACTGGGGCTGCTGCTTAAGAAGTTTATCGAGATGCTCGCCGGCGGTGACGAAGTCGCCGGAGTTCATGATGGACATGGCGTAGTCGAAATGCTCTTCGGGGGATTTGAAGTGGAGAGCGGGCTGCGCGAGATTTTTGTCGCAGGTGATGATGTGGACCTGGGCGCGATCGACGAGCGATTTGTTGGGCCCGGAGAGGACCTTTTGCAAGCTGGTTTTGGCTTTCTCGAATTTGTGCTCCTGGAGGGCGCGGAGACCCGTCTCGTAATTCTGAAGGGCCTGGATGTGGCGCGGATCCTCAGCCGGTTGTTTCTTGGGAGCGATCTTCAATGTCATCGAAACCTCGTGTCGATAAAGATGTCCGCCGCAGCGGCGGGAAAGCGCAAGGGGCGCGTTATTGGAGGGTGGCGGATTTTTCCAGGTCCACCGATTTCCAATCGCCCTTGATGATACCAGCCCGAATCTGGCTGGCGGATTTGTGCTCTTTGTACATGGTATACGTGTAGTAAAGCTCTTTGAGGCAGGTGGTGCACTCGGCGCCGTGGGTGCCGGCAAAGCAACTGTGCAAACTATTGTGGCCCATGCCGCGGTCGCAGAAGCAGTAGCAAGGCTGCTGGTAGAGGACTTTTGGAATTTTGGCGGCGAGCTCGTAGGCGTGGAGCTGATATTCGTGCTGGGCGTTGGGACCCCAGAGCTGATCTTTGGTGAGGATGGGCGGGAGTTTTTCGCCTGGGGCGGGCGGGTGGGGGTTGTAGTGCGGGATGGCAGCGTCGTCAGATCGCAGGCTGGGCGCGGAGATTAGAGCGATCAGCAGGAAGAGAGCGGCGGAGGCGGCTACCCGTTTGCGCATGGAATTCCTCAACCTTATATTTTAACTTAAGTTGCGGAACAGGGCCGCCATGAGCTGGCAGTTTCTTCTTATGAACACAGGTGGAGGGAAGGGAATGACGAGTTGGCCGCGTGGCGCTTGACCGCTATTCTACCGCGACCCGCGTCCCCTTCGACGGCTGACTCGAGAGATGCTCGATGCGAGTATTAATCATCTCGCGGATCGCCTTCAAAAACTCCACGCGCGAGTTTGCCAGGTGCTGCTTGACCGCAGGCGACACTCCAAGAACGTGGCTCACAGCGTCTGCGATCTCGCAGCAGGGGCAATGCTCATGCGTATGGCCGGTTGGCGTCGATTGCGTTTGCTCGTTCATACTGCCTCCTTCATTTCCACCGTGAGAACTCGATTTTCCAGCCGCGCCTTGGCCGGCTGCAAAGCGGCCATGGATCGCGGCAGGCCAACGTGACGCCGCAGCGTGCCAATCTCAATCACCAGTTCGTCGCCTTTTTTAAAAAGGTTAATCTCACCCTTGGTGGCGAACGGCAACTGCACCTGCACTTCGTAAACTCCGTCCTGCTTGCCGAAGCTGAACGGTCTTTCCGTGCGCGTCACCGCCGAGGGGTCTTCTCCCGCAGGATACAGCACGGCGGCCAGCTCTTCCAGTCGCTCGCGGCCCAGCACCTCGTGCGCAAACAGGGGCACGCGCTTCACCGGCACGGGCGCGAAATATTCTTCGATCTCGCGCAGGATTTTTTCCTGCGAGTTGTGCCACTCGTTAAACCAGGTGTCGCTGACCTCGGTCGGGAGCAGGCGATTGACGATGACCCCATCTACGGTAAGGCCGTGCAGAGAAAAATAGACGAAGGCGCGTTCGGTCTCGCGCAGAACCATCTTCTCCGGGTTGGTGACGAGGCGAACGCTGGTGATGTTCGGATCTTCCATGATCTCGTCCACGCCTTCCAGCTTTTCAAACAGACTGCGAATGTTCACGAAATAACTGTCGGTCGGTAACTCAAACGGCGCCACGCGGTTGGCAATCGGGCGCACCGCTTTCAGCAGGCTGCGCTGAAACGGAAAAATATGTTTCATGTACCAGTCGAGCGTGGTGGGCATGCTGACGAAGCGCATGGACTCGGCGGTGGGCGCGGCGTCCAGCACGATGACGTCGTAGCGCTGCTCGCGGCGGTACTGGTTTACGTACATCATCGCGCTCAGTTCTTCCATGCCGGGCAGAATCGCGAGTTCCTCCGCCTCAACCCCGCTGATGCCGGTCGTGCGCAACACCGACGTCACATAGGAAGAAATCTCCTGCCAATGGCGCTTGATTTCTTTCTGAATATTCAGCTCCTGAATCCACAGCCGCTCGGCGACCAGCAGCGGATCGGAAGTGTGCAGGTGAAAAAGATCAGTCTCAAGGTCGAACGAATCGCCCAGGCTATGCGCCGGATCGATGCTCATGACCAGCGTGCGATAGCCCAGCCCGGCAAGCTTCACGCCGGTGGCGGCCGCCAGACTGGTTTTCCCCACGCCGCCCTTGCCCGTGAACATAAGAATTCTCATCTCTTCATTGTAAGGGGAAGCGGCGGTGGCATCGCCGCCGGGACAAATTGCCGGACGCGCGATTCATAGATCACCGCCATACGGTTCACACGTCACTGCCCGTTGGTTGGTCGCCCGGTAGAATCCGCTCAAATAGAAGGAGAGTCCGCCATGAGAACCCTGCGAGTTGCCAGCCTGACCCTTGTCATTTTCGCTATTGCTCTGGTGGTTGCTGAGCACGCGCGTTGGAATTCCGCCTCCACCGCGGTTATCGCGGCCAGTCAACCGGTTGGGATCATGCCCATTGGCAAGCCAATCACCATCCAACCGCCTCTTGGATTGCCGGCAGTGCCGATTCCGGCCGACAATCCTCCCACCGCGGAGACCATCGCGCTCGGCCGTCAGCTCTATTACGACCCCATCCTCTCCGCCGATAACACAATTTCCTGCGCCTCCTGTCATGGTCCAGAGGTGGGCTTCACCGATCGCAATTCGTTTTCCATCGGGGTGGGCGGCAAAAAAGGCGGACGCCATTCTCCCACCGTCATCAACTCCGCCTACAACACGCTGCAATTCTGGGATGGGCGCGCCCCCAGCCTGGAAGAGCAGGCGAAAGGTCCAATGGCCAATCCGGTCGAGATGGCCACCACCCACGACGCCGTCGTCGCCCGCCTGCAAGCCGATCCAAAATATGTGGCGCAGTTCAAGCAGGCGTGGGGCACCGGTCGCATCACCATCGACCTGGTCGTGAAGTCCATCGCGTCATTCGAGCGCACCGTGCTCTGCGGCAACTCGGCGTTCGACCGCTTTTATTATGGACACGACAAGACCGCGCTCTCCGAGTCGGCCCAGCGCGGCCTCAAGCTTTTCGTGGATCCGAAGAAAGGGAATTGCGCCGTGTGCCATACCATCGGCGAGAAGTACGCGCTCTTCACCGACAACAAGTTTCACAACCTCGGCATTGGCGCGGATATTAATGGCAACCTGAACGACCTCGGGCGCTTCGACCAAACCAAAAACGCCGCCGACACCGGCGCCTTCAAAACGCCCACGCTGCGCAACATCGCGCAACGCGCGCCCTACTTCCACGATGGCAGCTTTCCCACGCTCAAGGATGCGCTCGGGCACTACATTGGCGGCGGGAACGCAAATGCGCACCTGGACAAGGAAATGCACGAACTCGATTTCCTGAGCTTCGACGAACGCGACGACATTCTCGCGTTTCTGAATTCGCTGACGGCGAAAATGCCGCCGGATGTCGGTCCGCCCCCCGACTTGGCCAGGTTGAAGAAGTAAGTGGAGCAAGCTCAGTAAGCATCGAAGCCCTTGCTGTCGCGCGATGGTGGTGGCTGAATCCACCCGCCACCACCGCGGCCGCCCTCCGCCAAACATCTCCGACGCAAATCTCCGGTCACGAATCGTTTGTCACAAATCTCTTGTCACGAATCTTGCAGGAATTTGACAACTTCGTGACAATTCCCCACCGCCGCATTGCTACCATCGCCGCCGGCTCAGTAATCCCATCTCCAGACATTCACTCGAAAAGGAGTGCCCCTCATGCGACCGATCCTCTACACCTCCATCGCTTGCCTCGCGCTGGTCACAGCTTCCTTAGCGGCCCAGAATCCTACGATCTCTCAGGTTTTCGCGTTCACGTGCAACACCGATTACACCTCGTGCCCCTATGGCATGGACCCGACGCTCGCGCCCATCCAGCTTTCCGACGGCAATCTTTACGGCGTCACCTGGTGGGCCGGACAAGGCAATGCCAACGCCGGTGGCACGGTGTGGAAAATTTCCCCTGCCGGGCAAGCCGCGGTCGTGCACACCTTTGAACCCAACAAGACCGGCCAATTCCCCAAAGGCGAGAATCCGGTCATCGGCTTTGCCCAGGGCGCCGATCACAATCTTTACGGCATCACCGAATCGGGCGGCAAAACAAATCAGGGAGTGATGTACAAACAGGCGGCGGGTGGCGCGAAGGGTGGATTCAAGGTCGTGCACAATTTCTGTAGCGGGCAGTGCACCGACATCCAGGGCCCGATCATCCTCGGCAACGATGGCAACTTCTATGGCATTGAATTCGGCGGCGGAGTGATCTTCCGCATGACCCCGCAAGGCGCGTGGAGCGTCTTCTACACACTGAACTCGGAGACGAACGGCTGGGCCTCGACTCTGTTGCAGGGCTCGGACGGCAACTTCTACGGGACCGGCGAGATCGGCACTCCGTGTGACCGCCAGGGTACAGTATTTCGACTTACTCCCTCCGGCCAGTTCAGTATTCTCACCAGCTTTCAGGCCTTCGAGCTCGTGGGCGGCAACCTGGTTCGGGCCACAGACGGCAATCTCTATGGCGCTGCTGAATACGGAGGTACAACGAACATCTTCCGCATGACGACGGCTGGCAAAGTCACGCTCCTCTATCAGCTTCAGTCCGGCGAGGGCTCGACGGTGGTGAGCTTGATGCAAGCCTCCGATGGCAACCTCTGGGGACTGACCTCTGACGGCGGCCCGCAACCGGCGCGTGCGGGAGCGGTATTCGCGGTCACCACCGGCGGCGCGCACGTGGCCGACGCGGCCTTCACCTGTGCCACGACTGGTTGCACGCCCACCGGCATGATTCAAGGCGCCGACGGAAGTTTCTACGGCATCGCAATCTCAGGCGGTTCAGCGCCGGGAAAGAATCCCATGGGTACGCTCTTCAAAGTTGACGCGGGGCTCGGAAACTAGAGGGGGCGATCCCGCAACGGGCCGCCGCAGTGTTCGGGAGAACCTCGGCGGCCTTAGGTTCGCGGCGCGGTCTTAGTGCTTCTGCAGGAATCGCCGCCGGTTCAAATGCGTTGTAGCCGTCGGCTGGATGTCGTCATATTTCAGCACGCTGATCGATCCATCCACCTCGAGCACGGCCAGCGCTGCCTCCTTATATGTGGCCACGCCGTGTTCGCGCAGCGCGCGCTGCAATTCATCCATGCTGACGTGCTCTTTCGCCATGTGCGCCTCGATGATCTGGCCGTCGTGCACCAGCAGGCTGGGCTGCCCCTGAATGAATTTGCGAAAGCGCCGGTTGCCGCCCGAGACCTCCGCGACCAGGTAATTCATAATCAGCAGCGTAACCGCCGCCACCGCGCCCCCGGCCAGCGACGTGTCCGGCCCGGTCATCGCGTTCTGCACCGAGTTCGAAATCAGCAGCAGCAGCGTCAGGTCAAACGGCGTCATCTGCCCGACCTCGCGCTTACCGCTCAGCCGAATTCCGATCAGCACCAGCAGATAGATCGCCCCTGTGCGCAGTGCGATCTCAAGCAGCGTGTGAGCGTTCGGAGGAATCATGAGTTAGCGCGCAATGGGTGCCTGCAAACAATAAAAGGCCGTTCTACTCCTTGGTCGCCGTGACCGGAACCGGCGCGTTCTTCGGCGTGCTCAGGTAGCCCGTGATCTTATTCTTGTCCACCGTCCACACCACCAGCTCAAACAGCATGTGATCGCGCCCGGTATAAAACTGCACTGGCTCATTCTGATTCTTATCTTTCTTCTCGATCGTCTTATCGTCAGCCGTCACGTTCAGGCTGTACTTGCCGTGCTTCGGATCCGACTTCTTCAGTTGCAGCTTGACCGTGGAAATCGCCTGCGGCTGCGCGCCTTTCACCAGCGCGAATTCGTAGTACTGCCGGTCGCCTTTGTGCTTGAGCGCCTCCAGATCGGACCGCGTATTGGCGATCAGCCCGCTCTGCTGGCCGAGATCGCCGATCGTGCTTTGCAGCTTGGCAATCGTCTGGTCGAGCGTCGCCTTGGTCGCGGCCACATCCGACTTGACGCCGCCCACATCGGTCTTCACGGATCCTACTTCTCCAGACACCGCGCCAATGTCCTTTTTCTCCTGCTCAGCCTGCGCGGCGATGCGGGCCGCCGCCGCCGCCTGCGAGCGCTGTAACTCCTCCGCTCGCTCCGACATCTCACGCTTCGTCATCCCGATCTTCTGGCCCAGCGTCTCCGCATCGGCCTCCGCCGATTGCATGCGCTTGGTCAAATCCGCGATCTGCTTCTGGCTCGCGGCCTGGTCATCGGCCAGCTTGGTCAGCTTGGTGTGCGTGTCGTAGCCAAAAAAACCTGTCGCCGCCACAAAAATCGCGGCCAGCGCCACTACCACCCACTTCGCCGCGCTGCTTCCGCCCTCCGCGTGATACACGTTATCTTGCTGGTCTTCTGCCATGAGTATTTTCTCCGTTGGTTAAACGATGCCCGTTAAAACGATGTCGCTTGAACGATGTTCTATTGTTTGTGAGATGCAGATTGCTGTCAATCGCGTTTTGGGCAGTTGGACCATCGTAACCAGCAGTCCCAACACTCTTTTCAGATCGAATATCTTGCCGTTGCGTCCACCTCAAACGCGAGCACATTCCCGCGCGAGCGATAGAATGAAGCCGTGAAATCCTGGGACGTCATCGTCATCGGCGGCGGCATCATCGGGCTGTCGCTCGCCATCGAACTCGACAAACGCGGCCTGCGCATCGTTATTATTGATAAGTCCGAGCCCGGCCGCGAAGCGTCATGGGCCGCTGGGGGAATGCTCGCCGACTTTCCTCGCGAACTGCCGCCGCCGCTGCGCGATTTGGCCCCTGCCAGCGCCCGCCTCTATCCCGAATTCGTCCACGAACTCGAAGACGAGTCGCGCCTAAAAATCGACCTGCGCCAAGAAGGCACGCTCCTCTTCGCATCCGAAGCAGGCTTTCCCCGCGAGCCCCTGCCCCGCCCGCTCAGCGACCTGGAACCCGGCCTGGCCGCCGACCACCTCTCCCACCTCACCGCGCTCTTACTCCCCGAGCGCAGCGTCGATCCCCGCGACCTCATCGCCGCGGCCGTTGCCGCGGCCAAACATCGCGGCATCGACTTCTCCTCCGGCGACCACGTTCTCGCTGTCGAAATCGCGAGCGGCAGGGCCGCCGGCGTCCGCACCAACAAAACTCAATTCGCGGCGCCCATCGTCGTCAACTGCGCCGGCGCATGGGCCGGCCAAATCTCGCCGCACCCGTTTCCCACTCACCCCGTCAAAGGCCAGATGCTCTCGGTCGTTATGCCGCAAAAAGAATTTCTGCGCCACACCATCCGCACGCCTGACGTCTATCTCATCCCGCGCAGCGACGGCCGCCTCGTCATCGGCGCCACGCAAGAAGAGGCTGGCTTTGACAAGCAAACCGTTCCCGCTACCATCCAAAAGCTGCGCCAGTTAGCCCTTCACGCTGCTCCCGGTCTGGCCGACGCCCGCATCCTTGAAGCCTGGGCCGGCCTCCGCCCCGGCACGCCCGACGCGCTGCCCATTCTCGGCCCCACCTCAACCCCCGGCTACTTCGTAGCCACCGGCCACTTCCGGGACGGCATCTTACTCGCCCCAATCACGGCGAGAGTGATGGTCCAGTTGATCACGGGACAGAGCCCGGACTTCGATTTAGCGGCGTTTGACGCTAAGAGGTTTCATAGTTAGCAGAACGTGTTCTTCGTGCCGGACAACGGCGAATCGGCGGATAGATTCCCCATTGCGTCTCCACAAATCCGCGACCCAGCTACTGGACCTAATACGAGAATCTTCTTCAGATGCTATGTCTCCGGATGCTAGAATTGGCTTCTTTTCGAGCGAAGAAGCACTTCCCCATAACTTGAGCTGACGACCTCGCCTCCGGTGGCAGCACGCACGAACCACTTTGCGGGAAAAACATAACCGAACGATTCCATAAAGGAGCGGAGACATGAATGACCCCACGCAACATCGAAACCGATCTCTCGGAACACGCGGACGAGCGGCAGGCGTAGCCATTACGTTAGCAACTCTGCTTATGCTGGCAGTCGTTGCTGTCCCGTCCGTGCAAGCGCAGACGTTCACCACCTTCGACGCTCCGGGGGCAGTCAACGGAACCTACCCTTGGAGCATCAATGACTCAGGGGCCATCACGGGATTTTACTATAGTAAGAACTACGCGAGTCACGGCTTCGTGCGCGCTACCAACGGCTCGATAAAGAGCTTCAGTGTCCCGGGTGCCGGGCCCAACGGGACCACGCCCGTCGGCATCAACAACTCCGGGACCATCGCGGGCTACTACTACGATAAGAACAACGTGAGTCACGGCTTCGTGCGCGCCGCGAATGGCACCATCACTGAATTCGATGCTCCAGGCGCTGGCACCGGCGAATTTCAGGGAACCCACGCCTGGGGTATCAACGCGGCGGGAGATGTCGCGGGTGACTACATCGACGCGAACTGGGTTATTCACGGCCTCGTGCGCTCCGCGAGCGGCATGATGACCACCTTCGACGCTCCGGGCGCTGGCACCGGCGCATCGCAAGGAACTTCCGCTCGCGTCATCGACACGGCGGGGGATGCCGCGGGATTCTACAAAGATGCCAACGAAGTTTTCCACGGCTTCGTGCGCCCCGCGAGCAGCACGATTAACGAATTCGATGCCCCGGGCGCCGGCACGGGCGCGTGTCAGATCTTCTTCGGAAATGTCCTCTATTGTCAGGGAACCTTCCCTAACAGCATCAACACAGCGGAGGACGTTACGGGATGGTACATCGACGAGAACTTTGTATACCACGGCTTCGTGTACGCCGCCGGCGGCACGATAACCACCTTCGATGCGCCGGACGCAGGCACCGGCGCTCTTCAGGGAACTGGTAGCGATGGCATCAACGATTCGGGGAATATCGCGGGAGGCTACAACGACGCGAGCAACGTGGGTCATGGCCTTGTGCGCACTGCCAGTGGCACGCTAATCGCCTACGACGTCCCGGGCGCAGGCACTGGCGCGAATCAGGGAACTTCCGGGGGTGCCATCAACAACGTGTCGGTTATCACGGGATCGTACACGGACGCGAACAACGCCGCTCACGGCTACGTACTCACCCCTGCCACCACACTCACCTCGTCGCCGAATCCATCCCACCTTGGACAGCCGGTGACCTTTACCGCAACAGTCACTTCCATTTTCGGTCCGCCGCCAGATGGGGAAACGGTCTCGTTCATGAAGGGCAAGGCGGTGCTCGGAACGGGTCCGCTCTCCGGCGGCACGGCCACTTTTACGACCTCGAAGCTCAAGGCGGGCACAACGACGGTCATAGCGGTGTACGCTGGCGACCCGACCTACGCAGCCAGCACATCGAACCCGGTGAAGCAGGTGGTGGAAAAGACCGCCGAGTGAGTAGCTTGGCGGCACAGAACCACGCCGAACTGGAACGGCAGCCCCAGCTTTGACCGCAGTTCGGCGTCGCTATTTCCGGCCGCTGTTCGGAAATTAACCCTGCAAGAGTCTTGCTGGTTGATGTGTCAATCCGATCCCGCGGGATGTGAGCGAAAACGATAACGAAGGTCTGTCTGCTTACGCGGGCTTGGAAACTGGCTCGTAACCGCGCGTGCCTCCGCGCCCGCCCGCGCCTTGAGGTATATACTGAAACGTTTTCGGCGCTCTTCTGAATCAATCCACGTCTTCGAGCGCCAGAAAGGCAAACTTATGGCTTCACCGGCAGTAGATTTTGCGCGTTCCAATCAGTCCCGCTTTGTCGATGAGTTGAAGAACCTCCTCCGCATTCCCAGCATCAGCACGCTTGACGAGCACAAATCGGATGTGCAGAAGGCCGCCGATTTTGTCGCCGACGAACTGCGGCGCATCGGCATGAACAATGTCGAAGTGATCCCCACCAAGGGACATCCTCTTCTTTATGCCGATTGGCTCCACGCCCCCGGCAAGCCCACCGTCCTGATGTATGCGCACTATGACGTCCAGCCGCCCGACCCGCTGAATGAGTGGAAATCGCCGCCGTTCGTTGATAAAGATGCGTACTCCGTAAAGGGCGACGAAGCACAAGCTTCGATGCAAGGTTGGACGTTGCCGCCCGAGCGCAACAACAACATCTACGCCCGCGGCGCGGTCGACGATAAAGGCCAGCTCTGGATGGAAGTGAAAGCCCTCGAGTCGCTCTTTCACGCGCACGACGGCAAGCTGCCGATCAACGTCAAAATCATTTTTGAAGGTGAGGAAGAAGTGGGCGGCGAATCCATCGCCGAATATGTCGGCAAGCAAAAAGCCAAGCTGAAAGCCGACTTTGCCCTGGTCTGCGACACGGAACTTTTCGCGCCCAATCTTCCCACTCTCTGCGTCGGGCTGCGCGGTCTCGTTTACACCGAGATCGAAGCCTTCGGCGCCAAGACCGACCTCCACTCCGGCGTCTACGGCGGCGCTGCTCCCAATCCCTTATTCGCGCTCATCGAAATCATCGGCAAGCTCAAAGACGCCAAGGGCAAAGTCCTCATCCCCGGCTTCTACAGCAAGGTCAAAGCGCCCAGCAAAGACGAGCTGAAAGCCTGGAAGCGCCTGCCCTTTAATGAAGAGCACTATCGCAAAACCGAAGTCGGCTCCAAAGTCCTCACCGGCGAACCCGGCTTCTCCGTCCTCTATCGCACCTGGGCGCGCCCCACGCTGGAAGTCCACGGCATGCCCGGAGGCTTCACCGCTCCCGGCGCTAAAACCGTGATTCCCGCCAAGGCCGCGGCAAAAGTTTCCATGCGCATGGTCCCCAATCAGGATCCCGACGACATCCTCAAGCGCTTCACGGCCTATGTAAAAAAGCTCACGCCCAAGGGCATTGAAACCAAAATAAAAGTCTGGAGCAAAGGCCCCGCTTGCGTCGTCGGCACGGACAATCATTTCATCCGCGCCGCCACTGAAGCGCTGCACGATACGTTCAAAAAAGACACCGTCTTCATTCGCTCCGGCGGCTCCATTCCCATCGTCACCGACTTTCAGGACGTGCTGAAGATTCCATCCGTCATGATGGGCTTCGGCCTCCCCGACGACAACCTGCATGCCCCGAATGAAAAGTTTCACATTCCGAACTTCCATCGTGGCATCGAAACCATCTGTCTGTTTTTCGAAAAGCTCGGCTAACTCGACTTATAGCAACTTACTCCCCTCTCCGCGTAGTGGCTAAGGTCACCAGACTTCAGCCACTACCGCGACCGAGCCTTTTAGCTCTTGCCATCGCCCGCCGCGAGACTACAATTACTTTGGAGGCTTTTATGTCCAGATTCAGCCTGTGCGCCCTCGTTTCGACGCTCCTCATCTGTGCTCCTATATGTGCATTCGCCCAGCACGGCGGTGGTGGCGGCGGCCGCGGCACGAGCGGCTCCACTCCCGTGGCGCATGGCTCCACGGGTTCCGCCGTCAACAATGCCCCCGAGCCCGACTTTGTACCCGCCTCGACCGCCACGCGCGCCGAGGACGAGGCCCGCGTCGAATTCAAAAGCGAAGTCGTCCTAGTCCAGTTTCCCGTGGTCGTCGTCGACAAATCCGGCAAGCACATTCCGAATTTGAAGAAAGAAGATTTTCAAATCTGGGAGAGCGGCAAAGAGCAGAAGCTCACCACCTTCGAAGAGGTCGTCACTAACACGACTCCGCTCGTCGCCCCCATTAAATCCGCTACCGGCGAGTTCCACAACCTCACCGCCGCCACCGGAGAGCCACCACGGTCCACCATGATCGTCGCCCTTGATACCGTCAACACCCCACTGCTCGACCAGACCTATGGCCGCAAAGAGCTGCTGAAATTTCTCGCCAAGAATCTCGACTCCAGCCAGGTCTTCGGGTTAGTGGTGATCACTTCCAGCGGCCTCAAGGTCATTCACGGCCTCACTGGCGACTCCAAAGAACTCATCGAGGCTCTCAACAAAGTGACCAGCGAACTTCCCGCCACGACGGGCCTGAGCGTCGATGCGCAGGCCGCCGCGGTCAGCGGAGATAGGCCGGTCTTAGACCCGTTCGCATTCGCCGCCGGGGGCGGCAACACACTCAGCATGCTGGAAAACTTTGAGAATGGCGCCGACGCCTCCGTCGCCACCTTCCAACAGGACGCGGCCATCGAGACCACGATGAACGCCTTTCTCGGCATCGCCTGGTCCATGGAAGGCATTCCCGGCAAGAAATCCATCGTCTGGGCCACCGGCGGCATGCCCTTCTATCTCGACTCCGCTTCCACCGTTCCCGGCGGATACCTCTCCAACCTTTATGAGCGCACCATGGCCGTGCTCAATGAGTCGAGCATTTCCGTTTATCCCGTCGACGTCCGCGGCCTCGTGAACACCTCGCTCGAAGCCGAGCCCGCCCGCCGCAACATGCCCACGAGCGGGGTATCTCGCGCCAATGACGCCATGCGCCAAGCCTCCGGCCGCAGTTGGCTCAACACCTCCACCACCGATTCCCTGCGTGACTTTGCCGCGATGACCGGCGGCAAAGCGTTCTACAATAACAACGATATTGCCGGCTTATTCAAGCGCGCCGTCGACGACTGCTCCTCTTATTATCTTGTCGGTTACTACCTCGACACCAAAAATACTCATCCCGGCTGGCGGCCATTAAAGGTCAAACTGCGCGACAAAGAGAAAGACAAAGAAGCCGAAGTCCGCGCCCGCACCGGATTCTTAGTGACCAACGCCACCGTCAATCCCGACATCGCCCGCAAGAGCGATCTCGACTTTGCCGCCATCTCTCCCTTCGACAGCACTGGCCTGCCCGTGACGGTTCGCTGGCTCGGCACAGCTCCCGATGGCGCGAAGAAGAAGATCCAGTTCGGTCTTCAACTGCCCTCGAAGGCCCTCACGCTCGGCACCGAAAACCTGCTCAACTTCGACTACATCGCGACCGTCTACGGCGCCAAAGACAGCAAGCAGGCGAGCAGCCTCACCAAAACCATCAAGGGCAACATCCCCAGCGATCGCGTTGCCAAGTTCCAAAGCGAGGGCCTGGGCCTCAAGAACGAAATCGAACTTCCGCCCGGCGACTACTTAGTAAGATTCGTGGTCCGCGACGACGTCTCCGGCAAGATCGGAAGCGTCTCGGCTCCGCTGACCGTCAACTGACGATGCCGTGTTTTCTTCAAAACATAAGGAAGCGAGCAGACCGTAACCCGAGCACAAGGTGAAGGGGTCGACATCGCAACGCCGACGCGGCGATTGTTCTCAATCCCACTCGGAGATTTGGCGCGCACAGAGGTTTATTCGCCGCAGATCCGCGGACAGAGTGTCCGAGTCGCACATTTTTACTTGCAATGACTTGCAATAGTGCGATGGCGAAATCGCTCGGACCCGATCCTTATGGGTGCGTCATCTTTTCCGGCTTCACCAATGCGTCAAACTCTTCGCCAGTAAGATGGCCTAGCTTGACAGCGGCTTCGCGCAGGCTGGAGTGCTCGACGTGGGCGGTGTGCGCGATCTTCGCCGCGTTGTCATAGCCCACCTTTGGAGCGAGCGCCGTTACCAGCATCAGCGAATTCTTCACATACCGGTCGACCTTAGCGCGATCCACTTCAATGCCCTTGATCATGTATTCGACATAGCCGTGGCAGGCGTCGGTGACGAGCGTGACCGAGTGCAGGAAGTTATAAATGATGACCGGCTTGTACACGTTGAGCTCGAAGTTGCCCTGCGAGCCGGCGAATCCGACGGCGGCGGTCGCGCCGTGAACCTGCACGCAGACCATGGTCATGGCCTCGCACTGCGTGGGATTGACCTTGCCGGGCATGATGGAGGAGCCGGGCTCGTTCTCAGGAATGGACAGCTCGCCGAGGCCGCAGCGGGGGCCGGACGCGAGCCAGCGAATGTCGTTGGAAATTTTCATGAGCGAGGCGGCGAGAGTTTCCATCGCGCCCTGGGCGAACACGAGTTCGTCGTGCGCGGAAAGTGCGGCAAACTTGTTGGGGTGCGAGCGGAAGGGAAGTGACGTGAGTTCCGCGATTTTCCTGGCGGCGCGCTCGGCAAATTCGGGATGCGTGTTCAGGCCGGTGCCGACGGCGGTGCCGCCGATGGCCAGGTCGTAGAGGCCTTCGAGGGCCTGCTCTAGGCGATGGATGTCGCGGTCGAGGAGGCTGGCCCAGCCGCCGAATTCCTGACCGATGGTTAGAGGGACGGCGTCTTGCAGGTGTGTGCGGCCGATTTTTACTATGTTGTCGAATTCTTTGGCCTTGGCCGCGATGGCGTCGCGCACGGTTTTGATGGCGGGGATGAGCGCGTTCTTCACGCGCTCGGCGGCGGCAATGTGCATCGCCGTGGGGAACGTGTCGTTGGAGGACTGCGACATGTTGACGTGATCGTTGGGATGGACGGGCTTCTTGCTGCCCATCTCGCCGCCGGCGATTTCGATGGCGCGATTCGAGATGACCTCATTCACATTCATGTTGGTCTGCGTGCCTGAGCCGGTTTGCCAGATGCGGAGGGGAAACTGGTCATTTAACTTGCCAGCGATAACTTCGTCGGCGGCCTGCACGATGAGGTTCGCGATGTTGGCGGGGAGCTTGCCGAGATCCTGATTGACGAGCGCGCACGCCTTTTTCAGGGTGCCGAATGCGCGGATGAGTTCGGGAGGCATGGTGTCGCGTCCGATGTTGAAGTGGAGGAGCGAGCGCTCGGTCTGCGCTCCCCAGTAAACGTTGGCGGGGACTTCGATCTTGCCCATGCTGTCGGATTCGGTGCGGGTCTTCAATTGAGTCGGGACTTCGGTAAGAGTGGCCATGATGGAATCTCCTGTTACGAGAACCGATTATTATACGGCGCGAAGTTCGCACGGGGCGAAAAACCGCGCGGCGGTTGAGAAGTGGGCGGAAAAACCGAGGGCCGGGGAAAAGAGTTTGCGAACAAACTCGACGGCCCCGGCCGCTAATGTTAAAGAGCGACGATTTTTATTTGCCGCAACTTATTTGGCGCAACTGGTACTGACCATCTTTACGCCAGAGACTTGCAGATCGGCGTGTTGTCTGTCTCCCATTTCTTTCTTTTCTGAAGGTTGGCTTTTTACTTCCTGGGCTTTGGAGCGGTGCGCGACCGTGCCGGTTACGGTGACGGTGTGGCCAACGTGATCGGCGAGGGGCACGTCGGCGTTGGGATAAAGCTCCCAATGCTTGCCTTCGGTGCTGATGAGGAAAAACCCTCCGGACTCGGTACCTTGCTGGAGACAACCGGTGATGGTCTGTGCCGCGGATGCCTTGTCGTTGGCCATTTGCGGCGCGGCGAACAACAGGACTGAGCTCAGGCTGACGAGTAGAAACAGCCATGCGAGTTTCTGGATCATGATTTATGTTCTCCTACTATAGGGCCTAGTATGAGCTTTTTCGGGGGAAATGGCTATGCCTTGCATCACATCTGGTCTTCGAGTTTCGGCGTGACGCGTTTTTGACCTGCCAACTACGAATGCCGCTTGAACTCACGGTTTGCCATCCAAAGCCTGCAACCTGCGCGACTACAATATTCGCACCCTATCGTTCGTCTATATCTGTAGATGAAGGACGCGGCTAGCTTAGAGCGGACGAACGTGCTGATGGGCGCGCGCGCGGCTGCGCGAATGAGCGAGCGGATGAGCGTCGAACAGGACCGGAAAATCTCGGAGGCGGTGGAGCGGGACGAGTCGCGGCTGCGCAAGTTCATCCGGCGGCGGGTGGCGGATCCGCTGGATGCGGAAGACATTTTGCAGGAGGTGTTCTACGAGTTGGTGGAAGCAAACCGGTTGCTGATGCCGATCGAACACGTGACGGGATGGCTGTTTCGGGTGGCGCGGAACCGGATTACGGATCTGTTCCGGAAGAAGAAGCCGGAGAGACTTGGGGATGCGGTTGCGGGAGATGGGGAAGAGTTGCGGGTAGAGGAGTTGCTGCCTTCTCCGGATGCGGGACCCGATGCGCTTTATGCGCGCGGCGTGCTGCTGGAGGAACTGGAGTTTGCGCTCGAGGAATTGCCGGAGGAACAGCGCGCGGTGTTTGTTGGACACGAGATTGAAGGGCGGTCGTTTAAAGAGATGGCGGCGGAAACGGGAGTGAGCGTGAATACGCTCCTGGCGCGGAAGCGTTATGCGGTGCTGCATTTGCGGGAACGGTTGCAGACAATTTACGAGGAATTCAGGAAGGGTTGAGATTGCGAGTTTAGGAAACGCGAGGAAATGAATATGAGACCGAAGTGGATGAAGATGATGATGATTGCTCCGTTCGCGATCGTGGCGATACTGTTGTTCATCGCGGCCGGCGGCGAAATTGTGATGCACTTGTGGAATTGGCTGCTGCCGCCGCTTTTCGGGTGGAGGGTGATCACTTTCTGGCAGGCGCTGGGGATGCTGGTGCTGTGCCGGATTTTGTTTGGCGGGATCAGCGGTCGCGGGTTGCACCGGTCGCGGCGGCGGCGCATGGGCGAGCGCTGGGAGCGCATGACGCCGGAGGAGCGGGAGAAATTCCGGCAGGGGATGGGATGCGGCGCGGGGCCAGTGGAGAGGAAGGCGTAGGCGCGGTGGGAAAGGCAAAGCCTATAGTGCGAATCGGACTGCTAGCCCACCCTTCGCAAAGTGCGCGAAGGATGGGGGGCGCCATTGGGAGTTGTGATGGGGATAGGAAGTCAGAATCCCCGCCCCTTCGGCTCCGCTCAGGGCAGGCTCTGTCGCACAGAACGCGACAAGGACGGGGCACCCCAGTGGGAGGATGGTGACGGCGAGATCAAGGTCCTCGACTTACTTATGATTCTGCTGGTTTTGGTCGGACAACTTTCTTATTGCCTTGGCTAAGTCGGGGAGTTTGTTGAAGACGGCGGAGCAGCGGAGCCACAGTTTGTTGTCGATGGCGGGATAGCCGCTCACGGTTTTGCCGGGTTCTACGTCGTTGGGGATGCCGGATTGGGCGGTGGCTATGGCGTTGTCTCCGATTTTGCAGTGGCCGGCTACTCCGACCTGGCCGGCGAGGATCACGTTGTTGCCAACTTCGGTGGAACCGGCGAGGCCGACCTGGGCGCAGAGTAAGGTGTCCTCACCGACGGTGGAGGCGTGGCCTACCTGGACTAAGTTGTCGATTTTTGCGCCGCGGGAAATTGTAGTGTGGCCGACGGCGGCGCGGTCGATGCAGGAGTTGGCCTGGATCTCGACGTCGCTGGCGATGATTACGTTGCCGGACTGTAGGATTTTGTGCCAGCGCGGCTTCTCGGTTTTATCGCCCTCAGTTTTGTCCCCCTCAGTTTTACCTCCCTCAGTTTTATCCGCTTCAGCTTTATCCTCTGCGGTGGTTTTGGCGAAGCCGAAGCCGTCGGAGCCTACGATTGCGCCGTTTTGTAGGATCACGTTGTCGCCGATTTGGCAGAACTCGCGGACTACGGCGTGGGTGTGGGCGAAGAAGTTGTGGCCGATTTGGGCTCCGCGATAGATGGCGACGTGAGCGAGGAGAACGGCGTGGTTGCCAATGCGGGCGTCGGCGTCGATGGTGACGTAGGGGCCGAGGTGAGCGCCGGGGCCGAGCGTGGCGCTGGGATGGACTACGGCGGTGGGATGGATTCCGGGAGCGTATTGCGGGGGCTGATAGAAAAGCTCGATGGCGCGGGCCCAGGCGAGGTAGGGATTTTTTGTGCGCAGCATGCCGGTGGAGATGGCGGGGAAATTTTCGTCGACGATGACGGCGGAGGCGCAGGTGGTTTTGGCGGCGTGGGCGTACTTGGGATTGCTGACGAAGGTGAGCTGGCCGGGGACGGCGTGCTCGATGCCGGCGACGCCGGAGATGTCGGCGTCGGGGGAGGCGTTTTCGATCTTTGCGCCGAGGGCTTCGGCGATTTGCGAGATCTTCATGGCATTACACCTTTCTGGCGAAAGGTGATTGTAAATGCAAGGAAGTTCGGAGGAGGTGAGGTCAGATTTCGGGTTGGGGGCGCGGAGTGCGTGAGTTCCTGCCTGCTCGGGAGTGGTGCGGGTTTTGAGTGAAAATGGGATTTTGCGACAACAACGATTCGCGTTGCGACGAGGATGACTAGAAATCCCGGTTATCGGAAGGACAGCGGAACGCCACTTCGATACGAATCTGAACCGGAGCCGGTTCGCCCAAAGCTCTGCCCGGCTTGAACTTCCACTTCTTCACGGCCTCAATAGCCTGCTCGTCTAGTCCGTAGCCGACGGACCTAACAACGGAGATATCGTGAGTGAGACCATCGGTGCCGACTACAACTGTCAGGACTACTGTTCCATTGATCTTTGCCTTCTCTGCTTCATGCGAACACTCGGGGGACGGTGCGCGCTTAACGGAGGGCGCTTTGCCGGCGCATGGCGGAGGGTTGGTGTCGCCGCACTGTTTCAAGAATGGCTGCGAGTCCTGAGCAGCGGTTGGTTTCTCCTGCTGGGCGAAGGCGGAACCAACCAAACATAGAAGAACGATTCGCGTTAAAAGTCGGAGGCAGCACATTTGTTTGGAGTTTATCTACGTGACCGTGAACACGCAAGACAAGCTTGATGAAGGCATAGAGTAAGCTTCACCAGTTGGCAAAAGCAGGCGCTAGCACAAGCTTGCGCTTTTGTTTCGTCTTTTTTGGGACGTATTCCTTTCCGACCTACATTTGGCTGAGAGCGCGCGTGCCCGGAGGGAACGGCGCAGGCGGAGATGGGGCGCAATCCTGGGGACACAATCAACGATGATTCCGAAGCTGCCGAGCTTTGCTCGGCTGGACAGCCGGGGGCGGCTGTCCCCACGCGGGCTGCAGGGGGTGGCTGTCCTTGCAAAAGAATCTACTGTTCGAACAGGGTGACTTGGCGGGTGTCGGGTGGGACGCCTTTGCGGCGGCGGGCTGCTCCTACTACGGCTAAGACGACTACCGACGACAGGGCGGAGCGAGGGACGAAGATGCGCTGGGTGTTGGAGCGGAGGTCGGGTGGATTGAGGAGGAAACCTTCGGGGGGATTCTGGGTGAGGTCGTTGGGGAGAATGCCTTCGATGATTTCGCTGTCCTTGAATTTTAAGCGCACCCAGAGGCCCTCGGTGCGGGGGCGGGTGGTGAAGGTTTTGCGGACGAGGGGGTCGGCGTCGGAGAATTCGCGGACGAAATAGACGGCCTTGATATCGCGGAGGTCGATGGCGACGACGTTGCCGGTGGTGCTGAGGAGTTCGAGTTTGCCGTCGATGACAAAGTTGGCGGGGGCAACGTGACCGTTGATGGAGTCGCGATCGTGCTTGCGCACGATTACTTTTTTGTGAGTCGAGGACATGAGCGAAGGCGCGTTGGAACAGGATTCACACGGCACCCACACATTCGCAAAAAAGCGCGAATGTATAGGGCACCCACCGAAACTCCGGCCTAGAACTCCGGGCCGAAACTCCAGCTTGGATTCTCGCATTTTCGGAAGCAATCCGATAGATAGTGCGTTAGCAGTAGCCAAACGGTAAACGTTGTGTTATTTTCTGTAGCTTGCCGAATTGCGGATGTTGCTGTATAAGTCTAATGGTTAGAGTAAGTTAGATTCTGCGTATGGGAAAGCACGGGGAAGAGGCACGTTTGCCTGTGGAAAAGCTGTGAATAAATCCCGAAACCAGCCCCGGCAAGACGATTAGGACGGCATGGCCGATTACATCTACACGTTAGAAACCCGGCTCTCGCCGGATCAGCAAAAGGCAGTCTCAGCGGTGATCGATGCTGCGAAAGCGGCCGGAATGAACGTCTATCTTACCGGCGGCGCGGTGCGCGACATCATCACGGGCTTCACGATCCGCGATCTGGACTTCACGGTGCAGGGGAACGCGCTGAAGTTGCAGAAGGACTTGGAGCGTGGCGGAGCGTTGGTGAGCGACGCCGATGACGAGACGCGGTCACTACTCTTGACGTTTCCGGGCGGGGTGCGAGCCGAGATTGGGATGGCGCGCTCGGAACGCTACGAAAAAACCGGCAAGCCGCCGGTGATCGCACCCGCAACCATCATTGAGGATCTGCGGCGACGCGACTTCACGGTGAACGCGATGGCGCTGTCACTGAATGAGGGATCGCGCGGGCTGCTGATGGATCCGTTCAACGGCGCGGCGGACATTGAAGCGAAGCTGATTCGCGTGCTGCACAATTATGCGTTTTTGGAAGACCCGTCGCGGATGATCCGGGCAACGCGGTTTACGACGCGTTTTCACTGGCCGCTGGAAGAGCGGACGCAGGCGCGGTATGAGTCCGGGAAAGAAAACGGATATATCGATCACATCCGGAGCAGCCGTATCGGGGATGAGATTGAGCAACTGGCCTATGAGGATGACGCGCTGGGAGTGCTGAAGGCGTATGAGAAAGAAGGCTGGCTGAAGGTATTGAATCCGCGGTGGAGCACGGCGAAGGTGGACGCGGCAGGACTGAGCGCGCTGACCAAGACGCGGCAGCAGATGAACGAGTTGGGATATGCGCCGGATGTGGCGCCGGCGGTGCTGTACTTTTTGACGGGGCGACTGGGCGAGAAAGATGTGGCGGACTTGCGGCGGGCGATTCCGCGCAAGGACCTGGTGACGGCGTGGAAGGATCTGGAAGATGACGCGCGGGATTTGGCGAAGCGGCTGATGGGGAAGGAAGCGGCGACGCCGTCACGAACGTGGCAGTTGCTCTCGTCGGCGCGGCCGGAGATGGTGCTGTTTCTGGCGGTGACGGCGCGGCAGCAGGCGGTGACGCAGAAGATCAAAAACTTTTTCACCAAGTGGCGGCAGGTGCAGCAGAAGATTCCGTTGCCGGAGATGACAGAGTTGCGGATCACGCCGCAGATGGCGGAGTATCCGAAAATTGCCAACGATGTGTTCATGCTGCTGCTGGATGGGAAGCTGCGGTCGCGGACGGAGACGCTGAAATTTTTGAAGCCGCTGGCACCGCCGCCACCACCGCCACCGCCGGCTCCGACTAAGCGTGGGCGGGGAGCGAAGGCTGCGGCAGCGGCTTTGCCTGCGGCTGCGCCGGTTGCGGGCAAGGGAAAGAAAGGCAAAGGAAAGGAAGCGCCGGTGGAAGCGGCTGCGGCGGCGAAGCCGGCGGTTAAGGCGATTGAGGCTAGTGCGGGGAAGGGGGTGGTTGCGAAGGCGGCGGCTGCACCTGCTGCGAAGGACGTTGCGAAATCTGGTAAGCCGGTTCAGGCTGACAAGGCGCAGGAGAACAAAGCGGCAAAGCCTGTGGCGAAGAAGGTAGTGAAGCCTGCGGCAAAGGTGACGGCGAAGCCTAAAGCGGTTGCAAAGGGTAAGGCGGGAAAACCGGCTGGGAAGAAGGGCAAGCGGTAGAGGGCCCGCGGGATTGGCGGACGGGGAGAGAACACCAAGAACAACACCAACGGCGGCGGACAAGAGTGTCCGCCCCACACGAGCAACTTCAAGATCAAAAAAGTCTGCGTTTGGCGATTGGGCGCTTCATTTTGGCGTTTGGCGGCATCCAATCGGATATAGAATATTGCTATGCGTCGCCTTCTCACCCTCGCGGCGTTCCTCCTGATTATTGCGATTGTGCCGGTGTGCGCGCAGAGGAGCAGCGGGCATTCGTCGGGCGGAAGCCATGGCAGCGTGGGCGGTGGGCACGCGAGTTTTGGCGGACACGTCAGTTCGGGCGGGAGTTTTGGCGGGCACGCGGGATTTGTGGGGCCGGGCGCGGGATATAGCGGCGGGCACTACGGGGCGGGATCGCGGCCAGGGTCGCGGACTTACGGGCACAGTGGCGGCGTGCGCATTCGGACTTACGGAGTCAGAAACCGTTTCGGCTACGGGTATCGGTACGGCTATCCGTACGGCTATTCGAACTATGGCTATCCTTATTATGGTTATGCCGGGATCGATCCGTACTGGTGGTGGGATACGTATCCTTCCGAGAGTGAGGCGCAGCAACGGGCGGAAGCGAACGAGATGAACCAGGAAAATCTGGAGGAGCAGCAGGCGTTGCGCGAGCAGGACGAGGATGCGTATGCGCGGCCGATGCCGCGGCCCCGGCAGGCGCCAGCGGCTAGCCAGCAGGCGGAGAACGATCCAGCCACGGTGATCGTGTTTCGGGATCAGCACCAGCGGGAAGTGAAGAATTACGCGATTGTCGACGAGATGCTTTGGATTTTCACGCCGCAGCGGATCGAAAAAGTTCCGCTTGCCATACTCGATGTTCCAGCCACCATCAAGGCGAACGAGGATCGGGGAGTTGATTTCCGTTTGCCGGAGTCGGGCGAGGGGCAGTAGGCGAGCCCCGGTTGCAGCCGCATTTTCCACGTTTGTGGATAACTTGGCAGTTTTCCTTTCTGCATTCACCAGTAAAATGAGCGCACGTTTGAAGGAAGCGAGCCAGACGCGCGATTTCTGCGTCGCCAGGAACGCGACGCATCGCGCGGCTCGCCCAGATCCTTCGCTGCGCAAAAAACGCTTGCTCAGGATGACAACTAATCATGTCTGAATTCGTACACCTACATTTGCATAGCGATTATTCGATGCTCGACGGCGCTTGCGACGTTGAAAAATTGGTGGAGCGCGTAAAAGAGCTCGGCATGCCGGCCGTGGCGATGACCGATCACGGGAACATTTTTGGCGCGGTGCATTTTGTGAACGCGGCACAAAAGGCAGGCGTGAAGCCGATTGTGGGCTGCGAGCTGTACATCTGCAAGAAAGATGATCACGATATCCGGCGGACGCCGCCGGAGGGCGACACTTACAACCATTTGCTGGTGCTGGCCGAGAACGAGGAAGGCTACCGGAACCTGGTGAAGATTACGTCGGAGGCCTCGCTGCACGGGTTTTATTACAAGCCGCGGGTGAGCAAGAAATTTCTGGCGGAGCACTCGCGCGGATTGATCGGGCTTTCGGGATGCCTGAAGGGCGAGGTGGCGGAGCGGCTGACGGAAGGGAAGTACGAGGCGGCGCGGGCGGCGGCGGCGTTTTATAGCGATCTGTTTGGGCGGGAGAATTTTTTTCTGGAGATTCAGGACCAGGGCCTGGAGATGGAACACCGCATCCATGCGGGATTGTTTCAACTGGAGAAGGACCTGGGCATACCGCTGGTGGCGACTAACGACAGCCACTACCTTTGCGAGGACGACGCGCACGCGCAGGACGTGATGCTGTGCATCCAGATGGGGAAGTCGATTCTGGACACGAACCGGATGAAGTTTGAGGGCAACCAGTTTTTTGTGAAGAACGGCGACGAGATGCTGCGCGTGTTCAAGGACGCGCCGGATGTATTGTCGCGCACGATGGCGATTGCCGAGCGCTGCAATCTGCGGCTGGAAAAAGTCCCGACGCCGTTTCCGCACTTCGATGTACCGGAGGGATTCACGGCGGACAGTTATTTCGAGCACATTACGCGGCAGGGATTTGCGCGGCGGATGGAGAGCCTGCGGCGGCTGTTGGAGCAGGGGCGGTTGAAGCATTCGCTGGCGGACTATGAGCAGAGATTGTCGCGCGAGATTGCGATTATTCAGCAGATGAAGTTTGCGGGATATTTTCTGATCGTGTGGGACTTCATCCGGCATGCGCGGGAGAAGGGGATTCCGGTGGGACCGGGGCGCGGCTCGGCGGCGGGCGCGCTGGTGGCGTATTCCCTGGGAATTACGAACATCGATCCGCTTCAGCATGAGTTGCTGTTTGAGCGGTTTTTGAATCCGGAGCGGATTTCGATGCCGGATATCGACATCGATTTCTGCATGAACCGGCGCGGGGAAGTGATCGAGTACGTGACGCAGAAATACGGGCGCGACAATGTGGCGCAGATCATCACGTTTGGGACGATGGCAGCGAAGGCGGCGATCAAAGATGTGGGACGCGCCATGGACATGCCGTACGCCGACGTGGACCGGATCGCGAAGATGGTGCCGACGACGCTGAACATCAAGCTGGACGATGCGCTGAAAGAGTCGGTGGCGCTGCGGGAGGCGTACGAGAAGGACGGGCAGGTGCGGCAGTTGATGGACACGGCGCGGAAGCTCGAAGGGCTGGTTCGGAATTCGGGCGTGCATGCGGCGGGGGTGGTGATTTCGCCGCGGCCACTGATCGAACTGGTGCCGCTGCACAAGACGAAGAACGACGAAATTGTGACCGCGTTCGACATGGTGGCGATCGAGAAGATGGGCCTCCTGAAGATGGATTTTCTCGGGCTGACGACGCTGACGATTCTGGACGACACGCTGAAGCTGCTGGCGCAAGAAGGCAAGCAGGTGGTGCTGGATGAGATACCGCTGGAAGATGAAGAGACGTATCGGAAGGTATTTCATCGCGGATTGACGTCGGGCGTGTTCCAGTTCGAATCGCACGGGATGCGAGATGTGCTGCGGCGGTATCAGCCGAATTCGATTGAAGACCTGACGGCGCTGAATGCGCTGTACCGGCCGGGACCGATTCAGGGCGGAATGATTGACGATTTTATCGAGCGCAAACATGGGCGGCGGAAGATCGAATACGAGTTGCCGGAGCTGAAGGAAATTTTGCAGGAGACGCTGGGCGTCATCGTGTATCAGGAGCAGGTGATGCAGGTGGCGAACCGGCTGGCGGGATATTCGCTGGGCGACGCGGATTTGCTGCGGCGCGCGATGGGGAAGAAGAAGGCCGAGGAGATGGCGGCGCAGCGGGAACGATTTGTGCAGGGGGCGACCGGGAACGGGTATCCGCCGAAGAAGATTGAGAAGATTTTCGATCTGATGGCGCAGTTTGCGGGGTATGGATTTAATAAGTCGCACTCGGCGGCATACGCGCTGCTGGCGTATCACACGGCGTATTTGAAGACGCATTATCCGCTGGAATTTATGGCGGCGCTGCTGACTTCGATCACGGGCGATACGGACAGCGTGGTGAAGTACATCAATGAATGCCGGGAGATGGGGATAGCGGTGGAGCCGCCGGATATCAACATCAGCGACGCGAATTTTACGCCGCACGAGCAGGCGATTCGATTTGGGCTGGCGGCAGTGAAGAACGTGGGTGGAAATGCGATCGAGTCGATTGTGGCGGCGCGGAAAAAGCTGGGGCGGAGCTTCCGGTCGCTGTACGAATTTTGCGAAGAGGTGGACCTGCGGCTACTGAACAAGCGGGTGCTGGAGTCGCTGATTAAGAGCGGGGCGATGGACACGTTTGGGCGGCGTGCGCAAGTGATGCAGGCGCTGGATAAGGCAATTGAGCGGGCGCAGAAAACGCAACGCGATGCGGAATCAGGGCAGCACGGGCTATTTGGAGTGTTTGCGGACGAGACGAGCGACGCGGCGATCGATGCGCTGCCAGACGTGCCGGACTGGGATGAGCAGACGCGGCTGGCGGCGGAGAAGGAAATTCTGGGCTTTTACATCACCGGGCATCCGCTGGAGAAATATAAAGAGAAGCTGATCGATTTGAATGCGCTTTCGACGGAAGATATTTGCGCGATGAAAAAGGGGACGGCGAAGGACGAGAATATTACCACTGCGGGATTGATATCCGGCGTGCGGGTGGCGAAGTCGAAGCGCAGCGGCGAGTTGTGGGCGCAGGCGTCGCTGGAAGACATGCATGGCAAGCTGGAGCTGCTGGTATTCCCCGAGGCGTATAAAAAGCTGGCGGAGAAAGTGAAGCTGGATGTTCCGGTGCTGGTGCGCGGGGGCGTGCGCATGGAAGAAGGGGCGAGCCCGAAGGTAACAGCGAACGAGATAATTGCGCTGGATGATGCGGAAGTGCCGCTGCCGAAGGCGCTGCGCATACGGATTCCGCTGGGCAGGGCGAGCGAGGGTACGGTGGATGCGCTGCACATTCTGTTCAACGAGCGCAAAGGCGAGGCGAAGGTGTTGTTCGACCTTGAACGGGACGGCGACTTCATGGTGGTGATGGAGGCCGAAGGCTATAATGTGATGCCAGATCGCAATTTTCTGAATCGAGTGGAGGAACTGTGCGGCCGGGGCAGTGTGCGCGTGATTGGGTAATATTCGAAGTCTATTGACAGGGCTGATGCGGGTAGCGGAAACCAATGCGGCGAGCGGAAAAAAAGAAGAAGGCAGAAGCATCGACGGCCGGCGAAGCGCACCCGGCAATTGCCGGCGCGGAATTTCTTCTGTCGGTGGTGGAAACGCACAGTACTCGCGGAAACGGAAAAGTTCTCACGATGGATTCTGGAATTAAGGCGCAACAGGAACTCGACAAGATTGAAGAACAGATCGCAAAGTTGCAGTCGCTGGAAGGACAGAGCGGCGAGACGCGGCGGCAGATCCAGCAGTTGCACGATCGAGTGAGCGATCTTCGGCGGGAAGTTTCGTCGCACTTGAATGCGTGGGAGCGGACGAACCTGGCGAGGCATCCGCAGCGGCCGTACACGCTGGATTACGTGGAGCGCATTTTTACGGACTGGAGCGAGATTCACGGGGACCGCGGATTTCGGGACGATCCGGCGATTGTGTGCGGAATGGCGCGCTTCCACGGGCAAGAAGTGGTGGTGGTGGGACAGCAGAAGGCGCGGGACGCGAAGCAGCGGGTGTACCGGAATTTTGGCATGCCGCATCCGGAGGGGTATCGCAAGGCGATGCGGGTGATGAAGATCGCGGAGAAATTTGGGCGGCCGATTCTTACGTTTGTAGATACGGACGGCGCGTATCCGGGATTGCATGCGGAGGAGCGCGGGCAGGGCGAGGCGATTGCGCGGAACCTGCTGGAGATGTCGCGGCTGGAAGTGCCAATTATTGCGACGGTGATTGGCGTGGGCGGAAGCGGCGGCGCGCTGGCGATCGCGGTGGCGGACCGGGTGCTGATGATGGAGAACTCGGTGTATTCGGTGATTTCGCCGGAGGGGTGCGCGTCGATCATGTGGCGGGATGCGAGCAAGAAAGAGCTGGCCGCGGAGGCGATGAAGATTACGGCGAAGGACATGAGCGAACTGGGATGTATCGACGACATTATTCCGGAGCCACCGGGCGCGGCGCACACCGATCACGCGCGGGCCGCGGAATTGCTGGATGCCGCGCTGCAGAAGCATTTGTCGGAGATCAAGAGTTTGTGCGTGAAGGATCTGCTGGATACGCGATACGGGAAATTCCGCAAGATGGCGCAGTTCTTCCAGGTGGAAGGGTAGGAACGCGCTCAGGCCGAACGGCCAACCCCATCGAGCTTCTCATGAGTAAGGTCAAGCTTGTTCTTATACTGGCTGCTGTTGCCTTCGTGGTGATGGCGGGCGAACAGGTTGTGGTGGCGGAATGGAAGAATTGGGAATTTCAGGACGAACTGCATGATCTCGCGTCGCTGTTGGGGCAGCGGATTGGCTTGACCGACTTGCAGAGCGACGACAATCTTCGCAACGCGGTGGTTGTAAAGGCAGCGCGGCTTGGAATCCAGCTCAGCCCCACGCAAGTGATCGTGCAACGTTCGGGTTCGAAGCAAGCGCCGGTTGTCCATCTGGCAGCCGATTATGACGCGATTATCGAGCTGCCGAAATACTCTTTCACGCTGCACTTCACGCCGTCGAGCACGACAAGAAGTTTCTAGGTCAATCTGTGCCAATCTGATATCATGGTATCACACTAGGGGAGAATGGGCATGGCTCAATTTGTGGTGCGCAACGTGGAGACCTCGGTGAAGACGCGACTTCAGCGGCGGGCGCGCCGTAACGGCCGCAGCATGGAGGAAGAGATCCGCGACATCCTGCGGGATGCGGTCAAAGCGGAGTCGTCCGGGGGCGGAGGACTGGGCACGGAGATTTCAGCATTGTTCTCGAAAATCGGCCTTCGATCCGAGATTCCGGAATTGCGCGGGCACGAGGTGGTGCCTGTGGACTTCGAGAAATGATCATTCTCGATACGAATGTAATTTCGGCGCTGATGCAGGAGGCGCCGGACGCGAAGGTTGTGGCGTGGCTTGACCGGCAACCGCGAACGTCGATGTGGACGACCTCCGTGACGATACTGGAAGTTCAGTTCGGGATTGCGATTTTGGAACGTGGAAAGCGGAGACTGTTCCTAACCCAGGCTCTGGACGTTTTCCTGGATAAAATCGACCGACGGATCGCAGCCTTTGATCTTGCCGCCGCGCATGAGGCGGGGAATCTCATGGCTCTGCGGAGGAAGAAGGGGCGTCCGGTAGAGTTGCGCGACACTATGATTGCCGGGATCGCTCTCGCTCAGCGCGCGGCGCTGGCGACACGAAACACGGTCCATTTCAACGATATTTCCGCTCAGGTTATAAATCCCTGGAATGCGTAACGGTTGTCCTCGGCACTTTTCTTTTGCAGCATTCACAAAGAAGCGCGAAACATTCCTACAAAATTGGCATGTGCAGGCAGGGATGCACCATGAAATCGAGGGCGTTGATTTGTTTCAAGGCCTGAACGACGAGCGAGGTTCGGCATTCTTCCAGCGTGATCAAGAAAGGCAGATGAGATTTTTGGCAGCCGGGCTTTTGCAGGACGGAGTCGATGTTGATGCCGGACTTGTCGAGGATGGTGGCGAGCGCGGCGATGATGCCGGGGCGGTCCTTCACGAGAAAACGCAAGTAGTGGCGGGTTACAAAGTCGGCGGTCAGGGCGGGCGACTTCTCGCTGGGCTGCGATTTTGCCGTGACTTCAGGCGCGCGGCCAGTGCGCGATTGCCGGGCGTGAACGATGGCCAGGATGTCAGAAACGACCGCGACTGCCGTGGGATGTCCGCCGGCGCCGTGGCCTCCGAAGACGGTTTCTCCGCCATAAACGCCGGTGGCCATCACCAGATTCTGGCTGCGTTCGACGCGGGCGAGCGGTGAAGTCAGAGGCACGAGCGAGGGCTGAACCGCCGCGAATAGCGTGTCGCCTTTGAGTTCCGCACGCGAGATCTGGCGGATGGTGCATTCGAGTTGCTTCGCGTAGTCGAAATCGATCGCATCAATGGGAGAAATTGATTGCGCTACGATGCTGGCGGCGGCGACATTGCAGTGCAATCCTACGCGAATGAGGATGGCGAGTTTGGCTCGGGCGTCGAGGCCGTCGATATCTTCGGTGGGATCGGCTTCGGCGAAACCCAGTTTTTGCGCCTCGCGCAGGGCAGTGGTGAAGGGAACGCCGCTCGATTCGATTTGGGTGAGGATGTAGTTGCAGGTGCCGTTCAAGATTCCGCAGATTTTAAAGAGGTCATCTCCGGCGAGTCCTTGATGGAGGCCGGAAATTACGGGGACGCCGCCGGCGACGGAGGCGCCGAACTCGATTTGCTGATTCATCTGGCGGGCCAGGCGCGCTAACTCCGGGCCGCAGTGCGCGATCAGTTGCTTGTTGGCGGTGACGACGGATTTGCCGGAGGCAAGCGCGCGGCGAACCCAGTCTTCGGTGGGATGCAGGCCGCCGATCAGTTCGACGACGATGTCGGCGCCGGAAGAGAGAACATCGTCGATGCTCTCGGTCCATACGACTTCGGGGGGAAGCCAGTCGACTTTCTTGCGGACCACGTTGCGATTGCAGATGTGAGTGAGGCGCAGTCCGATGTTCGAGCGCTCGCAGAGAATTCTTGCGACGGAACTGCCGACGGTGCCGAAGCCGAGCAGGGCGACTTTATAAACTAGAGGGTTCGCGTCGGCGTGATTCGGACGGGAGTCGAATTGGATGGAGTCTGTCATTCAATTCTTCAATGAAGCGCGCACCGCGGCGAATGCGCTCCCGGAGCGCGCGCCTGGCGTGAAGAGCTCGCATGCGAGGGTTCCATCGCAATTAACTCTCGCCGGTTTCATGGCTGTATAATAAAGGGTTTTCCGCTCTCCACTTCGAAGAAACTTCCGGGCAGGGGTGCCTGGTCAAAACAAGGAAGGCAAAGGAATGGCCACTACGGATATTGTGCCCCAGGAATCATCGGGGCAGTTGGGGCGCAGGCGCGTCGTCAACGACATGAGCATTCAGGTTGCGACGGTGAACGGGTCGGGGTCGCAAAGTTCGAATACGGTGCTGCTGCGCAGCATCTTTCAAATGGGCGTGCCGATCTCGGGAAAAAACCTGTTTCCATCGAACATTGCGGGATTGCCGACCTGGTATACGATCCGCGCGAATAAGGACGGCTACATCGGGCGCAAGAAAGAGATCGACCTGCTGATCGCGATGAACGCGGAGACGGCGCAGGACGATGTGAAGACGCTAGCACCGGGCGCGAGCGTGCTTTATGACGAACCGCTGGCGCTCAATAAGGTGAGGGACGACCTGATTTATTATGCGGTGCCCTACGACAAGCTGGTGACGACCGTGTGCTCGGAGGCCAAGCTGCGCAAGCTGATCAAGAACATGATCTACGTGGGCGTGGCGGCGCAGTTGCTGGAGATCGACTTCGCGGAAGTGGAGAAGGCGATCCGGAAGCAGTTTGCGACCAAGGCGAAGGCGGCGGCGTTGAACCTGGCTGCGGCAAAGGCGGGACACGATTATGCGGCGGCGAACCTGCAGAAGCGCGACCCGTTTTACATCGAGCGGATGGACAAGACGAAGGGAATGATCATCGTCGACGGCAACTCGGCAGCGGCGATGGGGTGCATGTTTGCAGGCTGCACGGTGGTGACGTGGTATCCGATTACGCCGTCGTCGTCGCTGGTGGAGACGATGATCGACTACATGAAGGAATACCGCATTGGGCCGGACGGGAAGGCGACGTTTGCGATTGTGCAGGCGGAAGACGAGCTGGCGGCGATTGGGATGGTGATTGGCGCGGCCTGGGCGGGAGCGCGGTCGATGACGGCGACGGCGGGTCCGGGGATTTCGCTGATGGCGGAGTTTGCGGGACTGGCTTATTACGTGGAAGTGCCGGCGGTGATCTGGGACATTCAGCGGGTGGGACCTTCGACGGGATTACCGACGCGGACTTCGCAGGGAGATGTGCTGTCAACGGCGTTTCTGAGCCATGGGGATTCGAAGCACATCATGCTGTTTCCGGATTCGGTGAGCGAGTGCTTCACGATGGCGCAGGATGCGTTCGACCTGGCGGAGCGATTTCAGACGCCGGTGTTCGTGATGTCGGACCTGGATCTGGGGATGAATAATTGGATGTCAGATCCGTTTCCGTATCCGGAGAAGCCGATTGATCGCGGAAAGGTCCTGACGAAGGAAGACCTGGAGCGATTGGGAGGATTTGCGCGCTACAAGGATGTGGATGGAGATGGAGTTGGTTATCGAACGTTGCCGGGAACGGATCATCCGGCAGCGGCGTATTTTGCGCGCGGCAGCGGACACAACGAGAAGGCGCAGTACAGCGAGCGTCCAGACGACTTCGAGCGGAACATGGAGCGGATCAACAAGAAGTTCGAGACGTCGCGGTCGTTTGTGCCGCGGCCGGAACTGGCGGGAAGTGGGAAGGCGAAGGTTGGGATCATTGCTTATGGAACTACGCACTGGGCGATTATCGAGGCGCGCGACCAGTTAGCGAACGAGCATAAGTTGGAGACGGATTATTTGCGGATTCGGGCGTATCCGTTTACGCGTGAGGTACATGACTTTATCGAGCAGCATGAGCGGCTGTATGTGGTGGAGCAGAATCGCGATGGGCAGATGGCGAGCCTGCTGAAGCTGGATGTCAAAGCGGAACTGACGCCGAAGTTGCGGTCGATCTGCCATATTCATGGACTGCCGATAGATGCGCGATCGATCACGGACGACCTGATGATGATGGAGGGCAAGTAAATGGGGAGCACGACAGGAACACCGAGTTCTACGCCGGCGCCGAAGACGAATCGAATCGGATTGCAGGTGATCGATTATCGCGGCGGAAAGACTACGCTGTGCGCGGGATGCGGACATAACGCGATCTCGGAGCGCATCATCGATGCGATGTACGAGATGGGCGTGAAACCGGAGCGGGTGGCGAAGTTCAGCGGGATTGGGTGCTCGTCGAAGAGCCCCGCGTATTTTATGAACCGGTCGCACAGCTTTAATTCGGTGCATGGGCGAATGCCGTCGGTTGCGACGGGCGCGATGCTGGCGAATAAAAACCTGCTGGCGCTGGGCGTGACGGGCGATGGAGATACGGTTTCGATTGGCGCGGGACAGTTTGTGCATTTGATGCGGCGGAATTTGCCGATCATTTATGTGATCGAAGACAACGGCTGTTACGGGCTGACGAAAGGGCAGTTTTCGGCGACGGCGGATTTGGGATCGACGCTGAAGAGCGGCGTGGTGAACGATCTGCCTCCGGTGGATACTTGCGCGATGGCGATTCAGTTGGGCGCGACGTTTGTGGGACGATCGTTTTCGGGCGATAAGAAACAGCTGCACACGATGTTGAAGGCGGCGATTGCGCACAATGGGACGGTGATGCTGGATGTGGTTTCGCCGTGCGTGACGTTTAACGATCATGAAGGCTCGACGAAATCTTATAAGTACATGCAGGCGCATGAAGAGCCGCTGCATGAGGTGAGTTTTGTGCCGTCGTTTGAGGAAATTAATGTGGAGTACGATGCGGGGACGACGTTTGAAGTGACGATGCACGATGGATCGAGTTTGCGGCTGCGGAAGCTGGAAGAAGAATACGATCCGACGGATAAGATTCATGCCGTGCGGCGATTGATGGAATCGCACACGAAGGGCGAAGTGCTGACTGGAGTTTTTTACATCAATGAGAAGGCGCCGAGCTTTATCGACATGCTGAACGTGACCGACAAACCGCTGGCGACGCTGCCGGAATCGGCGGTGCGGCCGAGTAGGGAAGCGCTGGCGAAGTGCATGGAAGAGCTGATGTAGGGGTTGGGGCGTTGACTGACCATGTAGATTGACCCCTGATTGAGAAAGTGCCCAGGTCTCCTCCACTCCAAGGAGGTGCGAGACCTGGGCCGGCAGCCACCTGTTCTACGGCTGATAAATCTCTACCGTGCCGACGACGCCACCGCCGTTGCTGTAATTACCACCGAGGCAGAACAGCCGCCCCTTATACGCCGCGGACCCGCCAATGGGTGTCATCATGCCTTGGGGCATGGGAGCCAGGGTTCTCCAGGCGTTCTTCGACAACGTGAACGATTCTGTGAGGGTTAAGGCCGCGTCGTTTACGACGTCCCAGCCACCTGCGGAGTAGAGCCGTCCACCGATGGAGGCACCACAGGCGCATTGTCGGAGTGTGGGATCCGAAGTGAGCCAACTCCAGGTGTTCGAGGGCACGTCGTACCCCTCGTTGTGTCCATCAACATAGTTATCCGAACCGTCAGTCACTATGATCGTAGTTCCGATTAGCCCTCCCGTCGCCGTGTCCTCCGGGCTCAACATAGACTGTAGTTGCCCCGGCTCTGTCCATTGATCGGTCGCGGGATCGTAGCCCTCGACCGTTGTGAGGAAGCTCCCGTCGCCGTAGCCGCCCATGACATAGATGATGCCCTTCTCTACGACACACACCGCACCAGCCTCAGCCGTGGTGGGCATGGAGGCCTTCTGGGACCACTTCTCCGTCTTCGGGCTGTAAGCCCATACCGCGTTCGTATAGTTTTGCCCTCCGGTGTTACCGCCGATGAAGTACAACACATTGTTCACTACTCCGGCGCACCCGCCTCCTGTCGCTATCGGCAGTTGAGGCCCCGAGCCCCATGTGTTCGTGGCGGGGTCGTAAATTTGGACGTTAGCGGCGACGGTTCCGGAAGGGGTGCCTCCGCCGACGACATAGATCCGCTTTTCAAGGACTGCGACAGCCGTGTATTCAAGGGCTACCGGCATCGACGCACCGTAACTCCAAGTATTGTGCGCGACAACTGGTTCCTGTGCTAAGGTCATTGGTGCCGTGCCAAGCAACATCAGTAGTACCGCTGCTACTACGGAGTTCGTTTTCATTGTTGCTCCTCTCGGGATTAATTAAATAAGAAGGTCGTAAAACGCGGTTTCGTTCCGCGGGACGCCGCCGCCAGGCGGGCTGAGTGCAAATGCTACGGCGTGACCTTCACGCTAAACCAGTCACCGTATTGTGGTCCGGTCTGGTCGGGGAGACCTATCCGCTGACTGAGCACTAGGTAGAACGGCCCTGTGCCCGCCTGTAGTTTTGAAAGCTTGCCCAGAACGGTGCCCACAAAGTTCTCGACCGTCACCGTGGCTGCCCCCTCCGCGTTCACACTGATTGTGACGATGTAGGGCGCGTCGAAATTGGGTGAAATCGAAGGTGAGAATTGCTCGCCGAGCTGCCAAAGCTGACTGATATTGGGCGCTGACACCCAAAACCCGTCGTAGCACGGGCACACATTGGCGTCCAGATTAAGAAATTGGGTAAGGTCAGCGCTCGCCAGAAAAATCTCAAATGGATTCGCTGTTCCCCCAGTGGTTAGTACGTATGTGACGACCTTAAATGGCGGGGTGAAAGTTGACAGCGACTGCACGCCGGTAAATTGATAATCGTCGGTTGGCCCTGTCATTGTCATCCCGAACTGGCTATTGAAGCTCAGTTGTGGGGGAACGAACGTCGCGGCAGGAGATGACGAAGACGCGGCAAGGGCGGTAAGGAACGGGGAGTTTGCCGTCCACAGGTTAGTGTTGAGGCTGGAATCCTTGGTGAAGTTGTCTAACAAGAGCGTTTGAGCCTGGGCGAGGACAGCCCCAAGTATGGCTAGCGACAATAGAATCTTGGCGAGGTGTTTCATATTTAGTTCTCCTCTCAGTGTCTGTTTTCGCTCCAAGACGTGGAACACCGTCTAACAGTGAGCGGGACTCAGATCGCTTACTCCTAGGGCGGACCGCGCAGCGCCACGATAGCGCTTTGTGCAGCCCTGTCAACGAAGTTCCTAATGAGCGATGGATGAGCGCGGACGGTGGTGGAAAAACAGGGTTTGACTGGGAGAATGAGTTGGGGTAAGTTCGAGGGTCGCAAGCTTGAGGGCCCGCACGATAACGATAACTCCGAAGTGTCATGGGAGGGCATTGTGGCAGTCCAAGAAAAGGACGAGTCCTCATTCCTATCTTCTCCGTTACTATCTGGTCCACAAGTTCGGTTCGATGTGTTCGAACTGGACGCAGGGAAGGGGCACCTCCTACGCAGTGGGTTGCCGGTAGATCTGTCGCCGCAATTACTTACAATTCTTGGAATGTTAGCGGGGCGGCCCGGCCAGGTGGTCACGCGCAAAGAGATTAAGGAAGCGCTGTGGCCGGGGCAATCCTTCGGGGATTTTGACAGCCGGCTGAATTTCGCCATCAAGAAGCTCAGAGAGGCGCTGGGCGACGACGCCGAGCACCCGCGCTACGTTCAGACTGTACGCAACGCAGGTTACAGGTTTATTGCGCCTGTGCGGGAACCACAGGCGCTTTCGTCGGTTGTTCGCGATCCAGATTGGTCTGAGTCAAAGCAGATTGGTGTTTTGCCGAGGTCAATGCAGGGGGCCTTGGTTTCAGGCAAAGGGCTTCAAGTTGGCATGAACGGACCCTTTCTCGCGCTCGTGACGGTCGTCGTCATCGCGATTGCAGTTACGACTGTGTTGGTGCTACGACATCGAGGGGCAGACCAGTCTGTATTCTCTGAGGTGAGGAGGCAGCCCCAGTCGAACGATTCTGAAAACGGACAACCGCGGATTGATTCTGTGACTCCGATCCTGCCGCAACCCAGACAGAGGATAGCCATCAAGGGCACTAGCTTCGGTCTACACGTCCCATATACCCGCACCGATTCCCCGTACCTGGCGATTCGGGACAAAACATCGGGTTGGGCGGCGGGGCGAATTATTCCGCGAAATTACGATGACGTGATGATGGACGTCGAGAACTGGACCGACACGGAGATCGTGGTGAGCGGGTTCAGCGGAGATTATGGCCGAAAGGGATGGAAATTAAACCCTGGAGACGATCTGGAAATCGCGGTTTGGAATCCGCAAAGCGGATTGGGTCCGGCCTTATACCACCTGAAGGTGAACCCGAACGGGCCTTAATTGCAGAGCCATTGTGCTGGGCTTGGCCGATCTGCGCGCGGCGTGGACGGGCGAGGGCGCATGTCGCGACACGGATCCGTCCCCCTGAAGCCGCAGTTAAGAATGAGATTCCTCGTCGCGTTCGCTCCTCGGGATGACAATTTGTTTGAGGGCTAGTTAGGGAATCATCCTTTTACATTCGTCTTCTTGAATTCGTCAAACGCGTCCAGGTAGCGGTCTATGTCTTGCTTGGATAGGTAATATGGTGTCGAGAGGCGGAGTTTGTTTGGATCGCCGCCTCTTATGCGGATTTTCTTTTCTTTCCAGAGCCAGGTTTCTAAGTCTGCGCGCTTGATTGGGGGGACATTTACTGTCGCGATGGCGCAGCGCATGGATGGGTCGGGCGAGGTCCAGGGTTGGGCGCCGCGCTGGATCATGGTGTTCAGGATGTAGTCGCAGAGATGGCGGTGGCGGCGCTCGATGCGGTCGATGCCGATGTCGTTGGCTAGCTGGATGGAGGCGCGGAGTCCCCAGAGGGCGGGGACGTTGGAGCTGCCAATGCGCTGGAAACGCTCGGCGCGGAGTTTGGGGTCGTCCCAACCTTCGGTGGCGATGGTGTTCCAGAGGCGGTCGATGACCTCGTCGCGGACGTAGAGGAAGCCGGAACCTTTGGGGGCTTGCAGCCATTTGTGCGGGCTGGAGGAGTACATGTCGCAGCCGAGGTCGTGGAGGTTGAGGCGCATCATGCCGGGGACGTGGGCGCCGTCGACGGCGGAGAGAATTTGTTTGCCGCGAGCGAGGGCGCAGATTTCTTTGGCGGGAAGAACGACTCCGGTGACGGTGGTGATGTGGCTGAAGAAGATGACGCGGGTGCGTGGGGTGATGGCGTGGTCGAAGAGTTCGAGGACCTGCGCGGGGTTGATGACGGGCTTGGGGAGCGTGATTTTTTTGACGGCGATGCCGTAGCGCTTGGCGCGGAGATCCCAGGGATGCTCGCCGCCGGGATGCTCCTGGTCGGTGATGAGGACCTCGTCGCCGGGTTTGAGGTCGATGCCGTTGGCGATGTAGCTGTTGGCCTCGGTGGCGTTGCGGAGGATCGCGATCTCGTCGCGGTGGCAGCCGACGAAGGCGGCGAGCGGGTCGCGGAACTCGTTCCAGGCGGCGTAGCCCCAGATGGGATAGTCTTCGGGATCGGCCTGATTCATCTTTTCGGTCGTTTCGTAGCCCTCGAAGATGGCGCGGAGAACCGGCGCGGGGCTGGAGCCGACGGTGCCGTTGTTGAGGTAAACCTCGTCGGCGGGAATGAGGAATTGCTGGCGGAGCTGGCGCCAGTAGGCGTCTTCGTCGCGGTCGTAGAGCGAGCGGTCGGGGAGATGGGTGGGGATGGATTCGAGTTGAGCCCAGAGATTGCCGCGCCAGCCGAGGGCGGCGGTGACGGCGAGCGACGAAGAGAGGAAATGACGGCGGTTTAGCATGGCGCCTCGTAGGAAGTTTGGGGAACGCGCACATGGTAACACGCTGGCTAGGAGCTTCGAGCTGTGAGCTGCGAGCTACGAGCTTCGAGCCAACGGCGCGGGTCGTGGATGTGCGTTCGCGGGCCGGGATTGGCGGATTCGCGGATGGTGGTCAAAATCGGAAGTAAAATCTTGTAGATGGAAATAATAATGAGTAACGTTCGCGGGCGGGGACGCGTCCAACTAGAAGGGGAATTCCGTCTTATCCCGATTGGCCATCGGGGGTATAATCGAGGCACGAAGCAGGTTCCCTCGCGGGGTGTGATATGTCATGGCGTAAAGCGCTGATCGGCTTGAGTTTAGTGGTTTTGATGGGAGTTTTAGCGGCGGCGCAGGAGCAAAGTGCGCCGAGCGCGAACGCGCCGTCGACCAGTACGTCTACGAAAGAGCAGGGGAGCCAGGCGCCAAGTGCTTCGACGCCGACGTCGCCGGATCCTACGGCGCCGACGCAGAGCGCGCCCGCTCCGAGCGCGCCCGCTCCGAGCACTGCTCCGCAATCAGAACCCACGCAGACCGCGCCAGCGGGCGAGTCGCCAGCGACTACGCCGACGACGGTGCCGACCGATAAGCCGGGTGCGGATGAGTCGCCGACGAACGCGGCGGGTGATTCCGCGCAGACGCCACCGCCGGTTGTGCAGGAGCCGGATCCGAACAAAGTGAAGCACGACGGCAGCATCAATGACGTGGATGCGATCGGGAACCGCAAGGTGGGCGGGCGTGGCCTGGGCGACTGGTACTCGCTGGAGACCGAGATCAAAATCGGCAAACAGTATGCGATGCAAGTCGACAACAGCGTCAAGATGGTGACCGACCCGGTGGTGACGGAGTACGTGAACCGGATTGGACAGAACCTGGTACGGAATTCGGACGCGCAGGTGCCGTTCACCATTAAAGTGATCGACTCCGATGAGGTGAATGCATTTGCGCTGCCGGGGGGATTTTTCTACGTGAACTCGGGGTTGATTCTGGCGGCGGACGAAGAGGCGGAACTGGCGGGCGTGATGGCGCATGAGATTTCGCACGTGTGCGCACGGCACGCGATGCGGCAGATGACGCGGGCGAATTGGGCGAATATCGGGACGATTCCACTGATTTTTGTGGGCGGGGGAATTGGATATGCGGTGTATGAGGCGGCGGGGCTGGGGCTGCCGATGACGTTCATGAAGTTCCAGCGGAATTTTGAGGCGGAGGCGGACTTCCTGGGTCTGCAATACATGTATAAGACCGGGTACGACCCGCAGGCGTTTATCAGCTTCTTCGAGAAGATTCAGGCGAAAGAGAAGAAGAAGCCGGGGACGCTGGCCAAGGCATTCGCGTCGCATCCGCAGACACCGGACCGGATCGAGAAATCGCAGCAGGAGATTGCGACGATCCTGCCGGCGAAGGCGCAGTACATCGTGTCGACGTCGGAGTTCGACGAGGTGAAGGCGCGGCTGGCGATGATCGAGAACCGGCACAAGGTGAACGAGCAGAAAGACAGCACGAAGCCGACGCTGCGGCGGACATCAAACACGGATAAGTCAGGATCGGATAAGAGCGGCGACGACGACCGGCCAACGCTGAAACGGCGGCCGGACGGGGATTCGGGGCAGAATTAAGTAAGAAGTAAGAAGGCAGAAGTAAGAAGGCAGAAGTAAAAGCAAAATCAGGTTATTGGCCGGCGGCGCTTTTTGCGCGCTGCCGGCTTTTTGTTTGGCTGCGACTTGGGGGAGGCGCTTGTTGTGAACTTGTACTTAGGAGCCGGCGGCTACTGTTTTTACGGTGACGGTTGAGCCGTCGACTTCGCCGGTTACTTTGGCTTTGGCACCGGCCAGTTTGTCGAGCGTGTCGAGGGCGGATGGATCGGAAGTTTGGAGTGTGTAGACCTTGTCGCCGACAACGAGAGCGTAGTTGGAGCCGTGTTTGACGCAGGCGCGGGTGCAATCGGCCTTCGAGGCCATCTCGTGCTTTTTGCCGCACATGGCGTCACTGACCTCGCCGGTAAGGGTTTGGCTTTTGCCGGCGGCGAGGGCGGGCGTGCCGAGGATGAGCGGGAGCGCGAGAATTGCGGCGGCAACGCGGGGTGCTTTCATTTTGATTCTCCTGGAAAAACTGGATACTCCATGATGCCATAAGGCGGGCGGGAAAACCCCATTAGTGGGTGATGAAACGGATGGTTACGTCGACCACTTTGTTTTTTGCGTCGAGTTGCTGGTTGACATTCGTCGAATATTGCAGGCCGCGGGGCAGGAAGCGTGGGGCTTCATCTTCAAATGTTTTGACGTAGTCGGGATTGTAGGGATCGCCTTCGCGAAGGTGCCAGGCTGCCTGCAGACGATCGCGGCTCGCGCTGTCGACGCCGAGGATCTCTAATTCACCCATTCTGTACAGCTCACCTTCGACGATGTTGATGGTGTATTGAACGGCGCTGGCCGCGTCGTCGAGATGCGGCTCCGGCGTAATGTTGGCAGTCATATAGCCGCGCGTGTGGTAGAGGCGGGTAAGGCTTTCGACATCTTTGCCGAGGCGGATGGCGTCGGCGGGATGGCCCTGGGCAAGATGCAAGAGGGCGGCGGCCTCTTCGATTTTGATCGCAGAATTTCCCTTCCAGGTGAGGCCTGACACGGCATAGACATTGCCGGGCGTGACGGGCACGATGGCATCGACGTCAATCTCCGCCGGAGAAGCTTCATCTTTTGTTGCGGATGCTGCGGATTCTGAGGCGTTGACGACGCGGGCTTCGGAGGCAGCGAAGGAAGCTTTCAGATAGCCGCGCTCGAGGTAGAGAGGTAGGAAGTCATACTGGGCGACGGTCGCTAACTTAGAGCGGAGGTACTCGGAGTACTGGAGGGTGCGGGCGGCTTTTTCGAGAAAGGCTGCCTGGTCGGGCGAGGTGCCGGGGAACTCGAGGTTGCGGATGCGGATTCTTACGTCTTCGACGCGATACTCAATGCCGATCAAATCGCCACCCCGCTCTTTTGACTGGCGCAAGTAGTCAACGCGGCCGGGAAGATGCTTTTCGCTGAGAAGCGCCTGGAGCGCGGCATTCACCTCGTCGGGCAAATGACCGGAGGCGGGCAGCAATGAGTGTTGGAATAAGGGTACGCGCTGCTCGAGGGAGGGGAGCAGTTCGGCGTCAGTGAACCAGACGAGATTTTCGAAGTTTACCGGGAGTAGTTTGATGGCGGGATTGTCGGTGAGTTGGAACTCGACCTTCGCGCCCTGATCGGAGTAGGTGAAGGTGTAGACGACGTCGGAGAAAAGGCCGGACTGGCCGAGGCGCTGCGCGGCTTCCTGGAAGTCAGCATCGGCCGCGTCTTTGCCGAGTTGAAGACCGCTGGCGGCGAGAATTTCCTTATCGGTATAGCGCGAGGTGCCAGTCGCTTTGACAGAGATTAGAGCGTGAGGAGCGGCTGGGGATGATTTCTTCTGGGCGGGCGGGCGCTTCTGAGAGAGGACGATCGCCGAGGACGCGAAGAGGCAGAGAAACGCGGCCACGACGAGCAGCTTTTTCATTTCGCACGCTTGGGCAGTGCCGGGGAGGTGAAATTGTTCTGGCTGAGGGCGATGTCCATGAAGGCGCGGGCGGCGCGGCTGAGGGATTTATCTTTGCGGAAGACGAGAGCGAGGTCGCGGCGGATTTGGACGTCGGCGAGAGTGAGCGCGACGAGGGCCTTGGCGCGAATGTCCTCCTGAATGTTGGAGCGCGCGATGAAGCCGATGCCCACGCCGGCGGCAACGAAGCGCTTGAGGAGTTCGCTGGAATCGAGTTCCATGGCGAGCTTTGGCTTGACGTGGTGGTCGTAGAAGAGCGCGTCGAGGGCGTCGCGGGTGTGACCGAGTTTGGGGAGGACGAGCGGATAGGGAGCGATGTCAGAGACGGTGACGGATTTTTTGCCGGCGAGCGGATGACGGGGCGCGGTGATGGCGACGAGCAAATCGCGGTGAATCATCTGGGCTTCGAGGCGGTTGTCATTGACGGGGAGCGAGACGACGCCGAAGTCGACGGCGTTTTCGAGAATCGATTCGAGGATTCGCGAATAGTCGGCGCGCTTGATGCTGACCGAGACGCTGGGATAGTCGCGCTTGAACTGGGCGAAGACCTCGGGGAGGATGTGGAGGCAGGTGCCTTCGTTGGCGCCGACGACGATTTCGCCGCGCGGGATGCGCTCGGTTTCGGCGATCTCGGTGAGGATATTTTTGCGGTGCTCGATAGTTTCTTCGGCGTACTTATAAAAGAGCTTGCCGGCGGCGGTGACGGAGACGCGGCCTCCAGAGCGGTCGAGGAGGCGGGCGCCGACCTCTTCTTCGAGGGCGCGAATTTGCGAGGAGATGGCGGGCTGCGTACGGAAGCGCTTCTCGGCGGCGCGGGAAAAGCTGGAGAGGCGCGCGACCTCCAGGAAAATTTCTAGCTGGTCAAAATCCATGGTGGATTGATCCCTCACACTATAGCGGGGTCGGGGAGAGGATTCAATGCGGCCCGGGAGCGTGCGGCACTGGAATCAGGGCCGTCAGCAGATTCTTGCTGGGGCAGGGGTTTCAATCTAGACTATTCGAGAGGGGACGCCATGGGAGTCGACGCCACACAAGAACGCCAACAGGCCCACGAACTGCTCGACATGCTGCCACAGGAAAAACTGGCAGCCGTGCGCAGCTTGCTGGAAGTGATGGTAGAGCCGCTCTCACGGTCGCTGGCTTCCGCACCCGTGGAAGAGGAAGAGGTGGCCCCCGAGACGGCCGCCGCAATTGACCGCGCCCGCGCTTCGCTGGCTCGCGGAGAGGGCATCGCGCACGACGAGATTCTGCGCGAATTCGGCCTTGGCAAGTGACCGAGCCGCGGGTGGTCCAGCGGGTGGGCGTGGTGTGGTCTCCTGAAGCCCGCGCCGACCTTCGCGCCATCGCCCGCGATGCTGATTCTCCACTGTGTAGGTCGCTACCTTGGCAACCGCACCGGCGATGTGAAGAAGCTCAAGCACCGCTCACCGGGTTCCGGCTTCGCTGCGGCGACTATCGGGTGTTCTTCGATCAGCGGGACGAGCACGCCATCAACGTCACTGCTATTCGCAACCGGCGCGAAGCTTACCGCTGAGATTTGGAGATGCAGGCTGTGGGTCGCGGTCTTTCAAGGGGCGGCTGTCGCTGCCCCTCGATGGGTTTGCTTAGACGTTGATGACGGCGCAGAGCTCCTTTACTGCGGCGGCGCTCTTGTCCAAGGCAGCCTTTTCTTCGGGCGTCAGCTTGATTTCGATGATCTGTTCTATTCCTCTGGAGCCTAACTTTACTGGGACGCCTACATAGAGGCCCTTGATGCCGTACTCTCCGTCGAGATAGGCGGCACAGGGGAGAATTTTCTTCTTATCTTTCAGGATGGCTTCGACCATCTCGGTGCTGGCGGCGGACGGGGCGTAATACGCGGAGCCGGTCTTCAGATATTTGACGATCTCGGCGCCGCCATCGCGGGTGCGCTGGACTATGGCATCGAGACGATCTTTCGGGATAAGTTCGGTGATCGGGATGCCTGCGACCGTGGAGTAACGCGGGAGCGGGACCATGGTGTCGCCGTGGCCGCCTAAGACGAACGCAGTTACGTTTTCTACACTGACTTTGAGTTCGTCGGCGATGAAGGCGCGGAAGCGGGCGGAGTCAAGGACGCCGGCCATGCCGATGACGCGCTCGCGGGGGAAGCCGCTGAGCTTGTAGGCGGCCTGGGCCATGGCGTCGAGCGGGTTGGAGACGATAATGAGGATGCACTTCGGCGAGTGCTGCACGACCTTGCCGACTACGTCGCTCATGATTTTGTAGTTCGTGTTGAGGAGATCGTCGCGGCTCATGCCGGGCTTGCGGGGGATGCCGGCGGTGATGACGACGATGTCGGAGTTGGCGGTATCGGCGTAGTCGTTGGTGCCTTTGACGTAGGAGTCGCGTTTTTCGATGGGCATGGCTTCAAGCAGGTCGAGGCCTTTGCCTTGGGGAACGCCTTCGACGATGTCGATGAGGACGACGTCGCCGAGTTCTTTGGAGGCGATCCAGTGAGCGGCGGTGGCGCCGACGTTGCCGGAGCCGACGATGGTGATTTTATTGCGCATGAAGTTTCCTTCCCTCAGGGGCTAAAGCCCGCATTATTGGCGACTCTTAACGGCACGGCTGAAGCCGTGCCCTTCCCAAAACCTCACCGTAAACAGCTCATCAATCCGCGGCGACTGCTACCTGCATATTTTCGATCATGCAGGTGGCGAATTCGCTGGTCTTTACTTTGGTGGCGCCTTCCATCAGGCGCTCGAAATCGTAGGTGACTTTTTTCTGCTCGATGGTGCGCTCTAAACTTTGTTCGATCAGATCGGCGGCTTCGGTCCAGCCGAGGAAACGGAACATCATGACGCCGGAGAGAATGACGGAGCCGGGATTGATGACGTCCTTGTCGGCATACTTGGGCGCCGTGCCGTGGGTGGCTTCGAAGATAGCGTAACCGTCGCCGACATTGGCGCCCGGCGCAATGCCGAGGCCGCCAACCTGCGCAGCGCAGGCGTCGGAGATGTAGTCGCCGTTGAGGTTGGGCGTGGCGAGCACGGTGTACTCGTCGGCGCGCGTGACGACCTGCTGGAAGATGGAATCGGCGATGCGGTCGTTGATGAGGAGCTTTTTCTTCCATGCGCCTTTGCCGTGCGTGGCGTAGATGGAGTCGAGGCAATTCTTAACTTCTTTGTAGAGGGCCTGGCGGAAGTCATCGGTGGCGAATTCGAGGCCGGGCTCGATGAGGTTGGCATTTTGTTCGACGGTAAGGGCGGGATTCTTGTCCTTGTTGTCGATGATCCAGCTCTCACGCTCGGTGACGACCTGATCGCGGAACTCGCTGGTGGCGACATCGTAACCCCACTGGCGGAAGGCACCCTCGGTGAATTTTTGGATGTTGCCCTTGTGAACCAGGGTGACCGACTTGCGCTTGTTCTTGAGCGCGAACTGAATGGCCATGCGTACCAGGCGCTTGGTGCCGGTGATGGAGATGGGTTTGATGCCGACGCCGGAGTCGAGGCGGATTTGTTTTTTGCCGCCCTTGAGCATGTCTTTGTTGAGGAATTCGATGAGACGAGCGCAATCGGCCGTGCCCTCTTCCCACTCGATGCCAGCGTAGACGTCTTCCGTGTTCTCGCGGAAGATGGTGAGGTCCATGCGCTCGGGATGCTTCACGGGGGAGGGGACGCCGCTGTAGTACTTGACGGGGCGAATGCAGGCGTAGAGGTCGAGGATCTGGCGGAGGGCGACGTTGAGCGAGCGAATGCCGCCACCGACGGGCGTTGTGAGCGGTCCCTTGATGGCGACGCGAAATTCGCGGATGGCGGCGACGGTGTCATCGGGGAGCCAGTTCTGGAATTTGGCCTTGGCCTTTTCGCCGGCGAAGACTTCATACCAGGCGACGGCGCGCTTGCCGTCATAAGCTTTCTCTACGGCGGCGTCGAAGACGCGGACGGAGGCTTTCCAGATATCGCGGCCGGTGCCATCACCTTCGATGAAAGGAATGATGGGACGATCGGGCACGGTGTATTTGCCGTTGCTGTATTCGATTTTTTGCCCGCTCGGTGGGACCGGGACTCCGTTGAACTCGGCCATAGGATTGCCTCCAGTAATTGTTGAGAGTGAAAAGTAATTATAAAGAATAAAGAAATGAGGGGTGGAACTCGACGGGCAAAATCACGGGGCGATGTGAGCGGCGTCACAAAGGGCGGGTGAGCGGAGCGGGGGACCGGGGACTTGATTTGCGGGGGCGGTGAGCCTCGATTTGCGGCGAAGGAGACGGGCAGGCCCCGTCTCCACGCCACTTTCTCGCATTCCGTTCGAGCCGGCTAGCGCTCGATCTTGACGGATTTTACGGTTACCTCTTTGTTGGGGCGGTCCTGGCGGCCGCGGGGGGCCTTGGAGATTTTCTCCACCACCTCGTAGCCCTCGACGACTTCGCCGAAGATGGTGTGCTTGCCGGTGAGCCATTCCGTGTTGGCGACGGTGATGAAAAATTGCGAACCGTTGGTGTTGGGGCCAGCGTTGGCCATAGCGAGTTTTCCGGGCTTGTCGAAACGATGCGGCGAGCCCTTCGTCTCGTCTTCAAATTGATACCCCGGGCCGCCCATGCCGGTGCCTTGCGGGTCGCCGCCCTGGATCATGAAGTCGGGAATGACGCGATGAAAAATCGTGCCGTGATAAAGAGGGTCGCTTGATTTTTTGCGCGTGGAGGGATGGGTCCACTCGCGCTTGCCTTCGGCGAGGTCGGTAAAGTTGGCGACGGTTTTGGGCGCGTCTTTTTCAAAGAGGCGGCAGACGATGGTGCCCTCGCTGGTTTCAAAGACGGCGTAGGTTCCGGGGGTACGGGCCATGTAGAGTTCTCCAATCGATCGAGTCGATATGACGAGTTTTAGTTATGACGGCTTTTTGGTGTTGGGTGCTGCCTTGGCGGGCGCTTCCTTCGATGCGGCGCCGGCGGTGTGAATTTCGATGTGCGTGATTTTGACGGGGTGAACCGGAGTCTCGCCGCTGGTGGGCATGCGGGCGATTTTTTTGACGAGTTCGACGGCGGCGTCATCGCACTGGCCGAAGATGGTGTAGCCGCCGTTGAGGCTGGGATAGGGAACCTCGGTGATGAAGAACTGCGAGCCGTTGGTGTCGGGCCCGGCGTTGGCGTAGGCGAGGCGGCCGGGACGGTCGAAGGCGACGGTGGGCGTCGTCTCATTCTTGAATTTGTAGCCGGGATCGCCCATGCCGTTGCCCTGGGGATCGCCGCCCTGAATCATGAATTCGGGAATCACGCGATGAAAGATGGTGCCATCGTAAAGCGGGACGCCGTGCTTTTTGACGTGGCCGATCGGGCTGGTCCAATCCTTGGTGCCTTTGGCGAGTTGGATGAAGTTGTCGACGCCGATGGGCGCGACTTTGGGAAAGAGCGTGCAGTGAAGATCGCCGGCGGTGGTGTGGATGATGGCGACGGGATCGGTGGAGGCGGCAGGTTTGGCCTGTGCAGCGAGCAAGGATGCAGAACAGATCAAGGCGAGAGTACAGAAAAAGGTCTTCATAAGCGCTCCATTTTGCGTAATAGCAATTTCGATTGTACGACATGAGGCGGTTCGATAAAATGCGCGCCCCGGGTCAGGCAGCGGTAGCAATTTCTTGCGTTGAGTTCACGCGGATGAGTCGCATGTTTCCAAGCGCTCGGTATGCTCGATTCCAGCGTTTTGTAACTCCGCCATGAGGGCAGTGGGATCGATTGCCTCGGTCAAGAAGTTAACACCAGGTTGAACGCCCTCGCGATTCGCGACCATGCGAGCCACGGTTGCCAACGTGAGCCCATGGATCCAGTAGTCGCGGTGCTTGTCGTAAACGATTTGAACAGTCAGAAGCTGGCTCTGCCCGTGGGATCGCCCGCGCACCTGAACCGTGACAAATCCTCCGACGGGCAATAAGACGCTGCGGAAACCATTCTGCAATAAACGGACAGATAGCTCTTTTGGCAGAGGCAGGGAGGCGACGAGAGCTGCGGTCAGGGCAATCCGAGGGCTCGGGAGGTAAGCGTATGTGAAAAAGTTGCAGGTTTTGAGACGGCGGCCGACCGCGTCCAACTCGGGCATCGAATACAGACTGAACCGGCGGAGGCCGATGCGGCCGCCCAGGTCGATTTTGGGGGAAGCCTGACGCGCGCGTGCGTGGACCGGCTCGCCTTTGCTGAAATACCGTGGGCGGCGGAGCCCCGCGCGGCGAAGAAACGCAACCATGTCGCGGAGCGCGTTGATGGACCACTCGCCGGAATCTCCGTAGTAGGTTGTCACGGACTCGATTGAATCCATGGTGGCGGATGCGCGCGCGTGCGCGTAAACGGGCAGCAGTTCACTGATGCCGGGGATCCATCCGGCTGAGACCACGAACGACAGTCCCAAGTCCACGATTTCCCGGTCATGGGGAAGCATGCGCTCCTTGACGAACGACATGCCGGCGGGATCGACGTAATGGCAGCGGTTGCGAAATGCGGATTGGGCTACGCGATCCTGTAAGACGGAGACTGGCCCGGCGCAATTGAGGACGAGCGAGCAGCGGCTGCAAAATTTATCGAGCGAGCTGCCGTCGAGTACGTCAAGACGCGCCGCCGACACTCTTTGGTCGAACTCTGATGCCAAGGTCTTCGCTTGATCAAGGCTGCGTCCACCGATCTGGATCTTCCAGCGGGTGGACTTCCATAGTTCGGCGACAACGACTTTTCCGGTCGCGCCGGAGCCGCCAACGACGCCGACAGTGATGTCGTCACTCATTTTTGCAGCTCGCGGCTGACGCGCTCGGCCTGGGCGAAGACGCGGAGGATGCGAACCCAGCGATCAGTTGGAAGCAATGGTGTCGGGAATCACTTGCTGATGAGCGGGCAGGAGCGTCTCGGTCTGGCGCCAGTCTTCGTAGCGGTCGGAGACCATGACGTGGAAGCACCAGTGGCGGCTCTCTTCTTCGGGCTCGACGAGGCCGAGGGCGCGCAGATAGAAGAGGTAATACTCGACGAAGCGAATCTCGTCTTTGGTCAGGCCGCGGCGCTGGAGGTCAACGGTGATGCCGGCAAGATGCGAAGAAGCGGTTTCGCCTTCGGCGGGAGCGGCATTGCGATTGCGGCGGCGCAGTTTCTTTTGAACCTTCACGGTGCGCACCGCGGAGTTGACTTGAATCTGGTCGTGGAATCGCGCGTAGTAAAGCTCGGAAAGATCCTGAACGAAGTCGCGAACCCAGACGCGGCAATAGCGGCGCGAGGGATCGAGGCCGTGCTCAATGCGGAGCGTCTCGCTCTCGGAGATGGGAACCAGTTCACCGGAGGCTTTGAGTTGCTCAAGTTGCACGTCGTCAACGATGCGGGGAAGCTGGAGGCGGTCAACCTCTTCATTCTGGCGGAGCAGGGAATCATGCGACGGGCGGAAGAGCGGATTCCAAAGAATGCCGCGGGCGTGGTGCAAGGTGCGATGCAGGCGCGAGGGCGCGCGATGATGCGAGCTGACGGGATGCAGGGCCAGGGCTGAGGGCGCGCAGAGCAGCATGCCGAGAAAGGCAAACAGTAATGGCAGGCGTGTTCTAAAGTTCATAGGCCCTTGGGTCATAGGGGGAAGTCTTACGGTCGCAAACAAGCTATACGAACGATGCGCCATTGTAAACCAGATGTGAATGAGATCGTCAAAACAATCGGCGGACTTTAGATTACGAAAGAGAGTTACCAGTAACCATTACCGCGGGGCGCGGGCGGCAGGGGCCAGGAAAAACCCGCTGCCGGCCTGCGAATTACGGCTTATTTCCTGAACAAATCGCCGATTGCCTGTTTCATGACCTGGCCGCCGACCTCCGCTATGGATTTGGTCAGCGGGATGTCTTTCGGGCAAATCTCCACGCAATTCTGGGCATAGCCGCACTCCTGGATGCCGCCATCGCCCATGAGGGCGGTGAGGCGTTCGCGCTTGAGGGCGGCGCCCGTGGGGTGCGTGTTGAACAGGCGCACCTGCGAGATGGTGGCCGCGCCGACGAAGCCGGTGTCTTCGGTGAACTGCGGGCAGGCCTCCATGCAGCAGCAGCACGAGATGCAGCGCGAGAGCGGGTAGGCGGCCTCCTGCATTTCGGCCGACTGGCGCGGGCCGGAGCCGAGGTCGTAGGTGCCATCGACGGGGACCCAGGCTTTGACCTTTTTGAGGTTCTCGAAGATGACGCTGCGGTCGACGGCGAGGTCGCGCACGACGGGGAACTTCGAGAAGGGCTCGAGCTTGATGGGCTGATCGAGATGATCGAGCAGCGCCGAGCAGGCCATAGCCGCTTTGCCGTTGATGATCATGGCGCAGGAGCCGCACACCTCTTCGAGGCAATTCGAGTCGTAGGTGACGGGCGTAGTCTTCTTGCCGTCGCGCGTGACCGGATTGGCCGCGATGTCCATGAGGGCCGAAGTAATGTTCATGTTCGGCCGGTAGTTGATCTCGAACTCCTCCCACGTCGCCGGGGCGTCGGGGGTGAGTTGGCGTTTGATCTTGATGATTACGGTTTTATTGTTAGCCATTAGCTTCAGTCTTTACGAAACTGTCCTTATCGCAATCGTCACGTTTTGAAAGCCAGAACGAATATGCGCCTTCCAGTGCAGATGAGAGAATCAGTGCGCCGATGAGGCCGTCATCGCTTCCAGCCTTAGACCCAGTAGAAAAGAAGGCAGGTCCGGCGAAGAAATGCTTCATGATCATCCCGCCGAGAGCCAGTGGGCAGATGATCTCTGCAAACCAAGCCACCTTAGGCGATGTGTAGTAACTGATGCGATCGCGCCAAGGTCGGGATATGCCTGGGTTCCAGAGCGAACTCAAAACGAAAATGACCCCAAAGAGAAAGCCTGTCCAACGGAACTGCCACAAGCTGCTGAACCATCGCAGCCATACGAATAGTCCCGCAAAGACGCAGAACTCTGCGACCCGAAACCATTTGCCGCGAGCAAGCCGTTCAGCCATTAGATTCCTTCTTAGCTAGGTCGATTTCCTCAATACTTCCCGAGCTCTCTTCTGGACTTCGGGCCAGGGAACGGTGCTGACCTTGCCCGAGCGCACCTCGTCTGCGCGGCGCGCGATTTCCGCCTGCCACGCCGCGTCAACGTCGGGATCGATATTCGTATCCAGACTGGCGATCAAACTTCCCGCGAGTTCGGCGCGTTCGTTGTCCGGCAACGAAAGAGCTTTTTGCAGGAGTTCTCGTGTTCGTTCGGTCATAGCAACATTCTATCGGTCTGAATTCACTCCCGATCAGATTTCAATACTTCCTCGGCCGAGGCGGAATCAGCTTCGCGTCTACTGGTTCGAACTCGAACTTTGGTTCGTCCGCATCCGGCGCGAACGACGCTTTTGTTGTCTTCATCCAGTTTTTGTCGTCGCGTTCCGGGAAGTCGGGCTTGTAGTGCGAGCCGCGAGACTCGTCGCGCATGGCTGCTCCCTGCGCGATTACTCTTGACAGTTGCAGCATGTTGTAGAGTTGGCGCGCGAAGGCGACCGTTGTGTTTGCCCACTGCGAGCGGTCGCTCAGGTTGATGTTGCGGTGGCGCTCTAACAGTTCGACCACCTTGGCGTCGGCAGCCCGGCATCCCTTGTTGTAGCGGATGACCGTACACTCCTTGGTCATCACCTCGCCCAGTTCACGCCAGATTAAGAACGGATTCTCTTTGCCATCGGCTTTCATCAGGCCGTTGTTGATTTCCTGCTGGCGCTTGCGCTCAGCGTCGAAGTGGCCGTTGGCGGGCGCGGCTTGCAGGCTTTGCGCATATTGCACCGCCGCCGGGCCGGAGACGAATCCGCCGTAGATGCACGACACGAGCGAATTCGCGCCGAGGCGATTCGCGCCGTGATATTGATAATCGGCTTCGCCCGCGGCGTAGATGCCGGGGATGTTGGTGGCTTGTTTGTAGTCGATCCAGAGGCCGCCCATG
>PLHW01000031.1 GCA_003139095.1 Acidobacteriaceae bacterium
GCGGCTTCGTTCTGACGGGCTACCCGGAAGTTATGCCGGAACAAACTTGCAACCACGCGGGCAAGAAGTCGGCTTCGAGGAGATGTGCCATTGGTTTTATCGAAACCCGTTTCTCGCTGACTTCCGTGTTCCAACAACGCGGGCGTGATCGCGTGGGAGATCGGACCGGCTCAGTGACGCAGTTTCTGCAATGCACGTCTAGGTGCGGGATAATCCGTTTGCGCAAAGGAGCGCCGTGGCCTCAAGCTGTTTATCGTTTGCCGCGCTTATTTTCTACGGCGTCGGCTGCGGAAAGCTTCCGATCTCTGTGTGGCTCGGTGCGAAGTTGACCGGTATTCAGTTCACACGCCTCCCCGATAGCCGCACCACAGGTAGTGCACAGAACGGATAATATCTGCTTCGGGGTGAGATCTTTGGTTTTCACGAACTGTACGATACAACGTTTCCGCAGCTGGAAAATGTTCAATACTGCTCATTGTCGAAACATTTTCAGATCGGCTGACTTAGTTCAGGGAACCTGAGAGAGGAAAAGGTGGTAACCACATCAATTTCAAAAGCCCTCCACTACTCCGTTGATAAACGTGGCGGATCAAGGCCGCTGCCGCTCCCACTGCGGCGTCGGTTTGCCTTCTCGCTTTTTTGTTCCTCGCGGACTTTCTGAGCTTGGGTCAGAGGCGGATTTGGTGGTGCTCGGGCGTGGTTGTACCGGTTGCGCTCTTGGTTGTTGAATCGGTGTGCACCCACTGGCCGGTCGCGCCGCTGTTTAGAGGCTTGCCGTTCGCGAACCCTGCCCGCCTGCTGCCAGCGAGCGGAGGAACTTCGCCCGGCGTAGGCAAACGCCAGCATCAGGAATCCATCATGCTAAGATACGATGTCCGTCTGACTCCCAAGCCGAAGGGACTTGATTCAGGAGTCTCGCTATGACCCCTGCCAGCCCAAAAGTCGCCCGCCGCTCGCTGGCCAAGTCCCCCACAGGAATCCAAGGGCTGGATGAAGTCACAGGCGGAGGCTTGCCTAAAGGTCGCGTCACGCTACTCTGTGGCAGTGCGGGGTGCGGCAAGAGCTTACTGGCGATGGAATTTCTAGTGCACGGCGCGGTTCGCTACGGCGAGCCTGGCGTCTGCATGGACTTCGAAGAGACCGAGGAGAAGCTGAGGGCCAACGTCGCATCGCTGGGCTTTGATTTGCGTGATCTCGCCAAACGCAAGAAGCTGTTGGTGGACTACGTTGCCGTTCAACGACACGAGATTGCCGAGACGGGAGAGTACAACCTCGAGGGTTTGTTCATTCGTTTGGGCCACGCCGTCAAAGCGATCAAAGCAAAGCGCGTTGTCCTGGACAGCATCGAAGCACTTTTTTCAGGATTAACGGACTCAACGACACTGCGAGCGGAACTCCGCCGGCTGTTTCAGTGGCTGGAAGAACACAAGCTTACCGCTGTCGTTACCGGCGAAGCGGGAGAGCACACGCTGACGCGCCACGGGTTGGAGGAATATATAGCCGACTGCGTGATCGCGCTGGACCACCGGGTAACGGAACAGATTTCCACGCGCCGTCTGCGAATCGTCAAGTACCGGGGTACTTCCCACGGCACGGATGAGTATCCGTTCCTGATTGATCGCGAGGGCGTATCCGTAGTGCCGCTCAGTTCACTGGCGCTTGCCCACAAAGCACTGACCGACCGCGTGTCAACAGGAATTCCGGCTTTGGACGAGATGATGGAAGGGAAGGGGTTTTTCCGTGGCAGCAGTGTGCTGGTGTCGGGGACGGCGGGAACTGGGAAGTCCAGCCTGGCGGCGAACTTCGCCAGCGCCGCCTGCGCTCGCGGCGAAGAGTGCCTGTATTTCGCTTTTGAAGAGTCTCCCAGCCAGATTCTCCGTAACATGCGCTCGGTTGGCCTCAATCTGGAGCGGTGGGTAAGGAAGCGCTTATTGCACTTCCACGCGATGCGGCCAACCAGTTCTGGCCTGGAAGGGCACTTAGCTACGATTCACAAAATGATCGCCAAGGTTCGACCAAGGGTCGTGGTCATCGACCCGATCACGAATCTGATATCGGCCTCGGGAACCTATGACGTTAAATCGATGCTCATGCGTCTGGTCGATTTTCTGAAGGTGGAACAAATCACGTCGATGTTCACGAATCTGACATTTGCAGGAGACCCTCATGAGGGAACTGCGGCGGGCGTCTCCTCTCTCATGGACGCCTGGATTGTGTTGCGGGACAGCAAACCCAATGGACGACCAAGACGCGAGCTTTACGTTCTGAAATCCCGCGGCATGGCGCATTCGCGCGAACCTCGTGAGCTTATCGTGAGTGAGAGAGGCATCGAATTGGGTATTGTGCTGACGGACCACACTTCGGGCACGGCCGTCGCAGGTTCAAGCGCTGTCAGGTCCGCCAAGTAAGAGGTCGGCCCATCTGGACCAGATACCGTATACCGACATGAAGAAGAGTTCATCACCGAAACGTCGCCCTGCCAAGACCCCCCGGAAAGACTTTTACCGGCTGCGCCTTTATATAGCGGGCCAAACTCCTAATTCGATCGCTGCGATCGCCAACCTCAAGAAGATTTGTGAGGACAAGCTTCGGGGCAAGTATCGTATCGAAGTCGTCGACTTGCTGGAGAAGCCACAACTGGCCAAGGGCGATCAGATCATCGCCATTCCGACGCTCGTGAGAAGACTCCCGCCTCCGGTCAAGAAGATCATTGGGAACCTCTCCAAGACCGAGAGCGTCATTGTGGGGTTGGATCTTCAGCCGCTACGCTGAAGAAAGGGCTCAAATAGCAGATGTCTAACAGGCGAGCGCGTTCCGATGGCCGAGTCCTCCAAGGACGCTTGCCCGGCAAAGTCGCGCTGAAAGTAGCTCGCAGAAGCCTCGGACCTTCTCCACGCAAACAGCCGTCATCCATGCCACCGGAACAGGAAACAGAGCTCCTCGCTCGGCTCGAAACTGCGGAGGAAACTCTACGCGCCATCCAGTCTGGCGAAGTGGATGCATTAATGGTTTCCGGTCGCGGCGGAGAGCAGGTTGTTTCTCTGAAAGGCGGCGAAGCCGCTTATCGCATGCTGGTGGAGGCCATGAGCGAAGGTGCGGCAACTCTGTCCCGGAATGGCTCTGTACTCTACTGCAATCGCAGGTTTGCAGAGCTGATTCGCAGGCCAGCTGGCAAACTTGTCGGAATGGCGGCTCAGTCGCTGGTTGTAGGCGCAGAACGAGCCAGATTTGAAACTCTGCTGGCCGAGGCTCTGAAGGCGGAGGCGAAAGACGAATTCAACTTGCGTTGCCCGGACGGAACTCTGGTTCCGGTCTATTTGTCTCTGAGCCAGTTTCGTGGATACAAGGGCCAGGCCCTAGGCATGGTAATAACCGATCTGAGCGAGCAAAAACGCAGGCAGGCCGAGGAAATCAAGCAGGCCGAAGCAATGCACCGGCTCCTTCTGGAACATGAGATTTCGGCGCAAGAGGAGGAACGGCGGCGGATTGCACGCGAATTGCATGACGAAGCCGGCCAATTGCTGACCTCTCTTCTGGTCGGGCTGCGTACTCTGGAAGACGCTCGAAAGCTTGCAGACGTTAAGGCACAGGGACGTCGGCTACGGGAAATCACTGCCCAGGCCATCGACGAGGTCGGTCGTCTCGCCCGCGGGCTTCACCCAACGGTGCTGGACGATCATGGCTTAGGTGTTGCTCTCAGCAGATACGTCATCGAGTACACAAAAACCCACAACATCGCTGTGGACCTCAAACATAATGAACTTGACTTCAGCACCCTGCCGTCAGCAGTCCAGATCGGGTTGTATCGCATTCTCCAGGAAGCCCTGACCAACGTAGCCAGACATTCGGGAGCTAAGGCGGTCAGCATTAGATTCGCCCGTTCGGCCACGGCTTTGGAGGTAGCAGTAGTCGATAACGGATGTGGCTTTGACGCTAAGGCCGTGGCTGTTTCCTCGCACCGTCTAGGGATTCAGAGCATGCGAGAGAGAACGGCAATGTTAGGCGGAACGTTTAGTTTCGCAGCCCAGCGCAAGGGGACCAAGATTCTGGTGCACGTCCCACTTGCCAACCAGGACTTACAGCCCCTGGTGGGGCGGAGGAGCCCCTGAAATGCCGGCGCGAACGCACAAGATCAGGGTCATGATCGTAGATGATCACGCCATCCTCCGCGCCGGACTGAAAATGCTGGTCAATGCTCAGGCCGATATGGAAGTTGTCTCGGAAGCTCCCGATGGAGAGAAGGCGGTTCAAGCGGCACGGGACACGAGTCCTGATGTGGCCTTGCTGGACCTCACCATGCCTCGGGTTGGGGGTATGCAGGCGCTGCAGGAGATGGCGCGAAACTGCCGCGAAACCCGGGTGCTCGTCCTCACGATGCACGATGACCCTGCGTACTTACGATCGGCACTGGCTGCCGGGGCCTCCGGCTACCTCTTGAAAAGGGCGGTGGATGCGGAGCTGCTTGCCGCCATACGAGCTGTCCATCGCGGAGGGACCTACGTGGACCCGCGTTTGGCCAACGTTCTTGTCCAGGACGTGCTGGCGAAGAGAGGTACAAGAGCTGGGCCCAAACGGCCCGTAAACATCCTTAGCGACCGAGAGTTGCAGGTGCTTAGCCTCGTGGCGCGGGGTTACACCAGTGCACAAATAGCCAAACAGATTTTCGTGGGTGTGAAAACTGTCGAGACGTATCGTTCACGTTTTGCTGAGAAGCTCGGCCTTCGCTCGCGCAGAGATGTGATTCGTTTTGCCGTGCAAATAGGCATATTGACCCCAGAAGCACTGGAGAGTGAGCCGGGCCCCTCGGCTCGGTAGGACTTTGTTTCAGGCCGCGTTTCTGCCCCGATATTTAGCGCACATGCGCCTCTTGTCCGGGTTTTTCCGGACAAAGCCCATCATTATTAGCAGCATCCCCGATACCCCGCTTATTGCATGAGCTGCACACTATTGTACAAGCTCAAAAAGTGTAGCTTCCCCCGCGAACCCAGGTCACAAGCTGGTCAACGGCGATCGGAGAACAAAGCGATGAGAACGACATTAAATGCCTCCCGCCCACCGCC
>PLHW01000023.1 GCA_003139095.1 Acidobacteriaceae bacterium
CCGATCAACTCTGTGACGTCATTCGCAATCTTCATAGGCGGTTTTGCTCCCCCAAAAATAAGGATACGGTCGGCGGCGCGAGCGCTGCAAAGTCTACCATTGTACTAGTGTATTCGTTGATCCACACCCCGAAGGCGGACAGCCGATCTTTTCCATTCCTGCCCTTGCGGCTCGGCTTGGCTTGCGGTTTGGAATGGTGTGCGTGGTGCCCGGAGACGGAATCGAACCGTCACGTCCTGTTAGGGACCCGGGATTTTAAGTCCCGTGCGTCTGCCAGTTTCGCCATCCGGGCGGGCAGTTGTCTCGCAGTGAAGCCACTATAAATCAATCGAACCCTATAAGCATCGTCCATCGGCTGGCTCTGCGCCCAAAAAGCGCGTCCACACGGTACTTTGTATGCAACTTTTCGCCGCTCTTTGGGTTTCTTATTCTGGCAGTAGGCTGTACCCTGAATGTTTACCGATTCGCGTTCGGAATGTTTAGCGATTTCGCGTCGGACGGTTAACCGGCATCTAACAAAGTACCGAGCACGAATCAACTGACACTGCCACTCGGGAGGTAATTTTGGAACAATCTCGTTTTTCCTTTAGAGCGGTCCTGATCGGACGCACCCTCATGTTATTTGTGCTGCTTTTCGTGTGGGCCGGCTTGGCTGGCGCGCAGACCGGAGCCATGTCTCCGAATCAGGATGAATCCGATGGCGTCAGCGCCGGCGGAAACTGGCTCGAATTCCATTCCACCGACAAGATGACCGGCCACAAGAAGGCCCGCTTTGAGTTGCAGTCGAACAATTATTTCCGTGAGGATAACGAGTACAAACCGCGCATCAATCTGATCTGCGATAACGGCAAGCTCAAACTGGCCGACTTCAACCCGGGCGTCCGGCTGCCTCCTCCGAACCGTCCCGGCTTTTGGGGACAGCCGCAACTTGAGGTCGAAGTGCGGGTGGACGATGCGCACTACCACAAAGGTTGGAACTGGCTGCGCGGCCACTACCTCTCCATGGACAAGGAGACGACGCGCGGCTTGTTGGGCGCCCAGGTCTTCAACATTGCCCTGCCCACGCGCAGCGGCCGCCAGATTGCGGAGTTCTCTCCAGCCGGCCTGAATCTTGGGCGCATCAAGGAAGCCTGCGACCTGACGCCCAAAAGGCCCAGCAAAGACTAAGTCTCCTGGACCAGCCGCTTTCGGGGAGGCACACCGCCTCCCCGATTTTCTTGCGCGCAACCTCAATCCTGCCTATTCTTTGCCGTCGGAAGCCCCGTGTTGGCCCGGCTTCCCCTCACACCTGCCTGTGACATGCGACACTGCCCGCCCCTCAAGGCCCAGCGCAAGCTAGGGAGTAATTGCAATCCTCTTGGGGGTGCTTGTGAAGAAAGTCCTAATCCTCGGAGCCGCCGGGCGCGACTTCCACAACTTCAACACGTTCTTCCGCGACAACCTTGACTACCACGTAGTGGCCTTCACAGCGACCCAGATTCCCGACATTGCGGGCAGGCAGTATCCGCCGGAACTTGCCGGCCGCCTTTATCCCGAGGGCATCCCCATTTTTGAAGAGAAAGATCTGGAGAAGATCATCGCCGACGAGCAGGTCGACACCGTCGTTTTTTCCTACAGCGATGTTTCGTATCCCACGCTGATGCACCTGGCATCGCGCACCGTAGCTGCGGGCGCGGATTTCTGGCTGCTCGGAACCGAACATACGCAGATCAAGTCGCGCGTCCCAGTCGTTTCGGTGTGCGCGGCCCGCACGGGATGCGGCAAGAGTCCAGTCTCGCGCCTGGTCGCCGCCAAACTGCGCGAACAGGGACACAAACCCGCGGTCATTCGCCATCCCATGCCCTATGGCAACCTCGCCGAGCAGGCCGTCCAGCGCTTTGCCACGCTTAAAGACCTCGACTTGCAGCAATGCACCATCGAAGAGCGCGAGGAGTACGAGCCGCATATTCGGCTTGGAACGATTGTCTACGCGGGCGTCGATTACGAGAAGATTCTGCGCCAGGCCGAAACTGAGGCGGACGTCATTCTCTGGGACGGCGGCAACAACGACACTCCTTTTTATGTGTCGGATCTTGAAATCGTGGTCGTCGATCCGCACCGGCCCGGCCATGAGCTCGCGTATTTCCCCGGCGAGGTGAATCTGCGCCGCGCCGATGTGGTGGTCATCAACAAAGTCGACACCGCCGCGCCGCAGGATGTCGAAACTGTGCGCCGGAACATCAAGCAGGCGAACCCCACCGCCACTGTGATTGAAATGGCTTGCCGCGTTTCGGTTGCATCGCCCGAGATGATTAAAGGCAAGAACGTTCTAGTGGTCGAAGACGGACCGACGCTCACCCACGGCGAAATGCCCTACGGCGCGGGCGTAGTCGCCGCGCGGCAATGCGGCGCGGCCCAGTTGGTCGATCCGCGGCCCTATGCCGTCGGCTCCATTCGCGGCACGTTCGAACGGTTCCCCCATTTGACCAGCCTTTTGCCCGCAATGGGCTATAGTGCCATGCAGCGGCATGAACTGGAGGAGACCATTCGCATGACGCCGTGCGATCTGGTTTTAATCGCGACGCCTATCGACCTGGCGAGCGTGATCAAGATCGACCGCCCAACGTTGCGCGTGACCTACGAGGTGGAGGAGCTGACCAAGCCCGGCTTGTCCGAAAAGCTGGCCGCTTTAGCCACCCGGCGTGAACACGCGCTGGTGTGAACCGGTTGCACTTTTCTTGGTTGAACTTTTACCGGCTGAATGGTGACCGCCCGCATAACGAGGACCAGATGAACGCCAAAGATTTCCTGACCATCAAAGACTTCTCGCCCGCTGAGATTCAATATCTGCTGACTCTTGGCCGCCAGGTGAAGACCCATCCGACGACCTACAGCGAGACGCTGAAGCGCAAAACGCTGGCCATGATTTTTGAAAAGCCGTCGTTGCGCACGCGCGTCAGCTTCGACGTCGGCATTCAGCAGCTCGGCGGCTTCTCCATTTATCTCTCGCCTGCCGAGATCAACCTCGGCAAGCGCGAGTCGGTCTACGATGTCGCGAAAAACCTTGAGCGCATGGTGCAGGGCATCATGATTCGCACCTTTGCGCACGAGATCGTCGAACAGATGGCGGAATACGCGGACATCCCGGTCATCAACGGCCTCACCGACTACAGCCATCCCTGCCAGGCGCTGGCCGACTACATGACAATGTGGGAGGCCTTCGGCAAACTTCAGGGCCTGAAGATCGCCTATGTCGGCGACGGCAATAATGTCGCTCACTCGCTGATGTTCACGGGCGCGCAGGCCGGGGCGCACGTATGGGTGGCAACTCCGCCCGGATACGAACCGAAAGCCGACGCCGCTCGCTGGGCCAGTGAGCGGGGCCGTGAAACCGGCGCAACCTGCACCGTCACAAACGACCCGCAAGAGGCGGTTTCGGGCGCCGATGTCGTGTACACCGATGTGTGGGCCAGCATGGGCCAGGAAGCGGAAACCGCAAAGCGCAAACAGATTTTCGCCCCCTTCCAGGTCAACCAGGAATTATTCCAGCGCGCGCGTAACGGGGCCATTTTTCTGCATTGCCTGCCCGCCCACCGCGGAGAGGAAGTCACCGCCGACGTCATCGACTCGCCGCGCTCGCTGGTGTTTCAGCAGGCCGAAAACCGGCTGCACGCCCAAAAGGCAATCATGATCGAACTGATGAAGGGAGAGTTCGTAAAACTTCCGGACCTGGCCGAATTGCGCGAACTGGCGCACGTCTGAAAGCGCATGTGACGGCGCGCATCTGATGACGCGCATCTGACGACGTAAGTCTGACGGCGCATGCCGAGCGGTGCGAATCGCACTTTATGAAAACCCTTCTCCTGGCCATCGGCGGCAATTCCCTGATTCGCGCCGGCGAAAAAGGCACGGTCGCCGAGCAAATGGCGAACGCCCGCCGCACAGCCCGCGAGATCGTCGGCCTCATCGGCGACGGCTACCGCATCGTGCTCACGCACGGCAACGGCCCGCAGGTCGGCGCGGCGCTGCTGCGCTCCGAAGCGGGCGCGAGCCAGGTCCCCCCCCTGCCGCTCGATGTCTGCGATGCCGCCACCCAGGGCGAGATCGGCTACATCCTTCAGCAGTCTCTCCAAACTGAACTGGAAGCTGTCGGCCTGCACGTACCCGTGGTCAGCGTGCTCACGCGCAGTGTGATCTCGCTCGATGACCCGGCCATGCAGCATCCCAACAAGCCTGTCGGTCCGTTTTATTCGCAGCAGGAGGCCGAGGACCGCAAGCGTCAGCTTGGCTGGGAGATCGTCGAAGACGCCGCTCGCGGCTATCGCCGGGTCGTTCCATCGCCCGAACCGATCGAGATTGTCGAACTCGAAGTCATTCGCCAGTTGGTCGGCAGCGGAGTCCTCGTCATCGCCTGTGGTGGAGGAGGCATCCCCATCGCGCGCCAGAACGGGCTGCCCGTCGGCGTCGAAGCCGTCATCGACAAGGACCGCGCCTCCGCGTTACTCGCCTCGCGCCTTGGCGTCGACCTGTTTGTCATTTCCACCGACACCGACTTCGTCTACCTTGATTACCGCAAACCCACGCAGACTCCGCTGCGCCAGGTGCATGCGCGCGAACTCGAAGAGTACCTCGCCGCCGGCCACTTTGCCCCAGGCAGCATGCGCCCCAAAATCGAATCGGTGCTGCGCTTCTTGCATGATGGCGGTAAAAAAGCGATCATTGCCTCACCCGAAAGCCTGCACCAGGCTGTCGCTGGCAACACCGGCACCCACATGCTGCCCAACTCATCTGGGCGCGATACCACGAGCGGGACCGAGGTAGCCGTTCCGGCCGGAAGGCGCTGACTTATGCCCGAACCGATCATCATCCACCACAATTTCGAGCGCGCCGACGCGCAACATGACGCGCCGCACACTGCGCCCAAGCCGCGGCACGTCGTCGAATCCCAGCAATTTACCGTGCCGTTGCTGATGGAACTCTTTGACCGCTCGCGCCTAATGGAGCGTGTGGTCGCGCGCGGCGGCACCCTCGACTATCAGAACCGCATCATGGCGAGCCTTTTCTATTCGCCATCCATGCGCACGCGCTTTTCGTTCGAAGCCGCCATGTTTCGCCTCGGCGGGCGCGTGCTCTCCACCGAGCAAGCGAGTGCGTTTTCCTCCGAAATCAACGAGGAAGAAGTCGAAGACTCGATCCGCATTTTGTCCGGCTATAGCGACGTGATCGTCATCCGCCATCACGCCGCCGATGGCGCCAAGCGCGCGGCTCAGGTTTCCACCGTGCCCGTCATCAATGCCGGCGACGGCAATGGCGGCCAGCACCCCACGCAGGCCCTGCTCGATCTCTACACGATTTATCGCGAACGCCCGATCAACGGTCTGAGCGTGGCCTTCATTGGCGAACTCGATAAGGGCCGCACCGCTCGCTCGCTGGCCTATCTGCTGGCGAAATTCGAGCGCGTGAAAATTTTCTTCGTCAGCCCCCCTGAACTTCAGATGAAACCCGACATTCTGGCCTACCTCGAAGAGCATGACGTCCGCTACGAGCTGGAATCAGATTTGCAGCGCGTGATCGGTGAGGCTGACGTGGTCTATCAGACGCGCATTCATCCCGACCGCGTGCACGATCGCGATCGTACCCTGGGCCGGTTTGCCATCGACTCGGCAATGGTGCAGCGCATGAAGCCCGACGCGCTCATCATGCATCCGTTGCCCCGCACCGCCGAACTTGACAAATCCGTCGACGACGATCCGCGAGCGCTTTATTTTCGCCAGGCGAAAAACGGCCTGTTCGTCCGCATGGCCCTGTTGACAATGCTTTTGGAAGGCAGCTAGGTGCGAGCGGTCAAGCGATTCGCCGGCGTCCCGATTTTTCGAGCGCAAGTCCGCTCGCCGCACATTTACCGAATCCCGCGGCTGAAATTCACCTCCGCAGATTAAAATAGATCGTTTGCCGAAAGGACCTTATGACCGTACACGAACCCGCTCGCAGCACTCATCATCTCGTCGAACTCGAAAATCTTTATGGAGCCCACAACTACCACCCGCTCGATGTCGTGATCGAGCGCGCCGACGGCGTTTGGGTCTATGACGTCGACGGCCACCGCTACCTCGACTGCCTGGCCGCGTATTCCGCCGTCAACCAGGGCCATTGCCACCCGAAAATTCTGCGCACGCTCATGGAGCAAGCGCAAAAAGTCACGCTCACCTCGCGCGCATTTCGCAACGACCAACTGCCGCTGCTTTATGAGGACCTGCACAAGCTCACCGGCTTTGACATGGCGCTGCCCATGAATTCCGGCGCCGAGGCCGTCGAGACCGCGCTCAAGACAGCCCGCAAATGGGGCTACAAGGTCAAAGGCATTCCTGAGGGCAAGGCCGAAATCATCGTCTGCGCCAATAATTTTCATGGCCGAACCATTTCCATTGTCAGCTTCTCCACCGACGAGCAATACCGCGACGGCTTCGGCCCGTTCACTCCCGGCTTCAAAATTATCCCCTTCGGCGATGCGGCCGCGCTACGCGCCGCCATCACCCCTAACACCTGCGCGTTTCTCGTCGAGCCGATTCAGGGCGAAGCCGGCATCGTCATTCCGCCGGCAGGCTTCCTCAAAGAGGCCGCAAAACTCTGCCAGGAAAACCGCGTGCTGCTCATGCTCGATGAAATCCAATCCGGCCTCGGACGCACCGGCAAACTTTTTGCCTACATGCACGAGGGCATCTCGCCCGATGTCGTCATCATCGGCAAAGCGCTCGCCGGCGGCTTCTATCCCGTCTCCGCAATCCTCGCTTCGCGCGAAATTCTTAGCGTCTACAAACCCGGCGACCACGGCAGCACCTTCGGCGGCAATCCACTGGGCTGCGCCGTCGCCCGCACCGCGCTAAAAGTGCTGATTGAAGAAAACCTGGTCGAACGCTCGGCAGAACTCGGCGCCTACTTCCTTGGCCTCCTGCAAACGCTGCGCTCGCCCAACCTGAAAGAAGTGCGCGGCAAAGGCCTGTGGATCGGCATCGAACTCACCGGCCCCGCCCGTCCCTACTGCGAGGCGCTTAAGGAGGTTGGCATTCTCTGCAAAGAGACGCATGACCATGTCATCCGCATCGCCCCGCCCCTCGTCATCACCCGCGAAGAAATCGATTGGGCCTTCCAGCGCATTGAAAAGGTGATTCAGGGCAAGTAGCAGACTGCAATGACCCAGGTTCGCGCCCGCCTTTGGCCGCGAACCTGGGAAGCGCCGGCATGCCCCCGGTTGAATCCCTTCCTGCATCTCCAGCCCTCGCAAAGAATCCAATAATGATATCTTGGGACACGCATCGGGAGCGCGCATGAAGGTCGGCATTACCTGTTACCCAACTTACGGCGGCAGCGGAATCGTTGCCACCGAACTCGGCCTCGAACTCGCTCGCCGTGGCCACGAAATTCATTTCATTACCTATTCCCAGCCCATCCGCCTCACCGGACCCGAGCCCAACATTCACTATCACGAGGTTGAGGTCACGCGTTACCCGCTCTTCGAATACCCTCCCTACGACCTCGCGCTAGCCACGCGCATGGCCGAGGTCTCGCAGCTCTATGAGCTCGATCTCCTGCACGTCCACTACGCGATCCCGCACTCGGTCAGCGCGATGCTCGCCAAGCAGATGCTCGCCGCCACGCCGCCGCGCCGAAATCTGCCCTTCGTCACTACTCTGCACGGCACCGACATTACGCTCGTCGGCCTCGACCGCTCCTATCTTCCGATCACCCGCTTTTCCATCCAGCAAAGCGACGGCGTCACCGCCGTTTCACAATATCTCCGCAACCGCACGCTCAACGTCTTCGACATCAAGAACAACATCGAAGTGATTCCCAACTTCGTGAACTGCGACGAATACCTGCGCAAACCCGAATGGCTGGCCAACCGCATCGAATACGCCGCCGACAACGAACGCCTGCTCGTGCATCTTTCCAACTTCAGGCCCGTCAAACGCGTGCTCGATGTCATTGAAATTTTCGATCGCGTGCGCAAGAAGATGCCCGCCAAGCTCCTCCTCATCGGCGACGGTCCTGACCGTTCCCAGGCCGAATGGCTGGCCGTCCAGAAAGGCATCCACGAACACGTCTTCTTTCTCGGCAAGCAGGACAACATCCGCGAAAAGCTCGCCATGTGCGACATCCTGCTCATGCCCAGCGAACTCGAATCGTTCGGACTCGCGGCCCTCGAAGGCATGGCCTGCGAGGTCGTTCCCATCGCGACCCGCTCCGGCGGCGTTCCGGAAGTGATTGACCACGGCGTCACCGGCTACATGGCCGACGTTGGCGATGTCGAGACCATGTCACGCTACGCCATCGAACTGCTCAGCGACGAATCCGCTCTCCGCGCCATGGGCAAGCGCGCTCGCGCCGTTTGCCGCGAGAGATTCTGCACTACAAAAATTATTCCGCTCTACGAAAACTTCTATCGGAAGGTGCTTGCGAAAGCGCAGTCGGCGCCACCAGTTCTTCAGGATTCGGTAAGATAGGCAGCCGCAAACGGATCAGCGTTCCTCCGCCTTCGCGGTTGGTAACGATCATCTTCGCCTGCTCGCCATAAAGCACCGCCAGCCGCTCGCCCACGTTCGCCATGCCGATCCCCGCGCCATTCCTGCCTTCTTGCGTGCCACTGGAGGCGAGCGACGACTCGATCCCCACGCCATCGTCTTCCACCTCGATCACCAGCAGCGATTTAATCGTCCGGCTGCGCACCGTAATACTGCCGCCCTCCACCTTCGGCGCCAGCCCGTGCTTGATCGAGTTTTCGATCAGCGGCTGCAGGATCATGCTCGGCACCATCGTGTCCAGCGACGCCGGATCGAGGTCCTTGATCACCCGCAATTTGTCGCGCCCAAAACGCACCACCTCAATGTCGAGATAGTTGTCGATGAACTCCACTTCCTCGCGCAGCGAGACAAACGAATCCGTGTTGTTCAGCAGCCGCCGCAAAATCGTCGCCAGCTTCGTGATCATTTCGCGCGCCGTATCCGGATCGAAGCGCACCAGCGACGAAATGGAATTGAGCGTGTTGAAAAGGAAATGCGGGTTTATCTGATTCTGGAGCGCCGCCATGCGCGCCTGCAGCAGCAATCGCTCCTGCTCTTCCAGCTTCAATTCGATCCGCACATTGTTGAAGATCTTCAGCTCCGTGCCCACCACGGTCGCTGCCGTCATATAGATCGCCGCTTCCACCCACAGGTTCGAACTCTCCAAACTAAAGATCGAAGACGGAAAAGCGTGCCATATCTCAGTTTGTAGAAAACGCAGCCCGATGATCGTCACAAAAAAAGTCACTTGCCAGTCGAACAGTCGAGGGCGCGGAAGGTTGCGGCGAATCCAGCGAAAAATTGTGAGATCGACAAATGGCGAGAACGACCAGATGTCCTCCTGCTCCGGCGCAAAACGCCGCAACTGCCCGGCCACGATCCCGGCCAGCGCATACAGCGGCATGCTCGCCCACTCGCCATGGTAGAGCGCAGGCAGCCCCACCAGCGCGCCGCCAATTCCTCCCGACAGCCGTCCGCCAATCACGCCCAGCAGCAACGCCGTTTCCAGCGACAGGTCGCCCGAAATAAAACTAGTCACGTTGAAGCGGATCCATACGCCGAGCGCAATCGGCAGCCCCATCCAGAGCGCGAGATAAATTTTCTCTTTGGTGAGCCGATGCTCGCGGAAAAGAAGCTTCCTGAATTCCTTCGATCGCCCGAGTACGGTCGACACCGTGACCGCAACGCCCAGCTTGATCAAAAGGTGGATAAGGATCAGCCGCGGTTCCAGCATGCAAACATCGTACTAGAAGAGCGGGATCAGTTCTCAGTTCCCCGCTCGCCAACCAATCATAGAATCTGCGCCGCGGCGTCGCGCAACAACTTTTCCAAGTCGCAGCCCGCCGGCACTCCGCCCTGCGCGAAATCACGGCTGCCGCCGCCGCGTCCGCCCACAGCCGCCAGCGCCTGCTTCAGCAACGCGCCCATATCGCCCGTCCCGCCCGGCGTCTGCGCAAATACCACGCCCGGCGGATTCACCGTGCTCCCAACCAGCGCGACGATGCCCGCGCCAGCCCGCACGGCTTTCTGCGCAAACAATTTCGCAAAGCCCGCGTCGCGATCGGCAAACACGCGTGTGATGACGATGCGCTCAGCCGGAGCCACCGCACCGGAAGGCTCAGATGACCCGATGCCCCGATCACCCGATGACCCGATTCCTCTTACCGCCGCCCGCGCCATCACCTCCGCCAATTCCTCCAGCGCCTCATCCCTCTGCCGCCGCCAGCCCTTCGACTCCTCGAACGTCTTCCGAATCATCTCCGGAACATCGCCCATCTGCGCCGAAAAAAGTGCTGCCGCCTCGGTCAAAGCCGCGAAGTCGCGCCGCGCCGCCGCCACTGCCCGCCCGCCGCAAACAAACTCCACGCGCACGCCCTGCCGCGTCTTCTCGGACTTGCGCAGCAGAATCGCTCCAATCTGCCCGGTGGCGCCCACGTGCGTTCCGCCGCACGCCGACAAATCAAAATCCGTCACCTCAATCAGCCGCAACTCATCCCGCTCCGCCGGAGGCAGCTTCCGCAAGCCCAGTTTCTCCGCCTCCTCGCGCCGCACATACCGAATCCGCACTGGTCGGTTCGCCGCCACAATCTCGTTCGCCCGCTTCTCCGCCTTCTCGACCTGCGCCGCAGTCAGCGCCGCCGCCGCCAAATCAATCGAGCAATAATCCTCCCCCATGTGAAACGAAACCGTCGGCATTTGATACAGCTCGATGAACGCGGCCGAAAGCACATGCTGCCCCGTGTGCTGCTGCATGTGGTCGCGCCGCCGCCCCGCGTCAATGCTGCCATGCACGGCCGCGCCGATCGAGAAACGACCGTCCGCGCCCGTCCGCGAGTGCGCCTCCGCGCCAGTCAAGGCCGGAGTCTCCAGGTAATGCACCACGCGCCCATCCTCCGCCTCAACCACTTCGGCAACGCGCACGCGCTCGCCCACCACGGTAATCCATCCCGTATCGTGAACCTGTCCGCCGCTAGTAGGATAAAAAGCCGTCTCGCGCAGAATCAAAGCCGGCCGTGAACCCGCGCCCGCCTCGGAGCCAGACATATCCGAAATTTCTTCGACGGCGGAGTCAAACTCCAGCAACTCAGGCTGATCGTAATAAAGCCGCGTAGTCATGATGAAAGGCTAAGAGGAAGTCGGAAGAAGGGCAAGAAGGTTTTAGATCGCCAGATGATGAAAAAAGCCAGGCACCGGCGCTCCACTGCACACGAAAGAGCCCGTTACCGTTGCTTCCTTCCGGACCTGGCGGGGTTGGCGGGAAAACGTCGCGCGGAACCGATGCCTGACCCTTCATACTATCAAGAAAATCAACTGCCTCGCACGGCCGCAGATCGCCGCTTTGCATTTACCTAGCCGCGAAACAGGAGAAGGCCGGCTCAATACCGGCCTTCTCGTTCGTCGCCCCACGCTTTCGCTCCGCGTCAGGGCTTGCTTGAGTGGGGCTTATTTAAGTTCCATCCAAAAAACGTCGCACCTTGGAACTATGTTTCCCTTTTTGTCATGCGTGTGGCCTAACGGGAAGGGATCAGGGGTTCCGTCGGAATCCATGTCAGAGGTGAAAACAATACCACGGCCATCTTCTGAAACCGTTCCCTTTGCGTTTGCGCAGGTGTAAAACGGTGACGTGTCTGAGTTGCCGGTTTGGCCAAATCTCCAAGCCTCATTGTCGGCATATTCCGTGGGGTCTGCGGAGATGCCGATAATCTCGTCCTGACCCCACTGGGAATATTGTTGGACTGGCGGGTGCGTCGTGGTTGTAAGGATGACTGGGTAGATATCGACGCCTTGATATTCCGGCGGAAGGCCCGCGCCTTCGTTGGCGGGAATGTTGAGCCAGCTCGCGTGCTCGTCAAATCCACTCGGTGGGTAGTCGGTGAGAAGCGGGCCGATGATGCTGTTGTTGGGGTTCGCGAGAGGGTGCAGCAGCATAAACGATCCGGGTGCTTTGCCAGAAGCCCGGTCAAAAAAGCCCGCAGCAGGATGTCCGCCGCAATTAACGGTGCATGGGCGAGCGTGGTTCGTGCCAATTTCCCATATAAACGCGCTAGGGCACGCCGGTCCGGGGTTGCAACTGTTGTTCGTCGGCTCTATAGTGAAAAATGCCCCATTTCTAGTCATGCCCCGTCGTGTATTTTGAATGACGGAAGTGCAGTGCCATTGCCATCGTCCAGGGCACTAAGGCTTTGGCCGCTAAATCCCCAAGCTTGCCCGGTCACGGTATTGATGCTTGCACAGCCTCCCGGTACAAGTTTGACGGGTTCTTTGTAGGCGAGGGCCCACTGGCCGTTGTCCTGGCCTTGGTCGGAAAGGGCAGTGCCCCACGTGTGGTACATTCCCAGAACAGTGTTTGTTGGTATCGCCGTTCCCCATGTGCCCGACCAGTTGGGTTGGTACCCTTGCAGGCCGGGGCAGTTGGCGAGGTCATAGATGTCGGGCGGATTTGTATTGATACTCGTCCAACAACAATCTATCGACGTCCACTTCTGAATCCTGGTATGGTTTACCCTCGCATAGATAATCCCAGCGTTCGATTCGTCGAACATCAGGTCGGCCGAGAGATTCGAACTCTGTGTTGTTGCCGAGGGGGCTGCGATGTCAAATTTAATTATCGCGGATCCTCCATTTGTCGATTTTGCGATGATGTATCGAACTGAGTTGTTGAGTATCGACGAAATGTTATCTCTTTGATTGTCGTCGGTTTGTGTCGCAGGGCTCTGGGCATCGGTGTCTGGAACCTGAATAGCGTCGCCGCCAGGGAATACGGTAGCGTCCGTTAATCGCCAGATGCAGATTCCGTTGTAGCCGGTGACCGGGTCGTTGGAAAAACACCATTTTTTCCCCATTCCTGTGCTGCCGCCCCACACGCTGCCCGGAACCACTGGACCTGGCGTGTAGTTGCTGTCTGTTCTTGCGACCGAATAGTCCATGTAAGGTTGTGCGCTAAGTGTGGTTGAGAGGAGGACTGCCAAGCAAAACGTAATCAACAAGCCTTTCATAGGGTCTCTCCTTTACTACATCGGTTGATCGGTCTCCTTGTGGGTTAGGTTGTTTGGTTGGGTGTGGAACAACGATCAACGAACTCAAAATTACGCCAGTTTCGCTGTGGCACGCACGCGCTCGGGTATCGTCCTAATCTGCCTTCAGGTGGAGAGGAAATGACGACGAGCTTCTCTTCGACCGGGAGTGTGTTCACTTTGTCCTTGCCTCTCTGGCGAAGGCAAGCCAAAATGAGCATTGAGGGCTAGCATTTCGGCTTGCCGAAGTTGCTGGTTCAAGGGCCGTTAGAGATTGGCGTCTCTAGCGGTCCCCCTTGTTTGCGCTCGTGGTGGGTTGCGGCCCCCTCCTACGGTATAAGTTCAAACACTACGCCCCAGTTGTAGGTTCCGCCGAGGACGGCGGTACCATAGAGATTTCCCGTCTGCGGATTCCAAGTCAATCCCGCAGAGGGATAATACCCATCCGCTCCGCCAGCGAAAGAGTGAAGGACAGTTTCCCGCCACTTGCCGTGCTTGGTTGTCGGTGGCGAAAGCTCGAATACTGTGCCGCAGCCGTGGGCTTTGCCGCTAACGCACTGGCCAGTACCGCCGATCTCCGTCGTTCCGTAAAGATTGCCTGTGCTCTCATCCAGAAGCAGACCGGCATAGGGCCAGGCGCCGTCGCCTTTCTTGGCGCCCTTGAACCTGTAGATCACTTTCTCCACGCCGCCCGCGGTCACCTCGAAGACCACGCCGTGGTTAGAACTTCCGCCGAAGAGAGTCGTGCCGAACAGGTTCCCCTGCGCATCCATGACTAGTCCCGGATTTCCCGGGCCCGGCTCGCATCCGTCTCCGCGGTGTCCGGTAAAAGCGTAGAGCGTGGTTTCTACCCCAGCGGGAGTCACCTCAAACACCATCCCGCAACCCAAAGGGGACGAGGGATCCATTCCGTAGAGATTCCTCGTCTTCCCATCCTGTACTAATTTGCCCTCGGGCGTGCTCCCAGACGTTCCCGGCGCGCCGAAGCTATAAACGACACTTTCCGATCCGGTCGCCGTTATCTTATAAACGGCGCCCGCATCCCCATAAGCGCCACCGGCCACCGTGACTCCGTAGAAATCGCCGGTGTTCGGATCCTGAATCAAGCCGGAATCCGGTTGCTTCCCGTCGACTCCGCCTGTGAAGCTATAAAGCACCGTTTCGGTCCCATTTGGATCAATCTGGAATACGGTGCCGTCGGGACCCCCATGAACTCCCCCGCCACCAGTTGTTCCGAACAGATTCCCCTTTGAATCGAGCAGCACGTCTATGGGCCCAGCGCCGTCGGGGCTATTAGTGAAGCTATGAAGAACGCGCTCGACGCCAATCGGCGTAAGCTCAAACACGGTTCCGCAGCCTGGATACTGGCAGCCACCGGAGCCCCCGCCGCCAGTAACGCCATAAAGATTGCCTGTAGAGGGGTCCAGCGTCACAGGCGCCTGAGGCCACTCCCCATCCGGGGCGCCACTGAAGCTGTACAGCACGCTATAGGTTTGCGCCGCCGCCAGCGCAGCGGACGCGAGCAAAAGCGCCAATACCCAACCTTTCCTGCGGTATGAGTTCATAATTCCTCCAATGCTCTCACTCCTTGTTTCGCCTGCGATGCGAGCCATGCGAATCACTTCCCCGGCCCCCGGCAAATTCCGGCAGGAATTCTCTGACTTCCTGTTTGCGCAGACGGCAGATGTCAGGAGTTGGTTTAGGAGCGTCGCCAAACGCGAAGCGGGTCAATCGCCCACCTCCCTATGGTCTTCGGTTCGCCCCCTCAGGAAACCAAAAACCCTAACTATAAAATCTTGGGAACTATCTTTAGACAAGTTACAAACGGTGTCAAGCCAAAAGACGCAAATCACGCCAATGCGTGATAGATATCACACATCGACTGTCATAACTCAGCGGGCCGCCCACTTTAATATTTCGTCTTCATATAGTTACACACTGATGTCAAGTTGAAACAGCATTGTGAATAACACGTTAATAATGTAAATCATAACGTCCATCGCGCTCATCCTATGCCGCTAATAAGCTGCCAATGATCACCAGTAAGTAAGTCAAAGGCCAGCGCTGTAATCACAATCCCACCCGAGGCATAACACTCTGGGCCGCAGTTTCGCGCGGGAGCGCGACCACAAAACCATTTTGCGTACGATCCAACATCCATCTCGCTCGCCAGAAATTCCTTGACTTAGCCGCTCGCAAAGCCAGACGATAAACGTAGGACACACAAAGTGCTCGACAGATTTGTTCTTTGAAAAAATGGGGTTGGAGTCACGGGTCCGTGTGACGGAGGCAAGGGGAACCCCACAAGGGGTTGAAAAATAGGCTCTAACTCCTTATTCCGGAATACTTTACGTATAAGTATTTATTCCTGAATACTTTGCAGCCAACACCCCGAGGAAACTCTATTTTCCGACCGTTAACTCCAATGTCCTCAAGACTTTGCCTCTAAGTCTCTATTTCTCAAGACTTTGGCTGGCATAAAATCGCAAAATTGCGGAAAATCGAACCTAACTGCAACTCAGCAAAAGAGTTGTAATAACTAAGTTCAAGTCTTTATTTTTGAATACTTTGAGAACCAACTTACTCTAAGTCGCTGACTCCATTAGACAGGGGCAGGAGGGGAGAGGGGAGGGGGGGTATCCCGGCTGTTCAGCTACCGCACCACCAGCACCTCGCGAATATTATCCCGCGCCAGAAAAAACTTAATCGACGCAAAATCGCGAAACAGGTTCTCGATGTGCCGGTTATTAAACACCCGTTGCAGCCGCGGCGAGCGCTTCTCCGCCTGCCCCGGCACCGCAAATCGAATCTCCTGCATGTCCAGCATGTCGGTGCCGGTCACGTGATAGCGATAGCACGTCGAGTCCGGCCCCGCGTCGCGCGTGTGAAAAAATGCCAGCAGCAGTCCGCCCGGCTTCATCACCGACCACAGCCGGTCGATCGTCGGCTTCACCAGGCTCTCTTCCATATAGTCGGGCAGGTTCCAGCACAGCACGATATCGAAATGCGCGTTCGGATAGACCAGATTTTCCTCGAGGAATTTCTTGCTGTCGATCGTCGCCTTGCCCGCGCTGTCCAGCGTGCGCAGCGCCGGATCAAGCGAAGCACGCAGCAGGTCCTCGCTGTAATTCTTATGCCCGTTGTCGGTGAAATAGCGAATGTTGTTCGCCGAGGTCGCGCCCACGTCGAGCACGCACAATCCCTCCTGCGAATTCAAAACGCGCGAGATTTCTCCCACGCCGCTCGAACGGCGGCTCAGTTTCTGCTTCGGCGCGGATTCCTCCGCTCGCTTCGAAGAGCCCCAAAAGAATTTCATTCGGTTAGAAAAACGGCGCTAACGCCGGGGTGCAACTCGGCGCCGCGGCCAAATTCACCCTGCATCCCAGCGCGCTACGACGTCGCGGTTCCCTTCCCTGCTTCCTTCTGGATGTCAACTTTTCCCTTTAAAAATGCGCCTTCTTCAATGGCGATACGCTGCGTGGTCACGTCGCCCGTCACCACCGCCGACTTGCGCAGGTCCAGCCGGTCTGACGCGATCAGGCTTCCCTCCACCTTGCCCAGCACCACAATCGACTTCGCATTCACGCTCGCCTTCACTCTTCCGTTCGGTCCGACGGTCAAACTGTGGCTCCGCAGGTCGATGTTGCCTTCGACTTCGCCGTCGATATATAGATCCTCTGATCCCGATACGTCTCCCTTGATAACGACTGACCTGCCTATGTTCGCCAGTTCATTATTCTGCGGAGCATCCATCGTTGACCTCATTCCCTCGCGCCACCTGAGCGCGAATTATTGATTGTAAATCATTGGCTGGCTGCCGCGCCGTGAGAGTCCAATGGAACTTATTGTGCCAAAGCAGTTTACAGGGCGCCTCCGGCAACTCTCGAAAAGCAACGCGAGACTTGCTAGCATCGTCTAAACAACGTGAATCGCGCTCCTCTCATTTCGCTTGCCTCATCCCCGATTTCGCGGGCCTCCGCTTGCCTTGTCGTTCTCACCGCACTCGCCTTTGCCCAGTCATCGCCCTCGTCGCCGGACACTTTGACCGCGTACAAAAGCCCCGTCGAACTCGTGCGCAAGGCTGCCCACCACGAGATCGAGGCCTCCGAGGGATCGGCTGTCCATTTCATGTATCGCGGGGTAACGACGTCCTCCAAAGGAGGGTCGGTCTCAAAACTTTACGTCGAGACGAAAGACGGAACTGCCTCACTCACCGTCGCTCAGGACGGCAAGCCGCTCACGCCGGACCAGCAGCAGGCCGAACAGGCGCGCCTCGACCGTTTCGTCAACCATCCCGACGAACTGCGCAAAAAGCGCAATCAGGACCGCGAAGATAACGACCGGACGGCCCGCATCATGCGCGCCCTGCCCGATGCGTTTTTTTATGAATACGCGGGAGAGGAAAAGGGCTCGGCCGGAATCGGACGAGCCGGCGATCCGCTCGTCAACCTCAGGTTCCGCCCCAACCCCAGCTACCACCCTCCTTCGCGCGTGGAAGAAGTGCTGACGGGCATGCAGGGCCACATCCTGGTGGATACGGTTCATGACCGCATTGCCAGCATCGATGGCACGCTATTCAAAGACGTTGGCTTTGGCTGGGGCATTCTCGGACGACTGAATCGCGGCGGCCATTTCCTCGTGCATCAGGTCGACGTCGGCGACGATCAGTGGGAAATCTCCAGCATGACCGTCAACTTTACCGGGAAAATTATGCTGATTAAGAATTTCTCCATCCAATCGACCGAGGAGTACAGCGGCTTCCGGCAGATATCCCCCAGCCTTACCTTTGCGGAGGGAGTGCGGCTTTTGAAGAAAGAAGAAACCACCGCCGCGGAGGTCCCCGCCACAACCAGCAGTCTCGCGCAAAGGTGACGTTCCAGTTTTGAGCTTCGTTCCTTCTAAGCCGGGCTTTTATGCGGTTTCAGCGAGCAACGTCTCTTTCCGCACCGTGAACTTTTCCACCAGATCCTCGCGTACTCTATAACCCGTGCCTGCCTCGTCGCTGATCGTAATCGTCCCGTCCGACCGCACTTCGACCTCCGGTTCGATGATGTCTTCTTTCCAGTAGCGCTTCGAAGCTGAGACATCCCCGGGCAGGCGAAAATTCTCCAGCGTGGAAAGAGCGATGTTGTGCGCCCTGCCCACGCCCGATTCCAGCATTCCCCCGCACCAGACGGGAACATCGTGCGCCAGCGCGACGTCATGAATCTTCTTCGCTTCCGTGAACCCCCCAACCCGCCCAACTTTAACGTTGATGATTCGGCACGCGCCAATCTCCAGCGCAAAATTGGCGGCCCGCGCATGATGAATCGACTCATCCAGGCAAATCGCGGTCTCGATCGACCTTTGCAGCCGCGCGTGCAAATAGATCTCGTCGTCCCAAAGCGGCTGCTCAATCATGAGCAGCCTGAAGGCGTCGAATTCGCGCAGGTGCTCGACCTCGTCGAGCGTGTACGCCGAGTTCGCGTCGACGCTCAGCACAATGTCCGCCCAGCGCGCGCGAATTTTTTCCAGAATGTTCACGTCCCATCCCGGCTTGACTTTGACTTTAATGCGGCGATAGCCGGCGGCAAGTTCGGTTTCGATCTTCTGCAAAAGCTGCTCCGGCGAATCCTGAATCCCAATCGAAACTCCGCACACAATTTCGCGGCGCGTGCCCCCGAGCAACTTCCAGAGCGGCTGCCGCTTCAGGCGCGCCTCGGCGTCCCATACCGCATTTTCCAGCGCCGCTTTCGCCATGCGATGGCCGCGCACCCGCGCAAACAGCGCGCTGCAATCGCGGCCGGAGTGTACCTCCGCCTTCAGAAGCGCCGGCGCCAGGTAGTCGCGGATCGTGGGCCATGCAGTCTCGATCCACTCCGGGCTGTAATACGGATCTTCGCCGGCCACGCATTCGCCCCACCCGCGCACGCCCTCCGCGTCGATGCTGACCAGGAGAATGCAGCGGCTGTAGATGCGGCCAAAACTCGTTTCAAAAAAATGCACGAGCGGCATTTGAATTTCGCGGAGAGTTACCGATTCAATTTTCATCGATCTTTTCGGAAAATACCTGCTCGCAAGGAAAGAACTCGGCCAGAGCACCAGAAGTATAGTTCGCTGGAACCCGCGTCGGCAAGGCGATCTACCCTAATGGGGTTTTACATCTGCGCAGATTGCCAAACGGTCAGTACCCCCAACGCTCGTCCCATCGTCCCAGCAGAAACCGCCCGTCCCCCTGTGCGTTGCGTTCGTAGCCCAGGATTGCGAGGCCCGCCGCGAATGCCTTCATGAACTGCTCTCGGTTTCTCTCTTCTACCGCCAGCGCCTGCGGCCGCGTCTCAGCCGCGGCTTTCCATTCGTAGATCGCGGCGGGCACGTCGATCTGTGTCTCGGGTTCGAATTCACGTCGGCGCCCCCCGGCGAGAACCGTCTTCACGCGCTCGGATTTCATCCACCACTCTGCGATCAGCCGGTCGCTCGGCAGCCCGCCCTGCAAAGGCGAAGACGTAACGCCGTACTGATTTACGTTGTAACGCCGCGCGATCGCGCCCAGCTTCTCAATGTTGAGATACGCGTTCTTGATTTCGAGTGGATCGAAGGTCCACTCCATCAGTTCGATTCCGCGCCCCAGAGCCTCGTCGCGCTGGAAAAGTTTTAAGCGCCGGCCCAGTCCGGCGTTGCGATATTCCCGCCGCACCGCCAGCATCTGCGAATGCAGATAGGCGTGGCCGTTGCGGAGGCCGGGAATCGCCAATGCAAAGCCAACCAGATTTTCTTTATCAAAGGCGCCGACCACTTGCCCGCCAATTTTGTCGGCGACCACAAACAACCGCACCGGCACCAGTTCGGCGTCGGAGAAATTCCACACCTCTCTCTGGAGCGCAAAACACGCGCGCATCTCTTCCAGCGACGAGCATTTGCGAATCGTCAGCGCGCCCGCGTCGGAAGGAATGGCGTGGGAAGAAATGGCGTGCGAAAGCTCGGCGTGGGAAAGCTTGGCTTTCGGCTCGCCGCTCCCCGCCCGCGCTTCCGGCGCCTTCGTCTCCCTCACGCGTGTTCCTGCCGCTTGGCCTGCTGCCACAGTTCTTCGAGTTCGTCCATCGAAGCCTGCTCCGGTCCGCGTCCGCTGGCGTGTAATCGCGACTCCATCCACTGAAAGCGGCGCTTAAACTTGCGATTTGTTTTGCGCAGCGCGGATTCGGAGTCGAGCGAGAGATAGCGCGCAATGTTGACCAGCACAAAAAACAGATCGCCGACTTCATCCTCCAGCCGCTCGTGCTGCTCGGCGGAAATCTGCGGCTTACCTGAGCCCGCAATCCCCGTACCTGCCGGACCCTGGATTGACGAGGCGTTCAGCTCTTCGCGCAATTCCGCCGTCTCTTCCGCAAGCTTTTCAAAAAGTCCCTCAATGTTCGCCCAGTCGAACCCCACGCGAGCAGCCCTCGAGCTGAGTTTGTGCGCCTCCAGCAGCGCCGGCACTCGAGACGAAACACCGGCCAAAACCGAGTGTTCGGCCCCTGGAGTTTGCCCGTCGCCCTGCTTAGCCTGCTCGCCGCCGCCCGCTTCCCGCCGTTTCTTTTTTTCCTCCGCTTTCAGTGCTTCCCAGTTGCGCAGCACCTCGGCGGAAGTGTCGGCTTTCACCTCGCCAAAAACATGCGGGTGCCGGTCGACGAGCTTCGTCGAGAGGCGGTCCAGAACATCATCGATCGAAAAGTGCCCGGCTTCCTGCGCCATCTCTGAGTAAAACAGCACTTGCAGCAGCAAGTCGCCAAGTTCGCCTGTCAGCTCCGGCCAGTCGCGATTGTCAATCGCCTCCAGAACCTCATACGCCTCTTCCAAGGTGTAGGGTTTGATCGAGTCGAAGGTCTGCTCGCGATCCCACGGGCAGCCGCCAGGCGCCCGCAGCCGCGCCATGATTTGTACCGCCCGTTCAAAACGCTCGCCAGTCGTGGACATGAAACATCAATGTAAATGACGCAGAATCCCTGAGCAATGGCAGCGGACCGCGCGCGCATGGAAGCCGGACACAAAAGAGTGCAACTCCGGAGAATCAACCGCCATCTGATTTATCAGCGTATTGCCCAGCGGCGCCGGCCACGCAGTAGTCTTCTTGCATGGCCGTTACCCCGGTGGTATGCTCCGTATCCTTAGGTAACCTGTTGCTTTCCCCCCGTTTAGGTGTATTCTTAGCCCAAATCAGCTCAACCAAGGTTCTGGAGATTGCGCGTGGAGAAGATGACGTTACCTCGACTCGATGCTTTGCATTATCTTTTCACCGAGGACGCCGATGGGATCACTGCTCACTGTCTCGATCTCGATCTGGTGACTTCGGCGGAAGACAGAGCCAGTGCGGAATCCCGCCTCAACGCGATGGTGCGAGTGCAGATTGCGGGTGCCTACGGATCCGGTAATTTCGATTTGCTCTTCTTCAAAGCTCCCAGCGAGTTTTGGGCCAAAATGGACCAAGCCAGCGACCTGCCAAAAGCTCACCTGCGGATTGACACCGCCCCCCCGCAATATCTTCCTGTGGAGCAGAGAATTTTTCAGGTGCAATTGCCTGTGTTCCGCGCCCTCACCCCGCGAGCCGCATAAACAATGCCATTCCTCAGCGAAGTTCTGGAAGAACTACGTCTTTCCGTGTCCACCAAAGTGAAGGACGGCAACGAGACCCTTCTGCTCATCACCCGATCCGGCCTCCGCGGGATCATCCGAACCGGTTTTCGCGGGTTCCCTCCGCCTCCCGAGCATTGCTACACCCTCGCCGTCCGGGGCGACGACAATCCCTTCCTCTCCGAAGCCGAAGCCGCTGCGATTCGCCGGCATTTCAAACCGTCCAAGCGGGACGGCTTCATCGAGCTCGGCTTGTCAGACTAACGGTCCTACTCGCTCATCACTCGAAAAGTACCAGCCCCCCGCATAGCGGAGATATCGGCAGCATCGCTCTCCACCACTTACCGCGTCGACCGCACCAGCAACTCCGTCTCATCGGAGATAATCGCGTCGACACCCCACTCCGCGAACTGCCTTATTCCTTCCGCGCCATTCACGGTCCACGTCATGACCTTGATTCCACTCGCGTGCGCGCCTTCAATCATTCTCTGATCCGCCACCTCAAAATGTGGAATCAGCCAGGCAATCGGCAAGTCTGGCGGCGGAACCTGATCGCGCTGGTCGAACAGAAATCCCAAAGGAATGCCCGGATCGAGCCGATGCACCGCGCGCAACGCCTCCGGCAAGAACGAAGACACCACATAACCCTTCGACGGCGCACCCTCGCGCAAGGCCGCGATGACCTGCGCCTCAAGTCCCGCGACCTTCAATTCGATGTCCAGAAACGCGCGCAAGGAAAATCGCGCGACAACATCGTCAAGCCTAGGAAGCGCCAGCACCTCAGCCGCTGCATCGCCAACTGTCAGCCCGCGAATCGCAGCATCGTGGCAAACCACAGCCGTGCCGTCACCCGAGCGCCGCACGTCGAACTCAAAACCATCGCAGCCATGCTGCAAGCACAGCTCAAACGATGCCAGGGTATTTTCCGGTGTGTGCCGAGAAGCCCGCGCACCGCGGTGCCCAAGCAGAAGGGGTCTCATACGCGCTATCTGCCATCAGTTCACGAGGGAACTTGTCATCGTCCCAACCGCACAGCCCCACTTCGTTCGGGCGGCAATGTGAAAGAAGTTCTCGGCGATCTCTGCGATCTCGGCGGTTGAAGGTCTAGTCCAGATCGAAATCCCGAATCGGCTTCCCCGTGTCCGGCGTCTCTTTCGCCTTCTTCACCGCTTCCTGGAATTTCTTCTCCAGCAATTCGGAGGCATGCTTCTGCGCCTCCACCGACTGGCGAAAAATGGAATCACGCCGCCCATCCTGCTCTTTCATGGCCCGCGCCGCCTCTTCCATATCCTGAAACATCTTCGGCTTCACCGGCGCCACGTGCGAGATCACCGCCCGCGTTTCCGTGTCAATCTTCAGCACCGCGCCGCAGCACGGGCAGGTCACGTCGAAATTGGAGTCACGTTTCGTCACACGCGCATCATACCGCAAATCCCCGTCATCGCGGCCCCAGCTTAATCGGCAAAATGTCAAACACGTACAGCATCTCCCACCCCAGCAGAATCACGGACACCAACACCACCAGAATCGCCAGCACCTCGCCAAAATTCAGTCCCTTTTTGCGCGCATCGAAGTGCCGCGCCCCCAGGCTCAAAATGTTCAGCGTGGCAAATCCAAATACCAGCGCCCAAAGAATGTTGTAGACCTGTTCGCGCGTCGAGGCGAACACCAGCAGCGCCGGCGCGGCCATCACCGCCCACGCATGCACCACGCGGCCGCCCGCAACCCAATCATGGGCGTGACCCATCGCAAACAAAATTGACAAGGACTTTCCTGGCCCCGCGCCCATTCGTCGAGCGTGCTTCATGCAGAACTTCGATCTTACCTTTTTTACGCGCACCCGTCAGCGGCTCGCACCACGTGCAACTCGAACTACGCTTCCTGCGCCCGCCGCGCATTACAATGCCATAGATACTATGGCCGCCCAATACTCCGCAATCAACACCATCTTTTTCGATGTCGGCAACACGCTGCTCTTTCCCAATCGCCCGCGAATCCACGCCCGGCTCTCCGACCGCGGCCTCACCTGCGACCCCCAACATCTTCGCGATCTCGAAGCCCGCATCAAAAACCGGTTCGACGCGCTTATGATCGCCGACGGCAACCACGATCACGGCTTCTGGCGCATGTTCTACACCCAACTCTTCGCTGAGATCGGCCTTCACGACGACGAACTCCGCGACCACTGCGTCGCCTGCGTCCGCGACTCCGGCAATTGGGACCAGATTCTTCCCGGCACGCGCGAGGAGTTGCAGCGTATCGCCGAGCGCTATCGCATCGCCGTCATCTCGAATGCCGACGGCCGCATTCGAGACGTGCTCCGCCGCTGCGGCATCGCCGATTGCTTCCTCACCATCACCGACTCCGGCCTTGTCGGCCACGAAAAACCGCACCCGGAAATTTTCCGCGTCGCAATGCAGTCGCTCGGCGCCACGCCCAGCGAAAGCCTCTACCTCGGCGATGTCTATTCGGTCGATTACCTCGGCGCGACAGGCGCCGGCATGCAGGCCGTGCTGATGGATGTTCCCGGCGCGTACAAACAACGAGGAGTCCCGCGCGTTGAATCGCTCGCGGAACTGCGCGCCCTTTTAGCAGCGTGAGTTGATTTTGTTGTGTAGTGGAATTCGGCATTGCCCGCGCCGTCACGCAACGTGCTCGCCGCGCCCTACTTCAGCGCAATCACCTGGTGATCGTGGCAATCGGTGTGCATCGCGTCATACAAATTCGCCAGCAGACTCGTTCCGTACCGCGCCAGAAAACTGACCCCCGCAATTTCCCGCTCCTGGAGCGCTTTGTGAGGAAACAGCGCGTCGCACACTGCATCTGCGTGCCGCGCGATGACCTCGTTGCGCAACAGTTCCGCTCGTCCCGCGCGCCCGTGCAGACGGTTGATCTGATACCACATTCGCATTCGCGCATGATCCGCCGCCGCCACCAGCGTCGAATCGAGTCTTCCAACCGAGTCGCGCACCCGCGTCATCGCCTTTTCCACGCTTGCATGCGCTTCCGAAAAAACGTTCTGCAATTCCGGCGGCAGCGAGCGCGCCGCCATCTTTTCCCGCACCTTTTCCGGCCCGTGAAATAAATCCGGAAAAGTCAATCCATATCGCGTCAGAATTCGCTCCGCCTTCGGTTCTACCAGCGTCGCCGAAAAGCGCGGCAGCGCCGGCGTCACGCGTCCCAGCAATTTTTCGTATACCACGCCCACTTGCGCAAAATACGCGATCTCCGCCGCGCCCCCCGTGTACGCCAGCGTCGGCAGCAGATAATCCTGCACCACCGGCCGAAACAGCACATTAGGATTAAAATTTTCCGGCGCCTGCTCGACCCGCTCCAGCAGTTGCCGCTCTGTGATCCGCTCATGGCCCGCCTGAAACCCGGCCTCGCCCGTGCCATTTGCCTTGCGCCGCACCGCGATCCGCGCGCCCTCCCTCACCTCAAACAGCAGCGTGGTCGCCGCCGTCACCTTCACCTGCTGGTGGTAGCCCGCCGCCTCCAGCGCCTTCCCGCGCGCCAGCAGCGCCTCGTCTAGCTCCGGCGCCCGCTCAATTGCCGCGCGCAGCAGCGGCTTTGCCAGACGATGAAACTCCGCGTCGGCGGGATCGAGCAGAATCACTCCCCACTCCGCGAACAGCCGCGCAAACAACCGCGCAAATCCGCTGCCCAGCGTTTCTCCCGGACGATATGATTCGCGCAGCCACGTCGCCGCCTCCGAATCGCCCAGCAACGACGCGGCCCGCTCCACCACGGCTTCAATCTCGCGCCCGAACACAACCGTGCCCACCGGCGCGTCCGTCACGCCGCGGCTTTCCGCAGTCAGTCGTTCCGGCCGGCCCGCGCCCGCCGATGGCCCCGCAGCTGAAAGCAACGTCGCGTGGTTCACCTCTGCCAGATCGTGATCTTCCGTCGCCAGCCAGAAAATCGGCACGCAATCTACTCCCGCTTTCGTCGCCTCCGCCGCCAACTTGACCGCGCTCAGAGCTTTGAAAATGGAAAAAAGCGGCCCTCCGAATAAGCCCACCTGCTGCCCGGTCACGGCCGCCAGCGCGCCTCGCCGCAGTCGTTCAACATTCGCCAGCGTGCGTTCCGACGCGCCCCACACGGCATTCTGCCGCGCAAGTATTTCACTCGCTTTGGCGCGCCGCTGCGGATCGTATTGCACCCGCCCCGCTTCCTCTTTCAACCATTGGGCAGAATTTGGAGATCGTGGATAGAACTTCTGAACCGATGGACTGTGCGAAAGGTAATCCAGGAAAAGCGGCGTCGTGTGCGGAATCTGGCGGAACGGCACGCACTCGGCGTTCACCGGCAAATCTCCCGGCGCCGGCACACCTCACCACAATTCCGCGCTCGCCCAATACGCATATTTTTCCTACAACCCAATTTCGTGAGCCCGCCCTCCGCGAGCAATTCCAGTCCTGCTCGCGGACGGGGAAACGAAGCCCTCGGCACAACTACATCAGATGTCATCCAGCCCGGCAGGTTGCAGACAATCTCCCATCACACCTTCAGCACCACCTTGCCGAACATCTCGCTCTTCTCCAGATATTCATGCGCGCTGCGAATTTCCTGGAGCGGAAACACATGGTCGATCACCGGCTTCAGCCGCCCCGCAAAAACATGCTGCAGCACCTCATTCAACTCGCCCATCGTCCCCATGTACGACCCGAGCAGCGCCAGTTGCCTCGAAAACAGAAAGCGCAAATCCAGTTCCACCTTCGGTCCCGTGGTCGCGCCGCACGTCACCAGCGTCCCGCCCGCCTTCAGCGATCGCACGCTCTCTTGCCACGTCGCCGGCCCTACATGCTCAATCACAATGTCGACGCCCTCGCCCTTCGTGATCGTCCGTACTTCCTGCGAAATCTTCTGCCGGTAATGATTAATCACGTGGTCCGCGCCCAGTTCGAGGGCCCGCTGCATCTTGCGCTCGTCTCCCGCCGTCGTAATCACCCGCGCATGAAACATCTTCGCAATCTGAATCGCCGCAATGCCGACGCCGGAATTCGCGCCCAGCACCAGTACCGTCTGCCCCGGACGAATCGCCGCCCGCCCCGTCAGCATGTGCCACGCGGTTACAAACACCAGCGGCACGCTCGCCGCCTCGTTAAAGTCCAGCGTGTCCGGAATCGGAATCACGTTCACGGCAGGCACCGCAATCAATTCGCAGTTGCCGCCATCCACGCCATTGCCCAGCACGCTGAACTGCCGGCACTGGTTGTGCAATCCCGCCACGCACTTCGCGCAACGATTGCAGAAAGTCATCGGCGCCAGCAGCACCCGCTGCCCCACCTTCAGGTCGCCAATGTATTCCCCAACTTCGGCAATCTCTCCCGCAATGTCGCTGCCCAAAATGTGCGGCAGATTGACGCCGGGCAATCCCTGCCGCACCCAGATGTCGAGGTGATTCAGCGCGCACGCGCGTACCCGCACCAGCACCTGGTCCTTGCGCGGCTCGGGATCGGCAATGGTTTCGTACGTAAGAACTTCAGGTCCACCGAACTGATGAATGCGCACCGCTTTCATGGAGTCTCCCTACGCGAAAGCTAGTTTCAAATTGGAACTTGATCCTACCCGAAATGTACCAAAACTGGCGTGATCACGCGCACAGCAAAGCCACCTCGCCTACGAATAGATTTGGTTCGACAAGCCGTTTCTGGAGGGTGTTACCAGTGGGTACTGGACACGGTTTGCCAAACCGGTGAGCGCTCATCAGCCACTGCGGTTCGACTCCGCCGCCCTCCGTACGCTGCTCAACAAAGTAACTCTTGACTTCATTTTCCGCTGGGCCGATCATTAAGATGGTTTGGCAAACCGTATCGCATATCCATTGTCGTAACACCAGTAGCCCCGGCGTGATGAGCCGGGGCTTTTAATATTGGTAGACCCTTCTGAGAATAGCCGAGGCACGGAAAGCAAATGACAGACGGACCACATACCAAACCGGGTCGCCTCGCCGATGTGCTTGCTCTTATTCAAGTGTTGGCGCTAGACCCGGACACAAAGCGAAGTGAAGAGGGAAACGGCGAAAGAACTCCAAGGTTCCCCGGCCTCCGCCGAGAATTGGTTCGCACTCGCAAAAGAACACCGTGAATTCTTTCGGGTCAATCCTGGTCTTCACGCCGGTTTGTCGCTGGTTTCCCGATATGTTTTGCCGAAGACGGAGGGAGAAAAGAGGCCACCATTGTCCCCTGTCCCCTGAATTTGCCGCTGCGCTTCTTCAAACCGCAATAACCATGCATGACCGCCAAGTGGCAGCAGCAGAGTGGTGGAAAACTTGGATTCCTCTGGCGAGTGCTCTGGCAGCCGGTCTGATCGCTTCCGTGACGACGTTGTTTGCTCTCGGGCTTAACGGCTGGTGTAAACCTTGATGGGTTTGTCGACGCATTATTCCGGCTAAGATCCCTTGACTTAAGCTCCCGGCTTGATCTCAACTGAATGCAGCGCACACATCGTGCGGTCTTCGTCAGCTCTTTGACAACATCCTGTTTCCAACGAGGGTTGCGACCTCGCACATAGCGCGTTTCGGTTCCCAGAATGGGCGACGCACCGCGCCATCCCATCGCAAGAGCCGAAGCAAATCCTTATTTCTCAATACTTTGCAATTATCTCTTTATTTTTGAATACTTTGCGGGAAATGTCGCAAAATGAGGCCATTTTTGACAGCTAACTACCATGCGCTCAAGACTTTGCCGATAAGTCCATATTTCTCAAGACTTTGGCGGGCAGTAAATCGCAAAATTTGCGAAAATCGAACGTAACTATAACGAATGAAAAGAATTGTACAAACTAAGTTCAAGCCTATATTTTTGAATACTTTGCGAGTAGACTTATTCCAAACTGCTGATTCCATTAGACAGGGGCAGGAGGGGGAGGGGGAGGGGGGTAGGCAACAGACGGTATAGACCGGGCGCATCCCGGACAGACCTAGTCAGCGAGCACGTCCCGTCAGCCTTTCATCCGCGAATCCCCGTATCCAATTTCGCCGCTGCGCCGCGCAAGTTAGAATCAACTCGATGGATCTTTACGAAGAAATCGTTCATCTCCGCCAGACCGGACGCCGGGGCGCCGTCGCTACCATCGTCAACGCGCGCGGCTCCATTCCCTCGTTTCGCACCGCAAAAATGTTGGTGCGCGACGACGGTTCGATTCTCGGCACCATCGGCGGCGGCTGCGTCGAGGCCGAGGTCTGGCAGGCCGCCCGCGAGGTAATGGAATCGGAGCGGCCGCGCACGCTCACCTTCGATCTCAACAACGATCCCAAGTTCGATACCGGCCTGGTCTGCGGCGGCACGCTGGAGATTTTCATCGAGCCCATTCTCCCCCCCGCCGACCTCTACATTTTCGGCGCCGGCCATGTCGCCAAAAGCCTCTACCACGTCGCCCGCATTGCCGGCTTTGACGTAACCATCGTCGACGATCGCGAGGGCTTCGCCAATCGCGAGAATTTCCCAGACGCGCAGCAGGTCATTGCCGAAGATTTCGATGAAGCCATGGCAAAAATCTCTCCCGGCGAATCGGCCTACATCGTCATCGTGACGCGCGGCCATCGCGACGATATGCGCGTGCTTCGCTGGGCCGTGCAGACACGCGCACGCTACGTCGGCATGATCGGATCGAGGCGCAAGACGATCAGCATTTTCAAGGAGCTGCAAAAAGAAGGCCTGCCGGAAAATTTGTTCGCTCGCGTCCACGCGCCCGTAGGGCTCGACATTGGAGCGATTACGCCCGAAGAAATTGCCGTGTCGATCACAGCCGAGTTGATTGCGAAACGTAGAAATGTCGAGCGCGAACTGCCCCACATGAAACTGGCACAAATGCGGCCGGCGGCTGAGACAAAACCATTCACCGCCAAGGACGCAGAAAAGGCGTGATTTCGCGGCTGATCATTACAACTGGTCTCTTAAATGGTTTTGGGTAGGGCACGGCTTCAGCCGTGCCGTTCAGGACCAATAAAACTGCGGGCTTTAGCCCTGAGGGCCGAACGACCAAGGACGAACAACCAACGACGCTTTAAAATTTCCCCATGCCCAAGGAAGTCGAAATCAAATTTCGCATCGCCGATTTGAAAGCGCTCTCCGAAGCGCTTCGCGGCGCTGGTTTCCGCCGAATCACTCCGCCAACACACGAAATGAATTCGCTCTACGATTTGCCCGGACAAAAACTTCGCAAGCGCGGCGAACTCCTGCGCCTGCGCAAATACGGGGAAAAATGGGTGCTGACGCACAAGTCCAAAGGCAAGAGCGGCCGTTACAAAGTACGCACCGAACTGGAGACGTGCGTCGAGAACGGCGAGCAAATGGATGCAATTCTGCGCGCGCTCGGTTTCGCGCCCACTTTCCGCTACGAAAAATTTCGCGCCGAATGGTCCGACGGCGTTGGTCACGCCGTCCTCGATGAAACTCCGATTGGAATTTTTGGCGAACTCGAAGGTCCCGCGCGCTGGATCGACCGCACCGCGCGCTCTCTCAACATCGCGCCCAGCGACTACATCACGCAGACTTACGCCGATCTTTTCTTCACCTGGAAGCGCGCCACGCGCAGCCCGGCTTCGGAGATGACCTTTCGCGCCATCCCGCGAAAACGCCAACTCACGGGCTACACTCTTCCCCGCGATCGTCGCTGACTTGAGCCTGCGGCCAACTTTTCAGCTGGCGCGAGCCAAGTGCTCAACCGCAGCTTGATGTTGAGCCTTCCAGTGACTCTCGTAGCCGAGTGTCGAGAAATAAATCGCCTGATCGAAAAACAAATCGAGCAGCCGCAGCAACTCGAAACCTCCCAGAATCTCCAGTGGTTTTTCCCGCATCCCTTCCATCTCCAGAAAATCCCAGAGATTTTCTTCCGTCATCATCAGTGCCCAGCAAAGCGCGCTCAGCGAGACTCCCTGCTCGGCGCGGCGACGTCCGAGCGGCGTGTAAACGCGCTCGATGTCGTCTTCCGTTTTCGTCAGCAGCCAGTCGCTCAGATTCCGATACACGTCACGCGCCCGCTCGCGGAGTTCCGCGGGCGAAACACGGCGCAGATCGGCAGCGCGACTGGACCGTTCCAGTTTGTTTACCAGGCTTTCAGCTAGTTGTTCGGAGTGGGATTCGATCAGACGAACCAGGCGAAGAGCGATCATAGTGACCTCCTCGACGTTGCGGCTCTATTGTAGTCCGATGATTTCGCGAGCGGAATGAGAATGACGCGCCAGCAAGCGCCGGCACGACGGAAGCAGTCGATGCGACCAAAGCGGCCGATTTGCGAAAACCCGCGATGCGCGCACCGTTCGCCTCTCGGCCCGGGATTATCCCGCCGCGCCGCAGCACTTCTTATACTTCTTGCCGCTGCCGCAAGGACATGGATCGTTGCGCCCAACCTTGTCGCCCGAGCGCACCACTTGCTGAACCTGTCTGTCGCCCGCCCCCGCCATGCGCGCCTGCTCCAGCTCCTTCTTCTTCTTGCGCTGGAACGCTTCCTCGATCTCGTCCACCGAAGTCGCGACTTTCCGCGCCAGACGGCCATTTCCGCCTTGACCGCCAGTGATAACCGAAGGCGCCCCCGCTTCCAGCGTCTGTTCCGTCTCTCTCTCCGCGCCTCGAGGAATCAAGTTCGCGTCGGTTGGTCGCTCTAGAACCTGCATCAGGTAGAGATAGCGAACCGTCTCTTCCTGGAAGCGCCGCATCATGTCTTCGAACATGTCGAAGGACTCGCGCTTGTACTCGACCAGCGGATCATGTTGCCCGTAGCCGCGAAGGCCGATGCCTTCTTTCAGGTGATCCATCGAGAGCAGATGATCTTTCCACTGCGCGTCGATCACGCTCAGCATGATCATGCGCTCGTGATAGCGCATCGCGTCGCCGCCGATGAGCTTCTCCTTCGCGTCGTAGCGCTGCTTCAGTGTCTCGAAGATCGCATCGCCCAGTTCGGCCCGGTTCAGTTCCTCCGGCTTTAAGCCCTCGGCATAAATGTCCACGCCAAAGCGCGTGAAGATCGCGTCCTTCAAGCCTTTCAGGTCCCAATCGTTGGCGTGCGCCTTGGCGGGGCAGAACTGCTCCAGGATGTCGCCGAGGATTCCGGAGACGTAATCCTCGATGATCAGATCCTTCTGGTCGAGGCCTTCGAGCAAGCGGCGGCGCAAGCCGTACACGGCCTCCCGCTGCTTGTTCATCACATCGTCGTATTCGAGCAGGTGTTTGCGGGCCTCGAAGTTCTGGCCTTCCACCGCTTTCTGCGCTGCTTCAATGCGCCGCGTGATCATGCGCGATTCAATCGGCACACCCTCTTCCATGCCCAGCCGCTGGAGCAGATTCGACACCCACTCTTTGGCGAAGATGCGCATCAGGTCGTCTTCCAGCGAGAGGAAAAAGCGCGACGAGCCGGGATCGCCTTGTCGGCCCGCTCGCCCGCGAAGCTGGTTATCGATTCGCCTCGCCTCATGCCGTTCAGTGCCGAAGATGTGCAAGCCTCCGGCCGCGATTACTTCCTTGTGCTCGCGATCGGTGTCCGCTTTGTAGCGCGTGAACACTTCATTCCACTGATCGGTCGGAACCGCATATTCATTGCCCGCGTAATACCAGGTGGTACGGTTCGGATCGTCGGCCACATTCTCGATCTTGCCTTGCGCGGCGCGCACCGGCTGCGCCACTCCCTTCTTCACGCACTCCTGCTTCGCCATGAATTCGGGATTGCCACCCAGCAAAATGTCGGTGCCGCGGCCCGCCATGTTGGTGGCGATCGTGACCATGCCTTTGCGGCCCGCCTGCGCGACGATTTCCGCCTCGCGCTCGTGGTACTTCGCGTTTAGTACGACGTGCTTGATTCCCTTTTTCTTCAGTAACTCCGAGAGCCGCTCGGATTTCTCGATCGAGGTCGTGCCCACCAGCACCGGCTGCTCACTTTCGTGGAGGCGATGAATTTCGTCCGCAGCCGCGAAATATTTCTCTTTTTCCGTGCGGTACACGATGTCGGGATTCTCGATGCGCAGCAGCGTGCGGTTCGTCGGGATGACGACGACTTCCAACCGGTAGATCTTGTCGAATTCCGGCGCTTCGGTTTCCGCCGTACCCGTCATGCCGGCAAGTTTCTTGTACATGCGGAAGTAATTCTGGAACGTGATCGTGGCGAGCGTCTGATTCTCGCGCTCGATCTTCACGTTCTCCTTGGCCTCAATCGCCTGGTGCAAACCGTCCGACCAGCGGCGCCCCGGCATCAGCCGCCCCGTGAACTCATCGACGATAATCACTTCGCCGTCTTTAACGACATACTCAACATCCTTCTTGTACAGCGCGTGCGCTTTAACGGCCGTTTCAACGTGATGCTTGAGCGCCCAGTTCTCCGGGTCGGCGACATTGCCAATGCCAAGCAGCTTCTCAACCTTTTCCCAGCCCTCGTCCGTAACCGTAATATTGCGGTGCTTCTCATCAACCACGAAATCCTTGGTGTAGATTTTCGGCTCGCCCGGCTGCGTGTCGATTTCCTCTCCCTGTTCCAGTTTCGGGATGATGCGATTCACCTTGTAGTACTTGTCGGTGGACTCCTCACTGGCGCCGGAAATAATCAGCGGCGTGCGGGCTTCGTCGATGAGAATCGAATCGACTTCGTCGACGATGCCGAAGTTGTGTACGCGCTGCACGCAGTCGCGCAAGTCGAACTTCATGTTGTCGCGCAGGTAGTCGAAACCGAATTCGTTGTTCGTGCCGTAGGTCACATCTGCGGCATAAGCGGCGCGTCGCTCTTCATCGTCAAGATCGTGGACTATGACTCCAACACTCAGCCCGAGAAAGCTGTACAGCTTGCCCATCCACTCTGAGTCGCGCTTGGCCAGGTAGTCATTCACGGTAACAACGTGAACACCACGCCCGCTGAGCGCGTTGAGGTACACGGGCAGCGTCGCGACCAGCGTCTTGCCCTCACCGGTCTTCATCTCGGCGATTTTCCCTTCGTGCAGAACCATGCCACCGATCAACTGCACATCGAAGTGCCTCATGTTCAGCACGCGGCGCCCGGCCTCGCGCACAATGGCAAAAGCTTCTTCAAGGATTTCGTCGAGTACCTGCTCGATCACCCGCCCGCGTTCTGTTTCAATTTCCTTCTGCCGGTCGGGATCCGCTTCCGGTTCGTCGGGAACGGTCTTGAGGCGATCCTGAATGAGGGCGCGGAATTGGTCCGTCTTGGCGCGGAGTTGATCGTCCGTAAACTTCTCGATTTCGGGCTCCAGCGCAGTAATCGCCGCCACACGCGGCAGCAGGCGCTTAATCTCGCGCTCGTTCTTCGTCCCGAAAACCTTGCCTAATAAAGTGTTAATCAAAACGGAAATCCTTCAGAGGACACAAGTCCCAGAGTATGCCTTAAAAGCCTAGCACATTAGATGCAGCAAGGATTGAAGAGGACCGGGACCGCTGCTATCCGGCCGTAGGCCGGCGCGATTCCTTCGCCGACCTTCCGCCCTTTTTGCTTTTTCGGTTCCAGCGTCGCAAGCTTCCACTTTCCCTCTCCGAAGTCGCTCAACCACTGCCGAACTTCTTCCCCAAGTGTCGTGCCTCTCTCTTCGGCAATGCGTTCGGCCAGTTCAAGTTTGGCGGTGTCAGCACGAAACGTGATTTTCTTCAACGCCGTCGCTTTTCCTGTTCCTTAAGATCGGCGCAGTTCCTAGTTTTCGTGAGCCGTCTTTAGTATATTCACTCCGACGATGCCCACGTTCTACCAGCGCTTTCAAGAGTCCGCCCGCCGGTTCCCCGATAACATTGCCCTTGAAATTCAGCGCGCCGAGACCGTCGAGCACGTCACCTTCGCCGAACTCATGCGCATGGCGGAGAGCGTCGGCAACTGGCTCTCAACCCGCGTGCCTCGCGACGCCCGAATCGCCATTCTCGCCGCCAACCATCCGCGCTGGGTGGCAGCGTACCTCGGGATCATCGCCGCCGGCAGAACCGCCGTTCCCCTCGACACGGCCTTGCACGCCGATCAGGTCAAGAAGTTGCTGCTCGATAGCGGCGCTTGCCTGCTGTTCTGCGACGTGAAGAATCTCGCCATCGCGGCTGAAGCGGTTAATGGCCTTCCAACAGACCTGGTGATGATGTCGGCCGTGGCCGAGTGGCAAGACCAATCCCCTCAGCAAGCCGGCCAGCGTGTAGCAAGCGACCTCGACTCGATTTTCGCCGCCGGCCCTGCCGCCTTTAACCCCGTTGTTCCCAGTGACAACGACCTGGCCGCCCTCCTTTACACGTCGGGCACCACCGCCGATCCCAAAGGCGTAATGTTGACGCACGCCAACCTCGTCGGCGAAGCGAATGCCGTCTTCGGCGTCGTCAGCATCGGCCCGACTGACGCGCTCCTCGGAATTCTGCCCATGTTCCACGTGCTGGCGCAGATGGCGAACTTATTCCTGCCGCTGTTCAACGGCTCGCGCGTCGTTTATCTGGAAACGCTCAACACGACCGAACTCCTCCGCGCCCTGCACGACCGCGACATCACCGCCTTCGCCGTCGTGCCGCAGTTCTTCTACCTTATCCACGAAAAAATCTTCAAGGAACTTGGCAAGCGCGGCAAGCTGACTATGCGCATCGTTCGCACATTAATGGCGCTCAACCGCCTCCTGCGAAGCGTTGGCGTAAATGCCGGCAAGGTATTTTTCGGAAAGATTCACGCCACGTTCGGCAAGCGCATGCGCTACCTCGTAACCGGCGGCTCGCGTTTCGATCCTTCGATTCAGCTCGATTTTTACTCCTTCGGAATTGACGTGCTCAATGCCTATGGCCTGACGGAAACGACCGGTGGCGCATTCGTGAACCAGCCCGACAAAATTGTTTTTGGTTCGGTGGGGCCGCCTTTCCCCGGCGTGGAGGCGAAGATTGTTCCCGCCGCAGAAACCGCGGAAGGCCAGCCTGGCGCAGGCGAGATCGCCATTCGCGGCGCGATCGTCATGAAAGGATATTGGAATCGTCCCGACGCCACGAAAGATGTGTTGCGCGACGGTTGGTTTTACACCGGCGACCTCGGCTACTTCGATCCCGGCGGAAATCTGTTTATCACCGGCCGCCGCAAAGAAGTCATCGTGCTCGCCAACGGAAAAAATATCTATCCCGAAGAGGTCGAGGCGCACTACCTCCAATCGCCCTATGTAAAAGAGATTTGCGTTGTGGCTTTGGAAGACCGCCCCGGCGATCCCTCTTCCGAGCGGCTGCACGGCGTTATCGTGCCTAATTTCGAGTTGCTGCGGGAGCGCAAGATCGTCAATACCAAAGAGGTGATCCGCCTTGACATCGAGGCCCTGTCCCATAAGATCGCCTCCACCAAACGGCTCGGCGGATACGATGTCTGGCAGGAAGACCTGCCGCGAACCACCACGCGCAAGCTCAAGCGCTTTGAGATTGAAAAGCGCGTGCGTGAGTTGCAGAAAAAGCCAGGCGAGGCGGACCTTGACGCTGAGCGACCCCTCACTGACGACGAGCGGGTATGGCTCCAACGCGAAGACGTTAAGCGCGCGTTGGCTGTGGTGCGCGAGTCGGCGCGGAGCCGGGTTGGCTCAATTCTCCCCCGGCATAATCTGGAACTCGATCTCGGTCTCGATTCGATGCAGCGCGTCGAACTCCTTACCGCGATCGAGCAGCGATTGGGCGTCGATGTTCCCGAGTCGCGTCTGGCCGAGATCTACACCGTGCGCGAGTTGGTTGATGCCGTGCTGGAAAGCCATGGCGAGGGCAAACACAGCGCCCAGGCGACTGCTCCTGGCTGGTCCACGATTCTCGACGAGCCGGCGAACGATCCCGACGTGCTCGCGCTGGCCCAACATAACCTGTTTGCCGAAATCGTTTTTTTCCTGCTTGGCAAAATCATCTTCATGTTTGCCCTCGACCGCTTTCACCTTCGTGTGCGCGGCGTCGAGAATTTACCCGAAAAGGGTCCGTATCTGCTTTGTTCCAATCATCAGAGCTACATTGACCCATTGATTCTTGGCGGCGTGTTGCCCTGGCGAATTTTTCGCGGTACCTTCGCCGTCGGCACCAGCGACATTTTTGGCCGGGGTTTCATGCGCCGCCTCGCGCGCTGGCTGCGCGTAATCGTGCTTGACCCGGATGCAAATCTGGTCCCGGCAATGCGCGCCGGCGCCTTCGGCCTGAGCCATGACCGCGTGCTGGTTCTTTATCCGGAGGGGGAGCGCACCAACGATGGTCGGCTGAGAATATTTCGCAAGGGCGCGGCGATTCTTTCCATCCACACGCGGGCGCCAATCGTGCCCATCGCCATTGAAGGTTTTTACGAACTCTGGCCGCGTCACGAGAAGTTTCCGAAGGCTGGAAATTTGCGGATGACAATCGGCAAGCCGCTATTGCCTCCACCGGCGAGTGAGGCCAGTGAAGCCGCCTATGACCGCTTCACCGCGGAGTTGAAGGAAAAAGTCGCGGAGATGTGGCAGGAGTTGCGGGAAGACAATCGCGCCCAGCTTTAGTCCAGCCTGAGGTCGCCCATCAATAGCTATGCGCCCGCGCCCCGCGTGCGTTCGCCAAATGCTTTAACGAAAGCCTCAACCACCCCGGCGTCAAACTTTTTGCCCGCCTGCGCCATGATTTCCTGTTCCGCCTGCAGCGGCGAGAGCGCCTTCCCGTATGCGCTGTTCGTCAGCTTCTGATACGTATCAGCCACCGCCAGAATGTGCGCCTCAATCGGGACATTAATCGAGCGCGCTCCCTGGTCCTGCAAAATCTGCTCGGCGACAATAATCGGTAGAACGCGCCGCATGGAATTCCCCACCGCCTGCGCTCGCGCATTCGGCTTGCGCCCTTTGCGGAAACTCGCCACCACTTCCGCATGCGTCACGTCGGCCGCCTTGTAAAGTGTGTCATTGCTGATGCCAAGTTCGCTCAAATCGCGCACCAGCACGGCGGAGCGCAGCAGTTCGATCCGATCGGAGCCGAGCCCCATCTGTTCGGCGATCTTGACCGAGGCATCCACCACTCGCTGGCTCTCGCTGTCGTTGCGTTTCTCGCTGGCGATGAAATGTTGCAGTACCAGCAGCAGGCTGGCAAAACTGTCGCGCAAATCGGCGGTCATGCCTTGCGCCCGCTCGTAAAGGGTGCCCATCGCGTATCCGGTCACCACCAATACGCCCGCCCAGATCGCAAAGTTAAACAGCCGTTCCTGCGGCAGCACTACCGTCCGATGCGCGGGCACCAGATTATTGACGAAGTTCAGCAGAATAACCAAAAAGACCGACGCGAATGCGGTGAGAGTCGCGTGCCGGCGTCCAAAGAAGTAGGCCGAGTACAAAGTTGGCAGGAAGTAAAAGCAGAGTGCCATCGGCAGTGACTGTGCAAACGATTGCAACGCGGCTGCGATCAGGAAAAGCGATAACAGCAAAACTAGTTCTTTCGTGATTTTGCTCATGGTCACTCTAAGATGAATCGCTCTAAAATGAATTGCTATCAGGATGCGTCGGGCTCACGATGCCAACTGGCATCGCCCGCCCCACACGTATCCATGATGCAATCCTCCGCCAAATCCCTGCGCCGCGATACTTACGGAAGTAATTGGGGAGTACAAGCCGCGCAGGCTGGACTGCAGCTTCAAATCAAGCCGCGAACCTGGTTCTCTCGCCCCTCACGCCTTCGCCTTGGCTCGTGGATGCGTCTGGTCGTAAACCTCCATCATGTGCCGCACCGAAAGCTGTGTATATCGCTGCGTCGTCGCCAGTCGTTCATGTCCCAGCAGTTCCTGAATGGCCCGCAGATCGGCGCCTTCTTCCAGCATGTGCGTGCCGAAGGCGTGCCGCAGCGTGTGCGGGTGCACGTCCGGCGACAGCCCCTTCGCCACCGCGATCCGCTTGACGATTCGCCCCACGCTGCGCGTCGTTATTCGTCCGCCGCGCTGGTTCACGAGCAGCGCCGGTGTGCTCTTCTTCACAGTCGCCAAAAGTTGCTGCCGCCAGGGCAGGTAATTCACCAGCGCCTCGCTCGCCGATCCGCCGAAGGGCACAAACCGTTCCTTCTTCCCTTTTCCCCGGATCAGGATCGCCTCATTGCTCATGCTGATGTCATCAAGATTGATACCGACCAGTTCCGAATTCCGAATGCCGCACCCATAAAGCAGTTCCAGCAGCAGCCGGTCGCGCTCCGGGAACGAAGCCACTTCCGGCATCTTCCCGTCGAGCACGTTGTTCACTTCTTCAATCGTCGGCACGCGCGGCAATTTCTTCGCCAGGCGCGGCGTCGAGACCAGCTTCGCCGGGTTCTGCTCGACCACGCCTTCCTGCGCCAGCCATCGATAAAGCGACCTCACCGCCGCCAGCGCTCGCGCCACGGAAGTCTTGTCCAATCCCTTGTCATAAAGGTGCGCGAGGAACCCGCGGATGACAATGTGATCGATTGTCCCCCAGCCGCGCTCGCCAATGTAACCCGCAAACACGTCGAGATCGCCAGCGTACGCCTTGATCGTATGCGGCGAAGCATTCTTCTCCCGCAGATGCCGGAGGAAATCGTCAGTGGCCAGTTCAACGGTAGTGCGAGACTGTTTCATGAATTTGCAATTGGTGATTTGTAATTTGTAATTTGAATCCCAACTTGCGGCGCGGCTAGCTCGTCGTCTCGACGCGGTCCTTCAATTACCAATTACAAATCGCAAATTACAAATGGTTCCTCCTCGCTCTCGGATGATGTTTCACATACACGCTCTTCAACCGGTCGAGCGCAACGTGTGTATAAATCTGTGTTGTTGAAATGTCGGCATGGCCGAGAATCGTCTGCACTGTGCGCAAATCCGCTCCATTCTCGACCATATGCGTCGCGCAAGAATGCCGCAGCATGTGCGGGCTGGCGTGCCGTCCGGAAGCGAGTCCCGCTTTTGCCACCATCTGCCACACTCGCTGCCGCGTCAAACGCCTCGCCCCCGCGCCCAAAAACAGCAGAGCCGAGCTTTTCCCGCTCGCGAGCAATTTTCTGCCGTCCTGCAAATAGTGTTGTAACGCCTGCTGCGCCGGAACTCCCAACGGCACCATGCGCTCCTTGTCCCCCTTGCCATGCACCAGAATGTATCCCAGGTCCAGTTTCAAGTCTTCCAGCCGAGCGTTCGCCACTTCCGAAACGCGCAGTCCGCCTCCATACAAAAGTTCAACCATGGCGCGATCGCGCAGCGCCAGCGCATGCGCGCGCGGGCTATCTTTCCGCTTTGGCGTTCCCGCCGATTGCGCGCTCCCCAAGAGCGCCTCGCTCAGAATCGATTCCACTTCGCCCCGGCTCAGCGATTTCGGCAGCACCTTCCATTGCTTCGGCGAGTCGATGTTGAGCGTAGGATCCTTCTCGATCTTCCCGTCGAGTAACAAATAACGATAGAGATGCCGCACCGCGGACAGCTTCCGCCCCACCGATCGCCCGTCCAACTGGCGCGAGAACATATCCTGGATGAAATCGCGTACATCTTCGCGCCGCGCGTTCGTAAGCGTCCGCTGCCGATTTTTCAGGAATTCCGCAAATTGAAGAAGGTCGCCGGAATAGGCCGCAATCGTCAGCTTCGCCGACCCCCGCTCCACACGCAGATAGTCGAGAAATCCGGCGAGCACGCGAGCGTCGGCCTCAGCAGCCATGTTATGAGTATCGACCGCGCCGACGAGAAGAAAAAGTGCCGAGCAGGATGCGTCCGCGTTTGCTAAACCAAAGGCCGGCGAGCCTAATCCCCCAGCCGCGCGCAGCCTTCTAGCACGTCCCGCGCGTAGAGCACACCTTCCGGCGTTTCCTCGTGCTTGAAATATGCAAATACATCGCGGCCCGCGGCAAGGTGCTCCTGAATCCGTCCGACCATGGCCTTGCGCTCCTCGGGCGTGTAACTCGGCTTGCGATAGCGGTAGTAGGCGAAATCGGCGGTCACCACGTGAGGAGTGTCGCGCTCCTCGCTCTCGGCAACGCACAGCGCAATATTCCTCTCGCGCAATGTCTGCCAGGTCGCTTCGTCATACCAAGACGGGTTTCGAAACTCGAAAGCAGCCCGAACCCCGCGCGGAACGAGCTTCAGAAACTCCGCCAGTACCGATTGATCCGCTTTAAAGTTGGGCGGGAGTTGGAACAAAATCGGGCCCAGCCGTTTCGCCCGCTCCAGCGCCTCAAGCGTTCCCAGAAAGCGCGCCAGAAAATCCTCTGCCCCTTTTAGCCGCTTGATGTGCGTCAGCACCTGGTGCGCTTTGATGGTGAACAGGAAATGGGGCGGCGTCTCCTTGATCCAGTTCTGGACCGTCGTCTCTTTTACTAACTGCCGGAAGGTGTAGTTGACTTCGACCGCATTCAGCTTGCTCGCATAGAAGTTCAAGAACTTTTTTTGCGCAAGCTTCTCCGGATAGAAGTCGGGCTTCCAGCTCGGATAGGCCCATCCAGAAGTGCCGACGTAAAGTTGAGGCATAAGTTCGTATTGCAGAAGTCAGAAGTCAGACTGCAGACGTCAGATCGCAGAATTCCGAAATTCCGAAATCAAAAAATCAGCGCGATTATACCCTGCGCCGTTTTCCCGATGCCGTGGCGCTCTTATGCGTTCGCCGCGAAGCAGCCCTCACTGCGCTCACAACCTTTGACCCTTTTCCCGGCGCGTCTTCCTTAATGGCAGCGTCGTCCTACTCAGCCGTCTCATCCCCTTCAGCCGCCCTCGCGCTCAGCCCTACCAACTTCGGCAATTTCTGTTTCAGCGTCAGCACCGGCTCAAACAGATCGCCCATCTTCTCCACTCGCGCCAGCACATCTTTGGACTCAAACACCAGCCGCCCCGCGTCTTTCTTTTTCAGCGCCTGCTCAACCTCTTCCCATCGCACCGGCGTCGAAACCGTCGGCCGCTCGCGCGCGCGCAGCGAGTACACGGAAATCGTCGTTTTGTGCTCGTCGTTCTGGCTCCAGTCCACCAGCACTTTATTGGTGCGGACCGCTTTCTTCATATCCGACACGACCAGCTCCGGATGCTCCTGCTCGAGCAATCGCGCCAGCGCATGGGCAAACGGCTTCGTCTCGTCGTAACTGGTCTTCGTGTTCAGCGGCACGTAAATCTGCAAGCCCTTCGACCCCGAAGTCTTCGGGAAGCTCTTCAGCCCGAAGTGCTCAAATATCTCCCGCACCCAAAGTCCAACCTGCGCGCATTGCACGATATTCGCGGGCGGCCCGGGATCGAGGTCAAACACAATCATTGTCGGCTGCTCAATCTCAGGCGCGATCGACAGCGACGGATGCAATTCGATCGACGCCAAATTCGCGATCCACACCAGCGTTGGCAGATCGTTTGCCAGAATGTAATCGATCGTCCGGCGATTGCCCTCGCTCCATACCGGCGCGGTCTGCACCCAATCGGGACGATGCTTGGGCGCATTCTTCTCGAAGAAATATTCCCGGTCCACACCTTCCGGATACCGCTTCATCGTCAGCGGACGTCCTCGTAGATGAGGCAGGAGCGCGGGCGCGATGCGAACGCAATAATCGACCACTTGCCCTTTGCTGAATCCCGCCGCGGGATAAAGAACTTTCTCAAGGTTGGTGAGCTTGAGCTTGCGGCCTTCGACTTCGACGATGGTGGGTGCGGTCACGTGAATTGGGATAGTCGATTCCACTCCAAACAAATCCGGGTTGCAATAAGAGCCGGTTGAAGCAAACGCCAGTCGCGCCGATTAGTATATCCGCGTTTGGATTCCCAACCCGCCCGCACGGTTGGTAAAACCTTCGTCGCTTTGTTCTTGCGAATTCACGACGTTCTCCGTGACTCTGCGCCTCCGTGGTGAACAAACGCGACGTTTGACAATTGTTGAACCACATTAAAAGTGTC
>PLHW01000017.1 GCA_003139095.1 Acidobacteriaceae bacterium
GATGTGTACTACGGGCGGCGGGAGGAGATCTTACGCCGGAGAGCAGAACAGAAACAACGCACGATCGAGGGACGGCTGCGCTACAATCTGGGCCGTTCGAACTTGAAACTGAAAGGGTGAACTGAGGTCGAAAGTGTAGCTTGGCCCTTGGGCCAAGCCGGTGTCAGAGGTTCTGAAGACGAACAAGTACACACACATCAGCATCAGCACGCCCACGCCAATCAACGTAAAGAGTGCCCAAGTGTCGAGGAGTCCAATCAGCCCGATGCAAATTATCCGGAACAGTCTGATGACGACAAACATAGTCAACGCTAGACCCAGCAGGATTCCAATCCGATCCGAAGCGAGACGCTTACTACGGCGCAGAGAAGTTTTAATCCCAGCCTCTTCCAGCAACATCACAGGAATGGCAAAGGCAGTCAGCATCTGGACAATCAGGCCGGGAAGATACAAGAGGAGTGATCCAAAGAACACTCCACAGCCAATCAGAAAAGACAGGACTATCAATGGTAGAAAGCTTCGGACCACTCGTCCCACGGTGCTCGCCAAAAGAACTCTCTCTCCGCGAAGGTCTCCATAGACCAAAAGAGAAATGCCGGCGAAAGCGAGGCCATACGATACTGAGGCGAGGGCGACGAAGCCAACGAGAATCGAAAGCTTAGCCGGAAAGGACATCGCATGCCATAAGGTGATCGGGTCGTTTGCCGTACCAACCTGGTGAGTATGACCGTAAATGGTACCGACGATGGCATAGGTACCAAACGTCGCGAGATAGGGCCAAACCGTAGCTCCCCACAGGGCCGGAAGGCGCCGGCCCATCACGCGGAGGACTCGACTCAGAAGTGGGCGGCGCAGGTTGGTATTCTGGGATTCTAACATTTCCGTTTCTCCTTTGATTTGAGTCTAAGCAGCCGCATATTGCGGCTCTATCTTGAATAGCGGGAACTGCGAAGAAAGTGCCGCAAGCTGAGGCGGGACACCATCGCGACCAGATCCTACGGAGTCACTTCGAACACAACGCCATCGCCCTCCGATCCTGCGCCGGCCCCGCCCCTTTCGGCGGTGCCGTAGAGGTTGCCGTTGTACAGAATTAGACTGTCAATCGACTCATCTCCCGTCGTGCCGTTGAAATCCCAGAGGGTCGTTTCTTTGTGGCCGCTCGTGCCAACTGGTGCGAGCTTGAACACAGTTCCATACGAGTACTCGCCACCGGCGATCGTGGTGCCGTAAATATTGCCGCCCGCATCCAGCACGACCCCCGCCATTGGCCCGCCGCCATCCTTGCTATTGTCCTTAAAGGAGTAGAGGACCTTCTCTTTCCATTTTTTATGGGGCCGAGGACTCACCTCGTAAACCGTTCCTGCCTTGTGGGCGCCGCCGGCGAATGTCGTACCGTAGATGTTTCCGGAGCCATCGAGTACGGGAACGCCGTCCGCTTCGATACCATCTTTACCGGAACCAAAGGTGTGGAGCACGACAGCCGGATTCCACCCGCCGTCCACGTTCGGTGACAGCTCGAACACCGTGTGGAAAGTATTGCCGAACAGGTTTCCGAAAACGTCCATCGTCAAGCCAGCCAGAATCGAGTCGCTGGCCGGGATGTCGTAGATCACTTGCTTGGTCCAGCTACCGCCAGACAAGCTCAACTCGAACACAGTTCCGTTCCCGTTCTCGCCACCTTTGTTAGTTATGCCATAAAGGTTGCCGGCGGTATCCATGACCAAGCCGCTGTACGGATACTCGCCATCCGTCCCGCCAGCAAAGTTATGCAGCACGGTTTCTGACCCCGCTGGGCTGAGCTCGTACACGACGCCTGCATAATTCGCGCCCCCACCTTCCGCCGTTCCGTAAAGGTTTCCGGCACTGTCGCGTATGACGTAGGACAAATAGGGAGTAAGTCCGCCCGGCCCTGGGCCGAAGCTGTAGATAGGGGTTTCGCACCAGCCATTACCGCTGTTGCTGCCGCTTGGGCAACCACTGGGCGGCTCGGGACTCAGCTCGAACACGGCCCCGCTGTCGTAATCTCCACCGCCCATAGTCACGCCGTAGAAGTTGCCTTGGCCGTCGGGCGTGAGCCGGCCCTGCGGATAGGCGCCTGTTTGTAGGCAGTTACCCGTACCCGTATCGCAGAAGTCATAAAGCACAGAATAAGATTGGGCCTGCACTGGGCGAGCTGCAATTAACAGCCCTGAAAGCACAGCCAGAATTAGGGCTCCGCGAATAGCCAGGGCTACCAGTTTCATCGAGCCAAATCTCGTCCCAAAATTTGAAGTGATCGATCGGTCTTTCCTCGTGTTGTTCGTTCTTGCGGAATACATTGTCTCCTCCTTAGTTAGTTTCTTTTCCCCACTTTGCATTAGGTGGAGTGTTAGTATTACCCGTTACGCAATGGATGGAGGCCCGTACTTTCAGCAAATACGCGGCCGTTTGTTCCCTGCGCTAGTGTTGTTCTTGTAGCAAGGCCAAGTGATCGCCCTCAGCCTGCAATGCATTGGGTGGCGCAGCATAGCCGATTGCCTGTTCTGCAGGTGCGCCGAACAGTTCGGGATGCAAGTAGCGTCCCTGCTCCTGGGGCGGCTTTTTCACTTCCACTTGAATGCGGTGGGCGTTGGCGTAGGCATCGTGGCGAACACCTGTTACCTGCCAGGAGACTTTTCCACCGGGCTTGCCGCCAGAAATCCGGAAGCGGTTGCCGGAGATCTCTCTGGCAACATAGAGACTTGGTTGCGGCCTGCCAATCGAAGTTAGTTGATAACGGAAATCCTGGTTTAATGCCTCAAAATACGCTGGCAGTGTAATCCAGACGCAGCCCCCGGCATTCAACGTGGCGATGCCGTTGTAAATGTTCATCATGTCGGGTGATTCGACAAAGGAGTGATAGAGATACTTGTTCGCGGGATCGAGCGGATGGTCGATTTTGAACGTGCCGCTACTCTTGGTGAGGCTACCGGTGATATAAACGTTGCCATTAAAGTATCCGGCAACGCCGCTACTGCCGGTGTTCTGCGCCACAATGCCGGCGCCTTGTGGGCTGGCGGTAGTGAAAAATCCGCCATTCGCGCCGCTGCCAGAGGTCGCCGTGTTACTGCCATACACTGCGTTATTGACCCGGGCAGTGGTTGCCGCGAAGGTGTTGGCCCCGGAACCGTTGTCGCGCACGTCAAGGGTCGCACCTGGAAAGGTCGTGCCGATACCGACTGCGACACTGGCGCTGGCGCCGTTCTCGTTCTTGATGCTGCCTAACACGAGGGCATTGCTTTCCTGTACCTCCGCATTGGAGCCGATGGCCGTGGCGTTCGTGAGCGTTCCCGTTCCGAGCGCGGCATTGGCTCCCACGGCGGTGTTATAGGACCCTGTGATGGCGGAATCGTCGACCGTTTGCCCGGCGAAATACCCGAGTGCTGAGTTATACCCCCCCGAAGCGTTAAAGTAGAGAGCATGGCTGCCGCTCGCCGTGTTCAACGCGCCCGTGTTGAGGTAGAGCGCGTAGAGGCCCACCGCGGTGTTGTCGTTGCCGGTGGTTGTATAGAACAGCGCCGACGAGCCATCCGCGGTGTTGTTATAACCAGAGGTAGTGTTTTGGAGCGCCTGGCTGCCGCTGGCCGTATTGTAGATGCCCGTGGTGTTGGATTGGAGCGCGCTAGAGCCGTAGGCGCTGTTGCTCGATCCGTTGGTGTTGCTGAAGAGAGCCCCGTTGCCGCTGGCCGTGTTGTAAAACCCTCCAGTGTTGGACGTGAGTGCCTGGTAGCCATTGGCGGTGTTGTCATAGCCCGTGGTCGTCGAGGCAAGCGCTTGGTAGCCGCTGGCCGTGTTCTGGGCCCCCGTGATGGCGGAATTTCCCGCAAAACCGAGGAGCGCGTTTTGATTCGCGTAGTTGCCGAAGGCGAAGAGGTTGCTTCCTATCTGGTAGCTGTTGCCCGTCACTACCCCGGTTGCGCTCAGGTTCCCTTTTACCGTCTGGTTCGCGGTGAAGGTGTTGGCGGCCGCCAGTTGCGGGACCTTCGTAGTATCGAGATTCAAGGTTACGGAACCGCTGGTTCCCCCGCCGGTCAGATCGGTTCCTGCCGCCACGCCGGTGATCGTGCCCGTGCCCATGGAAGCGCATGCCCACGCGCTGCCGTTCCATTGCAAGACCTGATTCGCTGCGCAGGCATCCGTCAGCGACAGGTTCAGTGTGCCGCTGGTGCCTCCGCCCATCAGGCCGCTACCGCTCGCCGTGGTCACGCCCGTGATCGTTCCGTCGCCACCGGCATAGGCAATGTCCAACTCGGCCGGATGGCTCGTCGTCGTGTTCTCTTTGCTGTCAAAGATCGCATTGAACGTGCTATTGGCCACCAGCGCAATCCCATCGTTGGTTTGACTTCCGTTCAGCCACGCCTGCACCGCCGGGGTGACGTTGATCAGAATGTACTGATTCTTATCCGCCGTCGTGATGGCCACATTCGCCGCAATCGTGTTCCCGAGCGGCGGAGCATTGCTGGCGTCAATCGTGGCCTCCGACCACGTGCCATCGACGTAGTCCACGTTGAAGCTGCCGGCTTTGGCGACAGAATTGACATAGAGTTTGAGCGTGGCCTGACTGACGCTCGCGCCAGTGGGAATAGATGCCAGATTGAACTGGATGTAGGTGATCTGCGTGGCGCCGTCGACATCGAGCAGGGTCTTGGCGCCATAGTTCGTGGTCGGATCGGCGGTGTTGGTGTAGGCATCGCCGAGGGGCGTAATCTGCCCGTAGGCGCTGGTCATCAAACAGAGAGTCGAGAGCAGCAGAATCGCGAATTGTGTCTTCAAGTGTTTCATGGTGTTCTCCTGTGGCATCGTCCTGAAAAAGTCTCTTCCCCGTTGCCAGGCACAAACCGTTAAGGCCTTGTCATCTGGTAAAGCGAAATTTTTCGGAGAATTGGTCGCGGAGAAACAAGAATTTCTTGATGACTGGTCCGCGCTGGCGGAAACGCAGCTCTTATCCGGCATCGCGCCAGGAGGGTTGGCAGTAAACACTAACATTCACCTGGAGTGACATCAGGACCGTGCCCGCCCAATCGCCGGAGGTCAGAGGGAAAAGGCCGCAGGATCAAAGCGCTGGTTTGCGCCTTGATCCTGCGGCTGCAGCACGGCGTTTCACGGGATGCCTGCTTTGGAAACTGCCTCCTTTCTGAGTCCTAACTCCGGGACACCACTTTATTTCGCTTGTGGAGTTTTCTTTACTACTTCCTCCGTCTGGCGTGCTCTCATTTCTTGTATCTTTTTCATCATCTGTGGGTTTCTGGCCCACTCGATGCTCTGCTGCTCGGATGCGCCATACAGCTCGGGATGAATGTAATGGCCGCGTTCGCGGGCGTCTTTCTCCTGCTCGACGACAAGCGGATGCGCCTTTGCATAAGCGTCCTGACGGACCCCTGTGATTTGCCACGAAATCTTCACGTTCGGCTTGTCCGTCTTGATGCTGAATTGATGGTTGGCGACTTCGCTGCTCACAATCGCCCGCGCGAACTGCCCGATGGCGGTGAGTTGGTAGCGGAAATCGGCATTAACCGCTTCGAACCAGTCCGGCAGTTGCACCGTGGCATCGCCCTGACTATCGGTCGTGACGGTGCCGTCGTAGATGTCTTTCATCTCCGACGATTCGACTGAGGCGTGGTAAAGGTACTTGTTGGCGGGATCAAGTGGGTGGTCGATTTTGAAGTCCTTAGTGCCGGCGAAGATTGCGCCGGTGACGTTTATGCTCCCCTGGAACCATGCCGCGAGTCCTTCTGTGCCATTCGCGGTGCCTCCCACACCGTAGACTCCCCAGCCTGCGGACCCAGCTTCATCCGAGTTCCCGCCAACGAAGTATCCCCCGGTCCCTCCCGAGCCGGATTCGCGCCCCGTTCCCACCCCGCCGTATCCGCCGACCCCAGACGCCCCAGGATCGCCGGTCCCACCCGTCGCATCGATTCCGTCTCCGGACGTAGAGTATCCCTGTGCGACGATGCCCACGTTGCTCACAGTAGATTGGGCGACGACTTCCAGTTGTGGGAGCGCGGATGGCGTTGCACCAATACCCACCTTGCCGGTTGAGGTGATGATCATATCCGTCTGGAGTCCGCTGTTTGCCGCGCCCGGTGTATTGGTCTGGAACAAGATGGAGTCTGAATAATTCCCTTGGTCGACTGCTTCAATCCGCGAGGATGGGTTGTAGGTTCCCGTTGTGAATGGTGTGTAAGTGTTGAAGTCAACCGAAGCCCCGGAACTCGTGCCTCCCGCTGTGTTCGTCAGCGTGATCGTCGGCCCCAACTTCCCGCCCGCGCCGACGACATCCGCCTCCAGGACCGACCGCGGAGTGGCCGTACCGATGCCGACGTTTACCGCGTTCGCGCCGGTACCGCCCAGGATCAAGGCGTTGCTTTCGCTTACGACAGCATTGGCCCCGATGGCCGTGGAATTGGAAAGATTGGTCGACTTGCTGTCAGGTCCGGCACCGACTCCCAGCGCGGTGTTGCTGCTGCCAGTGACGTTGTAATAGAGCGCCAGATTTCCGACCGCAGTGTTGAAGCTGCCACTCGTGTTCAAATTGAGGGCCGTGTTGCCAGTAGCCGTGTTATACGAGCCTCCAATGTTTTGGTTTAGAGTGGCGCTGCCGATGGCGGTGTTTAGGCTGCCTGTGGTGTTCTCGAAGAGCGAGAAGACGCCATCGGCCGTGTTGTTCTGGCCCGAGAGGTTATTTTCCATCGCTTGCACGCCGGTTGCAGTATTTTGGATACCATTGTTCTTATCGAGCGCCAGCCATCCCGTTGCTGTGTTGGCGGTGCCTGTAGTGTTGAAGTAGAGCGCGTAGGCTCCATTCGCGGTGTTTTGGGCGCCCGTGTTGGTGGAGAAAAGCGCCCCGACACCAGTGCCGGTATTGTTTTGACCGGTAATGGCGGAATTCCCCGAGAATCCGAGGTAGGCATTGCTGTTCGCGTAGGACCCGAAGGCGAACGCTTTGCCAGCGAGATTGTAGCTCGCCGCGTTAACGATCCCGTTCACGTCCAGCGGGAATGCGGGAGTGATGGTGGCGACGCCGACGTTCGTGCCATTGTCGAAGATGAGCGAATTGCCCAAGGCGCCCCCAGCGGTGATGAACTTGGCGACATAATCCAGGTTCTTTGTTTGGGGCCCTGGCTTTCCTTGCTGATTCGGGGCCCCCTCGGGAGCCGCCGAAGTCGTATTGCCCCTCCGTGAGTCTCTGAAGTTCGCGCCAGCTGAAGTATTCGAGGCCACCTTCACGAACGCTGACGGCGGCAATCCGCCGAAGGTCTCCGCGTCTGCGGCCTTCAATGCATACGGAACGCTGAGCAACAGCACGCGCGCCTGTTCAGACTGCCCCGAGATTTGCATTGTCAGCCAGCGCGCTTCACCGGAGGTGAATACGTCAGTCGGCAGGCCATCCGGTTTTGTTGCGCCTAACTGCACCGAGTAGTGTCCGTTGGAATCAGGCTGCACGTTTTGCGTTTCCATCCAGAGCGGCGCGCCACCCTCCTGATCTTTGTAGAGTAAGAAAGTAATGCCGGTGATTCCGGTCAGCGGCTTGCTCTCAGTGTCCTTGGCCACGCCGGCAAACCGGATCAGCCGTGGCACAGGAGCGGAAGTTGAAGCCGCTGCCACTAAAGCGCTGGACATAGAAGTGTTAGGAGCCGTTTCCTGGGCAACGGCAAACAACCCGGTGGACAAAATTGCGAGAACCGCACTGGCGACACGAATCCTCATCGGACCTCTCCTGTTTTGCGATTTTGACCATTTCTTTGAATTGTGAAAGTTTCTTGACCTGTCCTCAACGCCTGGGGGAAGGCGTCACGCGCAAGCAGTTAAGGCCTTGTCATCTGCTAAAGCGAAATTTCTGGCAGAATTGGCCGCGATGAAACGAAGATTTTCTTTGCGGAATTAGCTTGCGAGAGCGTTTGCGCGGAGACCGCGTTGCTTGGCAATCGGGTTTTAACAGGGTTGGAACAGGGATTAGCCCCGTCCATGCCTTCACCGAAGCCATGCAGCACAGTCTCCGCCCAAACCCCGCTGCCCGGAGGTGAAACGGTAGCCTTCTTCTGGGATTTAACTAAGGCACGACCTCGAACACAGTTCCGCCGCCGAGACGGCCACCCTCAGACGTTGTGCCATAGAAACTGCCGGCATAGGAAAAGAGGCCAGCTCGGGGGACTTCTCCATCGGTTCCTTTTTCATTAGCGTTGAAGCTATGCAGAATCTTTTCGGTCCAGCCCTTTTTCCCGGTCGGCTTGACAAGTTCGAACACCACCCCTTTGCCATTGCTTCCACCGCTCATCGTGTCGCCGTAGAGATTCCCGACGGAATCGAAGACTACGCCGCCGTAGGAAGTGGTCCCATCTTTGCCGTTGTCGTTAAAGCTATGCAAAGTCGTCTCCGTCCAGCCGTTTCCGCCGGCCTGCGGGGTAAGCTCGAACACGGCCCCATAGCCGGCTCCGCCATTGAGCGTGGTGCCATAGAGATTTCCATCCCCGTCGAAGATCAGGTCAGCGTAGGGAGTGTACGGATCCCCGTCGCTCGCGTTGAAGCTGTAAAGAGTGTTCTCTGTCCAGCTTCCGCCCGTGGATGTCAACTCGAACACCGTGCCTCCGCCAAATACGCCCCCATTGGTGGTTGTGCCATAGAGATTTCCTGCGGCATCGAAGATTGGGCAGCTAAAGGGTTCATTCCCATCTTCGCCGTTGGCTTTGAAGCTATATAGGATGTTTTCGGTATACACGCCGCTCGTGAGTACCAACTCGAACACGGTGCCGACGCCGTTAGCGCCGCCCGAGGATGTTGTACCGTAGAGATCGCCAGAGCCATCGAGGATTAGCCCGGCATAGGGATAGGTGCCATCCGTACCGTTGCGGTTGAAGCTATGCAGAATCGTTTCCGTCCAGCCACCGCCCGGTTGGGGCGCCAACTCGAACACCGCACCCCAGCCGTAGCTGCCGCCTTCGTTTGTTGTGCCGAAGAGATTGCCATTGCCATCCATGACCAGGCTGGCGTAAGGACGGTAGCCGTCGGTGCCGTTGTTCTCGAAGCTATACAAAATCGTTTGGGTCCAGGCCCCTTTGCCGGTCGGCTTGACAAGTTCAAACACCTCCCCGTCGCCGAAAGCGCCGCCAAACAGGGTTGTTCCGTAGAGATTGCCGGCAGGATCGGCGATCACGGCGGCGTACGGATAGATTCCCCGCTTGCTATTGGCATTGAAGCTATACAGCTCCTTTTCCGTCGCCGCAAAAGCGCCCGTCACTACGGTCAGAGTGACTAAGACCGTTGCTGTCTTCAAAATGAAGGAAGTTATCTCGTTTTTCATGGGACTCCTCCTGAGTGTTAGATTCTGTTCGTAATTCACCAAGGCTATCAGCGTTCATATCGGACTTGCTTCGAGCCCTGTCATCTCTCTAAAGCGAGATTTTTAGGAGAATTGGCCGCGAGCAACGAAATTTCTTTTCCCGCCTCGATCTTGCTAGGGCCTGTTCACACTAAGTC
>PLHW01000048.1:0-12129 GCA_003139095.1 Acidobacteriaceae bacterium
TTTGCAATCTTCGAGTTGGGGCCCGAAAGGCTGTGGTGGAAGGGCAAGGCCGTGAACCCATACCCAGGCCTTGTAGACGCAGTAAAGCGGGCGAAATAGCGGACAAATCTCCTCTTCCCCTTACATCCAAATCATGCTTTCTTGCGGGTTTTTGTCGTCATCTTCCTCGCGGCGCGTGGCTTCTTGCGAGCTACAGCGACGGTTTTTCTCTTTTTCTTTTTCTTGGTTACTGATTTGACTTTAGGTATCAACGGCAGCCTGGGCTGTTCCGCCTTGCGATGGTGACCATGGTGCAGCGGCTGGATGCGCGCAGCTTCTTCTTCCGTTCGCAGCTGAGTGTCTGCAGCTTTTTGGCGCTCTTCTTCAAGGTATTCCGGAATCGTTTGAATTGTCATGGCTTGCAGTGTGGCAGAACTATCTCCGTTCAGGCTGTGCAATTTTGGCCACTCCGTGACAATGTCACGCGTACTAGTCTGCGCTGAAGGTTGCCAGTGGGCTAAGGTCTTGCCGTTGAGAGACCGCTTCAAGCGCGACGCACGAGCCACACAATCACCAAAATCACAATAATTGTTCCGACCACACCCATACCTAACATAGTTCCTCAGTCGAGCACATTGGGCATCGAAGTCGCCCATGCACACATGATGGGCTAGATTCCGGCTTCCGTCTGAGCAAAACGAAACACTATGCAGTCGGCCTTTGGGTACACTGAAGGCTACATCAAGTAAGACGGGCAGACTGCAAGAGTTTCGAATCGCTCTTCCATACCCTGAACCGAGTTGAGATATCGCTCAACCAGCCGACGAAGTTCCTCCCTTGCGGCCTGCGACAGTCACTTCTTCAAAGCTCAGCGTTCCTTTCCGCCGACTAGCACACTTGTTCCAGGGTGCAGCGGTGCAGCACTACCCAAGTCTTGCTCTCCTGAAAACTGTACCCAGGACCTCCGCTTCAGCATCCAGCCAGTCTTCCTCCGCATGGCCGTCCTCGCGTCCCCGTTTTTCGTACAGCTCGTAGGCACGCTGACGAATGATGTGCTCAGCGGGCCCCGGCGTCGAAAAATGGGGAGTGGCTTGATGCGAGGTGCTCGGAACGGAGGGAACGTTGGAACGTGTTTCCTTCTGAGACGTGACAGCCGGAATATCTCCTTGTGACGCTTTTTTCTTATCATGTCTAGACATGAGTAGCCTCACTTTCGTTTTGTCCAGCTTGATCGTGTTATTGTCCCTCGCTGGTAGCGGTGGGGGCCGATACTGCAGTTAATTCCTCCTGTAATCTTAGGCCTTCAGTCCGTCGCCGGCCCGCTCCGGATGCGGCGCCTCTTTCTTGAGTTGAGGTCCGCCCCGTATGACCAACACGGGACAGCGCATGAGAAACCACATCATAGGCTGTTGGTCCACGCAAATGAGCAGCCACTCGCGGAAATCGAGTACCACGCACACCCAGCACGATCAGCTCGATCTGTAACTCGCCGGCGGTCTCTAAGATGCATTCGGCACGCACCGGATTAAAGTCAACGCGAAACTCGGGCGTCACTCCTTCTTCCAATACCCAGTGTTTTTCTGCCAAGCGTAGGCTGAAAAAATCGGCAGCCTGCATCCTGGTCGTGATCGGCTCTTTCCAGACATCCTCAGCGACGTGCAGGAAAAAGAGCGTGGCCATATACTCCTTGGCCAGAGTGCACGCGTAGTGCATCGCAGGCTCGGACTCCGGGGAAAAATCCGTCGCGTAAAGAATGCGCTGCGGTTTAGCCTCTGTTTTTGGGGCTACCGAATTCTCTGGCCCAACCATTAACAGCGGATGTCGCGCGCAACGCAGGATTTCCTCGGCAATCGATCCCAGCAGCATCTTTTCGACGCCGCGCCGGCCGTGAGTACCGATCACAATCAAATTGATTTCGTGCTTTTCCGCCATCGCCGAGAGCATCGGCCAAACAACCCCGTGATCGACAAGCACCTCGTGCGAAAGTCCTTTGAGAAGCAGCCTTGCTCGCACCGCGGCCATCTGTCCTTCCGCGTGAGCCCGTATATGTTCGAGGGCGGGATCTCGCTCGTCCACTGGAATCAAGTCATACGCATCGGGGGGAATCACGTACGCCAGATATAGTTTTGCGCCAAAGTGTCGAGCGATGGCCGCGGCGTAGGGCAGCGCTACTATCGAGGCTGGTGAAAAATCGGTCGCAAAAAGGATACGGTCAAAGAGAATTCGAGTCACGGGTCGGCTGTCCGTTTTTATTGAGAACCGCTGTCATACAGTTCTTACATGCAGGTGAACGTAGATTGTTTTCTGCTTTGTGGGCTTGCCAAGATGTTGGGTAAAGATGATCCATGACGCGCAACTTGGAAGCACGCCTCGACGCTAGCACTCCAGGAGAAAGTCGTCTGAGCAAGAGTGCTCACCCCCGGAGGCAGAGACTCCGCGGATCCTAGAAGCAGTCCTGGGGACTGCGCCCCGGACTCCGCTTGGCCCGTATCCTTGTGGCCCTCAGGCTTCGCCGGAGATCGAAGGTTGCGATATCGCGGATTTTGTCTTTGCTCGCTTTGGCATCTCGCGGAGAAGTGAGAAGCGCCAGAGCAGATGCATAACAATCGCGCCGTTGATGATCTAAGCAGGAGAACCCGACAGACGAGGATTCCCACCCTCTCGCAGAAAGCTAATCCTCCGTACCAGTGGCGCAAGTGTTTTGAATTCCTAAACTCAGATACTCTTACACTCTTGCTTTCGGTGAGTCAGCGACGCCTTCCGGCGGCAAGACATCCGGCACGTCAAGGCGTGCCACGCCGATCCGGTAGTCAGCCATCCCGTAGTAAACGTCGAAGCGGTTCGGTAAGCCGAGATCGTCGCGACGGTCGATGCCGGTGGGGAACACGACATGCGGGACCGTACCGTGGCATTCCTGCGGCAGCGCCGGAGTCAACACCGGTTCCACCGAACGATAGCGAATCATCTGTGGATGCTCTTTCGAGAGCACCATCGCCCCGGCCGAGTAGCACAGTTGGTGTGCGTCGTAGTTGGCTTTGTCGATTTCGCTAACGCCGTGATAGACAATCAGCCAGCCGTGCCGCGTCAGGATGGGCGGAGCGCCTCCGCCGATCTTGAGCCGCTCCCACGGCGATACCGGGGTGGCCAGCCGATGATGCGAATTAAACAAGCCTAGATGACCAGGTTCGGGGCCGTCCAAGGCCATCGGGCAGTAGGAAATCCAGATGCTTTCATGATCAAGGTCCACCACCCGCGATGCCGCCTGGCACGCGGTTTCTTCGGGACGAGTGCCAGGGAAAAGCGGTCGATGGAGGAGGGCCATCTGCATTTTCCCGGCGTGATTGGGAATGGCGACCGGGAAGAGGCTGGCATCCTTGTTGTCCACGTGAACGAAATCGATGCCTTGAAATTCTGCAAAGGTCGCGAGCCCCAGTCGCTTCCAGTGAAATAAATCCTGCGATATTGCCAGGGCGATCCGAGGGCCTCGCGGCGAAAAAGCGGTGTAAGTCATCATGTAGCGCTGAAGCGGTTCCAAAAACGTGATGCGGGGATCCTCGCAGCCGCCACCGCCGTCGAGCTGCCGCTCATAATCGGCTTCAGGTTCCAGTGCGATGCCGAGCCGCTCAACGCCTGCCGGATCACCGGCTTCATTGAACCGTACTCGGGCAATGCCAATGCGTGAATAATTGCCGTGTGCGACCAGCCGAGGAAAAAGATAAAGTTCACCGTCCGGGCCGCGAGCGGCGGCCGGATTCAGAACGCCTTCGATCTCCTGCGGATTCCCCGGCTCCGGCTCCATCAACATTGCCAGGCGCCGCAGCTTGAATCCGCTCATCAATGCCTCCTCGATTCTCATCACGCGGCCTGATCGCGATCCGCTAAGCAAGCGATGATGGCTTCGATAACTCGCTTCGTCTCCTCGGGACCCTTGACTGGGATAGAATCCACGCCTGCTTTTTCGGCAGGATAGTCATTTCCTCCCACGAACAAGGCATCGCCGATATAAATCATCTCTTTCAATGAAACGTGCAGGAGGTCCCGCAGCTTTCCGATTCCGTATGCCTTGTCAATGCCGGGCTTCGTGATATCAATCGACGTCGAGCCGCCGATTCGGACAGAAAACTGGGGAATAATTTTGTCAAGAATCGCTTTGATCTTCTTCCGCTTGGTGTAATCGGGGTCCCACTTGTTTTTTTCTTCTAACGGCGCCTGCTGACCTAACGCGGAAAATGTTATCTGGCTTCCCCGGTCTTCGATGATTTCTCCCCAGACCTTTGCGACTTTGTAACCAGATTCTCCCAGCGCTTGTTTGAGAGAACTGAGTATCTTCTCCCGTTCGTCCGGGGTGAAATCTTCTTCGTAAAGTTTTTTCCAATCTCCTGAGTATTGGTAGAACTTTGTTCCACAGGTGGGGAGCAGGGATAGCTCCCTCAGGCGTTCGTCATGAGGGAGTTTAGAGATAACTTGCTTTGCAAACTGCGGCCAACCGCCTCCTGAAATGACGGCTACTTTGACAATGCCGAGGAGGTCGTGCAAGAGTTTCGACATTTCGGGATCAACAGCCGATTTACTTTCGGCAAGGGTTCCGTCCAGATCAAACACGATTAGCCTTTTCACCATGTTCCTCGTTTCTGCCTCTAAATTCTCGGTATTTCAATCCGGCAGCGCAATTTCTAACAAGTTCACTGCGCTGCGAGGTCGAAAAGTGCACGCACCGATTATCGCCGGCAACAGAAATACATCGCCTTTTGCGACAGAGTAAGTGGCCCCTCCGTGCTCGACCTGTCCACCGCCTCCGATGCACACCAGCAAGTGCGGCACACCTGCGACGCCGACGGTGAATGGCGATTGTCCGCGCAGGCGCCACAACCAGAAATGTTCACCGTGGAACAGTTCCTCGCGTTTCACCGGCGTCGTTGCCTCCACCACCGGCGCAACCCGGGCGACGGGTCCCTCCGCAAAATCAATGCAGGCAATCGCCTGATCGACTTGAAGTGACCGCAGCTTGCCCGTCTTCGGGTCAAGATGGTCCCAGTCATACAGGCGGAAGGTCACGTCGCTGTTCTGCTGAATTTCGAACACCAGGATGTCGCCGCCCAGAGCATGAACCGTCCCAGCCCGTAGGAAAATTCCGTCGCCGGGCTTCGGAGTGAACTCTGCGAGCTGGTCAACCACCGTCCCGTTCTTCAGCGCCCGCCGCAGATCGGCTTCCGTTGTCTCTGGCTTGAGGCCCGCATAGATGCGGCTTTCCGGGCCTGCCTCAAGCACGACCCAGGCTTCTGTCTTCGCGGTCTCACCTGCTGGCAACAGGTTCTTGTTCGCTTTCGTTGGATGCACTTGGACTGAGAGCATTTCATGCACATCGAGGAACTTCAGCAGCAGTGGAAATCGCTGAAACTTGTGGGCCAAGGTTCCCAGCATTTGTTCTGGAAACTGCTTCAGCAATTGACCGATGGTCTGCCCTTTGAGGGGCCCTTCGGCTACTTGGCTCTGATGGTCATCGCGGTCGCTGAGTATCCACGCTTCGCCGATCGGTCCACTAGGTAGAGGGGTGGTTAACAGATTGGCTAAATGCCGGCCGCCCCACAGCCGATACTGATAGATCGGTTCGAATCGCAATGGATACAGAAGGGCTTGATTCAATGCTCCTTCCCTGTCGTCGGCAGCCAGGCTTACGGTGGTGTCGGTCATGACTGGTCTGAGAATGCCGGCTCCTGACGAAGTGAGTCAGTCCTGTGAGTCCGTTGATCGTGCAATTTGCCGAGGGTATGCTCGATCAACCTGGCCAATTTATCTGCGGCGCCGTCGACGGCTAGGTCCAGAGTCGCAGCTTCGTCGGTGACCGCGATCGGCTGGCGGCCTTCGAGGCGCGCCTCCATCATGCAACGTTTGTCGTTCTCGCCGCTCTTAGAGCCGCTTTCGTCGGTCAGATGGACCTCCACCCGCGTGATGTGATCGCTCATCCGGCTCAGGGCATTTTCCACTACGCCCCTGATTTGATCGGCCAGCGCCTCGTGACCTTCGATTGTATGGTCCGTATTGACTTGGATCTGCATGCTGATCTCCTTCCTGATTGTCTGATCAAGGATGTTTCTTACGCTCATACATTGCCGCTAAGCCGTTATGCACCATGAGCGCTTGAGCGTCTAAGGCGCAGTTGCCAAGCTCACACCTCTCGTTTACGAAGTTCATGGAACTCGGCTACCAGCCGGCATCTGCTTCTGGCGGCCAGAAGGTACCATCGACAAGTCATTGGTTCCGACGTAGATACCGATGGCCACCAATATGGTGATAAGGCCGAACCAGAAGCGCCAATCATGATGCGCACGCCTCCAGTAAGGAGTTTGGCCATGGCTATGATGACTCTCGCCCATCGGATGCAGGTGTTCGGTGTTGTTCATGCTGGTCTCCACACTGAACGTTCAAAGTTGCGATGGGACGCTGCGGTGCAAGCGAGAATCATGGGCAGCCGTTATCCCGGATGCCCATGCCCTACTTAAGCGCCGCTTAGGGAGAAAACAGGCTTGTGTTCGTCCTCGTGCACCCAATAAGGGGGCCGGCCATAATGACGGTAGAGCCGGTCTTCATATTCACGAGTGAGCGGCACGGAATCGACGAAGAGAGGTGCCGTCTGGATCGCATCCCGGTAGAGGCCGACATAAACCTTGGAATCCACCCAACTCACCTTTTGAATCCACGCGGGTGAAACCAGTACCTTCTTGCCCGGCCACCAATTGCGCGTTGCCACCTCAATGTAGCGAATAGCCCAGGTTTCATCGTCCATGAAAAATCCTGCCACATGGCCGATTTCGCCATCCATAGCCTCGATGTGATAGCCAGTCACGGCTGCAGTGCTGCGCAGATGTGAATCCGCCGACTCTTTCTGGATTCTTTCCAACGCTTGGGTCTCTTTCGAAGCAGCGACTTCAGTAGCCAATCCCGACGGGTAATACCCTGGTCCCCACAAAAATGTACCGCCCCAATAATTGGGATACCCGTAATATCCCAGGTATGCTGCCTCGTGCTGCCGCGAGACGGGTTTGTCAGTATTGATGTCGGGGCTATTCTCCACTTGCTTTTTCGTCAGCGCCACGTACAACCGCTTGGCCGGCCAGTCGCTGTGGGCGACGGCAATTGGCGAGATCAGCACTCGCCGGCCGCCAAGCCACCCGCCGGTCTTAACCGTGAGATAACGGATCGCCCATGACTCGTCGTCGAAATATAATTGATCTACGGTTCCAATCTCGCCGTCCGTGGCGTGAATCGCAAGACCTTTCAAATGGTTCGCATTGTTTAACATTAGTCTTTGCCCTCCGGATTCTCTGTGATTCGACCTTAGCAGCGGTGTAAGCGCTGTTCTGAGCAAGAGTGCACACTCTCGCGTCAGCCAATCCTATCCAGTTTGCGTAAGGAGTTTGCGGGCGCCCCGTCGCCTGGAACTTTGAAGGCGCAAATTAGGAGCAAGGGTTCGAGGTACAGCCAGCGCGCCTCAGCGGTTCTTGTAGATCTGGCTTCGTTTCAGCGCACTCCGGCTCGGTGCTCAAGGCGTCAGTGTGCACGTCGCAAAATTCCCCGATCGCTGCGCCACAATCAGGACAAAGTACGCGCAATATCTGCCGCAAGGCGGATTTGTTCGCTTTCACAGCCCAATCATGCGACCTTCCAGAGCCGGAAGATGCTCAACATTGCTCACGTTGAATCGATCCGCGTAACGGTCAGCGTCAGCGAGCCTCATGGCGCTTTTTTTACAGTTGTGTGCAAAATTGAATATCTTCGCGATGACGATCCTGGCAAGAATTTGTAGAGTGTAGCTCCACCCGGAGAAACTCTTTGATCTCCCGCCTGATGAGCCGAGAGAAAGTCGCTTGACCTGGCGCTCGCTGCGGATGCGTTTCGCGGCTACAATGACCGCGCGCGAAGTTCTTCAAATCGACGATCAGGGCAATGATGCTTGCGCTTCACGAGGAGTTCAAGTTATCCGATTTGTTTGACATCTGGCTGCCCGAACTGAAATGCCATTAAGCCATGCCAAAACGCTCCTCAGATGCACCTACCTCTCGTGTCTCCGGCACAATCAGCTCAATAACGCAGCAGCGTTGTCATTCTTCTTTCTTCTTTCTCTTTCGCCCCTGTTGATTTTCCTGGTCAGTCTCATGGCCTTGCTTCCAGTCCACAATCTGGACAATCAAATTCTGGAAACGGTGTCCCAAATTGTGCCGATGGATGCGATGAAAGTAGTGGGCCGTCTACTAAGGTCCGTTTTTGACAGCAACCGCCACCTGCTTTCGCTAGGGATTCTAGGCGCTATATGGGCCGGGTCAACGGGTTTCTACGCGATGATCGTGGCACTCAACAGTGCTTACCTGGCAAAAGAATCTCGGCCTTTGTGGAAGAGACAATTGGTGGCCATCGGGCTCACCATTGTGGTCGGTGCGATGGTCATCTCTGCGCTATTCATACTGCTTCTGGGGGCTAGAATTGGATCCTGGCTGGCGGTCCGTTTGGGAATGGATTCAGCGTTGACAGCGGCTTGGCCCTATGTCCGTTGGTTGGTGGTGGTGGGATTTACAACTTTCTCGGTTGAACTACTGTATCTTATTGCCCCGAACGTGAAGCAGCGTTCCTTTGCTCAGATCCCCGGCGTTGCCGTGGCGGTCGTGTTATGGCTGGTGAGTTCTTTTTGCTTGCGACTGTATTTGCGAAATTTCGTCGAATTCACAGCCATTTACGGCACACTGGGAGCGCTGATTGCTCTCATGTTGTGGTTGTATTTCAGCTCCCTAGCCATCTTGATTGGGGCAGAGGTCAATGCACAGATCCAGCTGACGAATCTTTCGGATCGCAGAGGTTGATGTAGCTGGGCAGGAGGCACGACAAATGCTGCGGGCGCTCAACGGTGCCTTGGCTCCAGTTCCGTTTCTGACCTATCCTGAGGCTAAAGAGTTTATCCAGCAGCGCGGGCGTGCTCAGCGCGGAGCCTCCATCTCATTCATCTATTCCGGACCGACCTCTGTGGGACGCGATTCTTCATGCGCTTCCCTCGGAAATCGTTGTGCTGGAATGCGAGATGATCCGAGAGGATCTTCGCACCGCGCGGTTTCTGAGCTTATTGACTAAGTACCACGTGCAGCCAAGTCCAAGTTGCGCCAGTCCTGCGGCTGTTCTCTCCTTGAGCTATCCCGAAGTGAATCGCACAGACATAAAGGAACCTTGTCACTGTGAACACAAGGACACGCTTGCATTCTCCGCTGACACTGTTCAATAGGGAACAGTTTTCCTGGTAGCGCGGTGTCAAAGTTTAGTTTCGGTACTTCGCTCGATGGCCGGAGAAGCAAAAGGAACGTCCCCGAGGAGGATCACGCAATGTCTCCAAACAATTCAGTCGTTGCGGTCTATCGCCAACATAGCGACGCCGATCTGGCAATCAAGGAACTGCAGCGCGGCGGAGTTGACCTGCACAAATTGTCGATCGTCGGCAAGGGTTATCACACGGATGAACAGGCTGTCGGCTACTACACGGCCGGCGACCGCATGAAGTATTGGGGCAAAGTTGGAGCGTTCTGGGGAGGGTTCTGGGGACTCTTATTCGGCTCCGCTCTTTTCATCATTCCGGGGCTCGGTCCAATCCTAGCGGCGGGACCGGTGGTGGCATGGATCGTGGCAGGGTTGGAAGGTGCGGTGGAGGTGGGAGCGCTGGGTGCCTTGGGAGCTGGCCTCTACAGCATCGGCATTCCCAAGGACAGCATTTTGAAGTACGAGACCGCACTCAAAACCGATCAGTTCCTGCTGATCGTTCACGGAACGGCTGCCGAGGTGGCGCAGGCCAGGGACATCATCAAGACTACGAATCCGGTTCAATTCTCGCTGCACTCCGACAAACCGGCGGTGATCGCTGCTTAGCTTCCCGCTCGGGTTGTATCGGCAAGGCTGCATTGAAGGCCTTGCCGATTTTTATACCGGAGCTCTGTGCGAGATCTCCTCTCCTTTGGGAATCCAGGAAGCGGACCATCAATGAAAATCTCAACACGAATCACAACAATCTTCGTGGATGTTGGCGGAGTCTTGCTCACTAACGGTTGGGATCATCATGCTCGCCGAAGAGCCGCGAAGAACTTCCAGCTGCCGTGGGCGGAAATGGAAGAGCGGCACCGCCTAGTCTTCGAAACTCATGAAGAAGGGAAGCTTACGTTCGAGGAATATTTGGGTTGGGTGGTCTTCTATCAAAAGCGGTCATTCACCCGCGCTCAGTTTCGGAGCTTCATGTTCGCCCAATCGAAACCTTACCGCAAGATGATTGATCTGGTTGCGCAACTCAAGATCCGGTACGGATTGAAGGTCGCCGTGGTCAGCAACGAATCGCGCGAGGTAAATGCGTTTCGCATTCGCAAGTTCAAGCTCGACCAGTTTGTCGATACTTTCATTTCCTCTTGCTTCGTTCACATCCGCAAGCCGGATGTGGACATCTTTCGGTTCGCGCTGGACATCGCCCAAACGCCGGTGCGGCACGTCGTCTATATCGAAAACACTCCAATGTTCGTTCAGATCGCGGAAGGTTTGGGGATTCGAAGCATTCTTCATACGGATTACAAGTCCACCTGCTCCAAGCTGGCTTCGTTCGGATTACAGAGTGACAAAGGTGTTGACCATGAAGCCAGTTAGCCCAGGCGTCTTGACGCTCATTCTGACGATCAATGGCGGCTCGTCGAGCATCAAGTTTGCGCTGTTCGATGCGGCGAACTCGCTTCGAAGGATACTACAGGGCGGCATTGACCGGATTGGACTGCCGCATGCCACCTTCCAGGTAAAGGGCCCGGACCAGGCAGACACCTTTTCGCGTCCAGTATCAGCGTCGAACCACACCGAGGCTGTAGGTGCACTCATGGATTGGGTCGAACAGCGCAGCGGGCGCGATCCATTGACGGCGGTGGGCCATCGCGTCCTACAAGGCGGCCCGAAGTATTACAAGCCGCAGCGAATTACTGCGGAGATGGTGACGGAGTTGAAACACCTCAGTCCGTTTGATCCTGACCATCTGCCGGAGGAGATTTTGCTGACCGAGGCGTTTCATCGCCGCTTTCCTGAAGTGCCGCAAGTGGCGTGTTTCGATACTGCTTTTCACCATGACCTGCCGCGCGTGGCGCAACAGCTGCCGATCCCGCGCCGCTACCAAGCGGAGGGCGTGCGGCGGTATGGGTTCCACGGATTGTCGTATGCGTTTTTGATCGAGGAACTCGCCCGCTTAGCCGGACCGGAAGCGGCACAGGGCCGGGTCATCCTTGCCCATCTCGGCAATGGCGCGAGTCTAGCGGCCGTGCGTCACGGCAAATCTGTCGACACAAGCATGAGCTTCACGCCGGCGGCCGGGGTGCCGATGAGCACTCGTTCTGGGGATCTCGATCCCGGACTGGTTTGGTATCTGGCGCGTATGGAAAACATGAGCGCGAAGCAGTTCAATGAAATGGTCAATCTCCAGTCCGGGCTGCTCGGTATATCCGAAACCAGTTCCGACATGCGTGACTTGCTGAAACATGAGACCCACGACGTGCGGGCGGCAGATGCGGTCGCGCTGTTCTGCTACCAGGTCAAGAAGTGGATTGGCGCATTCGCAGCGGCGTTGGGTGGACTGGACACGCTGGTGTTCGCTGGGGGCATTGGAGAGAACGCGCCCGCAGTCCGGGCCCGGATTTGTGATGGGTTGGGATTCCTAGGGATCGAACTCGAAGAAAAGCGCAACGCTGCAAATGATGGCGTGATTTCTCCGGAGCACAGCCCGGTTGTGGTCCGCGTCATTCGCACGGACGAAGAATTCATGATCGCCAAGACAGTTTGCCAGGTTCTCGGACTTGGCTGCAAGAACAAGAAGGAGCACTGAACTATGACACCCGACACACTCACTGCGGAACTGCTCGACCACAAACCCGAAGTAACGAACAAGAAGGAATTAATCCCGCAATCGGCCACGAAAACAGGCGCGCTCACTCCAGAGCTTCTCGCCAGGATGAACGCTTACTGGCGAGCCGCCAACTATCTGGCGGTCGGTCAGATTTATCTCTACGACAATCCACTGCTGAAGGAGCCGCTGAAACTGTCCCACATCAAGCCGCTGGTGGTCGGGCACTGGGGCACGGTGCCGGGCCAGAACTTCATCTA
>PLHW01000048.1:12160-32782 GCA_003139095.1 Acidobacteriaceae bacterium
TTTCCCGGCGGGATTTCCAGCCACGTGGCGCCTACGACGCCGGGATCGATTCACGAAGGCGGCGAGCTAGGATATTCGCTCAGCCATGCCTTTGGCGCGGCGTTCGACAATCCCGATCTGATCGTGGCCTGCGTGATCGGCGATGGCGAAGCGGAGACCGCGTCGCTGGCGACCTCATGGCAATCCAACAAGTTTCTCGATCCCATTACCGACGGGGCGGTGTTGCCCATCCTGCACCTTAACGGCTACAAGATCAGCAATCCAACCGTTCTGGCCCGCATCGAGCACGAAGAATTGGAGCAATTTCTGCGCGGCTGCGGCTGGACGCCCTACTTTGTGGAAGGCGATGAACCGGAAAAGATGCATGAACTCATGGCTGTCACTTTGGAAAAAGCCATCGAAGACATTCGTCGAATCCAAACGAACGCACGAAACAACAACGACACAACCCGGCCGCGCTGGCCCATGATCGTCCTCAAGTCGCCAAAAGGTTGGACGGGGCCGAAATTCGTCGACGGCCTGCAAATCGAAAGCACGTTCCGTTCACACCAGGTGCCGCTTCTGGTCGACCCTGAGCATCCCGATCACGTCAAGCTGCTTGAGAGCTGGATGAAGAGCTACAAGGCCGAAGAGCTGTTCGATAAGAATGGGCGGCTCCTGCCGGAATTGGCCGAACTGGCCCCGAAGGGCGACCGTAGGATGGGAAGCAATCCTCACGCCAACGGCGGCATTCTGCTGCGCGATCTGCGCATGCCGGATTTCCATGTCCATGCGGTGAACGTGCCTTCCCCCGGCGCGGTGAACGCCCAAGATACGCAGGTGCTGGGTTCGTTCCTGCGCGATGTCGCCAAGATGAATCAGGATCAGCGCAATTTCCGTGTCTTCGGTCCCGATGAAACCGTCTCGAATCTACTTGGCGCTGTATTTGAAGTTACCAACCGGCAGTGGGATGCCCGGGAAGTAAAGAATGACGAATTCCTCGCGCCCGCCGGCCGCGTGCTGGACTCGATGCTCAGCGAGAACCAGTGCGAGGGTTGGTTGGAAGGATATCTCCTGACCGGGCGGCACGGGCTGTTNNAACTGCCCTGGCGCCGGAAGATCTCGTCGTTGAACTACCTGCTTGCCTCTCACGTCTGGCAGCAGGATCACAATGGATTCACGCATCAGGATCCAGGTTTTCTCGACCACGTCATCAACAAGAAAGCAGACATTGTGCGGGTTTACCTTCCGGCCGACGCCAACTGCCTGCTGTCGGTTTTCGATCACTGCCTGCGCAGCCGGAATTACGTCAACGTGGTGGTTGCCGGCAAGCACGCCCTCCCGCAATGGCTGACCATGGATCAAGCGGTAGTGCATTGCACGGAAGGAATTGGNNGTGATGGCCTGCTGCGGAGACACACCGACGCTGGAGATACTGTCCGCCGTTTCCATCCTGCGCCAGCATCTACCGGAACTGAAAATCCGAGTGGTCAACATTGTTGATCTCATGAAGCTGCAGCCGAGCACGGAGCACCCGCACGGGCTCAGCGAGAAAGACTACGATTCGCTGTTCACGAAAGACAAGCACATCATCTTTGCCTTTCATGGATATCCGTGGCTGGTCCACCGGTTAACCTACCGCCGCACCAATCGCAATCTGCATGTGCGCGGCTACAAAGAAGAGGGCACGATCACCACGCCCTTTGACATGCGAGTGCAAAACGATCTGGACCGCTTTCACCTGGTGCTGGATGTGGTGAATCGCCTGCCGGACCTGGGTTCCAAAGGTGCCTACCTGAAGCAGCAGATGCACGACAAGCTGATCGAACACAAACATTTCATCGACAAGCACGGCCAGGATATGCCGGAAATCCGCAACTGGAAATGGAGCCAGAGCAGAACGCAAAAAGGAAACTGAATCGAATCCAAGGAGTTCAAGATGCCCATTCAAATCAAACAAGAAAACGGCGGGAAGTTAGTCGCCGTTCAAGTCACAGGGAAGCTGGTAAAGGCGGATTACGAGGACTTTGTGCCCGAGTTCGAGCGGCTCGTCCGGCAACACGGTACATTGCGCGTGCTGTTCGACGTCGCCGATCTCCACGGCTGGGACGCAGGAGCGGCGTGGGAAGACATCAAGTTTGACTTTAAACACTTCAGCGACATCGAACGGCTCGCGATGGTCGGCGATAAAAAATGGCAGCACGGCATGGCGATGTTCTTCAAGCTGTTTACGAAAGCGACGATTCGATACTTCGATCAAGCCAATGCAGCGGATGCGCGGAAGTGGTTGCGAGAAGCGGAGCGGCCTGCCGCCGTGACCGCGTGATGGCGCGCAATCTCCAGACGGCACGATCAAGACAGGTCGGAATTCCGAACTGGAAATGGAGTAATGCCCAATGACACAAGCGCTGATCGACACCGCGCGGAGAATGGTCGCCGACCACAAAGGACTGCTCGCGATGGATGAGAGCAATCCAACCTGTAATAAACGATTTGCCCAGTGGGGGATTCCACAGAACGAGGAGACCCGGCGCGCCTATCGGGAAATGATCGTGACCACGCCCGGTCTCGGTGAGTCGATCAGTGGCGCGATCCTCTACGACGAGACGATCCGGCAGAAGACGGAAGATGGCACTTCTTTTGTGAAGGCACTCATCGACGTGGGAATTATTCCCGGCATCAAAGTCGACACCGGCGCTAAGGACATGGCCGGCCAACCCGGAGAGAAAATCACCGAAGGGCTGGACGGATTGCGCGAACGCCTGGCCGAATATTTTCAAATGGGCGCGCGCTTCGCCAAGTGGCGAGCGGTCATTGCCGTGGGAAACGGCATTCCCAGCCGGGGTTGCATCGAGGCCAACGCGAATGCGTTGGCTCGCTATGCAGCGTTGTGCCAGGAAGCCGGACTGGTTCCCGTCGTCGAGCCGGAAGTGCTCATGGCGGGCGATCATACTCTGGAGCGCTGCTGCGAGTTAACCGAAGAAGTCCTGCGAACGGTTTTCAGCCAGCTTTACTGCCAACGCGTGAAGCTGGAAGGGTTGATCCTGAAGCCCAACATGATGCTCCCAGGGTTGAGCTGCCCCAGCCAAGAAGCAGTGGACGAGGTTGCCGAAGCTACGGTGAGTTGTCTGATGCGAGCCGTTCCCGCCGCGGTTCCTGGGATTATGTTTTTGTCGGGCGGACAATCCCCCGAACTGGCCTCGGCGCGTCTGAATGCCATGAATGTCAGATTCAAGTCGCGGCTGCCTTGGGCGTTGGCGTTTTCGTTTGCCCGTGCGATTCAGCAACCGGCATTGGAGATTTGGCGCGGCAAGCAGGCCAACGTTCCGGCAGCGCAGAGAGCTCTCGATCATCGAGCCAAATGCAACCGGGCTGCGCGTCGTGGCGAATATACCGTCGCGATGGAGAGCGACCAACAAGAGACCGCACTGCGCGGGGTTGCGTCGCTGAAACACGCCGGGAGTTTTTCATGAGGCCGACCTTACGTCAGAAATCCGTCGTCGGTAATTGGAAGATGTACACCAACACTTCGGAGGCCAAACGGTTGGCTAAGGCCGTGGTGGATGGCATGAGTGCGGAGGAGCGAGTTTCCGTCACTCTCTGTCCGCCCTTTCCCTATCTGGCCCTTGTCGGAGAAATTCTAATGGGCAGCCGCGTCGCGCTTGGAGCGCAGAACCTCTATCCNNGGCCTCGACGTGATTCTGTGCGTCGGCGAGACTCTCGAAGAGCGTAAGGCCAATCAGACGGAAGCGCTCCTTGATCGACAAATCACCCTTGGATTAGCCGACGTGTCGGCGGATACCTTGACCCGCTTGAGCATCGCGTACGAACCGGTCTGGGCCATCGGTAATCTCGAACACCATGCCACTCCACAGCAGGCGCAGGACGCGCACGCCGTCATTCGGCGCCGCTTCGGACAGATGTTTGGAGACAAATCGGCTCAGACACTTGCCATACAGTACGGCGGCAGCGTCAAGCCGGACAATGCCGCAGCGTTGTTTTGCCGGGACGGCGTGGACGGCGCCCTCGTCGGCGGCGCCAGTCTGCACCCCGATCAGTTTCTGGCCGTCGTCCAAGCGGCGATCAGTGCGTCGCGAACCCAGGAGAATTCAGCGGAAACCGCGGCATAACAAAGCCAGGAGGAATACTCATGATGCAGGTCACTGCGGAACAGCCCAAAGCTATCGAAACGAAACCGGGATCGAAGCCCAAGCCCGAGGCGAAGGACGATCTGAAATCCCTGCCGATGCCGGAAGTGGAGAAACATTTGGGATCGACTCCGAAGGGCTTGACCCAAGCCGAAGCGGAGAAGCGCCTGGCGCAATATGGTCCGAATGAGATCAAGGAAAAGAAAGACAATCTATTCCTGAAGTTCCTGAGCTACTTCTGGGGCCCCATTCCATGGATGATCGAAGGGGCAGTGATTCTGTCGGGGGTGGTTAAACACTGGCTGGATTTCTTCATCATTCTCTTTCTGCTTTTTTCCAACGCGGTGGTTGCATTCTGGGAAGAACATCAAGCGGGCAACGAAATTGCCGCGTTGCGCGCGAAGCTGGCGACTGAGGCCCGAGCCCTGCGCGATGGAAAATGGGCGACTCCGAAAGTCTCTGAACTAGTGCCGGGCGACGTGATCCGCCTGCGACTTGGGGACATCGTGCCGGCAGACGCGCGTTTGTTGGCCGGCGACCCGGTGCAAGTCGACCAGTCCGCGCTGACCGGAGAATCTTTGCCTGCGACGCGCAAACCCGGCGAGGCAGTGTTTTCAGGCTCGATTATCAAGCGCGGCGAAACCGACGCGATGGTCTACGCCACCGGTACCAACACTTATTTCGGCAAGACCGCGGAATTGGTGCAGGATGCTCATACCGTCAGCCATTTCCAGCGCGCGGTGCTCAAGATTGGCAATTACCTGATCGTTCTTGCAGTGGCTCTGGTGGCGGTGATTGTCACCACGGCGCTCTTCCGCCATGACCCGATCTTGAGCACGTTGGAATTTGCGTTGGTGTTGCTGGTGGCCGCGATCCCGGTAGCGATGCCGACGGTGCTGTCCGTCACCATGGCGGTCGGGGCGCGTCTCCTGGCCAAAAAGCAAGCGATCGTAACTAAGTTGTCGGCGATCGAGGAACTCGCGGGCGTGGATGTGCTGTGCTCGGACAAGACCGGCACCTTGACCCAGAACAAACTGACGCTGGGCGATCCCTTCTGCATCAACGGTGTTGCCGCCGATCAAATCATCCTCGACGCCGCGCTGGCCTCGCGCGCGGAAGACAAGGACACTATCGACCTGGCCGTGATCGCTGGTGTGAAGGACGATAAGGAGCTGAAGAAGTATCAGATCCTCCATTTCCAACCCTTCGATCCAGTGCATAAGCGCACAGAAGCCACCGTAAAGGGCTCCGACGGAAAACAGTTCAAGGTGTCGAAGGGAGCGCCGCAGGTCATTCTGCAGATGGCGACCAACGTCGCGGAAGTAAAACCCGCGGTTGAGAAAGCCGTCAATGAATTTGCGGCACGCGGTTTCCGCTCTCTGGGCGTAGCCCGCGCTGATCAGGACGACAAGTGGCAGTTCGTTGGGGTGTTGCCCATGTCCGATCCGCCGCGCGAACAGGCGAAAGCGACCATCGCGAGCGCGGTGCAGATGGGCGTGAAAGTCAAAATGGTCACCGGCGACCAGCTGGCCATAGCGAAGGAAATGTCACATGAGCTGGGCATGGGCACGAACATCCTGGACGCCACCGTATTGCGGGACAAACAAAAGAAGGCGGAGACCGCGGCGTCTATCGAAAAAGCGGACGGCTTCGCCCAGGTATTCCCGGAAGACAAGTACAACATTGTCGACGTCCTGCAGAAGCACGGCCATATTGTTGGCATGACCGGCGATGGGGTGAACGACGCTCCAGCGCTCAAGCAAGCGAACTGCGGCATCGCGGTGTCCGGAGCGACCGACGCGGCCCGCGCAGCAGCGGACATCGTGTTGCTCGCATCTGGTCTCTCGGTGATTATCGACGCCATCAAGGAGAGCCGCCGCATCTTCCAGCGGATGAACAGCTACGCGATCTACCGTATCGCTGAAACCCTCCGCGTGCTGTTCTTCATGACGCTGGCGATCCTCGTATTTAACTTCTACCCCGTGACTGCGGTGATGATCGTCATGATCGCCGTACTTAACGACGGGGCCATTCTCTCCATCGCGTATGACAATGTTCATTACAGCGACAGGCCCGAGAAGTGGAATATGCGCCTGGTACTGGGGATCTCGACCGTGCTGGGGGTTATCGGCGTCGTGGCTGCGTTCGGCCTCTTTTATCTTGCCGAGCGCGTATTTCATCTCGACCGCGCGCACGCTCAAACGCTGATGTACCTGAAGTTGTCTGTAGCTGGACATCTCACGATTTTCTTGACTCGCACACGCGGCCCATTCTGGTCGATACGCCCGGCTCGGATTCTCTGGATAGCGGTGCTCGGCACGCAAACTGTGGCGACGCTAATTGCGGTTTATGGTTTGTTTATGACGCCACTGGGCTGGCGCTGGGCTGGGTTCGTTTGGGTCTATGCTCTGGCGTGGTTCCTGCTCAATGACCGCGTGAAACTGCTCGCCTATAAGATTTTTGATCCTATTAAAGCTGATCCTAAATCTGAAACCAAGACCGGCGCGAAACCAGAAGCCACGGCCCAGGTTAAGCCTGAAGCCAGGGCTGATGCTAAACCCGAAGCCAGGGCTGATGCTAAACCCGAAGTCAAGGCGCCGTCCGATTTGACGCCGCAGATCGCCAAGCGAGCCTATGAACTCTATGGGGAGCGTGCCCCCAACGAGGGTACGGCAGTTCAGGACTGGGAGAAAGCAGAGCGGGAGATTCGGAAAGATGAAGCCAAGGCTGAGCCGAAGCCTGAGGCCAAGGAGCCTAAGACCGAAGGAAAGGCCGAGGCGAAACCTGAAGCCAAGACCGAGGCAAAGCCGGAAGCCAAGGCCGAGCCCAAGTCGGAAACCAAGACCGAAGCGAAGCCGGAAGCCAAAGCTGAACCGAAGCCCGAGACCAAAGCCGAGCCGAAGCCAGAAGCCGGGGCTAAGCCTACAACACAAACAAAGACTGAGGCGAAGCCTGAAGCCAAAACCGAGCCTATACCTGAAGGCGAAGACAAGTCACCGTCCGATTTGACGCCGCAGATCGTCAAACGGGTCCATGAACTCTACGAGGAGCTGGGGCGCGAGGATGTTCGAGAAGTTGAGGAATGGGAGAAGGCGAAGCGAAAGACTTCCTAAAGATGAAGTCGATGAATGGAAGACGCGACCCAGTACCTGACATGGTCGAAAGGAAGAAATGAAAATTCATTCCAAGGATTTCCGCGTGCCGCATCACAAGAAGATCGAACTCAAACACTTGCCGACGATCGTGAAGCCCTTTTGCGACTCAAAGGAGGGATATAAAAAACTCCTGGAAGAACATATTGTAGAGTTGAGCTCGCTGCAAAACCTTCACTACGCCTCCAACCGCTACGCGCTGCTGCTGATCTTTCAGGGTATGGACTCAGCCGGCAAGGACGGTGCCATCCGGCACGTCATGTCGGGAGTCAATCCCGAAGGCTGCGAGGTTTTCAGTTTCAAACAACCGAGTGCCGAAGAACTGGAACACGATTTTCTCTGGCGCACGACTTGCCGGCTTCCCGAACGCGGACGGATCGGAATCTTCAATCGCTCCTATTACGAGGAAGTACTGATCGTTCGGGTGCATCCGGAGATTCTCCGCAACCAGCGTCTTCCGGAAGAGTTGCTCGACGAGAAAAACATCTGGAAGGAGCGGTATCGGTCGATCGTGGACCTGGAGCGCCACCTTTATCGCAACGGAACACGGATCATTAAGATATTTCTAAATCTTTCGTACGAAGAGCAGCGCAAGCGGTTTCTCGAGCGCATTGACGAGCCCGACAAAAACTGGAAAGTCAGCTCCTCGGACAATCACGAAAGGAAATACTGGAAGCATTACATGGAAGCTTATGAGGATTGCCTGAACGCGACCAGCACCCGTCACGCGCCCTGGTACGCCGTTCCCGCTGATGATAAGGAGAACGCACGCTTGATTGTTTCCCGCATTGTCCTCGATGTGCTCCAGGATCTCAAGATGGCATATCCGAAGACCACGGAGAAGCGTCGACTGGAATTGCAAGCGATCGGCAAGGAGCTATCCAAAGAGAAGTAACGGTGGAATTGTGCTCTCTTAGTTGAGGCGTGCTACCAAGCAGACTCAAAGGCCGACACTCCTCGTTAACTCATTAGCAACCGGCGTGAAGAATGCACGTTTTTCGGTCGAGACTGTGGCTCGGGGAACCACGCGGGCTTGGCATTGCACCGGAGGTGGACATGGAATCGACTGGGCAGGACCTGTCGGATGCGGCACAGCAACAACCTGTGATCGAAAGACAATCAGCGCCCGATTTTTTTGATTCCTCCCTTGAGTGGCGACGCGTGTTCGCGGAGGCCTGGGGCACGTTCCTGCTTGTGCTGGTCGCTGCCGGTGGTGGTGTCGTTACGGCGATGAGCGGTGGCAGAGTCACCCTGGGCATGATGGTGGTGGCACCGGGACTCATGGTGATGGCGATCATCTACTTTATGGGTGCAGATAGCGGAGCACATTTGAACCCGGCGGTCACGCTGGCATTTGCGGTGCGGCGCGACTTCCCTTGGAAGAGAGTCCCGGGCTATATCGTCGGACAAGTCATCGGCGGCATTGCTGCGGCTGTTTTCCTTCGGGCCCTGTTCGGGACGATTGGCGCGCTCGGCGCGACGCTGCCGGGTCGTGGTGTGACCAGCGGGAAAGCTCTGGCGATGGAAGTGGTTCTGACGGCCGGGCTGGTGAATACTATCCTCGGCACGGCGTCCGGTGCGCGGAACATCGGCACGAACGGTGCCCTTGCCATCGGCGGGTACATTGCTCTGGCAGGACTTTGGGCGGCGCCGCTTACCGGCTCCTCGATGAACCCGGCGCGTTCGCTGGCGCCGGATCTGGTGCGCGGCGACCTTCATACGACTTGGATCTACCTCGTCGGGCCAGCGGTGGGCGCCTTGATCGGAGTGGCTTTCGAGTGGATCCTTAAGGGGAAGCCCACAGCGGCTGGCCGGATCGCGGCGCAGGGCACGATCCGTGTCGATGATGCGCCCGGGTCGGATACTTGAGCGCGACGAAGTGGCTACTCCACGCGGTTCCCCCGTGACGCTCTCGAAAGGCGTGTTGCCCGGAATAGTCCACTTTCGCTCAGACCTGAAGGAGTTGAGGCCTTCGTTTGGATCTCGATGCCAGAAGACTTCCATAACCTTACCTCGCTTCGCGCTTTCCCTTCCGGTTTTTTCCGTCGCCGTATTTCGTCTGCGGCATGCACAAGGCACCGGCGCGCACATCCTGCGCCTCCGGCGAACCGACCCGGGAATGGCAAAATCGCTGGGCGATGCCCACAAAACGGCTCGAGTCCTGAAAATCACGATCAAGGAGATTCCTAATGCAACAAGTGACTGCCTCCCCTTTCATTCCCACAAGAATTCTGGTGCCATTGGACTTTAGTTCGTCCAGCGACGCCGCGCTCGAGACCGCCTCCGACCTTGCCCAGCACTTTCACGCTGAAATCTTCCTGCTGAATGTTATCCCCATGCTTCCCATGGGCACAAAAACTGTTTCCTTCCCTGAGACCGAGTATCTTCACAAGGCAGAGAACGATGCAAAGCGGCAATTGACTGCGTATGGCGCCTCTCTGGTTACCAAGGGGATTAAGGCCAGTTCAACGATTGAGATTGGCAACGACGTGGTGGGTAATATCATGCTGGCTATAAAACGTGAGCATATCGATATGGTCGTGATTTCCACCCACGGCATCTCTGGCTGGCGCCCGCTGGTCTTTGGCTCGATCGCAGAACAGGTGGTCAAGCGCGTGGAGTGTCCGCTCTTGCTGCTGCGCTCGGCCAAGCCAGGTGGCGTCGTTGCGCGGGAGACGCAATCCTAATGGCAATTGATTCGAGTACGACCGGCCGGCCAGGACCAAAATCGCCCTGGTTCGGAATTGGAAGACTCCTGTTTGTAGTTATCCTGGTAATCCTCTTTTTTCTACTGGGGCAGAGCATGTTGCGGCATCGCTTCTTTAGGGGAGGCTCGGTCAATCGGAACGGCTCCCTCCGACCATAGAATCTGGTGAAAAAAGTCTTGATATGAAGTTGTCATGCGTAAGCTCACTCGCAAAGTATTTTTGACGTTGCAGTAACCAAGCCGGATTTACGAACTTCGGAATGGAAATGGGCGTAATGAATAAAATTCTCCTTCCAGTTGATGTTCCTGACGCCAAGCTCAAGGCGGTTCGTCAAGCCGCATTCCTGGCTCGCCATTTTCATTCCGAGATCATTCTGCTGCATGTGGTAGCGCCAATGAGCTATCCAGTCGGCAGCTTAGAGATTGGGTATGAACTCACAGGGGATTTGCATGCGGAAATCATCAAGCGGGCACAGAAAGACTTGGATTGATTACTAGGGTCCGAACTCGATGGAATTGTAGTCAGACCCTTACCCGACCTCCAAGGTGCTCTGGCAAACAGGAACTAACGCTACGGAGCAACAGCCCTTTTTCTCGAGTTGCCGAGGTAAGAGCGACACCATCAGGAACGCCACGAATCGGCTCTGGGAGCAATACTGGAATCACGCTCCCGTCTTCTCTGAGGTGCAATGTCATCGTTGACGAGCAGCGATAGCAAAGCCAGAAGTATTCCCCTCGGTTGGATTTCGAGCGGGGCGCCGGGTCACTTTCGAGGCGAAAGAGTCTTCCGTCTTCCAGATAGCGAAACGAAGCAGAACACGAAGCATTGGTACACTTGGCGAGCATCACTATACTCCGAAAAGCTCAAGATGCTGGGATGGTTGGCAGTCTTGGTGAACGGCCCTGCCGTTTGTCATGGGTTGGCGTGTTGTTGGTGAGCCATACTGGCTTTCGGCAGATGGCGCAAGGGTGGGTGAGTTGTGAGTAGTTCTTGGCAGTAAGCAGCTCTGCGAGTGTGACTGTTCCACTCATGGGACGGGGTTCCTCTCTGATTGGAGATAGTATGGCGAGGCACGAGTTAAAGCATGTTCACAATGACCATACCTATCTCATATTGGCATCCCGAAGGAGTTTGGTCCGCCGTTCTTCGTATTCCTCGCTTGTGATCTCCCCGGCGGCATATCTCCTTTTCAGGACCTGCAAAGGCGATTGCATTTCCCGGTAGGTAGTCCGCCTCACCGGCATCATGAAGGAAAAGAACAACATCCAGAGCAGGATCCAGAAAAACCACCAATACCAATGCATTCCCCAAAAGTAGTACATAGCCAGCCTCCGAATGTGTGCGGGTTATCGTTTCTCGGTTGGTGCCGATGAGCTGGAAATATCTTCATTGTACGACTCTCAGCAAGAACTTTGCGAGCCTCTCGGAAATCGACCGCGATAACGGTAGGGCTGGCAGCCATGGTGCGACTGTTCACTATTGGACACTTTTCACAAAGAAATTACGGGTAACTATCTTCAGCATGAATGCGCGGCACTAACCCGTGCGGACATTAACTCCGCGTTGCACTCGAACTTTCGAAGGGATTCGATAGCGATCCTCGACGGATCCCGATAACCAGTGCCCGTCTAGGGCTGGCGCTGTGCAATGTGGCGCCACAACTTCCAGCGCCCTCGAACGGGCTGAGATTGGCCTTCCTCTCGACGAACCGATACGGGCGGCGAAGAAATACTTTGAACTCAACGCCGACGAGGTGAAAGCCGCGTTTTCTAGGCAGGTACGTACCGGAGATTTTGTTCAGGTCGTCCGCGGTCCTGCCCCGCATTAGCTCGCCAGCGCGATGCTAGTGGCCTGTCGCGCTGAAAGCTTTACCGTAGCGCCGCCGTCCCGGCGGCTGTCGTGGGGGCGTCCCGCCCCCATCGCGCAAGGCAGAGACCCCCGACTACCGCGAACGAATGATAGTAACGAATTCAATGCGACAGGCCACTAGTCGAAGTGGGGAAGCCGATATTGATTGTACCGAGTCGACACAGGTTCATAGGCATTCGCTATTGCAACAACGCGCATTTCTGCAATCACCGCTCACTCTGTCCTTTGTGAGTCAAGTCCTCGGTCGATTCCACGTATCCGCGCTTGGACGTGACGGTGACGGGGACAGAACGAATTCTCAGCTCAAGATTGGTTGTTCCGTGAGGCATTGGCAGCCGCGGTTCTAAACTTCCGACTTCTTCCGGAGTGAATGGAGAGGGCGTTCGATATACTGCGACGACAATGGCCGTCGTGCCAGCTTGCTCGAACCGAACGTCCGTCAAATACGCGCCTTTGTGCGCGGTTTTCTCCAGGATGTGGCGCACCGAAGCCTGGTAGAGTTGCCTAGCAATCAACTCTCGAAGTGCAGTGCCGAGTACCACCGTGAGAATTAGCAACAGCACCACACTGATCAGATTTCTTTTCAGTTGTCCGCCGCGATGTTTCTCCGAGATCCCGCGGTAGCCGGCGAGCCACATGACCAAAGAACATGCCACCTGAATGGCTACAATGTTGGTGAATGCCAGAAGTAATGCGCCAAATGCCAAGCGGTAGTCGCCACGGGCTAGACAGATCGCACTCGAAGCGAGAGGCGGGACCAAAGCTGTTGCAATAGCGACTCCGACGAACGCTACACTAAGCCGCGGAGTGATCATCGCATAGGCTCCAGCGGCGCCACCGCCCAGGCCAATCATCAGATCCATGAAATTGGGTGCGGTCCGCGAATAAATTTCGTCAGTTAGCGGGAAATCATGGTGGATGGCACCAAGTACGAAAGCTACAACGTAGACGACCCCGCAGCCGGCCGCTAGCGTCCAAAATGCCTTCCGGAGCAGATCATTGTTATTGTCAACCAGGCCAAGAGCGACACCGGAAATAGGACCGAGCAGCATGGCGATGATCATCGCTCCGATCACAACCGCAGGGCTATTCTCGAATCGTCCGTAGCATGCCACCACGGCCGCGAGGCCGTTCATGACCACGTATGCCAGGTCAAACTTCGAATTGACCTCTATGTTCGCTCTCGCTGCTGCCCGTGAGTCACCAACTCCCGCCGCTAAGGTCGTCATCCGCCTGTGCCTTCCTCAAAGATATCGTCTCCACCCCATTTTCAATCGAGAACATCTCAGGCTATGAGGCTCGGCTTCGTGTCCCGAGAGTCTCCGCCAGCTGAGCAGCGGACCAATCCCTGCACCAGCACTGAACAGGACAACTCCGAAAATCATAAATATAAATTGCGAGCGCGACTCAGGACCAGCGCGACGGTGTTTATGTTACACTCCGGCGAAATATAAGAGGATAAAGCTGTGTTCGATCCCAGCGGCGGTTGCCGACCCCATTATTGTGGCGAGGGTCGTTTAGCAGGCGGAGATTGTTGTGACTGGTGAGAGTACAGCACCGGCGGCGCGCAGGGTCGGGCCGGCAATCTTGTGGGCGCTCTCGCTGCTGGTGGGGATCGTGGCAGGTCTCGGAGCCGTGTTATTCCGAGCTCTCATTGCGATCTTTCACAACCTTTTCTTCCTTGGCGGGCTTTCCGCAGCATACGACGCAAACACGCATACACCAGCAGGCCCTTGGGGGCCATTTGTGATTCTCGTCCCGGTCGTCGGGGCCCTCGGCGTGGTTTTCTTGGTGAAAAATTTCGCTCCAGAGGCGAAAGGCCACGGCGTACCGGAAGTCATCGACGCGGTTTTCTACCACAAAGGAGTGATTCGTCCGGTCGTGTCAGTCATCAAGGCGCTAGCGTCCGCGCTGTCGATCGGGAGCGGCGGATCCGTTGGCCGTGAGGGGCCCATCATTCAGATTGGTTCTTCTTTTGGTTCGACCATGGGACAACTCTTGCGTCTGCCTACCTGGCAGGTTGTCACACTCATCGCGGCTGGCGCAGGTGGGGGAATCGCAGCAACTTTCAATACTCCCGTTGGCGGCGTACTGTTCGCGGTAGAGATCGTCATGCACGAAGTCAGCGCGCGGACCTTGGTGCCAGTGGTCACTGCTACGGCGACGGCTACCTACGTGGGCCAACTCTTCTTTGGTCCGCATCCATCTTTTTCCATACCTGCTCTTGAAACGACATACTTTCAATTGACTGATCCGAAGGTGCTCGTCGCCTACGCCATTCTCGGTCTGATCGCCGGTCTTGTTTCTGCACTGTTCATTTACTCCATTTATGGATTCGAACGCTTCTTCGAGAATCGTGTCAAAGGCGGATACTACGTGCAGCATGCCGCTGGAATGCTGACGGTGGGGCTCATGCTGTATTTCTTTATGCGCTTCTCTGGCCACTACTATGTGGAAGGTGTGGGATATGCCACGATTCAAGACGTCCTCGCTAGCGTGCAGTTCCCAACATACTTTCTCATTCTCCTGTTTGTGGCGAAGCTGCTCGCCACCTCTCTGACACTTGGCTCAGGGGCGTCGGGCGGCGTATTTTCCCCGGCGCTGTTTTTGGGCGCGACGGCTGGAGGCGCATACGGCGTCGTGCTTCACCGGTTGTTCCCCACACTTGACATTAGCGCACCTGCATTTGCCGTCGCGGGAATGGCTGGAGTTGTAGGTGGGGCGACGGGAGCAGCCATGGCTGCGATCGTGATGATTTTCGAGATGACGCGCGACTACACAGTGATCATTCCGATGACCTTGACGGTTGCAATCAGCTATGGCTTACGGAGAAGCGTGATCAGAGATAGCATCTACACGCGTAAGTTGGTTCTGCGGGGGGACCCAGTGCCCGAGTCCCTGCGAGCCGACCTTCAATTCACGCGCCGCGCCGCGAGTATCATGAACTCGAAGCTGGAGATCCTTCCGGCATCAACACGCCTGCAAAATCTCCCGTCCAACAGGAATGACGCTTTCGTCGTCATAGACGGGGCTGGCGCCGTGGAGGGAGTAGTCCCTGGAGAGAATCTAGCCGCCCTCAGCCACGCCAGTCCAACCGCAGTGATCGGGGATGTCGTGCAGAGCAACTATGTAGTGGTGACGCCGGGTGATTCCGTGTGGGAGGTGGTTGCTGCGATGCGCTCTACCGACTCGGCCATCGCGCTGGTCGCTGCGCACAAGGGGGATTTGTCAGCCGGTAATGTTCAAGGAATCATAACCCGCAAGGCCATCATGGACGCCCTCGCAGGCGATATGGAGGTGTTCGGCGTCTAAGATTGTTCACTGAATTTGTTTGTTCTTCTGGATGAAGCGGTCGCTGACTCCAACCGATCACTTCATGTCAGCCGAAATCCCATTCCTGCCAGGAGCCGACGACAGTGCTCGTGACCATCGAGGGGAACCGGCGAAACCGCAATCATGCCTTCGCCCTTGCTGGTGCTGCGACAGTAGCGTCCGTAGTTGGGGGTGGTTTTCCCATCCTGTTCTTCTCTCGCTAGGTCTCTCTCCGTTCATCTATTGGTTGGTTCGACGGCGATGCATAAGGCGGTTGAGGATTATGGGACAACCGTTCCCCGCTTTGTGGGAACAAGTGCTTGAGTCTCACGTCGCCTTTTTCCGAGCGTTGCCGGCAGATGAGAAAGAACGATTTCGACAGCTTGTCAAGGTTTTCCTGGCTGAGGTCCGAATCACCGGCATCCAGACCGAGGCCGACGACACCGTTCGGGTTTTGGTCGCCGCTAGTGCCGCGATTCCTATCTTCGGATTCCACGATTGGGAATATCATCGCCTGGGAGAAGTGCTGGTCTACCCTGACTCATTCTCTGAGGAGTATCAAACAACCGGGACTGCGAACAAGGACGTTCTTGGCATGGTCGGACTGAAGCAAATACGTGGTGTAATGATTCTGTCCAAGCCGTCACTACTGGCGGGGTTCGATACTGTGTCCACCAGGGACAATGTGGGTATCCACGAGTTCGCGCATCTGGTGGAACTGGAAGAAGCCGAAAATGGCCTCCCGCCCGAAGTTCCCTGGCAAGCCGTTAAGCACTGGGTGGAATACGTTGCACGGGAACTTTCCCATCCTTCCAGGAATCACTCCTACATCCGGGGTTACGCATACACGAACGAACATGAATTCTTTGCGGTGCTGGCGGAGTATTTCTTCAAGTCCCCGAAGTTGCTCGAAGAAAAGGATCCTGAATTGTACGGGATGCTCCAGGAGATGTTCCATCAGGACACGGCATCTCTGATGAACCTGACGTTCTCGCGCCGCGCGAGATACGGTCGAAATGCCTCGTGCCCATGCGGGAGCGGGAAGAAGTACAAGCATTGCTGTCTGTTGGAGGCTGTTGAAACGAAAACGGCAAATGCGATTGAAAGACAGTCAGCGCCTAGACGAGTTCCATGAACTCTCTTCTGCGGCGGAGCATCCGCCAACGATATTCCCACCGCGGACATGTTTAGTTGTTAACAGACAGGCTTTCACTCGTTACCTAAATTTGAATGATCTGAATTCTTTCAGCGCACGCTTCGTCAACTTCGTCATTAGGTTGTTCACGCCGTTGCGCGAAAAAAAGACGCCTTGAACCGTCCCAACCGTAATTGGCCGCCAAATCAACTGCCTACTTTTTCCCTTGAGTCACTGAGCGTTCGCTAAGAACGTAGTGGATATGCGACAGCGGAATAAAATACACGCCATTCTTAAGAGCAGAGATTCTGGTCTCGACGGCCTTGGGAAGTTCTATCGAAAATTCAGAAGGCGATACTCCGGCTTCCATTGTGAGCCAAAGCCCTTCGTCCTCCGCCGCTATAATTGTGCCGATTGTTGGCCGATCATACCACGACGGCTTGATGACCACCTTCTTGCCTTTTAACTCTGCGTATTTTGACATGGGTTCCTCTGTACGTTGCAAAAGGTGACCTATATACTTCTCTTTCACTCTCGCCGCTCGCTCGTTCCTTTCCTCCGACTCCTGATCGTTTGCCGAGAACGAAATTCTGACACCCACGTAGAGCGAACGGGGTGAACCTATAGTAAACCGAAGAGGGCGCTGGAAGACGCGTGACCTCCGCTCGATCGTGAACGAGAAAACCCATCGGAGTTCCCTACTCCTTAGAGAGGCGGCGAGAAATAGGTATAAAATGTGAGCCATCAGAGCTTCCTGGAGTTTCGTGTATGCCATCTTCCCGCAGGTTACCAGCACGAAAAGGGCGAGCCCCAAGAAAACAAACCAAACGTTTTGACCCAAGAGTTTTCTTAGCGAATATTGCCGTCGGCGGGACAGTTGTCCACTATCGTCCGAAACAAGCCATCTTTTCGCAAGGAGATCGCGCGGACGCTGTGTTCTACATCCAGGAGGGGAGGGTGAAGTTCACCGTGCTCTCGAAACAGGGCAAGGAGGCCACCATCGCACTGCTCGGTCCGGCCGATTTCATAGGCGAGGCATGCCTCGCCTCAGATCAGCCCCTCCGCCTGGCAACGGCTAGAGCCATTACAGAGTGCTTGATTCTAAAAATGGACAGGGAACTGATGCTGCGCACGCTTCACAAGGAACAGAGGTTGGCCGACGTGTTTATTGGGTACATGGTCGAACGACACAATCGGACGCAAGCGGATCTGGTCGATCAACTATTCAATTCGAGCGAAAAGCGGCTGGCACGAGCGCTCTTGTTACTGTCACGCTTCGGAAAGAAGGACCACCTTGAGGAAGTGATTCCAAGCGTGAATCAGGAGACTCTGGCGGAAATGGTTGGTACCACCCGTCAGCGAGTGAATTACTTCATGAACAAGTTTAGAAAGCTCGGCTTCATCGATTACAAGAGCGGCTTGGGGTTGCAGGTGAACAGCTCGCTCCTCAGCGTCGTCCTGCACGAGTAACTGTGACTCACCTCGCTTAACGTCCACTCATTCGTCCCAGCATTCCGACGCGACCACTCCATGAGGCACTGTCAGGGTGTCCTATTTGGGACAGACAGACGATGGCCGGATGTTCTAAATATTTCTGTTTACCGTGAGAGGTGCGAATATGGGAATACTGCGCAACCCCCTGCGTCAAAGGGGTGTCACGCCGCGAGTTTATCAAGTTCTGCCAGGTATCGCGCGGGCACTCCCAACGCGATACTGTTCGACACTCGACAATCTCTCAGTCAGACGACGAGCAGGGGCCTGGTTTGGCTCGACTCTCACGATTGTCCGGGCACCTCGGAATCGATGCTGCGCACCAACAATACGAGAGCCAATGAATCCGTGCCGTATCCCTCCTGGGAACACCACTCACTGACCATGGCGGGCGCCGGCAAGAATACCGGAGAGGTCTTCGAACGCGTGGTTTCACAGGAACACTTACGACAAAAGGAGGACCGACGATGAAGGTTTATATGGTCCCCACCGACCGGTGGTACATCGAGCGTACTGTCTGGCTGATCGCCGGAGTGGTTCTCTTGGCGAGCACGGCGATGGCATTGTTGGTGAATCGGCTGTGGATCTTGGGCGTTATCGCTACGGGCCTCGTTTCCATCAACGTCGCCTTTACGGGGTTTTGCCCCGTTGGTAATGTCCTGCGTTTGCTTGGCTTCAGTCCGATGCTCGGGTCAGACAAACCAACTCGCTGGAAATTTTATTTCATGCAGACAGACAGTTGGTATCTGGAGCGCCGCATCTACCTTGCAGTTGGAATCAACATCTCCGTCGCGTCGATAATCGTGCTCACCTACAGCCCATGGGCGACTGTATTTACGGCCTTCGTCGGTGGCGCAATGGTGTGGTTTGCCGCGACTGGGTTTTGTGTGATGGCGAATGGGCTTTACTGGCTTGGCGCCGAGCCGCGCTTGAACCCGGAATCGCTGCCTTCAGCTCGCTGCACCGAATGTCCAAAGTCGGGTGAGTGCCTTGGTGGACAACCAATTCTGGCGCGAAGCGAAGCCGTTCGTTTTGTTGAGCCACCGGCAACCGCATCGCCTTCGATTTAACCCTCGTTACCCTTTGGGAGGGTTGGCCGCGACTGACAGCGTCATGTGATCACGGACGGGACACGCATAGAGATTTAGAAAAGGTGCGAATATGGCAACACTGCGCAACCCACTGCCTCAAGCTTTGAAGTCTCGCGGCGTGTCGCGCCGCGAGTTTATCAAGTTCTGCCAGTTGATGGTCGCCACGCTGGCACTCCCAACGCGATACGTATCGGCGGTCGAAACGGCCCTCAGTCAGGCGAGACGTCCCGTGTTGGTCTGGCTCGAATTTCAAGATTGTGCCGGCAACTCGGAATCCATGCTCCGCACCAGCAACCCGACGGTTACCGAGTTCGTGCTTGACCTTCTCTCTTGGGAATACCACGAACTGATCATGGCGGGCGCGGGCAAACAGGCCGAAGCCGCCCTCGAACGAGTCGTTCAGGAGCATAAGGGTGAGTACATCGCCGTTGTGGAAGGTGCGATTCCAACCGCGGACGGTGGTGTGTACTGCACGATCGCAGGCAAGACTGCTCTCGAAATCGCGAATCACGTTTGCACGAATTCGGCAGTCAACATCGCAGTAGGTGCCTGCGCCTGGGATGGAGGTTTGGTTCGATCGAATCCAAATCCGACCGGCGCTGTGGGGTTGCAGGAGGCGGTCCCGGGCGTGAAGGTTATCAATTTGGGCGGGTGCCCCCACAATCCTGCCAATACCGCGGCCGTCCTTGTGCATTATTTGACGTTCCACGACTTTCCTGCCCTTGACCAGTACAACCGCCCGTTATTTGCTTACGGCAATATCATTCACGACCAGTGCGAGCGGCGTGCTCACTATGATGCGGGCCGTTTCGTTGAGGAGTGGGGCGATGAAGGGCACCGCAAAGGTTATTGCCTTTACAAGATGGGCTGCAAGGGTCCGGAAGCAACGTACAACTGCCCCACCGTTCGCTGGAATGACGGGACTAGTTGGCCCGTAAAGTCGGGCCATGGATGCATTGCTTGTGCTTCGCATCGCTTTTGGGATACGAAGTCACCCTTCTACAAGCGACTGCCATCGGTGCCGGGATTCGGCGTAGACGTCGACGCGGGGAAACTCGGTCTTTATTTGACGGCCGGCATGGCAACCGCTGTGGGCTTGCACGGGATCGCCAGCATGGGCCGAGCGCAAATGCGCCCACACGGAGAGGAGCCGCGTGGCGGCCCAACCGAGATCGCCCGCGGAGACAGCCTGGTAGAGCGCGAAGGACCACCGGAGAAACCTTAACCAGAGTCCGCTCCCGCGCTTGGTCATCGCGCCGGGACGAGATAGGAAACAGCGGTGCGGAGAACTAAGTCGCCAGCGTCGGGCTTGTCACACCTTTCGAAAACGGAACTGGTCCGTACCTACGTCTGGGAGAAGCCCGTTCGCGTAGCTCACTGGCTGATTTTCTTTGCCTTTATCTCGCTTTCCTTCACCGGCTTTTATATCCACCGCCCATTTCTGGTCTCTTCTGGTAGCGCGGCCTTCGTGATGGCGAAGATGCGATTCGCTCACGTAGTGTCAGGGTTCGTGCTGACCGCGGCGTTCATTCTACGGCTCTACTGGTTTTTCAGGGGTAATTTCTGGTCGAGGTGGTCGGCTTACATTCCCATCCGCCGCGAGCAATGGCGGGGCATCGGAGACATGCTCGAGTTTTACTCGTTCCTGCGATTCGATCCGGGCATGAGCGTGGGCCACAATCCGCTTGCCGCGCTGTCGTATTTCGTCATTTACCTGCTGATCGGGGTCGAGATCCT
>PLHW01000004.1 GCA_003139095.1 Acidobacteriaceae bacterium
CCAAATCAGGTTGTCAAACGCAGCCCCAGCAGGAAATCTCCAAGGGAGCACAGCAAGAGCACGGCGTAGGCCTTGGACTAGGCTTTTGACCAGCCTTCCCGAATGATGGCAGCGTAGCGCGGGCGCAGACTCTGTCAAGACCGACCGAAGTCGCCGCTATCGCGGGCACGCGCCTTGACAGAGTTTGCTCAACCCGCGCCAAAATCTCTCCGCCATTCCGGGATAGGCAATGCGGCCTTCCACCCCATAGTCATTGCGCTCGGGCTTGGGGCTGTCCACTTCAGACGGCACGCGTCACAGCTCTGCCGACATCGAACCGTCGCCGGTTTCTGAATTCCGCGTTTTTGGGATTCCGGATTCCGCCTAAACGGAACTCTACGTTTCCATCTACGTATCAATACGCAGTGCTTCGTCACAGCACCGTCACCACATACTCAGTCATGCTTAGCGCGGCCGTCTCCACAAACTCGCTCGAAGCCGTGCTGCGGCTTCACCTAGAAGCGCTAGCAGTGAGACTGTACTCTCTAGAGACCATCAAAACCCGCCAATATCAGCTACGGGCATTTATCCGCTGGTGCGCGGTCCAAGGAATCGAAGGTCCAACTGACATCGTTCGAACCGTATTGGAGCAATACCAGAGCTACCTCTTCCACTATCGTAAGAAGAATGGTCAGCCGCTGAGCTTTCGCACGCAGCACGGAATGCTCGTACCACTGCGTTCCTGGTTCCGTTGGATGAGTCGCGAAAATCACGTCCTGCACAACCCCACCATCGATTTAGAACTTCCGCGCCTTGGACACTATTTGCCAAAACACGTGCTCAGTGCGGAAGAAGCTGAGCTGTTAATGCACCGGCCGAAGCTCTCAGAGCCGATAGGACTAAGAGATCGTGCAATATTGGAGACACTATACTCGACGGGGATACGCCGCGGCGAATGCGTGCGGCTTAAACTACACGACACGGACTTCCGAAATGGCACTCTGTTCGTCCGGCAGGGGAAGAACAAGAAAGACCGAATTGTGCCCCTCGGCCGGCGGGCCATTAAGTGGATCGAGAGATACATCCGCGATGTGAGGCCGAGCCTCGCGCCAGAGCCAGACGATATGACTCTGTTTCTCTCATATTATGGCGACCCGATCAGCCGGGATCACCTCAGCGGCTTAGTGCATGATTACCTGAAGGCGACAAACATTGGGAAGTCTGGGGGCCCACACTTGTTGCGTCACACCATGGCAACGCTGATGCTGGACAACGGAGCCGACCTACGTTTTCTTCAGGCAATGCTGGGACATGAGAACATCTCGACTACTCAAATATATACCCATGTCTCCATTCGGCAGCTTAAGCTGGTGCACGAAAAAACGCATCCCGCCGAAAGAAGCAAAGATGGTAGAGCCCACGGTTGAAACGGGCCCGTCGTTCACTCCAGTGGAGTGCTAACATCTCCCTTCTACCGCACTATCCCCAGAAATAACTTCTTAGTGCACCCTTCACTGGTTAAAATAAGGGGTGATATCAATTGCTCCACCTGAAGACTGTTCCCTGTCCTTCCCGGCAAGCAGTAGTGGTGACGTGCTGCTCTCTTCAAATCGCTCTTCGTGGACTGGAGGTTTCAGCCCCACAGTTTACCTCTATGACGGCGGGAACCTGATTGAGGAACTGGATCAAACTGGAACCATCCTCGCTAGGTACACTCAGGGAAAGGAGATGGACGAGGCATTGGCGGAACTCCGCTCCGGTACCACGAGCTATTACGAAGCGGACGGAGTAGGTTCGACTACATCGCTCAGCAATTCGACAGGAACAGTAGCCAACACCTACACATTTGACGCCTTCGGCAAACTCACTGCTTCAACTGGAACCCTCAAGAATCCATTTCTGTACACTGGGCGCGAAGCTGATTCGGAGACCGGACTCTACTACTACCGCGCTAGATATTACGACCCATCTGTCGGAAGGTTCATTAGCGAGGATCCTCTGGGGTTCCAGAGTGGACCAAACTACTATTCATACACCAGAAACTCGCCAACAACGCTCATTGACCCCAAGGGTCTCGTCGGCATTGGTTACCAAACTAACTACAATCAATTGGGATTCTGGGAGAGCCTGTGGGTCGCTGGAGAGGTTCAGGTTCACTATCGGTGGCATGGAACTTGCGCCAAGATGTGCGATGACAAGTGGAAGCTCAATCTGACACTTTCGATAACGTTCGACGTGAGCTATAGCTCCAACTCAAACCGGAAGCACGAGGAAGGGCACGTAGGTGTTGCGCAGTCGTTCTTCAATAAAAACAAATCGCACTATGAGCAGTTCGAGTACATCTTCGGGTCTGAGGCGGCATGTGAGAACTATTTGCATCACCAACTGAACCGTGACGTGCTTTACCAGTTTCAGCAAGACCAACCGCTACTGGATCAAGAACAGAGCAATTACGATGGATTCTGGGGCTGGCTGTTCGATGACTTCTTCTAACCGACGCAGATGGCGTGTGGCACTGCCAATTGGTAATCTGCTGCTGGCCGTGTGCTTGCTGCTGCTCGGACACTACCAGCGACGAGATGTCTCTCAAGAACGGAGCGAAACGGGCGAGTGGACGCCGACCCACGAGGTTCATCTGGCCCCAGGAACTCAGGTTGCCTATGCGATTAACTTTCCGGCTCTAATGGTCGCCCGGCCATTGAAGATGGTTGGCCAAGCTTCGGTCGTCGGTGGTTTCCTCTTCGCCCTTGTGATCCTTTGGTACGTGGTTGGGCGAATACTCGACTCTGGAGCATCTCGGCCAACTGACAAGTCTATGGCCATTGCAGCTCTTTCCACCATCGGGGTGCTAGCTTCCGTGGTCGGGATCTGGTTCGCTTGGCGGGCAGTGGGCATGCACTACCTGATCCCTCCTCTAGGTGCGTTGGTTTGGTCAGTGGCACTAGGGGCATACTGCGTCAGAGCACTGAGGAATGCCGTACTAGCTCGTGGCTGATCGGTGCTTGAAGTTTTTCTTTAGCAGCTGTCTATGAGCTGACACAAGTAACCCAGGGGGGTAGTACCACCGAGAGCTACAGCTACGACAACGTCGGGAATAGACTGTCCTCGTCTGGTGTGCCGACATATAGCTACAATGCGTCGAATGAACTGACGGCAGCGTCGAATCGGAGCTATTCGTATGACGCAAATGGCAATACCCTCTCCGACGCCCAGGGTCGCAGCTTCACCTGGGACTTCGAGAACCGCCTCACCCAAGCTGTGAATCCGGGTGTGGGAACCACCAACTTCCGCTACGATCCGTTCGGCAGGAGGATCCAGAAATCCGGTCCGAATGGCACCACGAACTACCTCTATGCTGGGGCGAACATCGTTGAAGAAGTTGATGCCGTGGGAGCTGCTCTCTCGAGGTACACATACGGCCCGAATATAGATGAGCCTCTGGCGGAACTCCGTTCGGGAACCATGAGTTATTATCAGGTCGACGGCCTCGGCTCAATTACGTCCTTGACGAGCTCTTCAGCTACAGTTGCGACCAATTACGCCTACGATGCCTTTGGCAATTTGTCGGCATCTACCGGTTCCACAGTGAATCCTTTCCGGTATACAGGACGGGAGTCTGACTCTGAGACAGCTCTTTACTACTACCGCGCGCGCTATTACGATGCTTCCGATGGTCGGTTGTTGAGTGAAGATCCTGATGACTTCGCCTCGGACGTGAATTTTTATCGGTACGTTTATAACCGCCCGGCAGACCTCATCGACCCTTCTGGACGCCGTGGCAAAAAACCACACGGGCCAGGTCCCAAGTCAAACTCGGATGCGGCCTTTTACATCTGCTGCCAAGGTGGAGCCTTTGGTGTGTGTGACGGACCAATGGCTAGGCCGTCATCATTTGACAATCCGCTCTTCAATAACTGGAAACTTAAGTGCCAAAAAGAGCATGAGCAACAACATCAAGAAGACTTCAGTTCCGGGATGTTCCTGTATGCCATCACTCCTTCATCTTGCGTTGGGCAGCCCAATAATACGCCGGTCGGCGTCTATGATGCGTATCAAGCAAGGGTGGAGTGTAGAGGTTATCAGAGACAGTTGGAATGTCTGATGAAAATGCAGAGCTTGATGACGTCAGAGGTACACAAGGTGAACGACCAGCTCAAGCATTTCAAATGTGATTGCGGGAAGTGACTTTATGAATCGACTATTCAATATCATACTTACTGTTGTGCTCTTGAGTTCGGCTTCTTTCGCTCTTGGGGACGTTAGTCCTGCTGCAGTACATAAGATTGTGCTGGCGGAGTTTGCTGCGATGCGACTGCCGACGAAATCGCCGTTCTGCTTGGCTATATTGCCTGCTCGCAACACGTCGGAAACTGGGGCCGATCCGTCTCCCCAGCTGCTTAGGTTTCTGATCGGAAAGGGAATGCGGCCACAAAAAGCATCAACCTGTTATGAGCCCCTCCCCAAAGGCAACGTAATCTCAATCGAAACGGTTGCAGCATCGGCTGACGGCGTTTCAGTAAAAGTTGCTTTCACGGACGTGACCATTACATCAGACAAGGACTTGGGCGCAGTTCACCGTCACGGTATATACGAGCTTCGAAAGAGCCGAAAAGGCGGGTGGATGATTCAGTCATACAAGGCTGGGTAGAGCTGTATGCGGCGGACGGCACTTGACGCAAACGGCAATACCCTCTGCGATGCCCGCGACCGCAGCTACTCTTGGGACTTCGAGAACCGCCTCACGCAAGCTGTGAATCCGGGTGTGGGAACCACCAACTTCCGCTACGATCCGTTCGGCAGGAGGATCCAGAAATCCGGTCCGAACGGCACCACGAATTACCTCTATGATGGGACGGATTTGCTGGAAGAGGTAGATCAGGCCGGAAATGTTTTGGCTCGCTACATGCAAGACAACGAAATCGACGAACCATTAGCCCAGTTGCGATCAAGCACGGCGAGCTACTATCAAGGCGATGGTCTGGAATCGATCACATCTCTAACTAACGCGAGTGGAGCGGTTGCCAGCACATACAGTTATGACGGTTTTGGGAATCTCACGATCTTGACCGGCGCGGTTGCTAATTCCTTCCACTACACGGGACGCGAATTTGATACCGATGTCGGTCTGAATTACAACAGGATGCGTTACTACGATCCTTTTATTGGCCGCTTTACAAGTTCAGATCCCGCGGGTTTCAGAGGGGGACTAAACCTCTATGACTATGTTGGCAACAGGCCGACGATGTACGTGGATCCGTTGGGCCTAAGCGGTGCTAATCCTGGAGGACCCTACCACCCGCCCGACGGAATCCATACCAAATGCAGGGAAGGGGACAACTGTCAGCAGATCAGCGCAAAACTCTGGCTGCTCAGCAGGATGATCGTTTCACACACTGGTTGGGATTACGCGATGGCTCCTCCGCGGGGCGGTGGTAGACATGCACCGGAAATCTCGGCTCTCTGGGCGCAGCTTGCGGAATGCATTGATATGTACCAAAAAACCTGCAAGGGCCCACACTGTAGACAGCCAAAGTCCGAGCGCAATTGGTGGGACGTGTTCTCGGAGACTTTCTGGGAGGGCGTTCGTGATGACCAATGGTATATCGAATACATTTTGACCCATCCCAACCCGAATCAAGGGGGCGCCCCCGGATTGCCGCCTCCTCCAGGTCCGGTTCCTGTATTTCCGTGAAACTTTATAGTGGAGTAGCCCCGTGAAGAACGAGAAAGAAAGTCTCAATGAGATTGTTCGTGAGTTGAAGATGAACGAGTCCAGCCCACGAACAGAACATATTTCCAGCGCGCGCCTGAAGCAACTCATGGCCAATGATGACATCGAGGTGCTTGGCGTCATATATGCGTTTATAAGCGATCCGCAGCGAAGTGGAGTGATCAAACCTCCGCTGTCGTTTCACGACTCGTTCCAGTTCATGACTCGCTACTATGAACGCTGCTTTCGAGAAGACCCAAACAGCAAGTGGGCAGATTCACGATTCTCGGCAGGTCACGATCTTGTTAACTGGTTCACGAAGCTCTGGAACGACAAGCATGTGCCCCGGAGTGCACTCGCGGACCTAAGAACATGGCTGGCAGTCCTGTACCGAGAGGGAGACGCAGCCCTACGAAACTGTATCGTGACCGCCACGCTAGAGCATCTGCTTGAACAGAAGAAGATTCGAAAATACTTCGCCGATTGGGAAAGTGACCCAATTCTTACGACCGCCTACTCGGAGGCTATGGAGTGGCGCCAACGTGGCGGAACTAGCCCGCTGGGACAACCCGGATCGGTCCGAAAGGCAAAGGCTGATCGAAGTTCATAACCCAGCTTTTCTTTAAGGAACTTGGGAAATACTCGCCGATTCACAGGCGGATCCGCGCCCTGATCCAAGGTCCGATTAGCTGCCCGATGCGATCATGATTCCGGAGCCGATTCTCCCCGATCCGCGCCGTGGATGGCGACCCGGGAGGGGTGTCCTAGGGTGCTGACGGGGTCGGTTTCGGCGGGTAGCTTTGCGGCATCGGGGAGCGGTCAAAACCAGCACTGCCTGCGGGCATCGGGAGAAGGGTGGCACGCCACCAATCGAAGATGATTCCTGCAAAGAAGATCGCCGCAGAAAATTTGCAGCATAGTCTTCATGCCTGCAAAATACGCGGACTATTCCGACAGCTCAAAAATCGGCTTGGACAACGTTCGTGGTGTCCCGGAAGTCACTTCTTTGCACCCATCTCGCTGGCTACAATCGAGCAGTGATGCTCTCGGCAGCTAAAGACCGCGGCTAATCTGCTCTGCGTTGCGACGCGGATGCGCTACCATAGTAAGCAGGTGGGAGGAGTTCCATGGCGAGCGTGATCGTGAAAAATCCCGCTGTGCTCAGCGGCGAGCCGGTGTTTCGTGGGACGCGGGTTCCGTTTAAGGCGTTGACGGATTATTTGGAAGGCGGCGAAAGTCTGGCGGAGTTTCTGGAGCAGTATCCGAGCGTGACGCGGGAGGCAGCGATTGCGGCGCTGGAAGAGGCGCGGGATAGCTTGATGGCGCATCTGGGATGAAAGTTCTAATCGACGAGTGCGCGCCAAAGGCGTTGAAAGTAGCGCTGGTGGCCAGCGGTTTCGACTGCACGACCGTGCAGGAAGCGGGATGGTCGGGGAAAGAAAACGGCGAACTGCTTGCCCTGGCCGATGCGAGTTTCGACGTGGTGGTGACGATCGACCGAAATCTGCGTCATCAGCAGAACCTCACTGGGCGCAGGATCGCGCTGCTGGTCGTGCGTGCGCCTTCGAATCGTGTGGTGGATTTAGAGCATCACTTCTCGGCATGCGCAGAGACGTTGCGAACCATTCAACCTGGCACAGTCGTCGAGGTGGGGTCCTCGGCATAAGCGCCATGGGAGGAGCAGCGGTCCCATTTTCGCTGTGGAGAGCGTCGCGCATTTGACTGCCCACCGCTAGTCCCGGTAATCCAGGGTGAGAGAGTCGATTTTCGGCGGCATTACTTGTGCCTCAATTTGGTATTGTTGTCAGGCCGCGCTGCGGCGAGTTGGACTTAGGGAGGCACCTCTCAAACTCTTCGGGCGGCCAACGGAGGTTAAGTGGTCGAGAAGCCATCAGCTCTCAAGCCCCAGATGGTCGAGACCGTTTTGAGGCCCACGAATTACCTCTATGACGGGGTGGATATAGGCGCGAACGTCATCCAGGAACTCGACAACAGCTGGAACCTGCTGGCTCGCTATGCACCTGGGCTGGGCATGGATCAACAGCTTGCCGAGCTTCGTTCCGGCGTGACGAGCTACTACCAACAGGACGGCCTCGGTTCGGTCTCCTCGCTCAGCAACTCGGCTGCGACGCTCGCCAACACGTACATCTACGATTCCTTCGGCAACCTGGCGGCCTCCACCGGCACGCTCATCAACCCATTCCAGTACGCAGGCCGGGACTTCGATTCCGAAGACGGGCTGCATTACAACCGCCATCGGTTTTACGACTCTAACGTCGGTAGGTTCATTAGTGGGGACCCAACTGGGTTCAGCGGCGGAATAAATTTCTATCACTACGTCGGCAACTCGCCCGTAGGCAATGTGGATCCACTCGGACTCGCCAGATGCACTTTCATCGTCTCTCAAGGAACGCTCTGGTGTTGGCCTCAGCAGCCTGGACATAATGGGGTGTTCATCAACGTGGCTTCGGGCAACAATGGCCACGGCATGCACTGTAAGAACAATCCCGACTGCGATCTGCTGCGCGACAGAGGACCGCTCCCAAGGGGTTGGTGGAGGTGGACCAACGGCCCGACCGGCAAACTGAATGGAAGAGTACTGGTCCCCATGCCAGGTACATACAACGGGCGCTCCCTAATTCGCAGCCACAGCTGCAAGAATCCATTCGGTCCCTCGGTCGACTCTCCTTTCTGTTCAGAAGGATGTATGACAGGAACACCCGGCGACATTCAGCAATTGAACAAGCTGATCGACTCCGAACCTGACAGCACGCTATACGTCACTGATTGACCAGTGACAGGAGGCGCATATGAACTGGAAAATCGTGTTTATTTCATGTTGCTTGTTTGCCCTCCTTGCGATGCCTGGAGAGCCTCAAGTTTCCGCACGAGAGCGAATGGATGAGAAGGGGCGGAATGTGGCCGTGCCGGCACAGTCCGGCACGCTCCTCCGTCCTATTCTGGACGAAATGCAAAAGGGAACGGAGCATGACGAGAGTCGGCTCAGCAGTCTCTTGTACGGCCTAACCCAGAAGAAAGGTACCGCTGCCGATGAGGCGCTAGTGTAGTGTCCCAGTGATAA
>PLHW01000037.1 GCA_003139095.1 Acidobacteriaceae bacterium
GAGGCGAAAGGAGTTTTTTGTGAGAGAGAAGGGGACTGTGAAGTGGTTCAACGGGGCGAAGGGATACGGATTCATCCAGCGCTCCACGGGTGAGGACGTGTTCGTGCACTTCTCCGCCATTCAAGAGAACGGCTATCGTACGTTGAATGAAGGCGAAACAGTCGAGTTCGACCTGCTCAAGGGGCCCAAGGGCTTTCAGGCGGGCAATGTAGTGCGCGCAGCGTAACGGTTTTTCCGAAGCCAGTTCGCAAACCCTCTCGACGGCGAGAGGGTTTTTATTGCCCGAATTCGACAGTCGCAAGGTTCTTCTTCATATGCGCGAACCGAATTCCACTTTTTAACGTCGCGCTCCAGACAGAACTCCACCAGCCCTCGATTCACTCGCGAGAAGCGATGCGGCTGATGCCACGCCTCATTTACACTCAGTCCCATGATGGATGTCAAACTTGCGATTCCCGCCCTCGAAGGGCGCCATATTCGCCTCGAACCGCTGGCCCGCCGCCACGTTGATGGCCTGGCGACAGCTGCCGCCGCCGATCGCTCACTTTACCAGTGGAGTCCCATTCCTCAGGGCAAAGCGGAAGCCGAGAAATATGTAGACACGGCACTGGCCTGGCAAGATGTCGGAACTGCCGTGCCTTTCGCCACCATCCGCCTGCGCGATGCCGCCGTGATCGGCTCGACCCGTTTCTTCAACCTTGAGCATTGGGCTTGGCCGGAGGCGCATCCTTCTTACGCCCGCAACTCGCCCGACGCCTGCGAAATCGGCTACACCTGGCTGGCCCGCGATGCCATCCGCACGCCCGCCAACACCGAGGCAAAACTACTCATGCTGACTTACGCGTTCGAGTCCTGGCAGGTGCTGCGCGTTTGCTTTCACACCGACGCGCGCAACACTCGCTCGCAGGCAGCGCTCGAGCGTATTGGCGCACGCTTCGAAGGCGTTCTTCGCGCTCATCGCATGGCGGCCGATTTCATCCCACGTGACTCCTGTCGCTACTCAATCGTCGCAGCGGAATGGGAAGACGTGAAGAAACGCCTGCTTCAACTTCGCGATCGGCCATAACTGTTCAGTTTTGCGCGTCCCTCGACGGCCTCACCTTGACCACCGCTTCGCTGCGCCCTTTTGCGCCCACGTCAGGTTAATCCCCTGCCGGTACAGCACGCGCACATACGGGCCGTGATTCTCGTCGGACCGCACATAGTAGAGGGAAGGCGTATCGCCGATGGTCGAAAAGTTCGCGTCCGTTGAAGCCGGATCAAGCAGCGAAAAATAAGCGTACGACCAATTTCCCGGCGGCTCTTTCGCCAGCAACTGCGCAATCGTCACCACCAGCGTGGGCTGGCTCCAGTTGATCAGGTCCGGCGAAGTGGCCAGATAAAATCCCTCAGGCCCGTAGAACGTGTTCCAGGGATCGAATAACGACGCCACAAACAGCCCCGATGCCGGGTGGAAGTTGATGGCATTCACATAGGCAATCGTCGGAATGGGATAGAAAATGTGGTCAAACGGGTTGCCCACCGGCCCCAGGTAAGGGTCCTGAAAACTCACGCTGTACTCCGTCCCGTTCCAGCCCTGCCACGAAGTCGGGTCGGTAATATCCGACGCGCGAATCGGCGCCCCGCCTCCATAAACCAGGCAATCGCTCACCCCCTGAAAACAGTTCGCCGGCCAGCCCCAGCCCGTGACCATCGCGTAGTACCAATCCCCGGACTTCACCACGTTCGTATCGATGCTGTAGCCCTCCGGCCCCGCGTTGACGATATAGCGATAGGGAGGGCTGAGGATGTAGTTGGCGGGCGCCTCGAACGACCCGAAGTGATAGCCGCCGTCGGTCGAGAGGTGAATCGTGTCACCGTTATACCAGCATGACGCCGAGTAGTTGCCTTGTTCAGCGCACTCTCCGGGGTGCTCCCAGCCGTGATATTCCATGTGGCCCAGCGCGACAACATTCTTGCCATCGATGCTATAAAACGAGTCGAGCCACGTGGAATCGTCAAAATCCGCCGGATTCGCATCGTGATCCGAGTTATACGCGACGTCGCAACTGTGCTTCACCCCGTCCAGTGTCGGCCCGATGTTCTCCCGCATGATGTAGTGCGAACTGACGAGATGCACCGTGCCCTGGTAGTCCACAAACGCGCGCGCGGGCGCGTCCGGAATGTCGATCAACTCGCACGAATCCTTGGCGGTATTGAAGACCTCAGTTCGCGAGCCGGTCAGCGTGGCCCCAAGCAGCCTCACGCCGGGGGATTGCTGGGCAAGACCAGTCTGCGAGGCCGCCGCAATCAGAGCGGCGGCGAATATCGGGTAGGCGAGGCGAACAGCCAGCTTCATCGTGTCTCCCTCTACCCTTCATTAGAACCCCGGGCGGCACGGTTCGATTCGCAGGCGTGCAAAAGTATTTTCCCCCGCTCTCGACACACAATTTTCACATGGCCGTCACAGATACTGAATGCAATCGGGCATAACATGTCAGCGACAGGCAACCCAAGTTGTCGACAGTCGCGGTAGAAAAAAGAGGTCCGCAGCTGTCGCGGACCCCTTTCCTGAAATCGGACTGGTAATCGGACCAGAACCTACTCGACTCCCGCCAGAGCCTGATTCAGCCCCGCGATGTCGGCTCCCAGATCCTTGCCGTCCGTACCCATATTCTTGTACGGACTGCCGGGTTCGAGTGTGTAGTCTCCTCCGTTGCCGCCGTCATACGCCGCGAAGCCGACGCTGTCCGGGTCGGGCGCGAACAGGTTGCCCGTCGGCCAGGACGATTGCGGAAACTGAGAAGGAACAGAGATCAGCGCGTTCGTATCGAACGTGTACGACGCGAAGCAGTTGTCCAGGCTGGTGATCGGTACTCCCGTCCGGGCACAACTGTTCGAGCCGTAACCGATGTTCCACACCGCGAATTCACCCACGCTGGCAAGATTGTTGGTGAACACGAATCCATACATCTGCGGATTCGACATAAGGTTTCCCAGCATCAAGAGGCCCCCGCTGGGGTCCGGGAATCCCGTGATGTGATTGATGGTGATGGTATTCACCGGATTCGTGGGCCACGCGTTTGCCACTAAGAACAACGAGCCCTCCCCAACATATTTCTGGCTGATGTCATCCATGACAACGTCGTGAATGCTAAAGCGCGTCCCTTCCAAAGCCGGTGCCCCGTCCCTGGCTCCGTGCCCGGAAAGGACCGTCGAAATTACGATCCCTCCCGAGGCGTGAATGATATGTGTGTAGCGGACAGTGACGTCCGTGACCGCGCAGATCGGACAGACGTTTGTGTCTTGCCGCGTATGCTGGTTCTTGGGGTTCAGAAGCACGGCAAAACCCGACTCGCCGAAACCGCCCCAGACGTTTTCCATCAGGTTGTTTTCAATCAACACCCGTATCGCATTCTTCAACTCCAGAGCATGCCTCACAATAAAGGGATTGCCCCCAACTCCGCCCTGGAAAGGCGAGTTTCCCAGCATCCATTGCCAAGGCTTGAAGAAGTGATTGAAACGGATGGTGATGTCGGTTGGAGTGGTGGTCGCGGCCCCTCCTCCAAACATGACGGCTTGCCCCGAGGATTCCAAAAAGTTGTCCTCGACCTTGTAAACACCGTCCTGGTAGTTCCCGATCCCTCCACCCAGCGCATGCGCTTCGGTGCAAGAACCGGTGATAGCCGTACAGTGAAAGTCGCTGAAGTAGGAGTCCACGATCGCTACGTTATTCGTACCAGAGAGGTTGAACCCGCTCTGGGTCTCGTCGGCCGTCGTTCCGTGGATCCAACTCCGGTCGAGCACGATGAAACTCGCCGTGCCTCCCTTTTCGACCGTTATCAGGTTCGGTGCGCCCTTCGTACCTGTCGGCCGCGTCAGTTCCAACCCCATCAGTCGGTAGTGGTTCGCTCCGTTCTGCAAGACCAACGGACCGGTGATTCCCTTCGCAACGAACTTGACCAGCACATTCTGCGGATTGTCGCAGGGGTATTGCGGGCGTCCCGGCAACGATCCCACGCCCGCGTAGCAAGGTGTGAGGCGCTGGCCCTCGGCGGGCAGGGCGCTGTCAGGTGAACTGGTGCGCACAATGATCCAGTGGTTGCTATCGCAATTTCGGGCAGGCAATTTAAAACTCCCCGTGAAGGTTGCGCCGGCTTGCAATTGGATCGTGGCGCCGCATTGGGCGCTGTTGAGCGCCGCCTGCAGGTTGTCACCGGCATTGACGTTAATGAGGGGACCGCCCGCGGGTGTTTGCGCCATGGAACTGTCCATGGTCGCGATCGGCAGTTGCGCCGGACCATCATACCCGCCAACTCCCTGGGCGAACAGACAAACGGAAATCATCGGAACCAGCAAAAGGAAGCATACGAAACGGTGAGACATGACTGACCTCCTGAGGTAGAACACGGAAAGAAGACCGCCACTATAGCACTATTCGGGTTCGGTTATAGTTTATTTTTGTAGGGGCTTTGTAGAAAGGCGTGGCCATCTTACGTTGAGCTACTTGGGCGGATACTTCCGGATTGAATCAGGCTGACCGCCTCGCAATGTTTGCTCTTACGGATTACTTACAACGGGGGCACGGATAGAAAGGCCAGATCCCCAGAAGCGGGATGGGGGCCGCGTTCGTCACATCGTCTTCACGTCCAGGCTCCTCCACAAATACCAGCACGCAATCGATCGATAGGGCGCCCACGGCTTCGCGATCTTGATCATTACATCCGGCTTCGGCCATTTGCGCTTCTTGTAATGCTTTTTGATGGCGGCCTGAATACCATAGTCGCCGGTCGGCAAAATGTCCGGCCGCCGCAGCGTGAACATCAGAAACATGTGCGCCGTCCACACCCCCACGCCTTTGACCTGCGTAAGGTGCGCGATCACGTCGTCGTCGGAGAGTTCCGGCATGCGCTCGAATTCCATCAGCCCGGCCTGCGTCTTCTCTGCCAGGTCCCGCAAATAAGAAGTCTTCTGCCGCGACAATCCAACTTCGCGCATCTGCGCGTCCGTTAGTTTCAGAATTCCCGCAGGCGTAAGAGGATCGCCCGCCAGCGCCGTAAAGCGGTTAAAAATCGTGAACGCAGCCTTGCCATTCAACTGCTGGTAGAGAATAGACTCGGCCAGACTGTGAAATGTAAGCTCGGAAAACCCCATCTTGTAAGGCCCCACCTGCTCAATAATCGCCGCCAGAACAGGGTCCACCTTCTTCAAGTGATCGATGGCCTTGCGGTGGGTGTTCGTTTTTCTTTGCGCTTTAACTCGGCCGTTCCCCGCATCTCTTTTTTCAGCCACGGTAATTTCCTCCTGCCCAGTTGAAAAGGGTATCACAGTTGGGCGAATGCAAGGCGAACACACTTCCGCATTGATTTTTGGTTTGCGGTGTTATAATCTAGTATGACGAAGTAATACTCCGATCAATTTTGCCGAAAGGGCCGGATTTATGAGAACTACACAGCTTATGACTATTTCACTGCCTCCTGCCCTGCTACGGCAATTCGAAAAAGTGCGGAAACGAGAGTCGCGGACGCGCTCGGAGTTGGTGCGCGAGGCGCTTCGCGCCTATTTCGAACAACGCTATCCGGCCGTGCTTCCCACTAAAGCTGAGTTGGCGGCTCTCCGCCGTGGGCGCGCAGCGTTTCTGCGCGGAGATTCGTTATCATTAGAACGGTTCCTCGATGGTTTGGAATCTCCAACTCACCGGACCCGCGCAAAAAGAGTTCCGAAAACTGCCCACAAAAGACCGGGAGCGCGTTAAGGCAGCCTTCCTCTCCATGGAGCAGGACCCGTTTCAGGGCGACGTGAAACGTCTGAAGGGGCAACCCTGCGCGTGGCGTCGCCGGGTCGGCAACTACCGCATCATCTATGACCTGTACATCGATCAGCACCTCATCGTACTGTCTGGAATTCTTCGCCGCACCTCGACAACTTATTGAGATGCATCGTCCAGGCCTCGGCCTCAGTGTGCGCTAGGCGTGCTCCATGGGACTGCGACTGGCCGACCGCCGCTCACGATGGAAAATGAAAATGCACGTCGTGCCGCGACGCCACCGGCACTCCGTCCAGCGTGGCCGGCTGGTAGTGCCATTGCCGCAGCGTTGCTTCGATTTTCTCGTCGATCCCGTGCCCAATTGCCTGCACGATTTTCGTCTCCACGACATTCCCTTGCGAGTCAATCGTCACTTCAATCACCACATCGCCCGCCAGGTCGCGCGGCAACTCCGCCCGGTTCACCGGCGGATCGGGATACACGACCGGATACGCGACGTGCACTTCATGCCCGCTGATCGGCCCGTCCAGTACGGTTCCTAGCGGCGAGCCAGCCCGCGAATTGCGCTCCCCAGCCTCGGCATTCGCTTCAACCTGCCGCTGTTCTTCCGCTTTCTTCACCTTTCGCTGGTGCGTCAAAGGCCGCGCCGGTGGCTCAGAAGGAGAAGTGGGCAATACCAGCTTCGCCTCTTCGGGATTGTTTCCATCGCCCGCAGGAAGGTAGGTGATTTTGTAGGAATGCTGTCCGTCACCCCATGCCAGCGATGCAGGTTCGAGCTCGATTGCTCTCTGGTGCGAAAAAACGATCAGGACCAGCAGGGCGACGTGAGCGCCGACCGACGCACCGATCACTCGATAGCGCCGCAACCACCGACTCTCGCCCTCGACCCCAGTGAACACGTACCTACCAGCTTACTATCTTGGTAGACGCTTCAGAAGAGAAAAGGTTGCAGGCCCGCGAAGCGTAGCGCCGGCATCTTGCCGGCTGTTCCGAGGGCGTGCCGCCCACGGCTCCGCCCCGTAGAAAAAATTATGCCGTCATAAACCTACGCGCCCGCCTGCCGCTCCGCCATGTCGCCAATCACCGGCAGTTTGAACATCTGCCCCTGGTAGGCCTTCAGCAATAGAATGAGCCAAACCACAAACCCGACCAGGCTCACCAACGGCCAAATAAGAAGTGTCATCCATCCGAGGAAGGGAATGTGCGCAACGATGGAAAGCCCAATCGACAAAATCATCCAGGCAATAGCGAAGAAAATGCATTGAAAGGAATGGAAGCGGACGAAGCGCCTCCGGTTGTACGGCTCCAGCACCAGAAACACAATGGCTGGAATGATGGTCACGTAGGCGAGCGCCCCAGCTACGTTGTCTTCGAGACCGCTCCCCGTCGTCACCGGCACACCGGCCGTTCCCGCGCATTTCGGGCAAGCGCCTCCATCTGCAATCTGTGCTCCGCAGCTCGGACAAAACGCCATTCAACCCTCCTTGATTTTCCGATGGCAAAGTAACAGAACGCCGGTTTTCTCGCAATCAAGAAAAACCGCCTGCCGCTGTTTCTGCAGAAGTGTCCGATTGCCCGCGAACGGTCTCCCCTCTCTTGCGCGACCGGTCGCAAGCAATCGGACCCCCGCGCCCGGCATAAGGGCTTTCTAATGCCGAGCGAACTTAAACTCACTGCGCGCGCTCAAAGCTCCAATCGGCGGCCAACTCCGGAACTTCGACGGCCCGCAGCACAGTGGCAACTACCGCACGCACTTCCACAGGATCGGCAAATCCGCACGCCCGGATCGCGCAGGTTACGAGCCCGATGAGTTCGGCGCGGGGCAAATTCTCCAATCCCGCCAGACTTGCGTCGATTTCGTGCAACAGCAGCAGCAGTCGCGCCGCCCGGCTGTCCACCAGGCCGGCGCCTGCCTCCGTGCCCACGTCGCTAAAGCTTCCCTCGCGCCGCCAGACTGGACTGGCGGTGTCGAAGCCTGGAAGGTCAACTTCATTCATGGCTCATTCTCCGCGGCAGCTCTGCCAAGCATCTTTAAAGCCGCAATGCCGGCGGTCCACTGCCCAATTGCGAAGCCTGCGATGCGGCGGCTAAGTTGACGAAAGGTGAATTCACTGAAGCCTCGAGCGGAGATCGTTGTACCGCTCGCAGGCGAGATTCGGACCCATAGGGCGAATCAGTTTGCGGAGTTCAAATAAGTAGTGTGCAGAGGAGATCTTGAACGGAATGCGAATCGTGCTTTGCGGAAGCCGGAGCCGGCAACCACTGGTCGAACGGAGGCTGCACATCCCAGCGAGAGCGGACAATCGCCCTCGGCACAGTGCCCACCACATTAGCAGGCCGCACAAATCGAATGCCAAGCGCCACCGGCGGCGCCTGATTCACAGGCGTGTCCGCTTCGTTGTACGAGGTCTCAGGCAGATCGGTCGGCGGCACCGCTGCAGCGCAGAACACGCCGATCAGCAAGAGCAGAACAAAGCTCCAAAGATTCCGTCGCACCATTCCTCCTGTCGCGCTAAAAATAGCCGACTATCAATCCATTGTCAATCGAAACTTACACGAGTTATGGCTCTCACGGCGGGATTTCGGGCGGAGCGGAACGGGCGGAGCGGGGAAAGTGCGTAACTCGGTTGCCTCTTTGCCCCGCGGTCCCTTTGCCACTATGATCTTTGCACGAGGCACCAATTCTTGCTCCAGTGCATTCATTCACGGAAAGGTTTCCGATGATCACAATTGTCTCCGGGCTGCCGCGCTCCGGGACTTCGCTCATGATGCAGATGCTCGCCGCTGGCGGAATGGCCGTTCTCTCCGATGGCGAGCGCAAGGCAGACACCGACAATCCCAAGGGCTACCTCGAATGGGAACGGGCTAAACAGCTCCCCAAAGATCCCAGCCTCATTGCCGAGGCCGAAGGCAAAGTCGTCAAGGTCATATCGCAACTCATTCTTTCCATTCCCGACGGCCACGACTACCGCATCATCTTCATGCAACGGCCCATGCCGGAAGTCCTCAAGTCGCAGGACGAAATGCTCAAACGCCGCGGCACCTACGAGCCCGGCGGCGATACGTCCGCCATCGAAGAACTGTTTCAGCGCCACCTCATCGAGGTCAATAAATGGCTGGCCGCAAAAGCGAACACCACTGTGATGCGTGTGCACTATCACCGCGTGCTCCGCGATCCCCAGGCCGTCGCCGAAGAAGTCGTCGAATTTCTCGGCCTGCCTCTCAACCTGGAAGCCATGGTCGGCCAGGTCGACGAGAGCCTCTATCGCAATCGCATGAAAAAATAGTTAGCGCGAGTTTGGCGATCGCAGCAGCTTTTGCGCGCGGGCGCGCGCTACGTTGATCACCGTGTGGTCGGAAACAATTTGTTCCAGGATGGGCTGAATCGCCGCCACTTCCATCAGCCCTGAACTCCGGGCCATCTCCTCCATGCGCTTCAGTTCATCGTCCAGCGCTAATTTCTGATAGTGGTGATCGTAGTCCAGGCGATGCCCGAATTCGAGCGTGGCCGAGAGATCCTGAAAAATGCGGGTCAGTTCCGCGACCGCGCGATTTGTGGAGAAGTCGTACGTGGATTCGCCCGTCTGATGGCCGTCGCGGTACGACAGCGTTTTCTTGCCGGTGAAGGCGATGTCCTTCCGATGCGAATCGAGGTCGTGCTGAAAGTAGCCGGCGCTGGCCGCGAGGGCAAATATCTTCTGCCGTGTTTCGCTGGACAGTTGAAAGTCGAAAGCGAAACTATCGGTATCCTCGGAATCCGTTGAAATGCGCACGATCGATTCGTAGTGTGCCGGGCCATCGGATGGAATGCGAATCGAATAATGTTGCGGCTGGGAGTGCGGGAAGTCGAGCGCAAAGGTGACGAGTTGAGAATCCGCACTAGACGCATGATTCACCGTGCTGCCACTCGCCGGCGAGGGCTGCTGTCCAAAAGCGGCCAGCGACCAGATGAGCACAAAACAAACGTGGAGTCGGCGCAGCATGCAATGAATGGAGGTAATCATTGAAGATTGAACGAGCAGTGTCAAGGCGAACTGCGCATCGTGCTCATCTTTCTGCCGAACCATCGGCGTCTAAATTCAAAAGGCGCCGAAATTTCCGGCGCCTTAGCGGTTCGTCTGAAGTTGTGTCCTTTTTCTATTGCCCGCCTAGTTGCAGGTTGCCGTGTATCCAATGTTGTTTGTCTGGGTGTAGTAAATCTGCCCGGCGACAACGCCACTATTGTTGATCCCGCCCGCAATCTGGTACTTCGAGCCCGGATACACAATGTTCTCGAACTTGCCATTCTGGTAAATAAATCCGAAAGACCGGTCGGCCGAGATGTGATTGCCGACGATGATTCCATCGTTGTTGATTCCGTTCAGCACGGTTCCGTACTTGGCCTTGGGATAGTTAATGGCCGTGAACTCTCCGTTTTGCCACAGGAAGCCATAGCTCACCCAACTGCTGCCCGCGTAGCCCACCACCGCGTTGTTGTCGTTGATGGCGACCGGATAAGTAGTATTCTCGCCGGGATCCACAATGGTTGTGTAGTTACCGTTGACGAGCAGAAATCCTTTGACGTCTGCCCCGCCTCCGTAGCTGCCCGTCAAATTTCCGGCGTGATTCACCCCAAAGATCCACGTGCTCGCGGCGCCAGGGTACTTGATGGAATTGAAGTTGTTGTTCTCCATTGTGAAGCCCAGGACGTTGAGCTTCTCGTCGAGATAGGTGCCGGAGTTCATTCCAGCGGTGTTCTGCGCATAAATCCACGTCGTGCTGGACTGGGGCGCGGAGTACGTGGTGAAGTCCCCGCTCGCCGAGCGCATGAAGCCGACAAGATTCCCACTGTCGTTGTCGATAAGCTGTCCCACCACCGTTCCGTCATCGGCGATGCCAAGGACAGAGTTCAGAGTGTATCCGGCGGGCGCTGTAAACGTATCGAACGTGCATTTGGCGTTCACTGCGCAAAGCGAAGAACAAAGCGAAATCAGCACACAGCACACAACGAGCGCATAGCGGGGAAGGGCCATGAAGTCTCCTCAGAAAAGTTTTCGAATTATGACGAAGTCCGGTTACAGCCGCGTCATTTCCAGCATAGCGCGGAAGATTTCGCAGGCAATCTCTAAATGCACTAATGAGTAGGCGGGCGGGTCACGAAAGTGAGTGGCCGATTTCCTGCGCGGCGTCAAAAAATGCGAAAACGGTCAGCTCGTCTGCCGCTCCAGCGTCGCCGCCGTGTGCAGATGGCAGATCGCAATCGCGAGCGCGTCGGCCGCGTCCGCCGGTTGCGGAATTTCATCCAGCCGCAGTAGTCGCGCCACCATTTGCTGCACCTGGTGTTTTTCCGCCTTGCCATATCCGACCACCGCAGACTTGATCGAAAGCGGCGAGTACTCGGCGACTTCCAGGCCCGCTGAGGCCGCGACCAGCATGGCAACCCCGCGCACCTGGCCGAGTTTGAGCGCGGACTTCACGTTGACCGCATAAAACACTTCTTCGAGGGCGACACGTTCGGGCCGATGGAGAGCGATGAGTTCTTCGAGGGCTCGGGCAATTTGCGACAGCCGCTTCGGCATCGCATCGCGCGGCGAAACTTTAATCGCCCCGCACGTGACGCAGACCAGGCGGTCATTCTCAGCCCGGCGATTACCCGGTTCGCCCGCGCGCGCATCGCACAGATCGACAATCCCGTAGCCCGTGTATTCCGTGCCGCAGTCGATGCCGAGTACGCGCATGATGCTCTGAGTGTAAACCGCCCGGCCCCGCGAACGAGCCGCGCGTCCCGCGAGCGAACCTTATTTGTCCCCCGCCTCTTTGCGCTTGTCTAAGTCATCTGTCTGCGTGCTTACCGCGTTGCGCATCTCGAAACGCGCGGAGGGAACGCAAGTCGTATATCCCGCGGGGGTGACCGCGTCCGAGCCCGGAGAAACCGTTTTGACGCGATAGGTCCGCATGTACGCGCAAAAATAGTCGGACGAGTCCGCGAAGACCGGAGCCGACTTTACTTCGAAAGGCGACTTGGAGACTTTTGCTTGTGCCCTCCACGTCGCGGCCAGGTCAATGTTCGGCTTCGAGTAATCCAGATGCGGCGTTGTCGCTTCGGGCGATGGCTGCTGAGCCTCAGCCGCCAGGCACAACCAAAAAACGACGCACAACAATAATACAAAGCTGAGCCCAGGGGTCTTCATACAGAATCCTCCTTGCACAAAGTGTTAGACGCAGCCCACCGCGCGAAGTCAACCACGCCGACGGCAATGTCGCCCGCCGCATCTCTGTGTGGCTCTCGCCCTTTTGCGCTTCCCGGAACTCTAGTAGACTGGTGCGTTTTCCAGGGAGAACCATTCGATATGCGGATCGCGATTTTGCGCGTGCGCCAGGCGGGTTCCGGTTACGCCGCCCATCATCTTGCTTGTCTCTGCCTCGTTTTATTGTTGGCGCTAGGCGCCACACGAGTGTCTGCCCAGCAGTCCTCGCCGCCCGCCCAGCCGCCCACCGTCGTCTTCATGACCGACTTCGGCATCGTCGACGACTCCGTCGCGCTCTGCAAAGGCGTGATGTATGGCATCGCTCCGAACCTCCGCATCGTGGACCTGACGCATCAGGTTGCGGCTTTCTCCATCGCCGATGGCGCGCGCTTCCTGTTTGGCGCAACCCCATATTTTGGCAGTGGCACGGTCTTCGTAGTGGTCATCGATCCCGGCGTCGGCAGCACGCGCAAGGCAATCGTTGTCAAATCCAAGCGCGGTCAGTTTTTTGTTCTTCCCGACAACGGCCTCATCACCATGGTCGCGGACCGCGATGGCATCGAGAGCATTCGCAACATTACCAATCCCGATTGGATGATCGGCGCCAAGGTTTCTTCGACTTTCCATGGGCGCGACATCTTCTCGCCCGTCGGCGCGCACGTTGCTCGCGGCGACGATTGGACCAAGGTCGGCCCCGAGCTAAAAGATTTTGTCCGCCTTGACCTACATCCCGCGACGGTCGACGGCCGCGGCCTGACCGGCGAAGTCATCGCCCTCGACGGTCCCTTCGGAAATCTAGTCACCAATATCGGCGCGGAGGATTTCCTCAAACTCGGCTACCAGCACGGCGATTCGGTGAAGGTCTCAATCGGCGGCCACGAAATCCAGATGCCCTTCGTCCGCACCTTCAGCGACGTTCCGCTGAAGCAGCCTTTGCTTTTCGTCGATTCGCGGGGCCGCGCCAGCTTTGCCCTCAATCAGAGCAGTTTTGCCGCCGCCTACAACATTCAGCCGCCGCAGCCAATTTTCATTCCACATAAACAGCCTTGAGAAAAAAGGAGAAAAGCGCGCGCGGTCTATCGATTTCTTGATCCGAAGGAAAATCATCATGCGTCATACCAACCCATCCCGCTTCACCATCGCCGTCATCGCCTCCATCCTCGTCCTATTCGCCGCCGCCTTCGCACAAAGTTTTCGCGGCTCTATTCGCGGCACCGTCATCGATCCCAGCGGAGGAGTGCTCCCCAACGCCAAAGTTTCGGCCAAAAACATCGCCACCGGCTTGCAGCGCGAATCCACCACCGGTCCCGATGGCACCTACATAATCGCCGAACTCCCCGCCGGCGAATACACCGTCACCGCCTCCGCTGCGCAACTGTATCCCACCGCGCAAAACGTGCAGGTCAATGTTGGCCTCGACACCACCGCCAATTTCGATCTCACCAGCGTGCAAAAAGTGACGGAGCAGGTCGTGGTCAGCGCTGAAGACGTCCCCCTCGTCGAAACCACTCGCGACGTCCTCGGCCAGGTCGTCGAGCGCCGCCTTGTCAACGAGCTCCCGCTCAACGGCCGCGATTTCGGCAAACTCGTTGCCCTCGTTCCCGGCACCACCGTCGATCCCTCCGGCGTCGCCGGCACGGAGAGCGGTTTCGGCCAGTTCAACATCAACGGCAACCGCGACCGCTCCAATAACTACACGCTCGATGGCACCGACAACAACGACCCCTTCTTCAACAACTCGGCCCTCAACCAGACCGGCATCGGCGGCGCACCCGCGTCTTTGCTGCCGATTGACGCCATTCAGGAGTTCAATCTTCAGTCCCAGTTCAGCGCCGAGTACGGCCGCAACAGCGGCTCCGTCGTCAACATCATCACCCGCTCCGGCACCAACAAACTCCATGGCTCGGCCTACGAATTTTTCCGCAACAGCGGCCTCGACGCCCGCAACTTTTTTAACACCGAATCCCGCAAGTCCGTTTTCCAGAACAACAATTTCGGCGCCTCCCTCGGCGGCCCCATCGTCAAAGACAAAACTTTCTTCTTCGGCGCCTACGAAGGCCAGCGCGAAAATGTCGGCTCCGATTTCCTGCTCTTAGTCCCCACCCAATCGGAAATCGCCCAGGCTCGCTCCATCGCCCAATCCGTCAACGGCGGCATCATCAATCCCGGCCTCGACGCCATTCTCTCTTTCTACCCGCAGAGCAACGTCAATCAAATCGCCGGCGTCGTCGACGACAAAAATAACGGCGACTACTTCATCGCCAAGCTCGACCACAGCCTCTCCAACACCGAACTCATCACCGGCCGCTACGCTTTTGCCCGCAACGATCAGGTCTTTCCCTTCGGCTCGCCCGGCGGCTATGGCACCGGTTCGCGTCTGCCCGCGTTTGCGCAAACCTCACCCACACGCGTGCAGGTTCTCTCGCTCAGTCTGCTTTCCACGCTCTCTTCCTCGCACATCAACGAGGTGCGCTTCGGCTACAGCCGCTACACCACATCGTTCAGTTCGCTCAACGCCAACTGGAATCCCGCCGACTACGGTCTCAACTTCGGCACCGGCAAACTCGGTCTCCCCGAATTCGATTTCACCGGCATCGAAAATCTCGGCGCCATCGGCTACAGCGTCCCGCGCGGCCGCACCAGTCAAAGCTTTCAGGTGCTCGACAATTTCACCTGGCTCCACGGCAAGCACACCTGGAAATTTGGCGGCGAGTTCCGCCGCGCCACCATCAGCAACTACAACGACAATCTTGAGCGTGGCATCTACCAGTTCACCGCCGGCGTCTGCACTTTCCCTGGCGATCTCTGCTCGAATCCCGACGGCTCGCCCAATCCCAACTACGATCCCATCGTCGACGCCCTCGCCGACTTCTACACCGGCGGCTCGCAGGATGTGAACTACTGCTGCTCTTATGTCTCCGTCGACACGGGCAACACCCAGCGCACCACCCGCAACAATGGCTTCAGCGTTTTCGCCCAGGACGACTATCGCCTCGCCCCAAAATTCACGCTCAACTTCGGCCTGCGCTGGGAATATTTCGGTCCGCTCAGCGAGGCCAACAACCTGCTCTCCAATTACAACCCCGCCGACAACACGCTCGACATGATCGGCATGGACGGCCTGTACAGCCTCTACAATCGCGACCTCCACGACTTCGGCCCGCGCATCGGTTTCGCGTGGAATGCCCTGCCGAATACCGTCATTCGCGCCGCCTACGGCCTCTATTACGATTACGTCCCGCAGGATATTTTCATCGCCAACTACACCAACTCCGCCGGCGTCGCCACCAATCCCGTCGGTCCCAAGGCCGTCCTGCCTATGAATTTCAACGGCAGCGCCTTCAACGGCACCGACACCGTCGATCCCATCCTTACTACCAACACCTCCGGCCCCTACGACATTTTTCTTGTCCCGCAAAACTTCCACACGCCCTACACGCAAAATTTCAACGTGAATGTTCAGCAGCAACTCGGGTCGAACGCCTCCTTTGAAATCGGCTACGTCGGCAGCAAAGGCACCAAGCTTGTGCGCCTCACCGACCTCAACGAGCCCGATGCCAACGACGATCGCCCCAACCCAAACTTCGGCGCCATGGATGAACTCGCGCCCATCAGCTCCTCAACCTACAACGCGCTGCAAACCACGCTCCGCCTCCAGAACAATCATCACTTCTCCGGATTCGCCGCCTACAACTTTTCCAAGTCGCTCGACGATGCCTCCGACGGCATCGACTTCGCGCCCGGCGCCGCGTTTCCGCAGGACCCCTCCAACCTCAAAGCCGAGCACGGTCCGTCCACCTTCGACACGCGCCACCGTTTCACCGCCGCCATCAACTATGACGTCCGCCCCTTCCACGCGCTCGGAAAATTCGGCTCCGGCTGGCAACTCAACTGGATCGCCAGCCTGCAAAGCGGCCGTCCCATTCCCATCGACACCTCCAGCGACACCAGCGGCCGCTACTATTTCAATCAGCGTCCCAACCTCATCCCGGGCGTCGATCCCATCATTCACAACTGGAACGCCACAACCGGCTACTTGAACTTGAACGCATTTGTGCAGCCCGCCTACGGCACCTTCGGAGATCTAGGCCGCAACTCCATCTACGGCCCCGGCTACAAGAATTTAGATTTTTCCATCACGAAAACGACCGAACTGAATGAGCGGATTCGCATCCAACTGCGCGCAGAATTTTTCAACATCCTCAATCACCCAAATTTCGCCCAGCCCGCGCACACAATCGTCCCGGGATTTACCGACATCGGCAGCCCCGGCAATCCGCAGATTGTTCCGAACCCCTCGCCCTCAGGAGGCGAGCTAACCCAAACCCCCGACGTAGCCCAAACAAACCCCGGCCTCGGCGGCGGTGGCCCCCGCGTAATCCAACTCGCATTAAAGGTAGTCTTCTAGCCGGAGTGTTCTAGTCGCGCAGAATGTGCTGGTGCAGATGGTCGCCGTAGCGTTTCGAGCGTAGCGCCAGCTTGTCGGCAGTCCCGAGGGCGTCCCGCCCTCGGCCCGTCCCTCTTACAAAATCACGCGGTCACAAAACTAATTCTTCATCCCGCAAGCCCCCGGCCCCCGCGGATCTCCGCACGACCCGCACGGCCCCGCCATCGGCATCGCGCTCCCGCTCTTCGCTGACACCGCAAATACCGACAGCTTCGGCTCCAACTTCTTGCTCTCGCACTTCGGGCAAGCGGCCTTCTCTTTCCCATAAACCAGCGCCTCAAACGAGTGCTGGCACTCCTTGCACACGTACTCAAAAATCGGCATCGACCGTCTCCCCGAAGAAATTTTCCAACTTCTATTTAAAATCAATCTGTGGGAGTCGCGCAAACCGAGCCAACCACCCCCTTCGTGCCCCGCCGCTGGCTGCGCGGCGGTCACATGCAGACGCTCGCCAGTTTTCTCGTGCGCCGCCGCTTTCGCGTGCCCGCGCCCGAAGACCGCATGATCGAGGTCGCGCCCGGCGTCCAGGTGCTGTGCCAATGCCACTGGCAACACGACCGCGAAAACGCGCTCACCATCGTCGTTGTCCACGGCCTCGAAGGCTCCGGCGAATCCCAGTACATGCTCGGCATCACCGAGAAGGCGCTGCGCCTCGGCATGAACGTAATCCGCTACAACCAGCGCAACTGCGGTGGCACCGATGCGCTAGCCCCGGTCCTCTACCATTCCGGCTTGTCCGGAGACATCGCCGCCGTCGCCCGCGAACTCATTTCGCGCGATCGCATCCAGCGCCTCGCCCTCGTCGGTTTTTCCATGGGCGGCAATCTAGTCCTGAAACTTGCCGGCGAGTGGGGAGCGCACGGGCCCCCGCAATTCCGCGCCGTCGTCGCCGTCTGTCCTGCGCTCGATCTCGCCACCTCCGCCGACGCCTTGCACGAGCCGCTGAATCGCATCTACGAAATTTATTTCCTTCTTGCGCTCCGCCGCAGAATGCTTCAGAAAGCCCGCCTCTTTCCGCAACATTTTGATACCGCCCGCCTCAAGGGCCTCCGCAGTCTGCGCGAATTCGACGACAAAGTGACGGCGTACTATTGCGGCTTCGCCGGCGCCGATGATTACTACGACCGAGCCTCGGCCGCCCACGTAGTAGGCCAAATTGCCGTTCCCGCGCTCGTTCTCCACGCCGCCAACGATCCCTTCATCCGCATCACCCAGGAAACGCGTAAGAAAATTCTCGCCAATCCAAACATCAACTTCGTAGAGACGAAAGACGGCGGCCATTGCGCCTTCATGTCCGACCCAGACGGCGCAAGTCGACCACGTACAAACCCAAACGCCGAAAATGCAAACGCCGCAAACGGCCCGCAACAAAAATTCCCCGCAGGCGATGACGGCTACTGGGCCGAGACTGAGATCGTGAAATTCCTCAGCAGGTTTCAATGAACCCGTGTTAAAGCTTCATGTCGAGAGGAACCCGATATGATTTGCGACTCGCACGAGAGAGCAGGTTCTGATGGATGCTGATTTCTCGGTCGAATTGGGTCCCGACGATCCGGTGCTGGACTTTCCCTGGAAAGATCCGGCAGGCAAACTCGCCTACTTCGATCTGAAGCGCCAGCCAGAGTTGATTACTCAACTGGAAGAAACGCAAAAATTTCCGGAACTCGCAGAATTTTTGCGCGCAATCAACTCGCCGCGCAGCCCAATGCAAAGCGCAAAGTGCGACGCCTGGTCGACCACCAACCTGACCCCGGAAGAAGAAATATTCAACGCCACATTCAAATTCGCCAGCTACGTCGACCTGGTTTTCGCCGACGCGAATGAAGCAGAAGCGATCCGCCCAACCGTTGATCGCGCAGTTGATCGCGCAAATGATCGTGCAAAAATTGACGACGCAAAAACTCCCCGCCGCCAATCCTTCCCCGCCCACGAAGATATTGCCAAGCGCCTGACCGAGTTGCTGCGCCGCGCCCCCGAGATGCCCGCCTCCGTCGAAGTCATCATCCGCCGCTGCTTCTTCGTGATCGCCGCCGCGCCGCGGGAAGCCTCCAATCCTCTTGAGGGTTTCTACTTCTCCCTGTACGTCAACGGCTATGGCAAGGACGAGTCGACCGCCTGCCGACAATGGACGGTGGCGTTAAAGCTCGCCGCCAACGCAATCACACAAGTATCGGCGAAGTCCGGGCCGGATCCCAAAAAAGCCTATAAGCCATTGAGTAAGAAATACTTTACGAAAAAACGGAAATGTCGCCCTCAATCCGAGTCGACTCCCCCGCTATAACTTATTGAAAAATAAATATCTTACAAAATCCACCCTTCAATCCTCCCGTAAGTTATTGAAAAATAAATACTTTACATCTAAGTCCTTATTCTTCAAAGACCTGGCCAAAGTCTCCTCCTAAGTCTTTGACTTTTAAAGATCGCACCATGGGGGATATTGTTACTAACTGTTAAACAAGGCTGTCTTGACGCTCTTGTTCACGCCTTTCGCCACGCTGATTTCGAGTTCGCCGAAGAGAGCGCGTTCCGTCGCCTATTCCGCCGTTTTCGGTTCCGCCATCACCCGCGTTCGCAGCGACTCACCAACTGCCTTCCAATTCACCCGCGTCCGCAGAATCGCCAGGATCAGCATGAACACGATAATCTCCAGCAGCCCGCGCGAAGCCGTCACAATTCCCACGCTGCGTTTTGGCAGCAGCGAAAACCGTCCATACACAAACTCAATGTGTACCCAATAAACCAGCAGGGAAGCCTGCCCCAGTTGAATCAGCGGGCTGAAGCGCGTCGCCCACGCTCCAAGCTTCGCAAGCGCCCAATGGCACCACGCGTAACTCACAAAGCAAATCATCAGCAGCATGCCAACGCGCATCATGAAGAAGTTCGGGCTTGTGTGCCAGTAATCGTAGACGGAATAAAGCTGTACAGATGAATGATCGAGCCCCCACGCAACCGCAATCGCAGCCGCGCCCACAGCCGCAAACGCCCCCAGAATCGCTGCCGTTCGCTCTCGTCCCCTATCGCTGAACAGGATGAATCCCGCAGCCAGCCCCGCAAAGGCAAACCCAGCCCAGGGAAAGATGCAGAACAGCCAAGGCTGAGGCGCTCCAAGGTTGTGGCATCCGTCGATGTAAGACTCGATCTCCCACGGAAGCCACGTTGGTCGCCACGTTGTATAAAGCGGCGCAGTAAGCAGCGCAATCGCCACAACCACGCCCATCGCTCCAATCACCAGCGCGCCAACCGGAGTTTGAGGGACAGTCGAGGAATCCCGATCTCGTCGCGCCAGCCGAAGAACCAAGCCGCACAACAGCGCCATCAGAATCATCGAGAGCCCGATGACGTTCAACACGTCAACGCGGAACAGATCCGTCCAAGGCGCCCATCCCCACGCAATCGCATACTCCTGCACCCGAAACGCCAGCCCAAACGCGACGATCTCAGCCCCGCGAGTCGCCATCTTCCGCGTGATCTCGCCCGCACCAAGCCCCTTCCGAATCAGCTTCCCAGTAACCAGCGCAAACGAAACTCCCGCCAGGAAAAGGAACAGCGGCGCCGGCAAAGTCCCCAACCGCTGCGACCCCTTGAGGAATGAAGTATTGCGCGCCGCCCCGCCCAGCCATGAGTCATAGCAATGCGTCTGAAACATCAGCACGCAAGCCAGCCCGCGCATCCAGTCGATCCAATCTAGACGCGCGAACCGCGATGCCGGGAGAGATGCCACAGGAGACGCCGGACGAGAGCCCAACCGAGATGCCGTGCCAGACGAAGCAGAAGTCACCGCGAGAGTTTAACGTGTTCCCTCGCCTCACACCAAGGGAGTTCGACTCTCGCGGAGAAATGTCTCCGTCAAAGTTCTCCGCTCACTTCTGATTTGCCGCCTTGATCTGCTGCACCAGTTGATCGATGTCGGAGTCGGCGAGTTTGCCGGTGAACTTAGGCATGTGGCCTTTTCCGTTGGCGATCATGCCGCGAAGTTCATCGGCCGAAGCGCCAGCGACCTTTTCCGAAACGAGCGATGGCCCGCCAAAGTGTCGCCCCTCAGCGGTTTTGCCGTGGCACTTGGCGCAGTCCTTCTTGTAAATCGGATTGCCCGTCAGGGCCGCAGAGTTGGCGTTGCTGTCATCCGCGAAGCAGGCTGCGGAAACGAGAACTGCGGAGACAAAGAGGAGTACCAAGATTTTCTGGCTCATAGTGTCATCGGAAAAGTTAAAGCGGTTCAGAATATTTGGATGCAAGCTCGAGATGATTATGCATCATAAGTTTTACAATCGGCCTGCAAGTTCCGCATTCGGAAAGCGCAGGTGTCCGGCGCTCCCAGCCGTGCTAGCATTTTCTGGAGCACCATCTTCCGAGTGTCCGGATTGCATGGAATTATCGTGAATAGATTCTGTCAGGTCGGCATTTGTGCCCTTGCGCTGCTGCTCTCGGCCTTTTTGCCCGCCGGCGCGTGGGCAAAAGATGAGACGAAGTGGATCGAAATCCACAGCGCGCATTTTTCCGTCCTCACCGATGCCGGCGAAAAGCGTGGCCGCGAAGTCTCACTCCGCATGGAGCAGATGCGCTCCGTCTTCGGCGAACTGCTGAAGAAGGACAAATTGAAAATGTCGGTCCCCGTCACCGTGATCGCGCTCAAAAGTGACAAGCAGTACGGAACTTTCGCGCCGGAAAAGCAAAACAAGGCGGGCGGTTTCTACGTTCCCGGTTATGACCGCGTTTATATCGTACTCAATATGTTTGAAGTCGAGCCCTGGCGCGCCATTGCGCATCCCCTCGGACATTATTTCCTGAACTATAACTACCCTCCCGTGCAGGGCTGGTTCGACGAAGGCATGGCCGAATATTTCGGTGCCGTACAAATCGACAAGGAAGTGAACATAGGCGGCGATCCCGAACTTGCCCCCGAATGGCACGAAGATATCTTTGAGCAAATGGTGCGCGATCCAACAACTCCGCAGTCGCTCACGCAACTCGCCAGTTCCCCCGTATGGATTTCGATGACCGACCTGTTCACCATGAAGCACGACGGTTCGGGATTGCGCGAGGGCTCGCGCCACACCCTCTACTATGCCCAGTCCTGGGCGGCCGTGCACTACCTGATCAACAAGAAGAAGATGCCGGAAGTCGGGACCTACTTTGATCTTGTGCTCAATCAGAAGGTCCCGATCGATAAGGCAGTCGTGCAGGCGTTCGACATGACGCCGGCGCAAATGGAAGACGCCATCAAAGCTTATTTCGAGTCGTTAGCCAATCTGGGCATCGCGCTGGACCAGTCAAAGAAGCCGATTGCCGACCCCGGAGAAATTGCGCAGCCCTATCATTTTCCCGTGCCCATCGATGCCGACAACTTGGGAGTGGCAATCACAGCCATGCCGGAGTCGGAAGCCAAGGCGGTGATCGGCGACGTAATGGCGCGGATTCCCGAGCACCGCGATCAGGCCCTCCGCGACCTCCAGCAATTGGCCGCCGACCCGAAGGAAAATGAAGCGGCGCATCGCGGCCTGGCGCGCGATTATTTGCAGCAGAAGCGCTTTGACGTGGCGGCGCAGGAGCTCGATAAAGCCGCCGAACTCAATCCGCGCGATCCCTGGATCTGGTACTACCGCTCGGTTTTGAAATATCGCAAGGCCCAGGCCACACGCCAGGACATGCAGGGTATTGCGAATATGATGCAGGATCTGCGGGCAGTGGTCGATTGGTATCCGGACCTGGCGGATGCCTACAACATGCTCGCCATGGCGCGCGTCGAGGGCGGCGGGATCAATTCCGCGCTCGAGGCACAAAAGCAAGCCATCGCGCTCGCGCCGCGCAATCTCGAATATCAGTACAACCTCGGGCAGATGTTCATCGCGGGCAAAAAATGGGACCAGGCGCGCGACGTCTTCACGCGCTTGAAGGAAGGGACGGACAAGGTTGCGGCCGCCGCCGCCAAGCAGCAACTCGAAGATCTGGCTTCGCTGCAAAAGTATGGAGTTCGTCCGCAGCTTTCCGCCGCCGGCGCTACCGCGGGTGCCGCAAACACGCCCTCGGCAATGGCCAGCGGCACTCCGGCCCCCGCCGCCTCGAACACGGCGAATACCGCCCCCGACGATGACGACTCCGCGCCCAAGCCCGCGCCCGTGAAGCCCGCAATCACCGGGCCCGTACTCTTCCTGAAAGGCAAGATCGTCAGTAGCGATTGCTCAAAAGCCCCGGAGGCTGCGATCACGTTCCTGAGCGGCATGACGACTTATAAGATGCATGCTTCGGACTACAAATCGCTGGTCGTGATCGGCGCGGACCAATTCTCTTGCGACTGGGCAAATCGTCCGGTATCGGTTAACTATCGCGCCACGGGGAAGCGCGAAGGGGAAGTGATTTCGATCGAAATGCGGTAGCACGTGTATGGTGCGCGTCCTGATGCACTCCGCCTGCGCTTCCCCGGCATCAAAATGTGCGAATATGGAACGGGGAACTGAGGATGGAGAATCCACTCAAGCTGAAGCGCATTCATCACGTCGAATTCTGGGTTGGCAACGCGCGTCAGGCCGCATTTTATTACCGCAAGGGCTTCGGGTTTTCGCAAGTGGCGTACAGCGGACTGGAAACCGGCCATCGGCAACGCACCTCCTACGCGCTCAGTCAGGGCAAGGCAAATTTCCTTTTGACTACGCCGCTGACGCCCGACGATCCCGCCGCAGATCACATCAAAAAACATGGTGACGGCGTGCGTGATATCGCGCTCGAGGTCGCCGATGCGGATGAGGCATTTGCCGAGGCGGTGCGCCGCGGAGCGAAGCCAGCCGAGGAGCCGCACGATCTATCCGATGAGCACGGCACCGTACGCCGCGCCGCCGTTCATACCTACGGCGACACAATCCACTCCTTGATTTCGTACAAAGACTACAAAGGCCCGTTCCTGCCCGGTTTTATGGCCGCTCCCGTTGCCGGAGACGACTGCGGCATCCTTCGCATCGATCACATCGTCGGCAACGTCGAACTCGGCCAGATGCGGCACTGGGCGGACTTCTACACCCGCGTCTTCGGCTTCCATCGCTACATCACCTTCGACGACAAAGATATTTCCACCGAGTACAGCGCGCTCATGAGCATCGTGATGTCCGACGATTCACACTCGGTAAAATTCCCCATCAACGAGCCCGCGCCCGCGCGCAAGAAGAGTCAGATTCAGGAATACATCGAGGCATACGGCGGCGCTGGGGCGCAGCACATCGCCCTCCAGTGTAAAGACGTGCTTTACACGGTTAGCAAACTGGAAAAGAACGGAATGGAATTCTTGCGCGTGCCCGACGCATACTATGATGCCCTGCCGGCGCGGGTCGGGCCGCTCGAGGAACCGATCGGCACGCTAAAGTCTCTGGGAGTGCTTGTGGACCGCGACGACGAAGGCTATCTTCTACAGATCTTTTCCAAGCCCGTGGAAGACCGGCCCACCGTATTTTTCGAGGTCATCCAGCGCAAGGGCAGCCGCGGCTTCGGTAAAGGAAATTTCAAGGCGCTGTTTGAGTCAATCGAACTGGAGCAGGCGCGGCGCGGCAATCTATAGGCGGGGAAACGTCGAAATGGCAACAGCAGAGACTACCAATGTAAGTGCGGCTACCGATCGCCCCAACAACGGCGCGAAGTTGGACCTGCGTTATCAGTCCGGCTTCGGCAACGAATTCGCCAGCGAGGCGGTGGAAGGCACGTTGCCGCGCGGCCAGAATTCTCCTCAAAAGGTAGCGCACGGCCTCTACGCCGAACAACTCAGCGGCACTCCATTTACCGCGCCCCGCGTGGCCAATCGCCGCACCTGGCTCTACCGCATCCGTCCCTCGGTGGCGCACAAGCCATTTGCCCCGATCGCTTCGGGAAAATTGCGCAGCGCTCCGTTCGATGAACTCCCAACGCCGCCCAATCAACTCCGCTGGATGCCGATTCCGATTCCAGTTGCCATGGAGCGCACCGATTTCATCGACGGCCTCATCACCATGGCTGGCAACGGCAACGTCCACACACACTCGGGGCTGGCGATTCACATCTACGTCGCAAACACCTCGATGACCAATCGGTTTTTTTATAACGCCGACGGCGAGATGCTGATCGTGCCGCAGATGGGCCGTCTGCTCCTGCGCACGGAGATGGGCCTGCTCGAAGCCGCGCCCGGCGAAATCGCGGTCATTCAGCGCGGAATTCGTTTTCGCGTCGAACTGCTCGACAAAGAGGCGCGTGGATACATCTGCGAGAATTACGGCGCGCTTCTGCGCCTGCCCGATCTCGGCCCCATCGGCGCCAACGGTCTGGCCAATCCGCGCGACTTCCTTTCTCCAGTCGCGGCTTTCGAAGACACGCAGGGCGACTTTCGCATCGTGACGAAGTTTCAGGGCAGGCTTTGGGAAGCCGCCATCGATCACTCGCCGCTGAACGTCGTTGCGTGGCACGGAAACTACGTTCCCTATAAATATGATCTGGCAAATTTCAATTGCATCAACACGGTGAGCTTCGACCATCCCGATCCTTCGATTTATACGGTGCTCACTTCACCCTCGGAAATTGCCGGCACCGCGAATCTTGACTTCGTAATTTTTCCGCCGCGTTGGATGGTTGCCGAGCGCACCTTCCGTCCCCCCTGGTTCCATCGCAATTTTATGAACGAGTTCATGGGGCTGGTTTGTGGCGAGTACGATGCCAAGGCGGAAGGCTTTGTCCCCGGCGGCGCCAGCTTGCACAATTGCATGGCGGGCCACGGCCCAGACACCGAGACCTTCGAGAAAGCAAGCAATGCCGACCTGAAACCGGTTCGCATTCAAGACACGCTGGCTTTTATGTTCGAGACCCGCTTTGTCTGTCAGCCAACGAAATATGCGCTTGAGACTTCCGAGCTCGATCGTCAATACTTCGAGGTCTGGCAGGGTCTGGGCAAAAAGTTTGACGTGCCGGGCAGCTAGCGAATGAACTCCAACGCAATCGAGGCGAGGCGGGATACCGACGGCGCAGTCCGCGCGTCCTCGGTCTTGCTGCGCAACCTGATTGACTACGCGGGCCTGTTTCCGCCAGCCTCGCTCGGCCTGAACGAAGCCGTAACGAATTACGCGGACTACTCGCGCTCCGAACATAGCTGGATCCTCGGGCGCTTCATCGTTCCCGCAACGCGTCTCGCCGAGTGCGCAGACGCTACTGCTCGCCCGCGTAACGAACGCGACGGAGCGCCATCGCCCAAAGGACTTTCAGTCTTGCTCGGTGCAGATTTTCTTTCTGACATTGCGCGCATTCGCGAATTCAATGCTCACTACAACTCCCGCCGCGGACATGAGGCAGAATCCGCCCCGGTGCAATCCAAAGTGCAATCCGTTGAGGTGAAGATCGGAAGTCCTGAAGAAGTCGAGAGGATCAGCCGCGCTCTTCCCGCCGAACTGGAAACGTACCTCGAAATCCCATGGTCAAACGATGGCGCGTCGAATCTCATGCGCGATTGCATTGCGGCAGTCGCGGATTGCGGGCGGCGCGCCAAGCTTCGCACTGGCGGCGAAACCGCCGATAAGTTTCCCGTGCCCGCGACCGTTCTGGAATTCATTCAGCTCTGCGCCGAATTTAACATTCCTTTCAAAGCGACCGCCGGCCTTCATCATCCGCTGCGCTCGCGCCACCGTCTTACGTATCAACCCGACAGCCCATCTGGAACCATGCACGGCTTCCTGAACGTTTTTCTTGCGTCCGCTTTCCTGCACGCCGGAATGGAACCCGCGCTCGCTCTCGATTTGCTCAACGAACAATCCGCCGACGCTTTCGAGTTCGGCGCGGCTAGCGTCGCTTGGCGCAACCACCAACTGAGCCTGGATGACCTCGCCGCGACGCGCGAGAGCTTCGCAATTTCCTTTGGCTCATGCTCCTTCACCGAGCCGATTGACGACCTGCGCGCCTTAAAGCTCCTGTAAAAAATTTATGAAGCCCATCCTCGACGAGACTCACGATCCCAGAGTGCAAAGCTGGGTCGAATCGGCCAACACTGCGGGCTCGGATTTTCCGATTCAGAATCTCCCGTTCGGCATATTCCGGCGCAAGGCCAAGGCGCAAGAGGGAGTGGGAGTCGCAATCGGCGACCAGATTCTCGACATCGCTGGCATACGAAGTGAGAACTTGTTGCAGACCGACGCGAATGTAATTGCAGCGGCAAATGCATGCGTCGTGCATTCACCAAACGCCGGCGCGCGCGATCACGATTCCTCCGCCCGGCCTTCGCTAAATCCGCTGATGGCCCTCGGCACCGCGCCTCGCCGCGCCTTGCGTCACCGTCTTCACGCGCTGCTGCGAAGCGACGCCGCTTCGTCCGAGCAGCAAGCCATTTCACGGCACCTGGTGCGCCAGGCGGACGTCGAACTGCTTCTTCCCGCCACAGTCGGCGACTACACCGATTTCTACGCCTCGATTTTTCATGCCACCAACGTGGGCAAATTATTTCGTCCCGACAGTCCCTTACTCCCGAATTACAAATACATTCCCATTGGCTATCACGGCCGCGCCTCTTCGCTCGTCGCAAGCGGCGCGGCTGTCCGCCGGCCCTCGGGCCAAACGCGCGAGGGAAATGCCGATCCGAAATTTGCCCCGACTCGCGCGCTCGACTATGAACTCGAGGTCGGCTTTTTCGTGAGCGCCGGAAATCGGCTCGGCGAGCCCGTCCCCATTCACCACTCCGCGGAACATATCTTCGGAATTTGCCTGCTGAATGATTGGTCGGCCCGCGATGTGCAGGCCTGGGAATATCAGCCGCTGGGTCCGTTTCTCTCCAAAAGTTTTTCCACGTCGCTATCACCTTGGGTTGTGACCATGGAGGCCTTGGCCCCCTTTCGCGCCCCCGCTTTCGCCCGCCCCGAGGGCGATCCCGCGCCTCTGCCTTACCTTCTCGACGCCGCCGATCAAGAGCACGGCGGCCTCAATTTAACGCTTGAAGTTTCGCTGCTCACGGCGCGCATGCGCGAGGCCGGCCTGGCTGCCGCGCCTTTAAGCCGCAGCAACTTTCGCGATCTCTATTGGACGATAGCGCAGATGTTGACTCACCACGCCAGCAACGGATGCAATCTGCTCCCGGGCGACTTGCTCGCCAGCGGAACCGTGTCCGGCCCAGACCTCGCGGGCGCGGAAAAAAGCGCGCGCGGTTGCCTGCTCGAATTAACCACGCGCGGCGCCAACCCGATCGCACTCCCGAACGGAGAGCAGAGGAAATTTCTGGAAGACGGAGACGAGGTCATCTTTCGCGGATTTTGCCAACGCGACGGATTCCGCCGCATCGGCCTGGGCGAATGCCGCGGAACGATTCTCCCCGCCGTTCTAAATTAACTTGCACTCTCCTGCTGACTCTTGCGGCGAACCGCTGCGTCGCTGTCCTCCTGAAACCCGCTCCGCTCTAGACATTCGCAGGCATCCTCGCCGCCTCGCTCCGGCCGTAAATTCGATTCATCCCTGACGTCACATCCCTATGTGAGCTATCGCACGCACACATTGTGATGCCGGGCACAGCCGCGCGCAATTTCCCCCGGTATCTATATGCATCTGTCTTTTTCTCGAAGCGCAGGGAACGGCGGGTGTGGCACTCATTTCCTGACGGTGTTTTTATGAGCAATTTCAATCGGTCATGAACGCTTTCAAAGATGCAGGACATCTTTTTCGGCTAGCGGGAGTCTTCCTCGCCGGCATTCTCCTGTTCCTGGTGATCCGGGAATTCCTCGTCCCAAAAAGTTTTGGAGAGTACGGCCACTATCGTGGCGCCGCCCTGGCGGAAATCGCGGCGCGGCCCCTCCATTATGCGGGGCATGATACCTGCGAGACTTGCCACGCTGACGTGCTCGAAAAAAAGAAAGACGGCAAGCACGCGCATGTGAATTGCGAGACTTGTCACGGCGCATTGGCCAACCATGCGGACGATCCGGCTTCTGTCACGCCCCAAAAGTTGGATACCGCTGTCCTCTGTGTGCGTTGCCATGAGGCCAATGCGGCCAAGCCGCGGGGCTTTCCGCAAGTCGTCTCGGCCGATCATTCCAACGGACTCGCTTGCGACACCTGCCACCAGCCCCACAGTCCGGCCATCACTGCGGGAGGTGCGAAATGAATCTTACGCGGCGTCACATGTTGCTTCTCTTGCCCGCGGCCGGAGCAGCCTGGAAGTATGTCCTGGCTGGAACTCCCGAGGCGGCGCCAAATTATAAGTTGAGCGAGCACTGGTGGGGCATGTTGATCGATCTCACCAAGTGCATCGGCTGCGGCAGTTGCGTTCGCGCCTGCCAGACTGAGAACGACGTTCCGGAAGGATACTTCCGCACCTGGGTCGAGCGCTATCACGTCACCGACTACGACATTGAGAATCCGCAGGTCGATTCTCCCGATGGCGGCAAGAAAGGATTTCCTCCCGCCAAGGATCCTTCGGGCAAGAACTTCTTCGTGCCCAAATTGTGTAATCACTGCGCGGATTCGCCTTGCACGCAAGTCTGCCCCGTGGGCGCTACCTTCATCAGCCCCGACGGTGTCGTGCTCGTGGACAAGACTTACTGTCTCGGCTGCCGCTACTGCGTGCAGGCCTGCCCGTATGGTTGCCGTTTTATCAATCCCACAACCAATACCGCGGAGAAGTGCACACTCTGTTATCACCGCATAAGAAAAGGTCTCACCACCGCTTGCTGCGAGAATTGTCCCACCGGCGCGCGGCAATTGGCCGACCTGAAAAATCCAAGCGATCCCATTCACGAATTTCTGAAGACCCATAGCGTGCAGGTGCTTAAACCTTACATGGCGACACATGCCAAGGTTTTCTACAACGGATTGGATGGGTCGGTACGATGAAGCCCCGTGAGATGAAGATCCGTCCGATGAAGCTCCGTGCGATGAAGGCCGCTGTGGCCATTGATCTCCTCCAGAAAAGGAACGCGTATGCAGGGTGTTGAAGGCTTCATGTATCCGAACGAAGTCGAGTTGCAATGGAGCGTGCTGATTGTTTTGTACCCGTTCCTCACCGGCCTGGTCGCCGGCGCCTTCATCCTCGCTTCGCTGGAACGCGTGTTCAACGTCGAGGCCGTCAAGCCCACGTATCGTCTTGCCTTACTGACCGCGCTCGCCTTCCTGCTGGTCGCGCCCTTGCCCTTGCAGCTTCACCTTGGCCACCCCGAGCGCTCGTTTGAGATGTACCTCACTCCCCACAGCACTTCGGCCATGGCCATGTTTGGCTTTGTCTATCTCTGGTACCTCATGGCGGTCCTCGTGCTGGAAATATGGCTCGACTACCGGCGCGACATCGTCGTGCTCTCCCAGACCACAACCGGCCTCACGCGCCTGATTTATCGCGCCCTCACCCTCGGCTCCTCCAACATCAGCGAGCATGCTCTCCATATTGACGATCGCGTTGGATGGGTGATCACCCTGATCGGCATTCCTTCCGCTTTTCTGTTGCACGGCTACGTGGGATTCATTTTTGGCTCGATCAAAGCGAACCCCTGGTGGTCCACGCCGCTGATGCCGGTCGTCTTTATTTTCTCGGCCATGGTGTCCGGTATCGCGGCCGTCATGCTGCTCTACATGCTGCTCACCTGGCTCCGCAAGCAAACCATCGACATGCGCTGCGTGGACACGATTGCCCAATATCTTTTCTATACCTTCCTCATCGATTTCACTCTTGAGATGCTCGACCTCATCCACCGCATCTACGAATCGGACGAATCGTTTCGCAGCCTCGACTTCATGGTTCACACCAAGCTCTACGTGTCCCACATTCTCGTTCAGATCATTCTTGGAACCATTACTCCGATTCTCCTCCTCGCCTCGACCCAGGTCCTGAAAATCTCGGACATGGCGCGCAAGCGAATCTATGCGACGGCGGGATGCCTGACCATGATCGGTATCTTCGCCATGCGCTGGAACGTCGTCATCGGCGGCCAACTGTTTTCCAAGAGTTTTCTCGGATACACCACGTACAAAATGGGTCTGGTCACGCGCGAGGGATTATTGACAGCGATCGTGCTCACGCTTCTCCCACTCGTGATTCTGTGGGGGCTCGTGAAGCTGCTGCCGCCCTGGCCGGAAAAATCGCCCGCGGTGCCCGGCGCCTCAGCCGCTCACTGATTCAGCCAGCATTCGATTTAACTCGGGGATCGAATATGGACGAGCTTTCCCACGCTATAGCACGGCTCGATGCGCGTCTGGAAAGCCTTGAGCGCCGAATCCTCGCCCTCGAGGCGTGCGCCCCGCGATCGAATGTTGTCGTTCTCCCGGTTTCCTCCCAACCCGCGAACGCGCCGCACGAGTTCGCCTTGCCTCAGGCCGGTGGCTTCTTTCCCATTGCCGGCAAGGCCATGCTCGGCATTGCCGGAGCCTATTTGCTGCGTGCGGTCGCCGAGTCCGGCTCGTTTCCAATGCTCGCCATCGCTGTCCTCGCCATGGCCTACGCAGCCGCTTGGCTCGTGTGGGCGGCCCGCACGCCCGGCTCGCTCGCTTCCACCGCGTACGCCGCGACCTCCGCGCTAATTCTCGTCCCCATGCTCGGCGAGCTCACTCTGCGTTCCCAGGTGTTGCCGGCTCCCGCAACCGCCGCATTGCTGAGTGCATTCGTCAGCGCTGCATTGCTTCTGGCATGGAAGCGCAATCTCACTTCGCTCGTTTGGATCGCCGAGGTCGCAACCGTCTTCGCGGCGCTAAGCCTGCTCATCCTCTCCCACGATCTCGTCCCCTACACCGCCGCTCTCCTCGTTGCCGCCGCAGTCAGCGAGATCGCAGCCGCCACCGATCGCTGGCGCCGTCTCCGCTTCCTGGTTGCGCCGGCAGCCGACATCGCGGCTGCAATTCTCATTTACATCCACTCGCTCCCGGAAACCTCGCGCCCCGGCTACGCCACGGTTTCAAACTCTGTGCTGCTCGCGCTCCCTTCCGCGCTTTTCTTCATCTATGGAGCGAGCTTTGCCTGGCGAACCATCTGGCGCCGCCGTCAAACAACATTCTTTGAGATTGCCCAATCCATCATCACGTTCACACTGGCCCTATTCACCTGGCTCTGGTTCTATCCCGCCGCGGGCCGGTTCGGCGCTGGAGCTTTCTGCTGGTTGCTGTGCGCCGCTTGTTACGCCGCCGCCTTCGTTGTATTCGACCGCATCGCCGAGCAACGCAACTACCACGTCTACGCCACCTACAGCGCCGCACTTCTTCTCGCCGGCAGTTTCCTGCTGCTGCCGTCATTCTATGTAGCGCTGTTCCTGACGGCTTGCTCTGTCGTCGCCACGCTGGTCGGGCTCAAAGTCAGCCGCCTCACACCTGAATTCCATGGCCTGCTCTATCTCACCGTCGCCGCCTACGCTTGCGGTCTACTGCAATATGCGGGGCAAGCGCTTGCCGGAACCTTCCCCACTGCGCCCGGCTGGAGCGTCTGGATCGTCGCCATCGCCGCCGTCTTCTGCTACGCCATCGGCGGACGATTCGCCGGCGAGCGCTGGAACGAGCGCCTGCTTCGGCTCCTCGCCGCCATCCTCGCCGTCAGCGCAGTCGCCACCTTCCTCGTCTCCTGCATGGTATGGCTCGCGGCCATCGGCATGACTCCCGGTGCATCCCATGTGGCCGTCATCCGCACCCTCATCACCTGCGGCCTCTCGCTTGCCCTGGCCGCCCTCGGTTCGCGCTGGAAGCGCAACGAACTTGTTTGGACCGCCTACGGCACGCTCGCTTTGGTCAGCGCCAAGCTGCTATTCGAGGATTTGCCCCACGGCCATTCCGGCTCGATCGCAATTTCGATTTCTTTATATGCGCTCGCGCTGATCATGGTCCCCCGCGTCGCGCGCATGGGGCGATAGTCAAAGGGCCGATAGTCACGGGCCGATAGCAGGGACCACTGGCGGCGATAGCGCCCACACGATGCAGTGTGTAAAAGCTGCTGTCGGCGCACCGCGCAGTTCACGCCACTCCATCTTTCTTAGTCACTTCATCGGCGGCACGTATGGTATGTAGTGCGCGAACAGCCAGCACAGGAAGAAGACGACGGGGATGTGAACCATGAGTTGCAAAACTCCGTAGCCCACAATGTCGCGCGCTTTCAGCTTCAGTATGCCGAGCAGGGGTAGCATCCAGAAAGGGTTCACCAGGTTCGGCAGCGCCTCTGACGCATTGTAGATCTGCACCACCCAGCCTAAATGCACACGGTGCAGGTTTGCCGCCTGCAGCACGTACGGCGCTTCGATCACCCACTTGCTGCCGCCCGATGGAATAAAAATGCCCAGCACCGCCGAGTAAGTCGCAACCAGCAGCGGGTAACTGTTATGCGTGCTGACCGCCGCAAACAGTTTTGCCAGCGCGTCGGAGATTCCCGTCCCGACGATCATCCCGAAGATCACCGCGTAAAACGGAAACTGGATCAGCACGCCTCCCGTCGCCGGGATACATTCGGCAACCGCGCGCAGGAAGCGCTTGGGCCGCCAGTGCAGCAGCAGTCCCGCGGTGATGAACATCAGGTTGTACGTATTCAGGTCGAGCGCCGCCAGCGCCCCTTGCGGCGAGGTGCGGAAAACATCCACCAGGTACCACAGCAGCAGCGCCGCGACCAGAATTGTCAGCAGCGGACTGTATTCGAGCCACTCGCCCGGTTTGTGTTTCGGTTCCAGCGTGGATTGAATTGGCTCGTAATGGATGCCATAAGATTCCGCCGTTTTCGCGTTCTCCGCCGAGGGCGTGGAGAGATACGCAATCAGCACCGAGAGAACGATGAGGATAAATGCGGTCGCAATGCTCTGCCACAGGAACAGCGTTTGCGTCAGTGGGATCAATCCGCTGATGTTGAACAGGGAAGGCGGCATGGTCGACTTTGTCGCCATCAGCATCGCCGCCGACGAAGACAGTCCCATGGCCCACACTGCTCCCAGTCCGAGGTAGGCGGCCGCGCCCGCCGCGCGGTAATCCATACCTTTGACGCGGTGCGCCAGTTCGCGCACGAACAAGCCGCTGAAGACCAGGCTCAGCCCCCACGAAATGAGCGAGGTCAGCATGGAGAAGAGCGCGACCATCGCAACCGCTGACCTTGGGCTTTTTGGAATTCCCGCTAACGCCCGGATCGCCCGATACACCAGTGGCGTCGACGCAACCACGTATCCGCCAATAATGATCATCACCATCTGCATGGTGAAGGGCACGAGCGACCAAAAGCTCTTGCCGCCCTGGATCGCCAGTTGCGCGGGCTTTTGATGCAGCGCGAGGCCAACCAGAAATACGACCACGATTCCCAGCAACGCGAAGACGAGCGGGTCGGGGAACCACTTCTCGCTCCAGTTGGCCAGTCCCAGGCCAAAGCGCACCATGGCGCTTTCTGATTTTGCGGACTGCTCCTTCACCACCGGCATCGGCGAGTCACCCTTGCCAACAGCACGGAATTCTAACCTACATTCCAAATTATTGGGGGACCCTCAATCGCCATCAGCGGTCCAGGATTCGAGCGTTGACTTCTACTTCCCAGTCCGCCTTCCGCGCGTTCCGATCATAAGAAATATCCACGACCTGCCGGATGCCGAAGAGCGACACCGAATGGTGGAAAATGCCGCCCGTTCCGCCCAAGGCCTCCTCCGCGAGCGCGACAAGTTCGGATGGCGCGTATGCCCGGCGGATCGACGTCTGTCCATCGGCCGCCGTGATACGGGAAACGAAAGGCGCGATAAATGCGCGAAACAGCCCAAGCGCCACGCGGCTTCGCACTAAGTCGATCAGGATGAAGCGTGGGCACGATCGCCCCACGTTCTGGATCAACTGCACCAATTCTGAACTGGAAAGGTGATGGGCGACATGAAGAGAAAAGGCCACATCGGCGGGCGGCAGGGCCTCGCGCACCGCATCGGCTCTCACGATTGTGATGCGTGCGGAGGCGCGAACCACTGAAGGCGACATATCGATGCCGATCCCCTCGACGCCGAGTGCTTCGGTCACTCTTTCCAGAATGGCACCGTTGGCGCACCCGATATCGAGCACGCGACGGATCGGAACCGGATGGCGGCACAAAGCCAGGATCAGGCAATTGGTGTCGCCGAGCACTCGATGGATAGCCGCTAGCTCGCGGTAAGAGCGCGCCGCGGACGCTGCTGGAATATTGTCGCTATCCAGAATCTCGGAATCGAGCGATCTTTTCATTGCCGCCATGGCGCGCCCTCGTTCCGGTGTCAGTGGGCACCGACTCCCTCACGAAGAATACCGTTGAACGGCGGCGAGCGCTTGCTTCATGTGACCGATGTCACGGCGTCTCGGGCCGCTCCCTAAGAGAATTGAAGTTCATCTTGCGAGGACCGTTCGCGGTCGCTCTGCGCAGAATTGTTTTTTACCACCGTTTCCCGGGAGGATTTTCATGGAACCGTTTCGTCATCACATTTTTGTATGCACGCAGGAAAAGCCCGAGGGCGTCGCCTGTTGCCCCGCCAGCGGCGCCTGGGGTCTGTTAGGTGCCCTGGACCGCGAACTGCGTTCGCAGGGCCTCGACGACGAAGTTCAGGTGAGTACCTGCGGATGCCTGGGCTTGTGCGATGACGGGCCGATCATGATCGTCTATCCCGAAGGCGTCTGGTACCGGAAGCTCAAGGCGGAAGATGTTGCCGAGATTGTGACCTCGCATCTGCGTTCCGGAAATGTCGTGGCGCGGCTGGCATGGACCGATGCGCCCGCGATGAAGGCTGCCTCCAAAGAACATCGCGACCGTTATGGCGCGATGGTGAAAGCGAAAGACGAAGCCGGCACTCTTCCCGACGATCTTGACCAGACGATTCGCGCATACATGCCGAGCCGTACGCTGCTCACCGCACTCGAATTGGACATCTTCACCGCGGTTGGCACGGGCGGCTCCGCCGGGCAGGTTGCGCAAAAAATTCGCGCCGACGCCCGCGCAACCGAGATGCTCCTCAATGCGCTCGTCAGCCTCAAGCTCCTCCAAAAGAAAGATGGAATCTTCCTCAACAGCGCCGCGACCATGCGTTTCTTTTCGGCGGGATCGCCCAACAATGCGCGCGACGGCCTGCTCCACACGGCGAATATCTGGCATCGCTGGTCCACGCTGACCGAGTGCGTGCGCGCCGGCACTTCTGTCGCAACCGAAGGCCGCGACCATGGCTGGGTCAAGAATTTCATCGTCTCTATGAATCGCAACGCCACCGAGCGCGCCGACGCCGTGATCAAGGCCGCCGCGCCCGGTCCCATCCGCCGCATGCTTGACCTCGGCGGCGGATCGGGAGCCTATTCGATTGCCTTTGCTCGCGCCATACCAACCCTCGAATCCGAGGTTCTCGATCTCGCCGAAGTGGTGCCGCTCACTCAGGAATATATTCGCAATGCCGGGCTGAGCGATCGCATTCAAGCCCGCGCCGGCGACATGCTGCGCGATCCTCTCGGATCGAATTACGATCTGGTCCTGATCTCCGCCATCTGCCACATGTTCTCGCCGGAAGAAAATCGCGACCTGTTTCGACGTGCGTATCAAGCGCTCGCCCCCAAAGGGCAGATCGTTGTGCAGGATTTTATTCTTGAGCCGGCGAAGACCGCTCCGCGATTTGCCGCGCTGTTCGCCTTGAACATGCTGGTCGGTACGCGAGCCGGCAGCAGCTATAGCGAGCCCGAGTACGAAACTTGGCTGCGCAAATCGGGATTCTCCGCGGTGCGCCGCGTGCGCCTGCCCGGCCCCAGCGGCTTGATGATCGCCGCGCGCGATTAAACCCCGCGCGATTAAGAGCCCGCGGAAAAATTCGTTGTCGACGGAACCGGGAAGGGCAGGAGTTTTACTCGTGCCAATAACAGCACCTCAAACGACTGTGGCTTGAAGCCCCTGCCGTTTGCAACGCCGCTCAGAACCGCGTTTTGCCTCCGCTACTGGGCATCGTCCGCGTAGGGATAAACGTACCCGGGCCAGCCAAAATAGCCATACGGATCGCCCCACCACAGGCTGTCCCAGTATGGATACGGATAGACCGCCCAGTACGGATTCCAGCCAATCCCCCAGCCGAAACCGTAGCCCCATCCGCAACCCCAGCAACCCCAGCCGAAGCCGTATCCGCGATATCCCCAGCCCCCGCGCCAGCCGCCCCAACCACCAGCACCCCAGCCTCCGTGGATGAAGGCCGCGTTGCCGCCGAATCGCGTACCCGTCGCGAGCGCCGCATGCGTATTGCCGAACGAGTGCCATTGTCCGTCTGCGATCGCGCTGTGCATGCCGTTCGCCCCACCCATGCGATTGGAGGCGCCTAACGAATGCCATCCGGGCGAAGTGTCAGCGCGGCCGAGTGAAGACCCTCGCTGTCCGCCCACGCCACGTGCCGCCGATTCGCGCCCCATGCTGCCGTAGCGCTCCGAGCCGGACGCCGGTCCTCCACGCGGGCCGCCGTACGAAGAACCGCCGTACGGAGAACCGCCATGGAATCCGCCCTCACTGGGGCCACCGTGAAAGCTGCCGCCTCCTCCGGACGGCCCGCCGCTGTGCGAGCCGCCGCTGCTTCCGCCCCCACCATGACCGCCGCCATGTTGGGCAAAAGCAACTTCCGGCGCGCAAATAATCAGGAAGAAGGAAATAAAGCTGGCGAGAATGATTTGACGCAAGGTGGGTTGATACATAGTGCCCTCCGTGCAAACGCAGACGGCGCAGGCCGCTCCGCGTGTGTTCTATTCTGTTGGAATCTTATTCTATCGAGGAAGGTTGTCCCTGGAGAAGCCCCCGGACAAAGCGGCGCAAAATTGCGCGTTCGAACCCCAAGCCGGGGAACAGTCTCGGTCTTCGAGTGGGCTGAGATTGTTCCCGAAACCAACCAATTGAGTGATGTCTAGGGACTACCACGCACGATGTACGGCGTTCGTATCGCTACATTCGCCAGATCGCCGACTTCTGACTGGCACAGCTCGACGACCTCTAAACGATCCTTTGCACCAATCTTCCGCAGAATGCGATGGATATGGTTCTTGACGGTCTGCTCGGATAGATTTAAGCGGCTTCCGATTTCCTTGTTGGAGAGCCCAAGGCGAATCGTTTCTACCAGTTGCTGCTCTCTCCGGGTCAATCCATGTTTCGTTTTGTGCGGCGGTCTGCAAGCAAGCGAAGCGTCCCGCGCGGCACATCGGAACAGCGCCAGCGAAAATCTCGGTGGGCAGACCGCTTCCCCGGCTGCGACTGCCCGGACTACGCGGACAATCTCGGCGGCCGATGCGTCCTTCAGAACGTAGCCCACGACTCCTTCAGCCACGGCATGGAGAAAAGTGCATTCATCCTCTTCCATGCCGACCATAACCACCTTGCGGTTTTCTCCCGCCTGCCGCATGCGTGAAACTAGCCGCGGCCCGGTAAGTGCAATACTCGGGGAGTCAAACAGAACTACATCTGGATTCGCTGCCGCAACCTTCTCCAAAGCAGTGCTCGAGAATGGAATTGCTCCTGCTACGGCTATGTCGTCCTTCTTTCGCAGGACTCGTACCAGGGCTTCGCGGAGCAGACAATTCTCCGCAATCAGGAAAGTTACAATACGCTCGAGAGACAAAACTACACATCCTCCGCTGGCAAATCCTCTGTGCCCCTCAGAGTCCCCCTCGCGCCAGCCGACAACTTTATCACATCTGCATTACTCTCCATTACTCTCCGCGTACCAACACAATGAGCTCGTTGTGGGTTGCCTCCGGGTAGCTCCTTCGAGTAGGATGCTGTATCGAACAATCCTGTGATGGCAAATCAGCTGCGCCACTGCGACCACGGGAGGTCGCGGCGAAGCGTTCTCCATTGGCGCGTCTGGATGCGACAGCCGTGACACCATCGGCGGCGAAGCGGCGAGTGATCCAGCCAAATTGCGGGCCAGTCTCTGAACGACACACTTTTTAATGCCTGGTTCGGTACCTGCCAGGTACCATGACTGACGTGCATAGTGGTACTGCCATAACGATGCGTTGACCAATGCTGTTTGAGTACGGAATTGAATCTTGCGCGACTTCTCACAACCACGTAGAAGTATCTGGAGAGGATTACGCCCGTGAAACGAGTGCGAGTTTTAGTTGCAAACCGCCCCCGCCTTATGCGGGAGCTCGTGCTCGCCGTCATCGCCGACCAACCTGACATCGAGGTGATTGGCGAAGTGCAGGATGAAAACGACCTCGCCGAGGCAGTCGAAGAGGCCCAGCCCGACATCTTAATTCTTGCGCTCGACGACGCTGATAAGCGTGTTGCGCAGTGCGGCTTTCTGCTTGGGAGGTATCCGCGCATGAAGATTCTTGCGCTCGCGCCAGAGCAGAATCGCGGAATGTTCTATTGGGCGACGGTAGACGTTCGCACAAAGCCGCTGGAGAGTTCCGAAGCTGGCATCTTGAATGCTTTGCGCGAACGTCCATCGCTGGTCGGCACCGCGCACACGTAGCGAGGGAGGCCGCGATTTGAATGTAATTTATTGAAATTAAGCAGCTTACGTTCGCTTTGTGAATGTAACTGAGAGGGCGGAGCTGTAGTTAGGGAGCGGAAGCGGTTCTGAACACACACGCAAATTACGAGACGTCACAAAGCAGCTTCGCGGGCGAAGCCTTAATCCCGGCCGAAAAGCCTCTGCCGCCTGAGCGGTGGTATGCCATTTCGGTTCGCCCAAGGCACGAAAAGCTGGTGAGCCGGCATCTGGCACACCAGGGACTAAACTATTTTCTTCCGACCTACCGCAGCGTTCGCCGGTGGAAAGATCGGCGCAAAGAATTGGACATGGCCTTGTTCCCGGGTTATGTCTTCGTAAACCTGAGCCTTCGCAATCGCATGGGCGTCCTTCGCGCTCCCGGTTTTCTGCGATTCGTGACCTTTCAGGGCCAGCCGGCCGCGGTTCCAGACTCCGAGATCCGCGCACTTGAGTCAGCCATGTCCGCGGGTCTGCGGCCTCAACCTCATCCCTACCTGCGCCAAGGAAAACGAGTTCGCGTGAAGAACGGGCCTCTCGCGAACGCCGAAGGAGTGATGATTCGCCGCAAAGACGGCTTCCGCCTGGTAATTTCGCTCGATCTGATCATGCGATCGGTGATGCTCGAAGTGGACGAAGTCGACGTTGAACCTGTGTAAAGATCCATTGCTCAGGCGAAATCAGATTTCAAAGATTTGCAGGAAGAGATTTCTTATGTTCAGTATGCTCCGTGCGATTCGTAAATCGGGCTTCTCGTGCCCAGTCAGGGTAGGGGAATCAGGTTTGATTAATCATGAGATGAGATTCGACAGCACGGTTGCGGCCCGTAGTTGGGGCCGACAGATGCTCTTTTGTGTCGGGCTTGCTCTTGCCACTGGTGGCCTGAGCCTATTGGGTCAGACACGACCGCAGACGCCTGTCCCGCAGTCTGAACTAGCGCGGCAAAATATGGAGCGCGTTGCCGCTCCCGTCGGCCAGTTGGTCGGCATCCTCCACCGGGATCCGGGTTTGATGGTGGAACTGAAGCGTTGGATCGCCAAGGACGCAACCGACCACGGTCAGCTGATTTCAGACCCTGACCTGGCGGACGAAGCGATCTTCGAACGTCTGGAAACCGACATCGTCTTTCGTTCAGTCGCAACCGCCATGGTGCAGAAGTACGGCTACCTGCAACCGACAATCAATCCCGATTCTCCACTCGCCAAGCAACAGGACTTGCTGATCCAGGAGCGCGTGAAGTGGATAGCACAGGAAGAGGGCGAAGAGCGGGCAAAGGCGCGCCAGGAACAAGAAAGGGCGTTGGAGCGGACTCAAACCTGCGATCCCCGCAGCAGCAACTGCGCGGCCCAGAATTTCACGAATCCCGCCATTCAGCAACTGCAGCAACAGCCGAGGGTCTATCAGCCTGGAATCAATCAGGGTCCGGCGCAAGTACCGGGGCTGGAAACGCCGCAAGGTCCTCTGAATGGTCCCTATGCCCCTTCTACTCCTTTTTCTCCTTACCTTCCACCGCAGCAGACCCTGCCCAACAATGACGTTACCGAACTCCTCAGGACCAGCGGGCAGGACCCGTTCTCGATGGCACAAATGCAGTCAGGGAGTGGAACCTTCGGCGGTACGTCTGGGCTCGGGGATGAGGGTGGGGAAGGCAGCAGTTCACTGCAACGCAATGCGCAGAGGGCGTTTCAGTCTGGAGGTTCTGAGTCTGGGGGAAGCCAGTTCGGGGATTTTTCGCTGTCTGGAGGCTTCTTGGGCGATGAGATGAGTCAAGGTCTCTACTCCAGCGCGCTTTCGAACCAGGGGACTTACCCGTTGAGTCCTTATTCGGCGGGAGGGCCATACGGCAATGGCCTCGGCACATCACGATATGACACCACAACTAACCCTGCCCTGGCCATGTCGAACTTGCTGCGAGCGAAGGAGTCGACGAGTCAGAGCCAGCGCTTGGTCCGCAGCCCAAACCCGTATGACGATATTCCCTCTCTTTATGACATGTACCTGCAGACCGTGGCGCGCCCCCAGGCGGTGGAGCGTTTCGGAATGCAGGTTTTCGAGAACGGCACCCGTGATCTTCAGATGATCCCCACCGATCTTCCCGCAGGTCCCGATTACGTATTGGGATCTGGCGATGGAGTTTCGGTCGACCTATGGGGAGGAGTTTCGCGGCGGTTCTACCGCGTCGTTGACCGCACGGGCCGGATCAGTCTGCCCGAAGTGGGGCCCGTCCTGGTTGCTGGCAAGTCTCTGGCGGAAGTCCAGGAGTCGGTCCAGAAGGTTCTGCGGACGGAGTTCCGCGACGTTTCCGCCGATGTTTCTCTGGCCCGCTTGCGCACGATTCGCGTGTATGTGGTCGGAGACGTGCTTCGCCCGGGTGCTTATGACGTGGGTTCGCTTTCGACGCCCCTGAACGCGCTCTTCGCGGCGGGAGGACCGACCGGCCGAGGCTCCTTGCGAATTGTCAAACACAATCGCGGAAATCAGACGGTGCAGGACGTTGACATTTACGACCTGCTTCTCAATGGAGTCAAGGGGGACATCCAGCGACTGGAAGACGGCGATACCGTCATGGTACCGCCTCTGGGGCCGGAGATCACCATGGAAGGAATGGTCCGGCGACCGGCCATTTACGAACTGAATCAGGAGAAATCACTGGCGGAGGCGATTGGCCTGGCTGGCGGTTTGCTGCCCACGGCGATGTTGCGCCATATTGAAGTTCAGCGCCTGGTCGCGCACCAGAAGCAGACCATGCTCAGCCTGGACATCCCGCAGGACGACACCTCGGACCAAATCACGAAGCAACTGGAGTCGTTCCAGATCCAGGATGGGGACAAGATCAGGATTTTTCCGATCGCTCCCTATGCGCAGGATGCGGTGTACGTTGAGGGCCATGTGGTTCGGCCAGGAAAATACTCGTTCCGCGAGGGCATGCGCGTGACCGACCTGATCAGTTCGTACAAGGATCTTTTGCCCGAGCCGGCGTTGCAGTATGGTGAAATTATCCGGCTGAGTCTGCCGGACTTCCGTCCCACCGTAGAGAGCTTCAATGTGGCTGCGGCACTGGCCGACCCGGCCAAGGCTCCATTGTTGAAGGCGCTGGACACGGTGCAGATTTTCGGCCGCTATGACTTCGAGAATCCGCCCGTCGTCTCCGTGTTGGGCGACGTGCGAGTTCCGGGAACATACCGCACTTCAGGCGATATTCATCTTGGCGATGCGGTTCATTTGGCCGGCGGACTGGCTCCCGATGCGGAGACGGTCGATGCCCAGGTGTTCCGCTATATGCCGGATAGCACCCTGAAGATTCTCAACGTGAAGTTGGACAGCGCATTGGACGGCAACCCTGCGGATAACATCGAACTGAGATCGCGCGATCGCGTGCTGATACACAAGAATGCGGCGGCGGCCGACCCGGTCACAGTGTATGTCAAGGGAGAAGTGGTCAGACCCGGACGCTATCCCCTCACGGGCGACATGCGCGTCTCCGATCTAATCCGTACGGCCGGCGGTCTGAAGGAGAGTGCCGACACCAAGACTGCCGATCTCACTCAATACACCTGGAATAACGACAGGCAAGTAACCGGCACACAAGACAAAATCGCGCTTGCCGACGCGCTCGCAGGTGCACCGGACAAAGATCCGGTTTTGAAAAATGGAGATGTGCTCTCCATCCGGCAGGTGGCGGGTTGGGAGGACTTAGGCGCCTCCATCACCATTCGAGGAGAAGTTGCCCATCCGGGCAGCTACGGAATTCGTCCCGGTGAGAAGCTGAGTTCCGTGCTCCTGCGCGCCGGAGGCTTTGCTCCGGCAGCTTATCCCTACGGTACCGTGCTGTTACGGACGGACGTTCAGAAAATAGAACAGAGATCGTATGGCGAACTGATCCAGAGAGTGCGCGAACAGCAGGCAACCCTGAAACTAACTGCGGTCAGCACCGGCGACCCAGACCAAAAACTCTCGGCTGAGTCGGCTCTGGTGCAGTGGCAAACCACGCTTGACAGCCTGGTGAGCAGTCCACCCACCGGCCGCGTTACGATCCAGATTTCTTCGGACATGAAGAAGTGGGAGAACACTTCCCGCGATGTGACGGTGAAAGCGGGCGACATTCTCACGGTTCCGAAACGGCCGAGCTTTGTACTTGTGCAGGGGCAAGTGTACGGCCCCACCGCGGTGGCTTACCGCCCCGGCAAGAGCGCACGGTGGTATCTGATGCAGGCGGGTGGCCCGACAAACTTGGCAAACAAGAAGGCTATTTTTGCGATTCGTGCCGACGGCACCGTGATCGGAAATCACGGGTGGACTTCGGGCGAAGCATTGAACGTTGCCTTGCAGCCTGGAGACATGATTGTGGTTCCGGAAAAAGCGCTCGGCGGTCCGCCGGTCTGGAAGGCAATATTCCAGAATGCGCAAGTCTTGAGCTCGATCGCCACCAGTGCCATTCTCGCTTCGGCCTATTTTTAAGAGACGGAGCGTAAACCGATTCATGGGATTTCGATGGATTTGCTGGGCCAGCATGGTGTGCTTGTTTTTCACTGCGGCGATCGCGCTCGGGCAGTCCCCCGGCCCCGCGGATCCGCCGGATATGGATCAGAACTCCGCGCATTCGGCCACACCGCAAAGCGGCTCCAGGAAAGTTTCTGATCCGGATATCCCCGATGCTCCCCAGCCCGGCGATGCGCAGACGCAGAACAAAGCTCTGAATTTGCCCTCGGCCCTGCTGCACGACCAGATCGGCATGTGGACCAGCCCGGCGAAGGCCCGGCTCGTCGACGCAACCTGGCTGGTTCCGCTCGGAGGATTCGCGGCAGCCTTATTTGCGACCGATAGCGACGTCAGCCGGCATCTGTCGAATTCTTCCAGCACCCTTCTTCAGTACAAACACATTTCCGATTACGGAGCCTATTCCATGGCCGGCGGCGCGGCCGGGCTTTATCTGTTGGGTCTCAGCACCGGCAACGAGCACGAGCGTGAGACCGGATTCCTCAGCGGCGAGGCGGCGATCGACAGTCTCGCGGCGGTGGAAGCAATCAAATACGCATCCGGGCGCGAACGCCCCTATCTCGACAACGCCAACGGAAAATTCTTCAAGAGCGGGTCCTCGTTTCCGTCCGAACATTCTGCCGCCGCCTGGGCCATCGCGGGTGTTGTCTCCCACGAGTATCCCAGCCCATTCATGAGGTTTCTCTCCTACGGTTTGGCCGGACTGGTCAGCGCCTCTCGCGTCAACGCCAAGCAGCATTTTCCCTCGGACGTTCTGGTGGGCGCGGCCATCGGTTATTTGACCAGCGCCTACGTTTATCGCCAGCATCACAATCCCGACCAGAGCGGATCGGCGTGGGAGTTGCCCGCCATCCGGCCCGACCGGCCGGCACACTGGCAGACCAAATTCATGGGGTCGCCCTATGTGCCTCTGGATAGTTGGATCTATCCCGCGCTCGAACGCCTCGCCGCGCTCGGATACGTCGATAGCGCTATAGCGGGAATGCGTCCGTGGACGCGCTTGGAATGCGCGCGGCAGGTGAGCGAGGCTTCCGATCGCATCGTCGAAGACGAGCCGGGCGAGTCCGAAGGGGCGCGGCTTTACCAGGAACTGGTGGGGGAGTTCGGCCGCGAAGTGGAGTTGCTGGGAGGCGGAGACAATGCCGAAATCCGCCTCGAATCAGCCTATACGCGAAGTACAGAAATCGCAGGCAAACCGCTCGTTGACGGCTATCACTTTGGACAGACAATCACCAATGATTTTGGCCGCCCTGAGGAGCAGGGTTTTAACAATGTTTCGGGGTTGTCGGGATGGACTGCGGACGGCCCATTTGCAGTTTATATCCGCAGCGAATACCAGCATTCTCCTTCCGCGCCTGCTCTCCCGCTGGCGGCTCGCGAAGCCATATCGCAAGCCGATTTTGCCCTCTCTACTGCTCCGCCGCCAGTGGGTGGCTATCCAGTGCCGCCCGATACGTTAACACCCTCCACCGACCGTGGACGCTTGCTGGATGCCTACGTCGCGATGAACATCTCCGACTGGCAACTTTCGTACGGGAAACAAAGCTTGTGGTGGGGACCGAGCGAAGGCGGCGGAATGATGTTGAGCGACGCTGCTGATCCCCTGACCATGTTCCGCATCAACCGGGTCACCCCGATTAAGCTCGGATGGCTTGGTGAGATCCGGACTGAGTACTTCGTCGGGCAGTATTCAGGCTACCAGTTCATGTACACCCCGTCGGGGCTCATTGGTCAATATGGCCAATTCCTGCACCCGCAGCCTATCGTCCACGGCGAAAGATTCAGCTGGAAGCCCACGCGAAATTTTGAGTTCGGGTTGTCACGTACTACCGACTATGGTGGACCTGGCTACCCCTTGACCTCGCACACCTTTCTCCGAAGCCTGTTTTCGACCAACATCACCGCCCCGGGCGCTGCGAACAAGCCCGGGGCGCGCCGCTCCGGTTTGGACTTTAGCTACAGGTTCCCGCGGCTTAAAGGACTGACTTTTTATGCCGATGGTTTTACCCAGCATGACAACTTCAGCCCAATTGGTGGTCCTGACGTGGCCGCCTGGCTTGGAGGAATCTATTTTCCTCGAATTCCCAAGCTCCCGAAAATGGATTTCCGCGTCGAAGGCGTCGAAACCGATCCGCCGATTGGGGGCAATGTCGGCCACGGCTTCTTTTACTACGACCAGACCTGGATCACGGGCTTCCAGAATGCGGGCCATTTAATGGGCAACTGGGTCGGACGGGAAGGCCAGGGCGTACAGGCTTGGACCACCTATTGGTTCACACCGCGCAACAAACTACAATTTGAATTCAGGCATCTTAAGGTCAGCCATGAGTTCATCCCCAATGGCGGCACTGAGTCCGATGCAAGTGTCCGCGGGGATTTCTGGGTGCGATCGAGCTTTAGCCTGTCTGCTGTGGCCCAATATGAAGCTTGGACTTTTCCGGTGATCGCGATGGGCAGGCAGTCGAATGTCACCTCGTCGGTGCAGTTGACATTCTGGCCGAAGCGCCTTTCGCGAAAGAGTAGTTCAGACTAAGCGACTGGCAGTAAGAGGTTTACACTTGACAATCGCCCAGAATGGCGACAGATTTAAAATGAACCTTAACATGCACTCCTCCATCAACTTAACAACCCCCCCGAACGCTCAGCCTATTTTCGCCCCCGATCTGACTTTGGTCGGGCCGGCCGTGCGGCACACTCCCGCCGGACGCTTCCAAAGTCACCTGACAAAACTCGAAGCGCTCGCCGATTTTGTAACAGTAATTGGCGCAGTCATGTCGAGCTACGCGGCATACTACCTCCTCGGATTGGGCAGACACATTTACTATCCGCGTTCGGTCGTTTTTGGCGTGTCCGCTACGTTCGCAGCGGTCATCGTCCTGATGCTCGACCGCGTAGGCGCATACTCCCGCGGAACCAGCCTGTTGCGCGTCCGTGAAACCGAGCGCATCCTCCGCGTCTCCATGGAGGCTCTCGGCTTCATACTGGGAGCGAGTTTCTTCACCAACTTTCTATTTTCGCGCTGGTTGCTGGTCATCGCTTTCGGCTTGGTGCCGCTCTTTCTATTTCTTCAAAAACATCTCGTTTATGTACTGGTGCAGCATCTGCATGCCAAAGGCTATGGAATTGAACGGGTTCTCATCTACGGATCCGGATCCACCGGGCGCCGCGTCTACTCGGTTCTACGCCGTTCCCCGAAACTCGGCCTGGAACCTGTGGCGTTGGTGGATGACAACCCCGCCAAAGTCGGCTGCGCGATTTTCGAATTAGGCTACGAGAATCGGCGATCCGCCTCCGTGATGTGTGGCCCACTGACCCGCGACTTGGTAGCCGAGTCCGCCGCCGACCTGGTCGTGATCGCCATCCCTTCCATGCAACACGAGAAGTTCCACCACGCAGTCGGCGAAGCCATGGCGGCTGGCGCGCGTGTCTCCTTTGTTCCCAGCCACTTTGTGCACTCCGATCCGCTGGTTGACTTTCAGGACATTGACGGCGTTCTGCTGGCTTCGTTTGGCCGCGACCCCAGGCGCTTCACTTACGAGTGGGCCAAGCGCATCTTCGACTTCTGCGGTGCGGCGGCGCTACTGGTCCTCGGCTTCCCCTTATTCCTGCTGCTTGCCATCCTGATCAAACTCGATTCCAAAGGACCGGCACTGTTTCGGCAGGAACGGGTTGGCTTGCACGGCCGAAAGTTTCGCATGTTCAAGTTTCGTACCATGTACAGCGAAGCTCCCGTTTACGCCTATTCCCCAAAAGAGTCCGACGATCTTAGGATTACTAGACTTGGTCGCTTTCTCCGGCGCACCAGTCTGGATGAGCTTCCCCAATTGCTGAATGTATTCATGGGCAATATGTCGCTGGTCGGACCTCGTCCCGAGATGCCATTCATCGTCGAGACCTACACGGAACGTCATTGCCAGCGTCTGCTGGTAAAACCGGGCATCACTGGGCTCTGGCAGCTCAGCGGGGACCGCAACTACCTCATTCACGAAAACATCGAGTATGATCTTTACTACATGAAGAATCGAAATTTCTTCATGGACATCGCAATTCTCTTGCATACGTGCATTTTCGCAATGCGGGGAATTTGATCACGAATCGGAAGTCGGAGTCAGTCTGCGGGCAATGGAATACGGAGTCTGTCCTGTCCCGGGGCTTCTCAGGGGATGGAAGTGCCCGATAAAATCGACACAGTATCCGGGACGAGTTTGTGCAAACCAAGGAATCCACAGCCCGCTTAGTTGAAAATCCGCCGGAAATCGAGCGGGACCCCACGACGTCCTTGGACGAACGCGCGCCGAGCCATGCCACCGAAGGCATCGAATGGCTCTGGATGCTCTGGGGGCACCGTAGGTTGCTGGGTCGCGCGATCGCGGTTGCATTCCTCGGTAGTTTGTTGGTGGCCTTCCTCATTCCTGCACGTTATGAATCCACGTCGCAGCTCATGCCCCCGGATGAATCCACGTCCGGCCTTGTAAGCTTGTTAGCCTCCGCATCAGGCGGTACGGGCGGTATGGGGGGGATGGCTGGCGGTCTGGGGGGGATGGCGAGTGACCTCCTCGGGCTAAAGAGCAGCAGCGAGATATTCGTTGGAATCCTCTCGAGCCGTACGGTGAAGGACAACCTGATTCAGCGGTTCGACTTGAAAAAACTCTACTCGGACCGGCGAATGGAAGATGCACGGGAGAGCTTGACAGCGCATACCGCGATCTCGGTGGATAGAAAAAGCCAGATCATTAGCATCACTGTGACGGATAAGAGCCCGCAAAGAGCGGCTGCAATGACAGCAGCGTATGTCGAAGAATTGAATCGCCTCGCAGCGGAAGTGAGCACTTCATCGGCTCGCCGTGAACGTATCTTTCTCGAAGGACGGCTGCAATCCGTGAGCCGTGATCTCGAAGACGCGGAAAAGAACTTTAGTCGGTACGAGAGCAAGAACATAACCATAGATGTCAAAGAGCAAGGGAAAGCGATGGTCGATTCCGCCGCCATCCTGCAGGGCCAGTTGATTGCCGCACAGTCGGAATATGAAGGATTGAGGCAGATCTATAGCGACGGCAATGTACGCGTACGTTCGGTTAAGGCACGAATTGATGAACTCCAGCGTCAACTCGAGAAGATCGGCGGCAAAGGGGAGAGCGCTGTCAGCATCTCTGATCAGCCCGGCGACTCCATGTATCCTTCCATCAGGAAGTTGCCGCTCCTGGGCGTCGAATACGCAGATCTTTATCGACGGGCGAGGATTCAGGAAACTGTCCTTGAGACACTCACGAAGGAGTATGAACTGGCCAAGGTTCAGGAGGCCAAGGAGATTCCAGTCGTGAAGGTGCTCGATTCTCCAAACGTTCCAGATAAGAAGTCATTCCCGCCGCGTCTGCTCATCATATTTTTAGGGGTGGTGTTCGGGTTTGCCATTACCACGGCATGGATATTCGGTAAGACAGCGTGGGAGCAGACCGAGTCGGACGACCCTCGGAAAGTATTTGCGCAGGAGGTCTTTTCCACTTTGAGGGCGCAAGTTCTTCGGTTCGCCCCAAACGGAATCCGGGAACACTCCGGCGCCGGCAAGCTGTGGAAACTCATTCGGCGAAAGGGAGAAGAAAACGAAACGTCTCGATAAATGCTCGTTTCGGATGCGGGTAATGAATTTAAACAGGACTTTTCCAATGGTTTCATTCGAAGCGCGGAAAGCAAGCGAGTGAATATACGTTCCGACCTCAAGGAAACCATTTTTGGCAATTCCAAATCATCGCTGGCCTCGCGGCTCATTCATGGATCGTTCTGGTCGCTGGTTGGCGCCGTCGTCTTTCGGGGAAGCACACTCGCGTCATCGGTTGTGATCGCACGTGTTCTTGGGAAGGAAGAATTCGGAAAGTTCGGAATTATTCAAAGCACTGTCAACATGTTTATGGTTTTTGCGTGCGCCGGGGTCGGTCTCACGAGTACGAAATTCGTGTCCCAGTTCCGCAGAAAGGACCCTCGTACGGCCGGCGCTGTCATCGGCGTTTCCCTCATTTTTTCGGTCATTGGCGGATCGATCTGCACCTTGGCTTTGTTCGTATTTTCTGCTCCGATTGCTGCCAGATTTCTTGCCGCACCAGACTTGGCTAATATCCTTCGGATTGCCTCGCCGGGTCTTTTGTTCGGCGCCTTGAACGCCGTACAGATTGGCTCCCTAATGGGATTCGAAGCCTTTAGGTCGATCGCCAGGATTAGCCTGATAGCGGGGTGCGCATCGTTCCCGCTCGTTGTCGGAGGGGTGTACACCTATGGTCTGCGAGGCGCTGTCGCAGGCACCATTTTGTCGCTGGCCATCATGTGCGGTTGCAGCCAACTAGTCTTGCGGCGTCTTTGCCGGCAAGAGGGCGTCGCAATTCTCCTGTCAGAATGCCGAAAGCAGGCAGCGGTCGTCTGGCGGTTTACCATTCCGGCCGCTCTCGCAGCGTCTCTTGTCGGACCTGTCAACTGGATATGTTCCGCTGCCTTGGTCAATCAGCGGAATGGATACTCGGAAATGGGTCTCTTTAACGCCGCCAATCAGTGGTTCGCGGTCCTGTTATTCTTGCCCACCATTCTTGGCCAGGCGGCTCTGCCCTCATTGTCCGAGAGTTTCGCGGATCGTAATGATGCCCGTCTTTCGAAGCTTCTGATGTTCTGCGTTAAAGCCAACTTGGCTTTTATAGCTCCCGTGGTGGTTTTAGGGTCGCTGTTCAGTCCGCTTATTATGCGTCTGTACGGTCCGGCCTTTGCTTCGGGTTGGCCGGTGCTGGTTCTATCTTTTGTTACTGCCGGAATCCTGGCGCTACAGTCTCCGATCGGTGATCTTATCGTTGCCTCCGGCATGATGTGGAAAGGATTCGGGCTCAACGCGATTTGGGCAGTTCTGTTTATTTTCGCAACGTTATCGGCTATTCGCTGGGGTGCGGCTGGCCTTGCTGGCGCGCGTCTGTTTGCCTATACGCTTCACTCCGTGGGAGTTATATGGATTGCAAAGTACATACTTACGTCGAGAAGCGGCCCGGTGCCTGAGTTTGCGACAGCAGGGCCGCAGGCTAACTGAAGTGCGCGAGCTTCAGAGAGTGGGCAAGGTGCTTCCCAGCTTCTTGAAGCGCGACCTTCGGTCTGCCGCTTTTCAGGCGTTGAAGTTGGATTGGCCGTTGCGCTCTGGCCTAAGCATCCGTGTATCTAGCCATTCTGATTGGATCATTTTTAACGAGATATTCGTCAACGGAGACTATGACGACGCAATCCTCATGGCGATGGAACGAGCCCAAACAGGCGCCGAGTTGAAAATCCTTGACTTGGGAGCGAACGTGGGATTCTTTTCGCTTCGGTGTCTCGATCTATTGCACCGTCGCCATCTTGAGGAATTGCCGACGAGTATTGTCGCCGTTGAAGGTAATCCGAAAACTTTCCGCAGTATGATGACAAGGTTATCGGCGCAAAAAGTACGATGCCCGGTCAATGTGGTTAATGGCTTAGTTGGCTATAAAAAAGGAACTGGTACGATCACTGATTTCGAAATATCCGGAAATAATAGGGTACTATCGGGTGAACCCGGAAAGGCACACACAGTCGACTATGTCGACCTCGACTGCTTTCCCGCCTTGCAATCCCGGATCGATCTGTTGAAATGTGACATCGAAGGAGGAGAATTACTCTTTCTTCAGAACTATCGAGAATTGTTGCAACGAACTCAGGTTGGAGTTTTCGAGCTTCATGATGACCAGTGCGATACAAACGAATGCCGCAGGCTCCTTCGGGAGGCTGGTTTCAAGCACTTTAGAGATCTGGTGAGCGAGGGGGCGCTTAGCCTCGTTCTCGTATGGCGGTAGTGTCTTTGCCTTTTCAAACTTTCCACGAGAGTGCCAAACCGTGAAGCTGCTCATTAGCTTCGGGACTAGACCCGAGGCGATTAAGATGGCCCCCATCATCGCCGCGGCACGCTCCAGTAGCCGCGCGAACGTCAAGGTCTGTGTGACAGCACAGCACCGCGAAATGTTGGATCAAGTACTGGATCTATTCGACATCACAGCGGATTACGATTTGGATTTGATGCGTCATGACCAGGACTTGACGTCCTTGAGTTCCGGCGTTTTGCTCGGCATGAAAGACGTTCTCAAGAAAGAGAATCCGGATGCTGTTTTGGTGCAGGGGGACACTGTTTCAACCTTTATTACGGCTCTCGCGTCTTTTTATCAGCGCATTCCTGTCTGTCATATTGAAGCGGGACTGCGGACATACAACCTCGATGCTCCTTTTCCAGAAGAGGGAATGCGGCAGCTCGTCACCAGGCTATCGAGCCTGCACTTTGCTCCGACTGAACGGAACAGAAAGGCATTATTGGCTGAGGGCATTGAGGATAAGTCCATTTTTGTCGTGGGTAACACTGTGATTGATGCTTTGTACTGGACCCGCGACAAACTTGCAGGCATACCCCCCAATCGGCTTGCGACCGCTTGGGGACGTGCCAGTGCCGCACTGGAAAGCCAGGACCGATTAATACTTGTGACCGGCCACCGCCGCGAGAGCTTTGGGGAAGGTCTCCGAAACGTGTGCTTGGCACTGCGGGATATTGCCGAACGGCACGCCGATGTAAATATTCTGTATTCGGTCCATCCCAATCCGAATGTGTCAGTGCCGGTCGAAGAACTCCTCGGGAACATTAGCAATGTTTACCTCTTGCCCCCATTCGATTATCGTTCTTTTGTTTATTTGATGCATCGATCTTATTTGATTATCACTGATTCGGGCGGAGTCCAGGAAGAAGCGCCAGCATTAGGGAAGCCTGTCCTGGTTACGAGAGCTGTGACAGAACGGCACGAGGCTGTCGAATGCGGCGCGGTGAAACTCGTCGGTACCGACCGCTTGACAATCGTGAAAGAGACGGAACGGATTCTCAACTCGGAGTCCTGCCGTGCAAGCTTCGATCAGCACAAAAGCCTTTATGGGAGCGGCGACGCGGCAATCCGCATCATGAATGTGCTCGGCTCCTGGTTGGCTGATTCCCCTCGGTTGGCGGGAAGCGAAGTGGGGGCAGAAATCTAGATGTCGAGTCTATGTCCGAAGGCTATCCACACCGCCGTCCGCAGAAATCGACGTCGACGAATTTTATACCTCATGCATGTGGATTGGGGCTGGATAAAACAACGGCCGCACTTCCTTGCTGAAGGACTGGCGGCGAACCACGATGTCCGAGTCTTGTATCCACTTGTCTTTCGAAACCACGTTTACATGACAAGAAACGAGACGCACCTCCATCATTCCACGCTGCTGCCGATACCGTGGAGGTGGAGATCGTTGCCGTGGGCTCGCGCCTTGCACCGTCGATGGATCGCGAAAATTGCACGGGAATTTTGTCCGGACATCATTTGGGTGACGCATCCCAGTTTGCTGGAGTTACTACCCGAACATTTGATGGAGCTTCCTGTTATTTACGACTGCATGGATGACGCGCTTAACTTTTTGTCGACCTCGCATGAAGGGGCTCTCTTAGCGCAGTTGGAGGAACAGCTAGTCAGACGCTCCGCGCGGATCCTATGCTCCAGCGCACATCTTAGCGACGTCTTAGCGAGCCGTTACAGTTCCAGCGTTTGCGGGAAAATCTCGGTAGTCCGCAATGCCGTCTCACAGAAGATCCTGGGGAACCCCACTGACAAGCCAAAAGCTATCAGGAAGAGGCTAGTCGGGGAAAGAACTCTGAAAATCGGATATATCGGGACTGTTGCCGAATGGCTGGACTTCGACCTCTTACTCGACTGCCTTGCGGATACCGCTGACGTTGAGTTTCATCTCGTCGGTCCGATTACAATACCCAATGCAGCCCGCCATGAGCGACTGCACTATCACGGTCCGATTCCCCACGGCGAGTTAGTGCAATACGTGGATCGGTTCGACGCCCATATGATGCCATTCAAAATGGGGCCATTAATTGAGGCCGTGGACCCGATAAAACTCTACGAATATCTTGCTTTTGGGAAAGAAATTATTTCAATTCGATATCGTGAAGTTGATCGATTCGCGAATTTCGTCCATTTTTACGACACTAAATCTGAATTCATTCAATTAGTTCGCGACTTGGCGGCCGGAAAGCTTGCTCTGAAGAACTGCCCGGAACGGACACGCCATTTCCTCGAAGAGAATACTTGGCACCAGAGAGTCGAACACATTTACGAACTACTAGACTCGTTGAACTAGATATTCACAATGATTACATCCAGAGTGTCGACTGACGCGTCTTATGTTCAGCCTCCGGCTCGCGTTCTGTTCAGCGGATTCATTACCGCTTCTATCGCGGCATATCTCCTCCTGTCTGCGATTCTCGCTATCTTCTTTCCCGCTTTTCCGATACTGATTCATCTACTCGTCATCGCCGCACTTTACGCTGCGTGGCGATGGCCGGGGCGGCTCATTGCCATCATTCTTCTGCTTGCGCCGTTTTTGCCCCTTCCCATCCTCGCCCTGAAGGCCGCAAAAATTGAGTGGGCTGTCGTTTTTTCGTCTCTCAAAGAACTGGGGATGTTAATTGCAGTGGCGGTCATGGCATGGCGAGTGCGCCTCAGACTGGGTTTTCTTGACTTTGTGATTCTTACCTTAATCGGTTGGGCACTCCTGGTTAGCGTGATGTTTCCCAATCCGTCCACATTGATAGGGCTTAAGGATGACTTCGCTTTCGTAATTTCGTTCTATGCCGGCAGGCTGATCTTACTGAACAAAAAATGGATCAAATCCGGCTTGTGGGTTGCCGCGGTTGTCGCGACCTTGGGACTGATCGAGTTCTTCTGGGTTGGCCCCGTACCGCGAATGCTGCTAACGGGCTTAAGCGACCCCGCAGAGTTGGCAAATTCATACACCGCCACCGGATTTGCCGGTTTCCGTGCAGCGTCTACCCTGGGCGGCCCGTTAGAGTTTGGCGCTTTTTGTACCATAACATTGCTTTGCTTTGTGACTTTCTACCGTGAACTGCCTCGGAAATACTTTATCCCGGCCACCCTTTTGATGGGTGGTTTGGTCGCCTCCATCACCCGCATGGCCTGGTTGGCATTCACAGTCTGCCTACTTGTAATCGCCATACGCACCGGACAGAAGCGGAGGTTGCTGATCATGGCTGGTATCGGCGCTACCGCCGCGTTGCTCCTGATCGTTCCCTATCTCGGCCTCGAGGATTTTATTGCGGCGACTCAGCAAAGGGCTGACCCTTCTGCGGAGGGACACACCGCTGACCTTGTCGAACGGTATTCGTTTGTGCTAAGTCATCCGCTCGGGATGGGCGCTGGTATGGTCGGGCCACGAGCCCTTGAGCGTGAACCAAAGGCCCAACATGTGGAGAGCGCCTATCTTCAAATCGGCATGGGCTATGGGTGGGCCGGTATTCTGCTTTTCTCCACGTTCATGGTAAACGTGCTAGTGAAGTTGTGGAAGGACAGATCAAATTTCGGCGTCGCCGCATTTCTGGTCGCCTTGGCCATGAGCATCATGTATTTTTTCTCTCCCATCCATGAGTCCTTCGAGGTCAATAGTTGGGCATGGGTCTTGATAGGGTTCGGAGTACAGAATTCGTTGTCCAAAGCGGAGATGAGGTGATCGAGCGCTGCTGAAACATTGGCCGTATTACTACAGCTCGCTAAAACACATGCCGCACCCGGCAGTAAGGCCTATCACCCGTAAGACTTGCTGTGCCTATCCACTCATAATTCCTTTTCTGAAAGATAGAGATGGACTGGAGATTGGCGGTCCTAGCCCGCTCTTCGCCGCTGGCGGCCTGAGCGTGACCTTCCCGGTCGTTGGTTCTGCGGCTATTCTGGCGAAGGGTCCCGCTTGATCGGCGAGGTTCTGCGGCGACACAATTGTGGCATACACGACGGAGTCGTTTCTTGGTAGGTCGTGGAGAATGATCTCAACGTGGAAAAGAAGAAATTGCAAGCGCTGAACGGGTCCGTCGCCAGTGTGACAGTCGCCTACAACGCGGCGCGCATCTTGTCACGGCAGATGGACGCGCTTTTGCGACAAACGCGTCCCTTGCAGGAGATCATTGTGGTAGACAATACATCCACTGACGGGACTGGCGCGATGCTGGCAGAACGGTATCCGCAAGTAACAGTCTTGCGGATGCCTGAGAATTTGGGCGTGGCTGGTGGATGGGCGGCCGGACTTTCCTATGCGGCGCTGGAGAGAGGTCATGGCTGGGTTTGGACGTTTGACCAGGACAGCGTCCCCGAGGCAACCACTCTCGAGTCGCTGTCCGAGGGGTTACAGGAATTGGAAGGGCGAGAGGAGAAGGTGGGAATGGTCGTTCCGGTGGCATTCCATCGGGAAACGACCGCGCAATATCGCGCCTTTTTGTGGCGCAACGGATTCGTCAAGCCCAGCGCCGAGCAAACGCGAGAGCCAATCTGGTTCGCGGATATGGCGATTGCGTCGGGTTCGCTTGTACCGCGCGAAGTGATCCAAGAGGTCGGTGTACCACGCGCTGACTTTTTTATGGACATCTCCGATTTCGAGTACTGCCTCCGCATCCGATCGCGGGGCTACAAGATCGCCGTGATAAGTCGTGCGAAAATGTCCCATGAAATCGGCAACACCCGAAAGATCAATCTTCCCGGTTACAAGCGGCTGTGGATAAAGCAGCCTCCCTTTCGCGAGTATTATATAAGTCGGAATTTGGCTTATTTGGCCTGGCGGCTTTATCCGAACTTGGCCACGAAGATTTCTATAGCTCGGTATCTGGCGCGGCACCTGGCGGGGGTGTTGTTGTTCAGTTCCGATGGGCTCGCTTGTGCCATCAGGATGGTTCAGGGATTCGGAGATGGCTTGCGGGGAAGATTGGGAATTCGTATGAGACCAAAGGCGCAAGATTTTCGAAAACCAGGAGCAGCTCTAACTGTGGCTAAGAAAATTGAGGCCGGAAAAGGATGAGCGGCGCAGTAGTGAGTGGGGGCGAGGTTTACTTATGAGCACATCGGAGGGTAGTAGCGCGGCTAAGCTGTCAGAGCAAGCTTGGCACGACAAGTGGTACGACGAGAATGCCCGAAGGGAATTTCCTGACAGCGCCGCCGAGTTTCGCGAGTTCTTTTCCCGCGTCCAGTTAGAGCCTTTCTGCGACGGGGGGTGGGCATACTGGGGAGACGCACGTACGGAGATGATGCGGATTATTGGGGATGTCCGTGGTCTTACCGTTCTCGACTACGGCTGCGGTTCCGGGCAACTCGGCATTTATCTGGCCATGCAGGGAGCTCACGTAAGCGGCTTCGATTTGTCCCCGAAGGGGATTGAGGTCGCGAATTGGGCGGCGCGCAAGTATGATCTTAACTGTTCCTTCCGAGCGATGGATGCGGAAGAAATTGATTATCCGGACGGACTGTTTGACCTGGCGGTAGGATTCGGGGTATTGCATCACGTCATAAAGTATCCAAAGTCGGCTTTTCACCTGGCGCGCGTTATTAAGTCTGGAGGACGTGCGATTTTCCATGAAACCCTTTGGGACAACCCATTGATCAACTTCGCGCGACGGTTCACCATGCCAGACGGCGACGCCGGCGATGAGCATTTGACGGAGCAGGCTATCCGAAGATTTGGGACGCACTTTGCAAAAACCGAAGTTCACAAGCGACACATTCTATACATGCTAAAAAGATTCGGTGCGCTCCCTGATCGTGACCTTTCCCGGCCGTTGGTTCACCGTCCGTTCTGGCGAGGAGTTCGCAGGATTGATCGGGGGTTGACCCACATCGGTCTATCCAGGTTCTGTGGAGAGGCCATTGTGTGTTACACGAAGTAATTTTGCATCTTGGTTATTGCGGAGAATAATCTCTAAGTGGAAATGCAGCAAACCCTGTCCATTGCCAGCGTGACGGTTGCCTACAACGCGGCACATATCTTGCCACGGCAGATCGACGCGCTTTTCCGCCAGACACACCCTTTGCAGGAAATCATTGTGGTTGACAATGCGTCCACTGACGGCACGGCCGCGATGTTGGCGAAAAATTACCCGCAAGTGACAGTTCTAAGAATGCGGGAAAACCTCGGGGCCGCGGGTGCATGGGCTGCCGGCCTTTCCTATGCGGCACTCAAAAAACACCACGACTGGGTCTGGACCTTTGACTATGACAGCGTTCCGGGCGCGGATTCACTAGCGAAGTTGTTGGGGGGCGTTGGGTCGCTGAATGGCACACAGACCGAGGTTGGAATGGTTGCGCCGATGCCCGTGCACCACAAGACGGGAACGTACTATCCGCCTTTGTTTTGGCGCGATGGTTTTGTGCGACCGACTGCAGAGCAGATGCACGAACCGTTGTGGTTTGCGGATCTGGTGATGACATCGGGCTCCCTGGTTCGGCGAGAGGTGGTGGAGACGATCGGCCTGCCCCGGGCGGATTTCTTCATGGATTTTGTCGATTATGAATATTCTTTGCGCGCCCGAGCGCATGGCTACAAGATCGCCATAGTTCCAGGAGCCCGACTCGGTCATGAAGTGGGAAATGCGCGCAAGGTGTGGTTGCCCGGTCGATCCCGGCTGTGGACGAGCTACGCCCCCTGGCGTGAGTATTACAATACTAGAAATCTGGCTTACGCCGGCTGGCATCTATACCCTAGCCGGAAAACGAAGCACTTTATGTTGAAACATCTCGCCCGCCACGCTGGCGCAGTCTTGCTTTTCAGTTCGAGGAAAATGGCATGCATTCGGAAAATGATGCAGGGATTTCTGGATGGCTACCGCGCAAGAATGGGTATCCGTTTCCGGCCTGACCGATAGCCAAGGGAAGGAGCTACGACGTATGGAGCAGGGAGTTCAGCTCCCAAACACAGTACACCAGACAATCGCTGTATATAACTCAAACGAACGGACGTTCTAACAACTCGAGAATTGCAAGGAGCGGTCCCTTGGCGCTCCTGAAACAGAAGCAGCTTTGTAAGGACTAGAGAATCTTAAATATGCGCATCGCAATGATCGGGATAAAAGCCCTGCCGCCACGTTACGGAGGTTTTGAGACAGCGGCCGATGAGATATCGCGTCGCCTGGTCAAGTTGGGACACGAAGTAACTGTTTACAACCGTAGCGGCGAGTGTGATAGTAAGTGCAACGATTATGAGGGCGTGAAACTTGTCACATTGCCTACGATTCGGAGCAAGAACCTCAGTGCGATCACGCACGCCTTCCTATGCACAATCCACGTACTCTTTCATCGTGTAGATGTTGTTCACTATTTCATTACAGGTACAACGCTGTTTGCTCCGCTTGTGCGACTGATGGGCATGAAGACTGTCTGCTCCGTTGACGGTACGGACTGGCAGCGCAAAAAATGGGGACGCTTCGCCCGTGCGTATCTCCGGTTTTCTGAGCGGTTGGCTGTGTGGTTCTGCGACGGCCTAATCGGCGATTCCCCCGACGTAGTGAGATACTACCGAAACAAGTTCGGAGTCGAACTTGCCTTCTCGACATACGGGATTCGAGAAAAGAAAACCACCAGCAGGAGATGTCTCGAGCAATTCGGGTTAGTAGATCGAGAGTACGTTCTTTTTGTTGGAAGACTGGTGCCCGAGAATAATGTCCATTTATTAATCGCCGCCTACGAGGGCGTTAGGACAGACAAGAAGTTGGTGATTGTCGGGGATGACCCGTGGGGAAAGAGATACGTAGGTTCTCTAAAGGCGACCAGTGATTCTAGAATCGTTTTTACTGGAGGAGTGTACGGAGAAGGCTACGAGGAGCTGCAGCAGCATGCTTATCTTTTTGTGCTGCCTGACGAGGTGGGAGGTACTCACCCTTCTCTCGTAGAGGCAATGGGTTTCGGAAATTGTGTACTTGTGAACGACACAGAATCGAATCTCGATGTTATCGCGGATTGTGGATTCAGCTATTGCGGGGCTGCCGGTCATCAAGATCTCCGAAAACAATTGCAGACACTAATAGACAATCCGGCGCTAGTTGGGGAATACCGCGCAAAAGCGTGGCGCCGTGCATCCGCGACCTACCGTTGGGAGACCGTCGTAAACCAGCATCAGGAGCTGTACGCTACCGTGCTCGGGCTTGGGACTGAGAATGCGACAGCGCCTATCGCTTCAGTCTCCAGGTCGGCGGATTGAAGTGGAAAATTACCGGCCGGATCAACTTTCTGATCAGTGTAGAGGAGAACACCATCATGGCGTTTGAAGTAGAGTCACGTCATTTGGGGGAAGTCGTGGTGTTGGCCGTGGACGCTTTTGCGGACGCTAGGGGATTCTTCATGGAGACGTACAGGAATGATCGGTTCTTGGAACTGGGGCTCCCCGGAAATTTCGTGCAGGACAACCATTCCTATTCAAAGAAGGGAGTGGTGCGGGGGCTGCATTTTCAGTGGGATCCTCCGATGGGCAAATTGATGCGAGTGACACGCGGGGTGGCATTTGTGGTTGCGGTGGATTTGCGTATCGGATCGCCCACACTGGGAAAATGGGTGGGAATCGAAGCGACTGCCGAGAACCGGAAGCAGGTCTGGGCGCCGGCAAGTTTCGCGCGCGGATTTTGCGCCCTGAGTGATGACGTGGAGGTGCAATACAAGTGCACTGGCACCTACAATCCCAAGACAGAATCGGCAATTCGATGGAATGATCCGGCCGTCGGGATCGAATGGCCGGTGCGCGACGTTATTATTTCGGAGAAGGATCGTAATGCGCCAACTCTGGCGGAGTGGCTCGCGTCACCCAATGCGCGGCGCTTCACATATCCCTTGCAGCCCGTCGGCGCCTGACAGGGCACCGCCGTCGTCGATTACGACATTTCGCACCATCCAGCTTCATCACCCGCGGGCTCGCCCCTTTTTTCCGCCGCCTTCAGCGCCCGGATGTCCACCGCTCGCTCGGCCACCATGTGTTTCAGCCGGCGATTCTCATCCTCCAATTGCCGCAATCGTTTCGCGTCGCTCAGTTCCAACCCGCCGAATTTGTTCTTCCACCGGTAAAAACCCGCCCGTGTGATCCCGTGTCGCCGGCGCCGTTCTCCCGTCTCCACCCCGGCCTCGACTCCTTCAGGATGGCTATGATCTGCTCTTCGCGCAATCGACTCGTCCACGACTCCTGCTTTGACCCCGCGCGGATCATCCCAAATGGAGAAGTCGCACTTTCAATGGCCTGGCTTCTGGGGCGCGTCAGCTTGTCTTGCATCACTGCCAGGCCATCTGGTGGCTAGCCGGTTCGGAACTTGGCAAGCGGTGCACCCTTGGGCAACACGGATGGTATAATTCGTTCGATTTTAAGATCAACACTGGGATGAAAAGGCAAGAATCTCGAATGCAAATGCAATCGGTGACGAACCTATGGGTTGTTTTCGCTATCATTCTAATCATGGCTGGCTGCGGCGGGGTTGCTCCCAGAATTACTGTCCAACCTTCGAACCAGACCGTTACCGCTGGTCAGACGGTAACCTTCTCGGTCGAGGCGGAGGGATCGGTCCCCCTGGGCTTCCAATGGCAGAAGGGCCAGACGCCAATACCGGGAGCGACCGCTTCAAGCTACACGACGCCCCCGGCATCTACCTTCGACAACGGCTCGAAATATAGCGTGGTGGTTGCTAACCAGATGGGAAAGGCAAACAGCACCGCGGCCACGCTCACTGTGTCCCCGCCGGGCCCCACTGATGTCCTTACTTATCATAACGACATTGCGCGCACGGGCCAAAATTCGACAGAACTCACGTTGACTCCCGGCAACGTTAATGCCGCCAAGTTTGGCCAGGTGAGCTACTACGGAATGGACGGTCGAGTGGACGCAGAGCCGCTCTATGCATCGGCCGTTGCCGTTCCGAACAACGGCACGCACAATGCGCTGATCGTTGCCACCGAGCACGATTCGGTCTTCGCGCTCGATCCAGATTCTGGCACGAAGATCTGGCAGGTCACACTGTTAAAAAGTGGTGAAACGCCATCGGACAACCGGCTTTGCGCAGCAGTGGACCCTGAAATCGGTGTGACCTCCACCCCGGTCATTGATCGCACCCAAGGTCCGAATGGCGCGGTTTATGTGGTCGCTATGTCAAAGGACGCATCCGGTAACTACTATCAGCGCTTGCACGCCCTTGATCTCGCGCTCGGCACCGAGCTATTCGGTGGTCCTGTCGATATTCGCGCGACCTACCCAGGGACGGGTGACAACTCGGACGGCACGAATGTCGTGTTCGATCCCGCGCAGTACATGGAACGGGCGGGACTACTCTCGTTGAATGGTGTCATCTATACCGGCTGGGCCTCGCACTGCGACAATCGACCTTACACAGGCTGGATCATAGCCTACAGCGAGAACACGCTGGCTCAAACAGGTGTTTTCAATCTGACGCCCAACGGCAGCGACGGCGCAATCTGGATGTCCGGTGCGGGAATGGCCGCCGATAATTCGGGCTACATCTATTTTGGCGACGCCAATGGCGACTTCGATTCTGCGCTGGACTCCAACGGTTTTCCCGCCAACGGCGATTATGGCAATGCATTCATCAAGCTCTCAACCTCCGGCACTCTTGCCGTCGCGGATTATTTCGTGATGGACAACGAGGCGGCTGAGAATAGCACCGATTGGGATTTTGGTTCAGGTGGGACGATGCTGTTGCCCGACCTGAGCGACATCTCAGGCCGTATCTTCCATCTGGCCGTTGGGGCCGGCAAAGATAGCAATCTTTATGTAGTGAATCGAGACCAGATGGGCAAGTTCAGCGGCAGTAACAGCAACATTTATCAGGAACTCAAGCGTGCCTTGCCGGGGGGCGTATATGCGGCGCCCGCGTATTTCAATAGCACGATCTATTATGGATCGGTGGGAAGTCCCATCCAGGCCTTCGCGATTGCCAATGCGAAGATTTCGAGCCCCGCCATAGCCCAAACCGGCAACAGTTTTGCATATCCCGGGGCGACACCAAGTATCTCGGCAAATGGCACAGTGAATGGGATCGTGTGGGCCGTGGAAAACGCGACACTCGCCGTGTTGCACGCTTATAACGCGGCCAGTCTGAACGAAATCTACAATAGCAACCAAGCCAGTAACGGCCGCGATCAATTCGGACCGGGCAACAAGTTCATGGTGCCGACGATTGCGAACGGGAAGGTGTTTGTGGGAACGCCGAGTGGAGTGGCCGTGTTCGGGCTGCTACCATAGCCACCCCCTCTTAGCCAGGTCGACGCGGTCAGGGTCTGTATCTTTAACTGCGTTCCTGAATGTGATTCCGACGGGAACCTCGGCTAACTTCGATGATGTGAGCGGTGGCAGTTGCTGCACAGCGCGATCAGGTTTTCCTCGGAGTCGACTCCGGGATGGCATTCTACCCATGAAATGCCTCACAGTAGCTCCTCTTCTCGCGTTGGTTCTTGTCCTAATCTCGGCCGTGGCGCACGCCGCTTCCTGGCAATATTTCCGTCTCGGTAATAAACAGGACGTTCAAACCAATCCCACGGCTGGTATCGCGATGATGGGCGGCGGCTCTGATCTCGACGATGCCTTCCGCTGGCTTTGCGAAAAAGGCAATGGCGGCGACCTCGTGGTCCTGCGCGCCAGCGGCGACGACGACTACAACTCCTACATCAATAAGCTCTGCAAGCTGAATTCGGTCTCCACGCTCATTCTTCCCGATCGCGCCGCGGCCGAAGATCCGGCAGTCGCCGAAATCATCCGCCAAGCCGAAGTGCTCTTCATCTCCGGTGGCGACCAGGCTTATTACATTCGCGGCTGGCAAGGCACCCCGGTCCAGGATGCCATCAATGCGCATCTGGCCGCGGGCAAGCCCATTGGCGGCACCAGCGCTGGCCTTGCCGTCCAGGGCGAATTTGTCTACGGCGCGCTCGGCGACAAGCCCGACGACAATGACCTTGCCTCCACCGACGTGCTCCCCAATCCCTACTTCGAGCGCGTTACGCTGGTTCGCGGTTTTCTCAAAATTCCTCACCTTGAAAATCTGCTCACCGATTCGCACTTCGCCAAGCGCAATCGCATGGGCCGTACCCTCGGCTTCCTCGCTCGCATCATGCAGGATGGCTGGTCGATCTCGCCCCGCGAAGTTGCCGTCGATGAGAAATCGGCTTTCCTCGTTGAACCGGATGGCCGAGGAGTCGTAGTTGGCGACGGCAAAGGCGTCTATTTCTTGAAACCAACGCGCAAACCTGACGTCTGCAAAAAAGCCGAGGCGCTTACGTTCCGCAAAGTCAGCCTCTACCACGCTCCCACAGCCGCACATTTCGATCTCACCCGCTGGAAGGGAAGCGGTGGCGCCGCCTATTCTCTCTCGGTTGAAAAAGGCAAGATCGAAAGCACGCAGGCCGGCGGTTCGATTTATTGAGATCCCTCAGGTCCCCAATGCCCGCGCCGTGATCTTCGCACTTGCGAAACGGTCAATTAAGCCTTAGACTTCGGGCGCAGTCCGGAGCAAGCTTTGCGCCGTATCGAGTTTCCGTTCATGAAAAAGAGATTCGATCCCGGTTGCTGGTTCTATTCCACTCAAGGAGTTCTCTTCCTCGTCGATGCCGGCAAACTCGAAGCCGGCCTCTAATCCGCCCCTCAGCATTCCCCCGCAAAACAAAATCCTGACCCTGGCTTGAAATCCGATTCTGCAAGAAAGCAAGGAGCCCACCATGAAAGTCATTCGCTTGCTGGCATTCGTCTTCATCCTGATCCTGGCCGTCGTAACCCAGCTCTCTGCGCAGACTTCGCAAGGAAGGATTCTCGGCACCGTGACCGATATATCCGGCGCCCTCGTCTCCGGCGCTACCGTTACCATTACCAACACGGCAAGCGGCGTTTCTCGAACCGTCACATCGTCCAACGCCGGCGAGTTCGTCGCCCCGGCTCTCGAGCCTGGCCCGTACACCGTGAAGGTTCAAGCCAAGGGTTTTGCCACCGTCGATCACACCGGTATTCGCCTGGAAGTCGCCAAAGACGCCCGCGTCGATGTTCAACTCAAGCCGGGCACAGGCACCGAAGTCATGATGGTGAGCGGCGAAGCCCCGATTGTCGACACCACCAGCGACGTACTCGGTGAGACTTTCTCCAACCAGGCCATCAACGAACTTCCGCTCCAGGGCCGTGATTTTCAAAATCTCGCCGTCCTTCAACCCGGCATTCAGCGCGAGCCCGGCGGCGGTTTCCTCTCCATCACCGCCAACGGCAACCGTCCCGAGGAAAATAACTTTATCGTCGACGGCATCGACGACAACGACGCCTACTATGGCACCACCGTCATCAACGCGGAAGGTGTGCAGGGAACGCCCGCCACAATTCTCCCCATCGACGCCATTCAGGAATTCAACATTCAGTCCAGCCCCGAGGCCGACTACGGTTGGAAGCCCGGCGCCATCGTCAACGTCGGCATCAAGTCCGGCACCAATACCTTTCACGGTTCCACCTACTACTTCAACCGCAACAACGCCGTCGACGCGCGCAACTGGTTCAATCCCCCGCCGGGAACCGTGTCCGCCATCAACCTGCATCAATTCGGCGCCTCGGCCGGCGGCCCCATCTTCAAAGACAAGCTTTTCATCTTCGGCAATTACGAGGGTGTTCGCGACAAGGTCGGCAATCCCGTCGAAGTCACCGCTCCCGTCTCCGTGCCCATCGGCGATCCCAGCACCAGCATCGCGGATGCGCTCGCCGAATGCGGCGCCAGTTGTAGCCCGCTCAGCGTCAAACTCGCCTCCTACCTGCCTTACAACCCCGGCCCCACCACTCAGCTCTTTACCGACTTCAACAACCGCAACCGCGGCGACAATGGAATTCTGAAAGTCGATTACCACTTCTCTCAGAAGCACAGCTTCGCCGCCACATACTTCATCGGCGATAGCGTGCAAACCGAGGAAGACGTGAATGTCCTCAATCCGCTCTTCCTCTCCCAGGCCAAAACGCGCGCCCAGGTCCTCGGCGGTGCCTGGCTCTGGGCGCCGGGTTCACACCTCACTAACCAATTTCACGTGGGCTATAATCGCTTCAATCAGGAAGTGTATCTCGCAGACCACAACCTCAACCCTGAGAGCGTCGGCATCGACACCGGCGTCACCAATCCCACCGATTTCGGCCTGCCGGAAATCCGCGTCTCCGGTTTTAATAGCCACACCGTCGGCGGAAACGGAAGCTGGCCCCTCTATACCACTCCCAACCAGACTCTCCAATTCACCAATAGCACCAGCTATCTCGTCGGCAAACACTACCTGCGTTTCGGCGTCGAATTTCGCACCGGCAGCACCGACAATCTTCGCGACACCTACGGTCCCGGCTATGCCCGCTTCACGGCCTACGGCGGGCCCTACGATTCTCCGCTGGAAAATTTTGTCTTCGGATATCCCGACTACGGCTATGTCGCCGTCGGCGACAGTCATCGCTACGTCAGCCAGAAATCATTCGGCGCATTCATTCAGGACGCCTGGCGCGCCACGCCGCGCCTCATGATCAACGCCGGCCTCAGGTATGACGTCACCTTCCCCATCAAAGAACGCCACGATCTCCTCGCCAACTTCGATCCTACCGAGGGCATGGTGCAAGTCGGCAAGCAGATCAGTCAGCCCTACGACACCGATTACAAGAACTTCGCGCCCCGCATCGGCTTCGACTACGATCTTTTTGGCAATGGCAAATCCGTCCTCCGCGCCGGCGCTGGCATCATCTATGAAATCCCCCACATCTCCATCTTCATCGGGCAGAACAATACCGAAGCACAGGGCTTGGGCCTGATCCCCACCGGCTTGGGTCTCACTGACATCAACGGCAATACCATCCCCTCGCCCGGCACCATCAACGCCACCACCGAAACCTTCGCCAGCGTTCAAGCCGCACCCTGGTCAACCATCGCGCAGAATTGGCTCGCCGGCGGTCCCATCTTCGGCAACCTCTCGCCCAGTGCCGTCACCTGCTCCTACGTGCCGGCAACCGGCGTCTATAACCCTTGTCCGGTCTTCGGCGTGAATCGCAATATCAAAACTCCCTTTGTCACCAATTGGAATCTCAACCTCGAGCAATCCCTTTGGCCCGATGCCGCCCTTACCATGGCCTACGTCGGCACCAAGGGCAACCGCCTCTACAGCGTGCGCGACATCAACCAGAACATCTATAACAACGACACCCTCGGCGACGAGCAATCCGGCCGCCCCTATGTAAGTCGAAATCAGTTCACCTACCTCAGCTTTATCGACATGCTCGGCAACCAGGACAACTCCGTCTACCACTCGCTCCAGGTCACGCTCAAGCAGCGCACCCACAACGGCCTCTTCTTCGTAGCCGGATATACCTGGGCGCATTCCATTGACGATGCCGGTTCCAATCGCTCGTTCGGCATTCAAAACAGCTACGACCCGGCTGCCGAGCGTGGAAATTCGGGCACTGACATTCGCCACCGTTTCACCATCGCAGCCACCTACGAGCTTCCTTCGCGCACGGGCCATGCCCAGCTCCTGCAAGGCTGGCGCATGAACAGCATCTTCACCGCCCAGACCGCCGAGCCGTTCACCTACTACGATGACGTCGATGACATCAGTGGCACCGGTGAGTACAACGACCGCTGGAATTTCTTCGGTAATCCTTCCGCCGTTCACTGGACGAAACCGCCCGCCGAGTTGCCCTTTTACCCCTACGACGGCACGCCCGGCAGCACCAATCCCGCTTGCGATGCGGTTGCCTCTCAGGATCAATTGTCGAGCTATGGCTGTTTCGCCGGCCCGGGCTTTGTCTTCGCGCCGCCCGAGCCCGGACAATTCGGCAACGAGGGCCGCAACCGCTTCCGTGGACCAAATTATCTCGACTGGGATTTTTCCCTCATCAAAAATTTCAAATTCCACGAGCGCTACACTTTGGAAGCCCGCGCCGAATTTTTCGACATCCTCAATCACCCAAATTTTTCTGGAGTTGATGGCGATCTCGTCGATGGCTATCAACCCGGAGGCACCACTGGACAGGCTCAATACACCACCGATATTGCGGCCTCGAATCCTGTAGTCGGCTCCGGCGGCGCGCGCCACATTCAATTTGGATTGAAGATTGTCTGGTAGTTTTTCGAGGAGGAATCGAAAAGGAAACCGAACCGCCCGCCGCGCCACGCTACCCAATATGCCGCAGTCCATCCACGATGCCAAGATGCGACGCGCGGTAGGACGGGATCAGCCCGCTCACTAGCCCCACGAACACGGCCACCATCATTACCACTGCCGCGGTGGCCGTCGTCATATGCATCGAGACCGGCAGCCCAATTCCGGGCCGCGCCATAAACAGAATCACCACCGTCGCCACCAGCACGCCGAGCAGCCCGCCAATCAAGGCAATCGCAATCGATTCGCTCAGCAGCAATCGCAAAATCTTCCCCCGCGTGAAGCCCAGCGTCCGCAGCACCGCCACTTCGCGCGTCCGCTCCCGGATCGACATCGCCATCGTATTTGCGCACACCAGCAGCATCGTGAACACCACCGCCCCGCAGATGCTCAGGATAAACGCCTTCACATTTCCCAGCGTAGCAATGAAATCCAGTTTGAAAGCCTGTTCGCTCTCGCTCTTGGTCGGCACGGGAGTGGAGTGAAACATCTCGTCAATCGCGTGCGCCGCCTTCGGCATATCCTCGGGCGTGTCGACGCGCGTGAAGTAAAAACCCGCCGTGTCTTTGAACCAGTCCACCGACTCCTCCAGGTATTTTGTGTGGAAGAAAAGTCCGCTCGTCGGAGGATCGATCGTGTAAACCCCGCGCAGTGTCAGATCCAGATTGGCGGGGAAGATTGTCCCTTGAAGATGAATATGATCCCCAATCTTCCACCCAAATTTCTTGGCGATTACCACGTCCGCCACACAGCCCGCCCTATCCTTTTTCCACGCCGCCAGTTGCTCCGCGGGCATACTCTTGTCGGCGGCAACCTCAAAATATTCGTCCGGATCGGTGGCGAACTGCGCGAAATAGTGTTCCGGCTTATCGTCGATGTACGTTCCCCCGAACCAGGTCATCGGCACCACGTGCACCACCCCGGGAACGGTACGGATCTTGTCGCGATAATAAATGGGAAGAAAATTCGCCAGCGAAACTTTGTGCCGCGTCATAATGCGCAGCGCCGAATCGGGCGCGCCCTTGTCGATGTAAAAGCTGCGCCAAACGCTCAGCATGATGCTCAGCAGCAGCAGCGAAAATGCGATGCTCGAGACCGTCAAAAAGCTGCGCCGTTTGTTGCGGAACGCGGATTTCGTGACAAAGCGGGAAAGAGTCATGGCGTGTGACCCAATAATTTTACATCGCTATAGCGGGTCAGAGGTTGTCGGTAGACGTTGGTCGTTCGCGCATTGCGCACGCTTCCGGCTTTTGCGAACGACCAACGACGAACGACCTACGACGAACGACCAGCGCTATTGTTGATCGCGCTTCGGTCGCCGCGACTCGTCTAGCGGCACGCGCCCCTCATCATCCAGGTACACCTTTCGCTCGTAATCTGACTTTGCATTCGGCACCGGCTTCTCATTGCGCGAACTGAACGTCTGCGCTCCCGCCACCAGAGGCAGCGGCGTCTTGTTTGTATAAATCGCCTCGTTCAGCAGCGTCTTCGACGGCCCTTTCGCCACCGGGAAAATCCCAAACGCATTCCCGCCGCTAAAAGAAACTGCAATATAATCCGCCACCATATATCCAAGATCCGTATAGGGCAGCCATGTCAACTTCATCGGACCCGCCAGTTGCGCCCCCGCCGTCCACGTCTGCCCGCCATCCTGAGAAGCGGTGTAGCCCGCGTACAACTGGCACGAACTGCAATTCGCCACTGGATAGTAGTAGTAAACCAGCGCCAGGTGCGCCGTCGAGCCTGACGTCGCAGGGTCCGCCCCAATGCCCGACATAAAGTGATCCACCGTGCTCGTCACAGCGTCAATCGGAATTCGCGCCACCGCCGTCCACTTCTGCCCGTCCGTCGATGTGCTCATTACAATGTCATTCGACGTGCAACCAGTCCGGAACCTGCAATCCGTCCACACCACGTACACGTTCCCCGCGCCGTCAATCGTCGCCGAGGGCAGATCCGTATCGCGAAAGCCCCCTGCGACTCCGTGCTCGCTGATGTTCGCAATAGCCACGCTTTTGTTCCACGATTTACCGCCATTGGTCGACGTGAACGCCGCAACGCCAAATCCTTCAAAAGGCACAACCACCGTGCCATTTGGCTGCACCACCGGTTCTCCGCCCAATCCCGTCGCGTGATCCGCCGACGCCAGCCCAGCTCCCCAAGTCTGTCCCCCATCGCTCGACGTGCTCATCAGCACATCTCCCGTTCCATACGCCTGGTCCCACTCCGTGTAGCAGTTGCCATAATAAGGACTCGACGCCGTGTTATCGCACACGATCCAACTCTTATCGTCCAGGTGCGTCGAGTCGATGACAATCGGATTGCCCCAGTGCAGTCCGTCAGTCGAACGGCTCACGGCCACGTCGCCGATGTACTGACTATCGGGATTGAGCCCCACCAGCGGCAACGTAGCAATCAGCCATTCTCCATGCTTCGCGTCATACGCCACCGCGGGATCGGATGCCGCTCCATAGCTGCCTCCCTCATAGTTCACTGTCAGCCCGGGCAGGTAGCCATACTTCCAGGTTTTTCCCCCGTCGGTCGAAGTGGAGAAACCAACGTCCGCGCTGCCCCAGCCCTCGCTGTTCGGCCGCCGCGCCACATGAAACGCGCTCACAATCGTCGATCCCCACGCGTATGACGACGGCTCGACCTCAGTCTTATGCGTGCTGTCCGAATTCGTAAACTTGTCCACACTGATTTTCGCCAGCCCGGATTTGGCCGCCGGATCGCTTTGCGCCAGCGCGGGAAGGGAAATCACACAAGCAACCAGACTGATCATCACGAACAGAAACGCGCACCGAATCGAAAGGGAAGTATTGCTAGAGCGTCGCATCGTTTTATCCTCGAAGTTGAAATCGCAAATATGAGCGGGGAATTTCACCCTGAACCGGGCGGTTGACGCGGCCATAGCCGTAGTGCCCTCGCCCGCAGCCGCATTAGCGGGCAGCGCAACTATAGCGCGCCCTACACGCGCTGTCGAGATGCAGACTTTTTCAGTCCCGAAGAAGTCCGATAAAGCCGGGAAGGGCACGAGTTCCACTCGTGCCGATTACTCGCTGCCAGCGCGTCCGCGCTTTAGCGCCTGAGGGATGCTTCGTGCGCGCCAACTTTTCCCTCATCCAAAACTCTTTCGCAACTCCCGCCGCAACACTTTCCCCGACGGCGTCCTCGGAACCGCATCCACAAAATGCACTTCGCGCGGCTGCTTATGGTGCGCCAATCGATCCGCCACAAACGCCCGCAACTCTCCATCCAGCGCGGCCGACGCTGTGAACCCCTCGCGCAACACGACGAAAGCGCAAGGGATTTCTCCCGCCTCCACGTCCGGCTTCGCCACTACGCCGCAGTCGCGCACCGCAGGATGCTCCAGCAAAACCGACTCCACTTCCGCCGGCGCCACCGGAAATCCCTTGTACTTGATCATCTCTTTGCGGCGATCAAGTATGTAGTAAAAGCCGTCGGCGTCCGCCCGCGCAATATCGCCCGAGTAATACCACCCATCGCGCAAAACCGCCGCCGTCGCCCCGGGTTCATTCCAATATCCCAGCATGAATTGCGGCCCGCGCATCACCAGTTCGCCCGCTTCGCCCAGCGGTACCTCGTTATCGTTCAAGTCCAGAATGCGACACTCCGTCATTGCCAGCGGATGCCCAATCGACGCCGGCCGGTTCATCTCCGGCGGACTCAGATAACCCATGTGCGTCACCGGCGACGCCTCGGTCATGCCGTATCCCTGGTTCACGGCAATCCCAGTCAGCTCCGTCAGTCGCCGCGCCAGCTCCGGCGCAAGCGCCGCCGCCCCGCATTTGATCCACCGCACCCGATGATTTTTCGGAAACGCCCCCGCCGCTGCCAGTTGGCACAGCGCATTAATCGCCGGCGGCACCATCGGCATCATCGTCACGCCTTCCTGCACGATCAGCGCACAAAGCTTCTGAATATCAAACCGAGGCATCAGCACCAGCGTCGCCCCCAGCGTTAGACAAAGCGTCAGCCCCACCGTCAACCCATAGATATGGTAGAGCGGCAAAAAACATAGCATCACATCGTCCGCCGTCAGCAACGCGGCGCCCGGGCCAATCAGTTGATACACATTGGCGACCAGATTGTGATGCGAAAGCATCACTCCCTTGGGCAGTCCCGTGGTCCCGCTGGAGTAGGGAAGCGCCGCCACAAGGTTTGCGGTGTCCGCCTCAAGCCGCGGAAGTTGCGCCGAACTCGGTCGCAGCAAGTCGGCAAACGGCTCGCACTTCGTGCTTTCGTGCCGCGTCGTAAATATGCGCCGCAGCTTGGGCAGCCCTGCAAGATTCACGCTTTCCACCAGCGGCCCGTCCGTGATTAAGAACGCCGCGCCCGAATTTTCCAGTTGATAGCGGATCTCGCGCTCGCGATACGCCGGATTCAGAAGCGTCGGAATCCCGCCGGCCAGCGTCGCCGCGTGATAGCTAATCGCGAACTCCCAGGAATTCGGCAGAAAAATTGCGATCACTTCGCCCGGCGCAATGCCCCCCGCAACCAGGCCCCTCGCAAGCGATTCGACCAGCTCCGCATATTCCCCATACGTCAGCCGCCGGTCGCACGACGTATCGATCAGCGCAATTTTGTTGGGATGGTTTCGGCAACTCTCAAGCACTACATCGTGTACATATCGGCCGGCCGGATCGGCGAAAAGTTCGGTTCGAGCCATCGCCGATGATTGTAAATGAACTTGCCGTGTCAAAAGGAGGTTTGTCGATCTCTCGCGGCGTCTTCGCGACCGCACTTCATCCTTCGCATTTATCTCCCCAGCTTGCGCAGAAATTCCTGCTCGTCCATGCGGTACTTAAAAGCCTTCCGCCCGTTAATAAAAACGACGGGCACTTCCTCGTTGTAAAGCCGTCGCGTCTCCTCATCGGCATCGATATCGACCACTCGCAAACAAAACTCCGCGCGCTCCCGCAACCGCTCCAGGCTCTCCTTCACCACCTCGCAAAGATGACACTCCTTGCGCGTATAAAGAACAACCTCATGCCGCTCCGCCAAACATTCCCTCCGTTGTAAAAAGAAAGTTTAGCAGTCTGCCGCCAGCCTGGAACCGCCGCGCGCGCACCGGAGTCCTGCGCGCGCCGCACTCGCTCGACCTGCGAGGCGCGCCCTTCAAGTAAAATCCGTGGATGACGAAAAAGTCGCCCATGAAGAATAAGGTGATCGACAGTCCCGCGCCCCTGTCCGGAAAAATCGTTCTCGTCACGGGCGCCGCGAAAAGACTGGGTCGCGCCATCGCTCTCGCGGCCGCCGACCATGGCGCAACCGTAGCCATCACCTTCCGCGAATCCGAGCCCGAGGCCCGCCAAGTCGTCGAACAGATTGCCCAGCGCGGCGCGGACGCACTCGCCCTGCGCTGCGACGTGACCGACGAGTTGAGCGTTCGCGAGATGGTAAAAGAAGTAGTCAGCGAGCTCGGCGCCATTGACGTGCTCGTCAATAATGCCGCCAACTACTCCACCGTGGAATTCGCCAAGCTCACCGTCCAGCAATGGGACGCGATCTTTGCCTCCAATACCCGCGGCCCATTTCTCGTCTCGCGTGAGGCTCTCCCTCACTTGAAAAAGCGCCGCGGCCGCATCGTCAATATGGGATCGCTCGGCGGCCTCCGGCCATGGCCCACGCATGCGCATTATTGCTCGTCAAAAGCCGCCCTGCACATGCTCACCCGCGTCATGGCCAAAGCGCTCGCGCCCGAAATTTCCGTCAACACCGTCGCTCCCGGAATGATCGATCTCGGCGAGAAGGCCGCGGCCGCCTTCATGCGGCGCACCGCCAAAGACACTCCCATGGCGCGCAACGGAACCGCCGCCGACATCTCCGCCGCCGTCATGTTTTTCGCCACCGCTCCATCTTTTATTACCGGGCAACTCCTAGCCGTCGATGGCGGCCTCGGCCTCTAGCGCCACAGCCGCGAGATTCCGCTGATGCCTTCGCACACCGGCATCGCGCCGCCCAGCACTGAAATTCAATTTGTCTTCTCACCCCACACTCGCGTATCGTTCCGTCTTTGGCCTAACCAATGACAAAACTATTGTGCTCCCTGGGCATTCTTCTCCTGGCATTCTCCTTCGCCGCAGCCGAGGACCGTCCCGAAGAGGGCGGCCACGAACTCGAAGTCTGGACGGGCGGCGGCCATTCTGTCCCCGGCGGCACCAAGGACACCAGCGTCTGGAATGCCGGCGTTCGCTACGGCTGGGTCTTGACCGCTCCGCACGGTCCCGGCTTTCTCAGCGGACGTTTCGAGTACGCCGTCGATGCCGTCCCGCTCTTCATGGTCTTCCAGCGCGCCAATACCGCCTACGGTGCCGGAGTGAGTCCCTTCGCGCTTAAATGGATTTTCGCCACTCGCGGCAGCGCCGAGCCATACTTGGAATTAAACGGCGGCACTCTCTTCACCACGCACGAAGTCCCGGCCGGAACCTCGACCGTGAATTTCACTTCCAGCGCGGCCTTAGGCGTGCATTTTCTCGGCGCTCGCACCTGGTCCCTCGAAGCCCGCTATATGCATATTTCCAACGCCGGCTTGACCACGCCCAACTCCGGCATCAACACGGTCCAGGTCCGCCTCGGCTTCGGAAAATTCCTCGGCAAGAAATAGGGCAGGAATTCGGCTCCTGAATTAGATCTTCTTCCAGGCGCCGCGGCCAAGTAAAGCCGCGGTCTTTCTTCATCCGTCTCCAGTTGGATGATTAGGTCACACTCTTCTCGCCTAAAACGCTCCTCACCCGAACCACCGCCCACCCCAGCGCCGCCAGCCCCGCCAACCAGATCGCGAACGCCGCCCTCACCACCCACTCCGGCGCCGCTCCCACGCGCCGCAAAAGAAACGGCAGAAAATTCCACGTCGTGATGTGAACGTAATCCCACGGATCGTACGTCATCGACTCGTTGTTCAATCCCCAAGCGTCCATCTTGCCCAGCGCGAACCCTGCGATATTCTTAAACCGCAGCGCGATCACAAATGTCGGATGCCCCATCGTTTCCATCTGATAAATTTCCAGTGGAAGCCAGAACATAAGCGACGCGACCTGGATGACGAAGCTCGTAGCGACGAAGGCAATCCCCGCCCGCCACATCCATGCCCCGAGATTCGCGCGATACTTTAGCAGCAGCGGCACCGCTATCAACGCCACAAACTCCACCGCCGTCGATACATACCGGTCTCCCCACGCAAAGTCCCCCGCCCAGTACGTGTATCGCGCATAAAAACAGATGTACCCGGCCAGCATCCCCAGCGAAGCCACGGCATATGCGCACACTTCGCCCGGCAGCCGCTTCCACAAAATCGCCAGCAGCAAAATTGCCAGCACGAGCAGCGGATCGAACAGAAAAATCGACTTCTCCGGCTTGAACAGTGCGCCCACCACTCCTTCATGGAACGGCGTGCTCCACGGAAAATTCAACGGCAATGTCGGATCCTGCTGCCGCGCCTCTCGCGCAAAAATCGGTATGTACGTGCTCGTGAACGATCCAAACCGGTAGTAGCTGTAACCGCGCTCGATCAGCAGAAACAGCGCATACACCGGTGCGGCAATCTTCGTGTAAGCAACAAATCGCCCCCAAATCTCGCGCATGCCGCTGCCTTCGAATAAAAGAACGAGAAGAATGAAAACTCCCGCCGCCATCAGGTCGAGCCCGGTCGTGATTCGCGTCAGCAGGTTCAGTCCCAGCGCCGCCGACCCCACAAAAAGCGCCCGCCGCGACCCCGTGCGCAGCCATTCATACTGGAATGACAAGCCCACCAGCGTCAGCAGCATGATGTAGTTGTTTTCCTGCATGTTCTGCGTGTAGTGCAGGTGTGTGGTGCAAAAAAGCAGCGCAAGCACTCCAATCCCCGCTTCTTTCACCGAAAAGCGCATTTGCCGCAAGAAGCGGAACGCCATCAGCGCAGTCAGCACATTCACCAGCATGCTCGTGAAGTAGCTGACCACAATGCTGCGCACGGCTGGGTCGTCTTCATAGTGCGCAAACATCGGCAGTCGCGCCACCGCTGTTCCCACCAGATCCGCCGGCAGCATCAGCAGGCTTTGCCCAATCCCGTACCAGCTATAGATCCGCCCATCACGCCCGTGCAGTCCAAACTCCGGATATTCATTCGGAAAAACCTGCGGCTCCGAAGTCCACAGCCAGTGCGCGGTTTGCAGCCGGTGCATCGTGTCCGCCGTCCCCAGTTCGCCCGACTGCACAACAAAGGCGAGTAGCCCGGCCACCACGCACAAAATAAAAACTGGTTCCCGCAGACGGCTTAAATAGGAAGGCATCCCTCAAATGATATTGCCCGCCACCCAATTTGCCCACGAAAACAATCTCTATGATTTTGAATTGTTCCGCGTTGAATGGCCCGCCCACGATGGCTCCGCGCACACAAAAGCAAAGCCCCGCCTGTGCAGGGCCCTCTGAGTGTGCAACTCGTTTTCATTCGTGAATCGTTCCGCGACCAACAGCGAACGACCAACGACGAACAGCGAACGACGAAACGACGAACGACGACTAACGACCCTCTGCCGCCTGCTTCCGGTGTTCTTCTTGCAGCTTGTCAAACTTTGTCTGCTGCTCCTCGGTAAGCAGCGCGCGCAGCTTGGTGTTTGCGTCCTCGTGAATCGCGCGCATCTTCGACCGGTTGTCTTCGAACGAGCCGGAAGAGTTGTCCATCACCCGCTTCGCCTCATCGTGTTCATCTTGCAGAATCGCCCTCACACCGGGCTTCTGCGCCTCCGTCAACTTCAGCTTGTGCGAGAGTTCGTTCAGTTGATCGTCTACCGACCGCATATGCCGCGGCCCGTTCCCCTGCCCATTGTCTCCGCCATGACGAGGTCCCCGCTGCGCAAGCATCGCCCCGGTCGCCAGCAACGCCAACATCATCACTGCAAATAATCGTTTCATTATCATTTCTCCGCCATTGGAAGCCCGCGTCCTAACGACCAACGACGAACGACGAACGACCAACGACCACCGAGGAACGGTCATCACTGCCGCGCCACCGCCACTGGCGCGCGCGTCGCATCCGCCTGCTTGCCGCAGCACGGTCCCGGCGGAATCGGCGACCCATGCGGGCACGTCTTCGGATGGCCCAAAAATGCGCAGATTTTATCCGTCGCTTCGGCCGACAGAATATGCTCGAACTTGCACGCCTGCTGCTCAATTTCCGTTTCGCTGTCCATCGCCAGCGAGTCCGTAAACAGTCGCTCCGCCAGTCGATGCCGCCGGATAATATCCGCCGCCCGGTGTCGTCCTCGCGTCGTCAGTTCCACCATCAGCGACCCCTCGCCGCTTGAAACCCCGCTCGGCTTCAGCGCGTCATGGCAAGGATTCACGAACGGCTTGTGATCGTGCATCTCCGGTGGATGCGGATGCGTCCTCACCAGTTCCATCGCTTCCATCTTCTCAATCGCAATCGACACCGGCAGCGCGCCGTGCACCTCCATCCGCGCAACCTCCGCGATCTCGCCATGCTCCTCGATCACAAACAGTTCTTCCAGCACCTCGTCGAACTGCTCTTCGTCCGCCATCGCAAAAACTTCCTGCGCCGCAATCTTGCCGTGATGCAGTTCAATCCGCCGGTCCGCCAGTCGCGCCACCACCGGGTCATGCGTCACCATAACAATCGTCCGCCCTTGCTGGTGCAGTTCCCGCAGCAGGCGCAGCACAATCTCTTCATTCACCGCGTCCAGGTTTCCCGTCGGCTCGTCTGCCAAAACAATCTTCGGATCGTTGATCAGCGCCCGCGCAATGCAAACCCGTTGCTGCTCTCCCCCCGACAACTGCGACGGAAGATGGCCCGCGCGATCCCGCAACCCAACGCGCTCCAGCGCGTCCAGCGCTTCTTTCTCGTCCGTCATGCTGTGAAAGTACTGCGCCAGCATCACGTTCTCTACCGCCGTCAGATACGGAATCATGTGAAATTGCTGGAACACAAATCCAATCGTCTCCGCGCGCACCCGATTCAAATCCGCAGGACTAAGACTTGCCACGTTCTGATCGTCCAACCAGATCTCGCCGCTCGTCGGCCGGTCCAGGCAGCCAATCAGATTCACCATCGTGCTCTTCCCGCTGCCCGAGGGCCCCATCATCGCCACCCACTCGCCCGGCGCAATCGAGAGAGAAATATTATCGAGGGCATTGATCACGCTGCGGCCGCCGTTTTGCTCTTCGCGCGCCGGATAACTCTTCGTCACGTTCTTGAGTTTGATCATCCTGGTTTCTTCCTTGTGACGGCCAACCAACTATTGACTCATTGAACCAACCACTCAATGATTCAATCACTCTACGATTCAATCACTCAATGAATCAATCATTCAATGATTCAATCGCATTCCCCTATTCTCCCCTCAGAATAATTGCCGGCTGCACTCGCCGCAGAAGCCCAATCGGCAGTACCGCCGAAATCAGCGCTACCGCCACGCTCCCCGCCAGCACATACGGAAACACGCTGAAGCGCGGAACTACCGGCGCGTGAAAATTCACCCGTCCAATCCATGCCGCCACGCCCACCCCAATCAGAAATCCGATGATCGCGCCCACCACTCCCAGCGCCGCCGCTTCCGCCGCAAAAAATCCGTTCACCAGCCGCTCCCGTGCTCCCAGCGCCTTCATGATTGCGAAGTCCCGCCGCCGGTCAAACACCCATCCAATCAGCGTCGCCAGCACGCACAGCGCCGACGTCAGCACCACCAGCGTTGCCGATGCGTACAGCGTGGCGCGCGTCTTGTCCAGCACGTTCGCCTCGCCTTCCATAATCTGCCGCACCGGTCGCACATCGGCCGCCGGAAGCGCCGCCACCAGTTGCTGAATGCTCTTCTCAATTTCCTCGGGCGTGCCATTCACCGCCAGTTCCACCGTCGATGGCGCAATGCCCGTCCAGCTTTCAAACTCCGTTTGATCGAGATAAATTCTGCTGTCTTCGCCCGCCCCGGTTTGCAGCAAACCCACGGGCGTGAGGTGAATCGTCTTGCCCTGGAACGTAAGGTCAAATGGTCGTCGCGACGCCGTGACCACCGCGGCCGCCCGCATCCCCACCAATGCCTGGCCGCTATTGGCGCCTGCTTCCGGCCAGTGCGTGACGCTCCACCAGTGATTCAACTGTCGTGCCCGCGCAAAATCCGTGCCCACCACTACCACCGATTGCCCATCGCTCGTCCGCGCCACCGCATACGCAAACGGCACCGCCACCGTCTTCAGCGCCACCGCCGATTCTATCCGCTGCATCGCCCCCGCCGGCAGCGCCTGTCCATCTTTCGCCACGATCACCACATTCGCGCCGTAGTTCCGAAACTCATTGCGCAGCTTCGCCTGCACATCCACGTACAGGTTCATCATCGCCGTCGCCACCGCCGCCGCCACAATCATCGCCAATAGCGCCGACGCCGCCCGCCCTCTTCGCAGCATCGCCGCCCGCACCAGCATCCGCACAAACATCGACGTATGTGGAGCCTTCGCCCGCCGCTCCGCAACCTCGCCCGCCGTCCGCAGCGCCGCCACAGTCGTGCTCATCCTTCACCTCGCAGCGCAAATACCGGATCGAACTTCACCGCCCGCCGGATCGCCGCCGCGCTTCCCGCAAACGTCACAAAAACCGCAATCGCCAGAATGATCGGAAACAGCACCGGCTGAATCGAAATCTGCGAATTGAAAATCGATCGCCCAATCTGATGCGCCAGCAACGCCCCCCCGGTAAATCCGGCAATGCCCCCAATCACCGCGAGTATGAAGGCTTCCGCAAAAAAAATCGCCGCTACCGCGAAGTTTCCCGCTCCCAGCGCTTTCATTAATCCAACTTCCAGCCGCCGCTCATAAATCGCCGTCGCCATCGCCGCTGAAACCGCCAACGCCGCCGCCAGCAGCGCCGCCAGCGATACCAGCAGCATCAGCCCTTTAATCCGCGCCAGCACCGTGCCTTCGTTCTGCGCCACCTGCCGGATCTGCTCCGCATGCGAATGCGGGATCGCCTCCTGCAGTTGATACGCGATCGACTCCACGTATGGCGAGCAATACCAGCGGTCGTAAACCTCGGGCGTCATCGTTTTCGGGTCGCGCGTCGAAAGCGCATCCGGCGGCTTGGTCAGCGCGCTCACATACACGCGCCGCACCGCGCCCGGTTTCCCGAGGATCTGCTGCGCTACCCCGAGCGGCGCCACAATCTGATCGTCCTCCACCCCGCCCGTCGACAAAATCCCGGAAATCGAAAATTCGCGCCCTCCAACCTCAATCGAATCTCCCGCGTGCTTTCCCAGCTTTGCCGCCAGTCGCTCGCCCACCAGCACATCTTGCGACTCGTCATCCGGCCATCCGCACGCTACCGCATCGCCCGCCCCGCAACTCCCCGCCACCTTCCACCACGGATGCGTAATCCTTACTCCTGTCGAAAATTCTTCCTTCCCAAAACTCAACTTCTTATTAAAGTACGTGCCCAGCAGCGTCACGTCCTGCAAACCCGCGCCCGTCGCCACTTTCACCGTCACCGGCAGCATCGGCGAAAATCCAACAATATTGTGATGCCAGAATGTCCCGCGAATTTTCGGCAAGTCCGCTTCGTTCAAAAAAGCCCCGTCGCTCGGCGGTTTCAAATTGATCCCGCCAATCTCCACGTCCAGCGTGTCTTCCTGCGGAGTCACCACCAGGTTTGCGCCGTAGCTGCGCAATTCGCGATTGATCTTGTCGCCGATATCCGTCGCCACCGCAATCATGGCCGTCGCCACCGCCACGCCCAGCGTGATCGCAATTCCCGCCAGAAGTTTGCGGCGCGTTTGCCGCCGGAACGATTCGTAAACAAGGCGTGGGAACATCGTTATTTCGGCTCGAAGTAGTGGCGGCCCGCTAGTACATCCGCCTCGGAGATGATGACCGCGTCGTCGGTCACCTGCGCTTTCATCGGCACCGGGTTGCATCCTCCCGGCATCCCGATCGATTGCAGGTTCATCGGCGCCGCGCAGTTCTTGCAGATCACCGCTTGCTTGGTTTTATAAAAGCCCACCGCCCCGCAGATTTCGCACGCATCAAACAGCGTCGCCACTTTCCCGTCTGGCTTCTGATACAGCCAGAACCGCACCTCCACGCCGTTCTCCTTCACCTGGTACCGGTGCAACTCTCCGTCATAAACCGTTTTTATGGGAATCGAGACTTTACCATCCAGGAACGTCACTTCGGTCGACGGCGAAAGCGCGCTCGCGCTCTTTTCATAAATAAATCCCGCCGTCACCATCACAATAAACACAAACGAGCACACATACACCGACGCCATCCACAGCCGCTCCTTGCGCGCGCTCCACAGGGCTTTGCGCCGCGCCGCCCCCGCCGGCGGCAGTTCCACCGGTTGCCGGCTCTTCATCTCGAACAGCACCATCAGCCCGGCCAGCACCAGAATCGTAATAAAGAAGAAAAGCTCGTTACGCACGATCGGCCCGATAATCGCCATCTCCTGTCGCGAGGAGGGAAGCACGCCGTTCTCTGAAAGTTCGTGCAGTCCGCCAATCACCAGTTGCGCCGCTACCAGGAACAGAATCGCGGTCGTGATGCGGAAGAATTTCTGCAGGTTGATCTTGACGCTCCCCTTCACAAACATCACGCCAAACAGGATCGCAACAAAAATCCCCAGCACCGTTCCGATAAAACTCAGCAGCTCGCTCGAATTCAGCGTCACCGCCGACAGAATCAGCACCGTCTCCACGCCCTCCCGCAGCACCATCAGAAAGACGAACAGGAACAGCCCGATCCACGCATCCTCGCGCGCGAACAGTCCAATCTTCCCCTCGATCTCGCCCTTCATCTTTCGCCCCGTCTTCATCATGAAAATAATCATGGTGACGACGAACACGGCGGCCAACAGCATGACCCAGCCTTCAAAAATGTCTTCATTTAACTTGAAGCGCGCGACAACCACAGCCAGCCCAATCGACCCCGCAAACGCGGCAGCCAGCGCCGCATACACCGACTTGCGCAGGTCATTGCGCCCAATCTTCGCCAGATAAGCCAGCGTGATCCCAACAATCAGCGCAGCCTCAACCCCTTCGCGCAGCGTAATAATGAATGCTTGCAACATGAAAACTCGACCTCGATCCCGTTACGCCTGAATTACTGTTCCGTCGGATGCCCGTTATACCCCGACTCCTAAATGAAAATGAATTTCAATTTCAATATCCATAGGATACGGTTCCAGGACCGCCCCGGTCAACGCGCCCAGTCACGACCCGCTGTGATTTGCATCACACGGGGAATTGGCGCATTGAGTGGGTCGGCCACAAACTCAGCGGGTTTGGATATTGCCGGCACTTGTGCTAGGTTACATGTAACCCTTTGGGGAGTCACGATGGCGCCACGCACTCACTCCAAGCCGTCTCGGGATAAAGTTCGAGCGCATCGCCAGCGCCTGCGCCAGCAGGGTTTGCGCCCCATCCAGATTTGGGTTCCCGACATGCGCTCGCCGGCCTTTGTGACCGAGGCACACCGGCAGTCTCTCGCGGTTTCGATGAGCCCCCACGCCAGGGAGGACCAGGACTTCGTTGACGCCATCTCTGACGGGCGCGCCCTGTGAAGCGCGGCGAAATTTGGACCGTCGCCGGCGCCAAGGACTATGCCGGAAAGCCCCGCCCCGTCGTGATCGTTCAAGACGACCGTTTCGACAGGACAGACTCGATCACCGTCTGCGCATTCACCACCGACCCAACCGATGCTCCTTTGTTTCGCCTGCCGGTCGGGCCCAGCGAAAGCAACGGCCTGCGTGCTGCTTGCCGGCTCATGGTAGATAAGATGACGACCGTCCCCAAGGCAAGGATCGGCGTTCGCATCGGCCGCCTTGCTGACGAGGATATGGTCAGGCTGAATCGTGCCGTTCTGGTCTTCCTGGGCATCGCCGCTCCCGGCGGCAGCGAGTAGCTGGAATCGCACTTGTAACTGGACAGGTTATGCGCTCCCAAATCCCGAACCCTCGCAGTTCGGGTTTCTTTTTCCGAAGGCCCCCGACGCAAGTGTCAAGCGGGTGTGCCGAGTGCGCTTGACGGCTGACTTTGACAAGCAGGTTGGGTTTCTCCGTGTCTCTGTGCCTCCGTGGCAGAAATAACTGAATCGCCCCCCGCCACCCCTCACACAATCCGCAAGAATTTCTTCGCCTTCCCCACTTCCGGAAACAAATTCTCCTCCGCCACAAACTCCCGCGAGTGTACGCACCTCCGGCTCCCCCGCAGCTTCACCGGATGCTTCAAGTGCAGCATCTCGTGATACATGATGTACTCCACCGCATACCTCGGTACGCGCGCATCGTCAAACACGCGGCTGATCACAATCGTATTGTGCGCCGGATCGTAATGCCCCAGCCGGTTCCGCGCATGCTCCCGGCTCCACGTCAGTTGCGGCCGCCCCATCAGCCCATGGAAAAACCGCCGGTTCAGCTCGTCGAAAATTTCTTCCAAATGGTAGTGATGCCCCCGCGCCGAGTGGATGTGCTTGCGCCCTCGCATCTGCCGCATCAGGCGCGCCTTCGCCGCCACGTCGTGCCCCGCGACATACCGCCGGTAGCGCGCGCTCTCGGCCCGGTCAATCGGCTTGCGGTAAAGCTTCGCCAGAAGAATGTGCGCGATCGCCCGCAGCACAGCCTCCGGCGCCCCCTCCAGCAAATCTGACAGCCGAATAAAAAGCTCCGACTGCCGCAGCCGGATCGTGTTGTTGATGGAAACGAACGGATAGAAGCGCACATGCATCGCGGGCGCAGGCGTTCGCGGACGCAGTTCCGCAAACGCATCGCGAAAAATTTCTAAAATCTCCGCCGGCACGAAAAAAAGATTAGCACGAAGCGCGCTCAATTCTTCTTCTTGTGCTTCATGTACTCCTCAACTTCCACCAGCGTCTTCCGATGCTCCTCCGCGCTCGAATCCACCGTGTCCAGCGCATCCGTCAGCAGAAACTCGTACTGCTGCGCCTCCGCCGGATTCGCCGCCGCTGCGTCCTTCAAAGCGCGCAACTTCGATTGAAACTCCGTATCCGCCTCAATCACCGTCTTCATCGGCTTGCGAATATCGTTCTTCCGCCCCACGTACATGTCGATGTTGTCGTTCAGTTCGTCATACAGCGTCAGGAAATCCTGCAGCATGTCGTGCGTCTGAAGTCCGCGCTCCTTCGTCTTCGCGTCGCTCCGCATCTGCTCCAGTTTCGCCATCCGGTCGCGCGAAAACGTCACATAAAGTTTCAATCGCTCGTCCGGATACAGCATTGCATCGCGCAACTGGTTGATCTCGTCCCGCGTCAGCGGATCCCGCGCACGCTGCCCAAACACCGGCAACACGCACAGCAGAAACAATCCCACCGCGCGCCACCCGCTCATCGCCCGCCTTTCCGTTTGTCTGAAAACATTTCCTTCAGCAGCACGGTCCGCACGTCTTCAAGCCGCCGCACCGCCTGTTCCACCGGCGCTTGATCGTCGAACGCCAGCGTGCGCTTGATGTCGCTCAATTTCACCGACACCTTGCGCGCCGCAATCTCCACGTTCTTAAGATGTGTCTTGGTCTGCACCGCCGCGTCGCGCGCTTCCTCGAAATACGCCACAATCTCATTCACCGCGGCCCGCGCCTCATCCACGTGTCCTTCCACATACAAGTTGTCCGCCACGTGCAGTTCCTGCTGCGCGATTCGAATGCACAGTTCCGGCCGGTCCTCCGGGCGCGCCTTCTCCACCCGCGCCTTCAACTGCGCCGTGGTTTCGTCCGCCGCACAATTGGCGCCCGCCACCGCCAGCATGAAAAACATTAGAGCCAGTCGTCGCATGTCACTTTTTCTTCGGCTCGATCGCGATCAGCCGATGTTTTGCCTGCCACTCCTGATCGGGATACTTCCCTCCTGCCGTATCCAGAAAGTGGTGATAGTCGAGCGATGCCTGCTTGTAATCCCCCAGGTGATCGTAGGCCGACGCCCGCAGAAAAAAACAGATCGCCGGCATCTCCGCGCCCAACGCCGCCCGCCCGTTCAGCGCTCGCACCGTCAGTTCGAAATTCTTATTTTCGCTCGCCGCAAACGCCAAATCGATATACGTATCCGCCACGTCGCGTTTCAGCCGCACCGCCGCCAGCAACTCCTCCTGCGCCTCCGGAAATTTCTTTTCCCGCAGCAGCGCCTGTCCCAGCGCCCGGTGCAACTCCGCGTCATTCGGTCGCGCCGCCACCAGTGGCCGGTACGCCGCTTCCGCCAGATCGTTCTTGCCCGCCATCGCGCACACATCCGCCAGATCGCGCTGCGCCTCCGTATCCTTCGGCGCGAGCTTCAGCGCCGCCTGCAACTCCCCAATCGCGTCGTCCGTTTTCTTCTCCGCCGCCAGCACGCGCCCCAGTTGCAAATGCAGTCCCTCATCGTCCGCGCGATCCGCCGCCATCCGCCGCAGCAGCGGTTCCGCATCTGCCACCCGCCCTGACTTCATATAAATATTTGTCAGCCCAATCGCCGCCTCGGTCGAATGCGGATCCAGCGCCACTACCTTTTTGTATTCAATCTCCGCCGCGGCAAAATCCTTCTGCCGCTCATCCAGCAGCCCCGCCGAAAGATGTGGCTCAGGATCGCTGGGAGTCAATTCCGCAGCCTTCGCGTATGCCTTCAAAGCCTCCGCCGGTTCGCGGTTTTCCAGCGCGTGCCCAAGCGACAGCCACGCCCGTGCCCTTCCCTCCTCCACGTGCGCCGTCGGCGTCAGCGCCGTCGCCGCCCGCAAATATCTTTCCGCTTCCGGATCGTGCGTGCGCTCCAGCATCAGCCCCAAATTTAAATTCGATTCGAAAACATCCGCCCGCGCCCCCACCGACTTCCGATAGGCCGCAATCGAATCCTCGTTCCGCCCCATGCGATTGAGCACAAATCCCAGATCGAACCACGCCTGGTACGCCCACGGCTGCTTGTTTTCCGGATCGCCCGCCAGCGCTTTCTTCAGCAGCGCTTCTGCGGACGTGAAATCGTTTTTCTGGATCGCCTCTTCCGCGCTCGCAATCTCGGCCGGTTGTTCCTCGACGGCTTCCCGATGATGACGCACCGTAGTATGCGTCTGAATATCCTGCCCCAGCGCGCCGCCGGCCAGCAGAATCAAAACCATCGCGCTCCGTCCCGTCCATTTCACCGTGTGCCCGCCGCGCCCATCGCTCAGCTTAATCCCGCGACGTCCGCGCCCGCCGCCGCGTTCAGCACCCTCTGCAAATATTGCCCCGTATAAGAATTCTCCAGCTTCGCAATCGCCTCCGGCGGTCCCGCCCCCACCACGCGCCCGCCGCGATCTCCTCCCTCCGGTCCCAAGTCAATCACCCAATCCGCCGTCTTAATCACCTCAAGATTGTGCTCGATCACAATAATCGACCCTCCCGCATCAATCAGCCGTCGAAACGCAAATAGCAGTTTGCTCACATCGTCAAAGTGCAGCCCAGTCGTCGGCTCGTCAAATATGTACAGCATCCGGCTCTTCAGCCGTCGCGTGTCCCCGCCCTCGGTCGCGTAAGTCGTCGCCCGCCCGCCCGCGTGCAAGTGCGCCGCCAGCTTCATGCGCTGCGCCTCGCCCCCACTCAAAGTTGTCGCCGACTGCCCCAACCGCAAATATCCCAGCCCCACTTCGTCCAGCACGCGCAATTTTTCCGTCAGCCGCGGCGTCTCCGCAAAAAATTTCATTCCCTCCCGCACCGTCATATTCAGCACATCGTGAATGTTCTTTCCCTTGTACCGAATCTCCAGAATCTGCGGCTTGTACCGCGTCCCCTTGCATTCGTCGCAAATCAGCTCCACGTCCGCCAAAAATTGCATCTCCACCGTCACCGTCCCATCCCCCTGGCAGTTTTCGCATCGCCCTCCCGGAACGTTGAACGAAAAATGTCCCGCCGCAAATCCCCGCTTCTTCGACTCCGGCAGCCCCGCAAAAAGCTCGCGGATAATGTCAAACGCCTTAATGTACGTCACCGGATTCGACCGCGGTGTCCGCCCGATCGGCGACTGATCCACCAGCACCACTTCATCGATGTACTCTTCCCCCTCAATGCTCGCCCACGAAATCGCCGCCGGCACATTCCCGCTCGACTGCCGCTTCGCCGCCGCCAGCCCCTGAAACAGCACGTCATGCAGCAGCGAAGATTTCCCCGACCCCGACACGCCCGTAATCGCCACCAGCATGTTCAGCGGAATTTCCAGATCCACACTCTTCAAGTTGTGCGCCCGCGCTCCCGTCACGCGAATCTTCTGCTTTCCCGGCGCGCGCCGCTTCGGCGGAATCTGAATATGCAGTTCCCCCGCCAAATATCGCCCCGTCAGCGATTGCGGCATCTTCCTAATTTCTTCATACGTCCCCGCCCCAATCACTTTCCCGCCGCTCTCGCCCGCGCCCGGCCCCAAATCTAAAATCCGGTCCGCCGCCCGCATAATATCCGGATCGTGCTCCACCACCAGAATCGTGTTCCCTAAATCGCGCAGCCCGTGCAAAATTTTAATCAGCCGGTGCGTGTCGCGGCTGTGCAATCCAATCGACGGCTCGTCCAGCACATACAACGTCCCCACCAGCCGTGACCCCAGCGACGTCGCCAGCTGAATCCTCTGCGCCTCTCCCCCCGAAAGCGTCGACGCCAGCCGGTTCAGCGTCAGGTACTCCAGTCCCACGTCATTCAAAAATTTCAGCCGTTCCGTCAACTCCACCAGCAGTCGCTCCGCCACCGCCGCCTGCGCCGCCGTCAGCCTCAGCTCCTCAAAAAAACGCGCCGCCTCCTCCACCGTCATGCTGCACACCTGGCAAATATCTTTGCCTTCGATCTTCACCTGCCGCGCATCCGTCCGCAGCCGCGTCCCGCCGCACGCCGAGCACAACGAATACCCTCGATACCGGCTCAAAAAAACGCGCACGTGCAGCTTGTACTTCTTCCTCTCCAGATACTGAAAAAATCCGCGCACTCCCGGAAACCGCCCCTCACCCTCCGTAATTACTCTCTGCTGTTCCGTCTCCAACTCATACCACGGCACGTCCAGCGGAATCCCCTCCTGCCGCGCAAACCTCTTCAGCTCCGCAAACAGTGTTCTGTACTTCGGCTTCGTCCACGGCTCAATCGCGCCCTCATTCAGCGTCTTCCCCTTATCCGGAATCACCAGATCCAAATCGAAATCAATCGTGTTCCCAAATCCCTGGCACCGAGGGCACGCCCCATACGGATTGTTAAACGAAAACAGTCGCGGCTCCGGCTCCTCATAACGCGTCCCGTCGTTCTTGCACTCAAACCGCTGCGAGAATCGAAAACTCTTCGTCGCCTCACGCTCGCCGTCGCTCGCCTCCCGCGGCGCCGTCAAAAAAATAACTTCGCCTGCCTCCCGATATCCAATCTCCACCGCATCCACAATGCGCGCTCGCTGATCCCCCGCCACCACCAGCCGATCGATCAGCGCAAACACCGGCTCTCCGAAATTCACATCCAGCAGCGACTCCGGCGTAGAAAACTCAAAAATCTTCCCGCCCTGAAACAACCGGTTAAACCCGCGCTTCCGCAATTCAAACAACCGCGTCTTCACCGCCTCGGAAGGCAGGTTCGATTCTTCCGCCTTTTTCGCCGCGAGCTTTCGCCCGCCCTTACCCGCCCGGCCCTTCGTCGCCCCGCCCTTGAGTGCGTCGCTCTTCTCCTCCACAGCCGGTCCCGCCACAATCGGAAACACCACATTCAACCGCGTCCCCTCGCCCAGCCCCAGAATCCGCTCCGCCACCTCGTCCACCGTATCTTTTTTCACTTCCGCGCCGCACACCGCGCAGTACGTCCGCCCAATCCGCGCAAACAGCAGCCGCAAATAGTCGTAGATCTCCGTCGCCGTCGCCACCGTCGACCGCGGATTCCGCGTAGAATTTTTCTGCTTGATCGCCACCGCCGGCGCAATCCCCTCGATCGAATCCACGTCCGGCTTCTCAATCCGTTCCAGAAACTGCCGCGCATACGCCGACAGCGACTCCACATACCTCCGCTGCCCCTCCGCATATACCGTGTCAAACGCCAGCGACGATTTCCCCGACCCCGAAACCCCCGTCACCACAGTCAAAGCGTTATTCGGAATCTCAAAATCGATATTCTTAAGGTTATGAACCCGCGCCCCCCGCACCACAATGCTGTCCGTAGACGCGCTCCCGCCCGCAGACGCAGGAATCCCGCCCGCAGCCCCACGCTCTGGAATCCGATCCCTAGAATGACTCTCTGAAATGCTCTGTGCAGTAATACTCTCTGTCGCCATCTTCCCCTGGGAACGGCAGTGTCCGTTTGACGCTTTACCTACCTCGAAGTCGCATACCCAGCGTCACAGAACGGTCAAAACTCGCTACCGAATCTTTCTATTATAAAGGTTCGCTCACAACAGCAAGCTGACCTTGGCGGACTCACACCCACACCGTTATTTATTAACGTCAACACGGTCCTCCACATCAACGCTCTCGTGCACATCGAAACTCTCATCCACATCAAAACTCTCGTCCACATCAACTCTGTCATCCTGAGCGCAGCAGAGACTTCACAAAGTGAAGTCTCCGCGGAGTCGAAGGACCCCTGCACTCACCACTGCGCCCAAAACGCCTCAGGGAATTCTCCCGTGCCGCTTGTTCCCTTGGCCTTTGCCTTAGCTCTCGCCTTTGCTTTTGCTCGTGTAGTGACGGGGCTCCGCCCGTGCCTTTCCAATTGCGGCTGATGACAATTCACTTCACATTGACTCGACCTGTCATGCGCGGGACAATGGCCTGTTACTTATATCTAAGGAAGACAATTATGCTTGCTTGGAGCTTCGCCATGATAGGAAGACGACCTGCAACTCTTTACGTTCCGGCACTAGCCATATTTTTTGCGCTGCTGCTCGTGTCCGCCCGCCCAGCCCAAGCCCAAACCGAAACCGTGCTCTACAGCTTTGGCAGCCAGGCGGGCGATGGGGAATTTCCCGTCGCGGGCCTGATCCTTGACAAGAAGGGCAACCTCTACGGCACCACCATCGTCGGCGGTGCTTACGGCGAGGGCACCGTGTTCGAGCTGACCGCGGCCGGCACGGAGAAAGTCCTCTACAGCTTTGGCAGCCACTCGGGCGACGCGCACCAACCCGATGCGGGCCTGACCTCCGATAAAAAGGGCAACCTCTACGGCACCACGCAATTTGGCGGCGATTTCGAATGCAATGCCCCCAATGGCTGCGGTGCGGTGTTCGAGTTGACCGCGAAAGGTACGGAGAAGGTCCTCTACAGCTTCGGAAGCCAGTCGGGCGACGGGACCATTCCCGCTGCGGGCCTCACCTTCGATAAAGAGGGCAACCTCTATGGCACCACCTCTACCGGCGGCGACTTCGGAGATGGCACGGTTTTCGAGTTGACCCTAGCCGGCACGGAGAAAGTCCTCTACAGCTTCGGCAGCCAGGCAGGCGACGGGGCCTGGCCCCAAGGGGGCCTGATCTTCGATAAAAAGGGCAACCTCTACGGCACCACCGCTGGAGGCGGCGCTTATGGCGACGGCACGGTATTCGAGTTAACCGCGGCCGGCGCGGAGAAAATTCTCTACAGCTTTGGCAGCTACGCGGGTGATGGGCTCTATCCCTACGCTGGCCTGATCTTCGATAAGAAGGGCAATCTCTACGGCACCACGTTCAACGGCGGCGACCTCGAATGCGTCCCCTATGGCTGCGGCGCAGTGTTCGAGTTGACCAAGAAAGGCAAGGAGAATGTCCTCTACAGCTTTGGCGGCTCCTCGGGCGATGGGAACAACCCCTGGGCGAGCCTAACCTTCGATAAAGAGGGCAACCTCTATGGCACCACGTACGACGGCGGCGACTTCGAATGCGATGCTTTGTACGGTTGTGGCACCGTGTTCGAGCTGACCGCGGCCGGCACGGAGAAAGTCCTCTACACCTTTGGCAGCCAGTCGGGCGACGGCGCCTATCCCGCTGCGGGCATGACCTTCGATAAGAAGGGCAACCTCTACGGCACCACGTCCGGCGGCGGCGCTTACGACGAGGGCACGGTTTTTAAGTTGACTCCCTAGCCGGCTCCGCTAAACCAGCCCGCTAGTGAGTTGAGATCCGCATCGGCGCACGCCGTCACACGCCGCGGAAGAAACTCGCTCCACCGAAGCCAGCATCTCCCCCGCGAGATCACCGAGGTCCTCGACGTAACCAGAAGACGAAGTCCAAGCGGTCCTACATTTTGCGACCCTCCGGCAGCAGCGCAATACCTTCA
>PLHW01000050.1 GCA_003139095.1 Acidobacteriaceae bacterium
TAGGGGTCCTTCGACTCCGCAGACGGATTCGCATTCGCGAATCCGCCCGCTCCGCTCAGGATGACACGTCAACAGTTGTCCGCGCAACGCCTAGCTAGAGCGTTATCTTGACTTTCTTTAACTTGCGTCCTACGCTGACTACCATTTCGCCCGGAATGAATTTTGCAATTTGAGCCACTGTCACCAACTCGCCGTTGATCTTGACCGCTCTCTCTTTGCGCTTTCTGCCTGCCTCAGTCGCAGAGCTGACCAGACCGGCTTGAACGAGTAGTTTGTCGGTTCTTATGGCAGCAGCAAAAAGGTTCTTTGAATTTGGATCGCTTCGACGGCTTCGGATGTCCACGTCGAAGTAACCCATGGAGAGAGCGTCTGGTTCGCTGCTCCTTACGTAAACCTTATCGAACTTCACGGCTGTCTCGTCGCAAGGGTCATCGGGAGAACCGGTGTCCACGATCCGCCTTGCCATCTCTGGCGTTAAAGTGAGGTCCATCTGAACTATATCTTCCGGAGCTTCATGCTTCTGAAATTGCTTCGTCCAATCCTCCGCCGCTTTTGACGCCGCCTCCGCCGAGTGAAAGTCTGCCACAATCGACCGCGCCAACTCTTTCTTCAGCGCCATCGGGTGCGCCTTCCCGGTCGCGGCATCCTGCTTCATCTGCGCGATCTTCTCTGTCCGCACGTCCGTCAGCAACTCGTAATACCGCCACATCATCTCGTCCGAAATCGACATTACCTTGCCATACATTTCAAGCGGCGGCTCGTGAATGCCAATCGCATTGCCCAGCGACTTCGACATCTTGTTGACCCCGTCGAGGCCTTCTAAAATCGGCGTAGTCAACACGACCTGCGATTCCTGCCCATATGACCGCTGCAGTTCGCGGCCAACCAGCAAATTAAATTTCTGGTCCGTTCCGCCCAACTCCACATCCGCTTCGAGCGCGACTGAGTCGTATCCCTGCGCCAGCGGGTAGAGCAACTCGTGCACCGCAATCGGCTTTTCGTCATGAAAGCGCTTGTGAAAATCTTCGCGTTCGAGCATCTGCGAGACCGTATATTTCGCGCACAAGCGGATGAAATCCTCCGCTGTAAATTTCGAAAACCAGCGGCTGTTAAAGTCGACGACGGTTTTCTCGGGGCTGAGAATCTTGAAGACCTGCGCCTTGTAGGTTTCGGCGTTCTGCTCGATCTGTTCGCGCGACAACGGTGGCCGCGTAGCCGACCGCCCTGTCGGGTCGCCGATCATGCCCGTGAAATCCCCAATCAGAAAGATGACCGTGTGGCCGAGGTCCTGAAAGTGTTTCAGCTTGCGCAGCAGGACAGTATGACCAAGATGCAGATCGGGCGCAGTCGGATCGAATCCCGCCTTCACCCGAATCGGCTTGCCCGTCTTCAACGAGCGTTCGAGCTTCGAGCGCAGCTCCGATTCCTTGACAATTTCAGCAGAGCCCTTCTTGATGTAGGCCAGTTGCTCATCAACCGGTGCGAAGTTTGGCATGCGAATTGATTATAGCGAGCCTCTCTAAAGCGCGGTGAGCCGATAAAAACTCAACGCCGCATCGCCCTGCTCCAGCTTGCGATAGCGATCAAGCCGGCCAAAATTGCCCCCCGGGTCAAATCGCTTTTCATGTTCCGCGATGACTACGCTCGCCGGGCCCAGCAGCTTCGACGACGCGAGCGCGTCCAACGTTCGCGCGTACTCCTCCTGCAGCCGATACGGCGGGTCGAGAAAGACGAAGTCCGCGCGCACGCCGGCCGAATCCCACTGCCGCAGCGCTTTGGCCGACTCGAGTCTCACAATCTGAAAGCCCGACGCGACCCCAAGCGACTTCAGGTTAGCCGCAATCAAATCCGCGGCCGCTTTCGATGTCTCGGCAAAATACACCTTCGCTGCCCCCCGGCTCAGCGCCTCGATCCCAACCGCTCCCGTCCCCGCATACAAATCCAGCCACGTCGTTCCCAACAACGCCTCCGGATTTCCCGCGCACAGCACGTTAAAGAGCGTCTCGCGCAGCCGGTCCTGCGTCGGACGAATGTCCATGCCGCGCAACGAGCGCAGCGGCCGGCTTCGATACTGCCCGGCAATCACTCTCATACCTGTGACTTTCGATTCATCTTCCCGCAACCCTCAGAGTCCGGCCGGTGTCTAACCAGTACAATACTAATAGGCATGTCCATGCGCAGTTGGTCCATTCCCGTCGGGCGACTTTTTGGCATCGAAATACGCATCCACCTCACCTTCCTCTTTTTGCTCGTCTTCGTTTGGAGCACCGAGGCGGCCACGCAGGATGCGAACGCCGCCATGCGTGGTCTCGGGCTCGTCGGCATCATCTTCGGCAGCGTCATTCTTCACGAACTCGGTCACGCCCTGGTGGCTCGCGGCTCGGGCATTCCCGCCAAAAGTATCATTCTCCTGCCCATCGGCGGCATCACCATGCTCGACGAAGCGCAGGCCATCCCCGATCCGCTCAACGCATGGAAGCGCGACATTCGCATCGCGGTCGCTGGCCCACTCGTCAACTTCGCCATCGCCGGTATCTCCGCCATCGTTCTGCTGGCCGTCATTCCCGGTTTTTCGCTCACTGCCCGCCCCCTCCTGCATTCGAGCGCATTATTGCGCAGCCTGGTGTGGGCCAACGTATATCTAGGATTGTTCAATCTGCTGCCCGCCTATCCGATGGATGGCGGCCGCGCCCTGCGCGCTCTCTTCTCGCGCCGCATGGAACTCGTTCAGGCCACTCAGCGCGCCGTTCGCATCGGCCACGTTTTCTCCATCCTCTTCATGATGGTCGGAATATTGATGGGCAACTGGTGGCTCGTCATGATCGGCCTCTTCCTGTTTTTTGGCGCGCAACTCGAAGAACGGTCCGCGGTCTTCCAGTCCGTCCTGCAAAGCGTTCGCCTCGAGGAAGTGATGCTGACCGATTTCGCCACCCTCTCGCCCGCCGACACGCTGGAAGATGCGCTGGAAAAGGCCGTGCACACTTTGCAGGATGATTTCCCGGTCGTGCGCGGCAGCGACATGGTAGGCGTGATTTCCCGCCAGAAAATCCTCGAAGCCTTGCGGGCGGAAGGCAACGGCTACGTGCAGGCCGTAATGAATCGCATCTTCGAAGTCGCTGCCCGGCAGGAGTCGCTGGCCTCGGCATTTCGCAAGCTTTCAGCCCGCAATCTGAGCATCATTCCCGTCGTCGATGACCAGCACCTCATCGGCATTGTGACGCTACAGAACCTCATGCACTCCATGGCTCTGCTCGCCGAAAGCCGCAAGCTCCGCCGCGAAGCGCTGGAGTCGTAGCTTAGCCCTTTGCCTTCTCGTAAGCTTCCTGCGCCGCGCGCACCGCACTCCCATACTCAACTTTTTTTCCGATTGTCTCTGCCATCACATGCTCCAGCGCGGCGAGGACTCCGACCGTATCTAAGTAATCGTAGTAGCCAATATGCGCGATGCGGAAAATCTGTCCCTTCATCTCGGCCTGCCCATTTGCCACCACCGCGCCAAACTGATCGCGGAACCGTTTGCAGATTGCCGTCGAATCCACCCCGGCCGGCGCCGCAACAGCGGTAAGCGCGGCGGCCGGCGCGGATTCCGCAAAAAGCTTCAGGCCCAGCGCCTGCACCCCGGCCCGCGTCATCGCGGCGCACATTTCCGCATTCGCAATCAACGCATCGCGCCCGGCCGCTAAATTCCCATCTCCCATTTGCCGCACGTAATCGAGCGCCGCCCCCAGCCCCGCAAACAAAGACGTCGCTGGCGTGTATGAGGTCTCCGCTTTCGCGGCCGCTTTGCGTTCCTTGCGCAGATCGAAATAGTATCGCGGTGATTTCGTCGTCTCCATGCGCTGCCACGCCCGCTCGCTGACCGCGCCATACGCCAGCCCCGGCGGAATCATCAGTGCCTTTTGCGAGCCCCCGACGATCACATCGATGCCCCACGCGTCCACGTCAAGTCGCGTTGTGCCAAGGCCCGTAATCGCGTCGACGATCAGCAGCGTTTCGGGCAGAGCGCGCACCGCCTTCGCGATGGATTCAATGTCGTGCCGCGCACCGGTGGAACTTTCGGTCGCCTGCACATAGACGCAGCGTGTCTCCGGCGTTAATTTCGCGCGGACGGCTTCGAGCGCGAATGTCTGGCCATACGGAGCGGTGCCCGTTTCGACGGTGCAGCCAAACGCCTTCGCGAGCGAAACCCATCGCTCTCCGAATTTGCCCGCCGTGAGCACCACCACCCGATCGCCCGGTGAAGTGAGGTTCGAAATCGCGGCCTCCATCAACCCCGTGCCTGACGAGGTCAGCACGAGCACGTCGTTCCGCGTGCCCATGAACTCTTTCAGGTCGGCTAGCACGCGTGTAAAAAGGGCGCGAAAATCCGCCGTGCGATGGTGCATGCCATACGAAGCCATCGCGGTTTGCGCAGATGGCAGAAGCGGCGTTGGACCCGGAGTGAAGAGCCTGCTTTTTCTGAGCATTGTCATGGTATGCAAACAGAATATTCGATGCCGCCCCCTTCGGGAAGCCATTGCAGACGTCCGAGGTCGGATTGCAGAAGGAAGCTGCGAGCCGCGAGCCACGTGCAACCAGATCTCTGCATTCTGAAGCGAATCGCTCGTAGCTCGCGACTCGGGGCTCTTCTATAATCGCCCCATGCCTCTCATTGACCAGATCCAGAAGGACATTATTGCCGCCATGAAAGCCCGCGAGGAGCACCGCCTCTCCACGCTGCGCATGGTGAAGACCGCGCTTAAGAATCGCGAGATCGAAAAAATGGCGCCGCTCGACGACAAAGAGTCACAGCAGGTGCTCTCCACGCTCATCAAGCAGCGCAAGGATTCGGTCGAGCAGTTCACCAAGGGCGGACGCCAGGAAATGGCCGACAAGGAAGCGGCGGAAATCAAACTGATCGAAACCTATCTTCCCAAGGCCGCGGGCGAGGAAGAGATCATGGCCGGAGTGCGCGCGGCAATCGCCGAAATGACTCCGCCTCCGGCGATGAAGGACATGGGCTCCGTGATGAAGGCGGCGATGGCCCGCTTTGCCGCGGCGGGCATGCGCGTGGACGGCAAAGTCGTCAGCGATGCGGTAAAGAAGGAACTCACCGGAAAGTGACTTGCTAATCGATGCAGGCGGCGCCATTTTCGCACGCCCAAACAGCGGATCCCAGCCCCAGTCAGGAATCTTCAGTTCGCGGCTGAAGCGGAGTTGACTTGCTGGCGCGAGCGCAGGACCTCGCGAACTTTTTTGGCGAGATTTTGCAGAGTAAACGGTTTTTGCAGAAACGCCGTGCCCGGCGCGAGCGGGCCCTGCGTGACCAGGGCATCTTCCGTGTAGCCCGACAAATACAGCACACACGTCGTCGGCCGCAGCGCCAGAACCTTCTTCGCCAGTTCGCGCCCGCCGATGCCTGGCATCACCACGTCGGTTACGAGGATATCGATCTTCTCTTTGTGTTCCTGCGCAATGCGCAGCCCCGCCTCCCCATTCTCGGCTTCCAGAACGTTGTATCCGCGCGAAGTTAAAGTGACCTGTACCAATTCGCGCACCGATTCTTCATCCTCCACCAACAGCACCGTCTCGCATCCGCCCTTTTCGCTGTCTTGCGTGGCCACGGGTCCCAACTCGGCGAGCGATTCCTCCACCCGCGGCAGGTAAACGTAAAATGTCGTCCCCACTCGTGTTTGGCTTTCCGCGAAGACATATCCATTACTCTGCTTGACGATGCCGTACACAGTCGAGAGCCCGAGGCCAGTGCCTTTCCCTTTTTCTTTCGTCGTAAAAAATGGTTCAAAAATACGAGATTGCGTCTCCTTGTCCATGCCCTGGCCAGTATCGGCCACGGCGATCACCGAATACCGCCCGGGCTGGATGAATCGATACTCGCCGGCGTTATGACGCACGGTGACGTTCATGCTGCGAATAGTAATTCGGCCGCCATCCGGCATCGAATCCTTCGCATTCACCACCAGGTTCATAATCACCTGCTCGAGTTGACCCGCGTCGGCACGCGTCCTTCCGGCCTCGGACGAGAGGTGCGTGATGAGTTCGATGTTTTCTCCAATCAGCGGCCGCAGCAACCGCTCCATGTCCGAAATCACGGTGTTCACATCGATGACCTTCAATTCCAGGACCTGCTTGCGGCTGAAGGCCAGCAGTTGCCGCGTCAGCGTGGCGGCCCGGTCCGCCGCCTGCTGAATCGCTTGCATCTTCGCGTGCAGATCCCCGGATGGTTCGAGCCGTTCGAGAAGAACCTCGGTGTAGCCGTTGATCACCATCAGCAGATTGTTGAAGTCGTGGGCCACGCCGCCCGCCAGCCGCCCCACCGCTTCCATTTTCTGCGCCTGCCGGAATTGTTCCTCCAGTTGCCGCCGCTCGGTAATGTCCTCGGCGATCAGTTCCAGAACCTCTTCCGGTTCGTCGGCAATGCTGGCCGCGCGACCGCTCAGCCGCACCGTAATGATGTGCCCGCCCTTGTGCCTCCACTGCACTTCCGCCCCATTCAGGCTTCCCGTGCGTTGGTATTCGTCGGTCAGACGATCGATTTCCTGGGGATTCACAAACACTTCCCGCCGCGCATCCAGCGCCAGAACCTGTTCGACGGACGCATACCCGAGCATTGCGATAAGCGCTGGATTCACATCCAGGAATCTGCCATTCAGCGTGCAGCGGTAAATGCCAAAAACCGCGCTCAAGATGAGCGACCGATAGCGCGCCTCGGAGCGTCGCAGCGCCTCTTCGTAGCGCTTATGTTCGATCGCCGTCGCCAGTTGCTGCGAGACGAACTTCAGAATTTCCCGGTCCCGCTCACCATAGCGAGCATTGTTCGTATAACTCTGCACTACCAGCGCTCCAAGCGCCGTCGATCCGCTCTTCAAGGGCACTCCGAGCCAATCCAGCGATGGCGCTCCAATCAATTCCACTTCGCCCCGCTGGACCAGATCTTCAAACACCGTCGGCGTCGCCAGCAGCGGCTCCCCGGTTCGCAGCACGTATTCGGTCAGTCCCCGCCCCAGTCGCTTCGGCTCCGGGATTGGATCTTCCTCATCTACAAAATACGGAAAGCTGAGCATTTGCGTTTGGGGATCGTAGATCGCGATATAGAAATTCCTCGCGTACATCATTTGACCCACGATATTGTGGATCGACGCGTAAAACTGTTGCAGATCCTCCGTCGACTGGCCGCGCGCCGCGATCGCGTAGAGCGCGGCATTCAGCTCTTCGGCACGTTTTTGCTCGGAAATGTCGCGGTAGGATGCGTAGGCCCCAATTCTTTTTCCTTCGAACATGATCGGCGAGACCGCGAGCAAAACCTCAACCAGCGTGCCGTCTTTCCTTTGGCGGCGCGTCTCCAGCGTCAGGTTATTGCCCGTCTCCACGTTCTGCGCCACCCATGCCGTTTCCGCGTAGCGGTCGGGCGGCACAATCAATTCTTCCAGCGCTTTCCCCACAGCTTCCGCCGCGCTATATCCGAAAAGCCGGCTGAACTCCCCATTGATGCGCGACACGCGATGGCTCTCATCGACAATACTGATCGCTTCCGGAGCGTGTTCGATGACCTGTTCGAAGTATGCTTTTTCGACGGGCGCGGTGATCCTGGGCTCGGGACTCACGCTGGGAGGCGCGGCGATTCCGGTGGATGATTCGGCCGTCACAGGCGATGGCGGGCAATCGATTTCATCCTGCCTCACGTTCGCTCGCAGAATTTCCCCCGAACCCGCCGATGGGGCATCGGGCTCCCTCATACAGTTCCTTCACATGCGCGCTTTGGCGCCACACTTGCATCGTATGCGAGCAGGATTACGCGCTGTTAATTACCACAGTAATAAGTTCTGTGATGATTCCGCCCCGCCCCAAATGTAGTTCGCATCCGGATCTGCCCATCCATTGTCCGCTTCCAACCTGCATAATCGCGTGGACAGATGCTGCGGCTGCATCTAACATAAAAGCAGTGTGGGGTCCGGCCTCTCAGTTCAATCGAGGCTCTCAGATCCATCTGTTTTCTTATGACTCATCGTTCCAACGCCGCCGAAGCGTGGTACCCGGACGCGCCATCAACCGCGCCCCTGTTCGATACTCCGCTCGACCTTTTGCCTCCGCCGGACCTTTCACTGCCCCTCTGGAGATCGCTCGCCGGCAATCTGCGCGATACCTTTGCCGCTCAGAAGTTGCCGCCTCTTCAGCTCACCTCACGGCCCGTCAACGTCGGATTGCTGCTCTCAGACCGAGTGAGCTTGCCCTGGTTCCGCACCGTCTTTACCAACCTCGGTGATGTCATTTCCCCGGAGACGTTGCCGCCCCTCGAACTCGAGTCCCAGCCGGTCGACGTCGGCGAGTTAATCACCGATCAGCTCAGCCACATGTGGTACGCCTCGCTCTTGCGCAATCTAGCCGATCGCATCGCCCCCGAGCGCCAGGCGCCCCTGCAACTCACCGCCAAGCCCATTGTCGACATCATTCCCGACTCGTGGATCCTGCTGCCCATGTGGTCGGAGGTAGTCGATTCCCCAAAAGTGTTTTATCCCGATAATCCGAAGTTGGCCGAGACCCCGCGCTCCATCAATCTGGGACCCGTTTCCGTGCCGCGCGAAACCGAGGCTCCGCCCCCAGTCGATCCCAGCGCCGCCGATTTGTTGCGCGACCTGCGCCGGTCGCGAATCCGCCAGAGAATCTGGATCACACTCGCCGCCGCCCAGGTCGCGTACCTGACGGCTGCGATCTTCTGGCTGCACTGACCGGATCGGCAGCTACCCGGCCTCGGCCCCAGAAAGATTGACGGTGGCTTGAAATTTCCGGAATGTTTCGAGGAAGAACTTCTACACGCTGATCACTGCCGGAGCCCGACCCAGGCTTCGGAAATCACCATGGAATTTCCCGGATTTCGCGAATCGTACTTCACCGATGTCGGCACTCCCAGCCGGCAGGAATGCAGGTTGATCCACTGCCGCAGATACGTCACGTCCTGGGAAGCTTCGTACGAAACTCCCGCCACGTCGTACTGATAAATCAGCATGGTCGCGGCCCGCTCGTCGCCGTGCGTGATCTCCTGCACATCGATGACGGTGCCATCCGTGATCCGCCCCACTGTGCTCAGCCAGTCGCGGCGTTCTCGTTCGAGTTCGTCGGAGGTCTTGGGCTTGCGGCGCAGCAACGCGGAGCCGGCCAGCGCCAGACCGACCCCTCCTAGTAAAAGCGCGTACAGGCGAAACGAAATCATTGGATCGGAACCTGAGCTTTCGGGATTGGATTCCAGAATAAGCCTCGCACCCAATTCGTGCCAATGGTACGAAGGTAGGAGGTGCGGAATCGGCAAGGTGGGGGCAGCTATTTCCCGGCGAGTTTCCGGGCAATCTCTTCCACGATCTTAGGGCGAAGATCGGCCATCACTCTCTCCACGATGCTGGCGATCGTGCTTTCATCCGCAGTTACCGATGGACTCGTTCCCGCAGGCGCGGCCGCTGCCATGGCCTTAGGGGGGTGGTCGACGGTCGGGACAGTTTCCGTTACCGCTTCGGCAAGGCAGGTATCAACCACCTCGCGAATTGCGGCAACCGGTTCATCCATCGCTGAAAGCTGGCTCTCTGTCGCGCTCGCCGCAAAGGTGCGAAACATTTCCGCTTCCAGCAACAGAGCAGCTTCTTCTTCAGTCAGCTCCTGCGCTTCGGCAATCCAGCGCGAACCCAATGTCTCCGGCACTGCGTCTTTTGCGGAGGAATCCTGGTAGCTGCTCATGCTCTCCGCGCCAACCGCGCACCCACCCTCCGTGGCCAACTCAGCCGCCGGCGATGCCGGTGCAATCTCCAGCGAATGGGTCGGAGTCAGCAACTGCAACGCCTCTGCCAATTCCGCATCGCTCGGCATCAGCGCGTCCGGTTCCATGCCTTGTTCACTGGCGGCGGCTGGCGATTCGGCAACATCCGAAGCCGGCGCGCTCTGGGCGCTCAAGCTCACTCCGCTCTGTGCTTCTGCCCCCTGCGTCTCCGCGACCAAAGGAGTTTCGCAGTGTGTCTCGGCCGTCTGCGTCTCGATCTCGTCGGCAATCGCCGCCGCAAAGACGGGCTCATCCTGCCGATCCACTGGCGATGGTTCCTCGGCGAACGACGCCGCGCTCATCAGAGCGGGCAAACTCTCCGCATCCTCAGCTTCCACGGGCTGAAATTCGACCCGAGAAAACTCTTGCCTCGTGCCTGCGTCGGCAACTTCGGTGCCGCTGGCTGGTTCCACCTGCCCGACCGGAATTTCGAATTCGCTCCTCGGGACCGTTTCTGCCACGGCGACTTCCGCTGTTGGCCGCGGCATTTCCGCCGTTTGTGCTTCCGCCGCCTGGACTTCCGCCGCCGGAGCGGGGCCTGCATCTCCAAACGTCGCAGCCGGCATCGCCTCCGTCTCCGCCGTGTTTGCTGGCTCGGCGGGCGTCTCCGCGGGCGCCATCATGCTGCCTTGCTCGGCATGCGCCTCGTGTAAGCGGGCGGCCACCGCGCTCAACGCATCTAGTTCTTCCGGCGTGATGTCAGGGGGAACGTTTGGGACCGGGATGGATTGCAGAGTAGGTGCCGCGGCCATTGCCATCGACTCCGCGCCCGAAGTCTCCGGCGAGGGCTCTTTCGCTTTGACTTTTCGAAAATCGTGGAAATGCGAGCCCGAGAGACTCGAAGGAACTTGACCGGACGGCGCAGGGCCCGGTGCCGCCTCACTCGCCTCGCTCGTCGACCGGAACGGCCAGTCCTTCCGTGCCTCTTCCGGCGCGTCTTTCTTCTTCGTCCCTAAGAAGGAGAAACCGCTCCTCGAACTGCGCTCCGTCCGCGCATTTGTCTCTTCGGTCCCAATCGGCGAGCTCGAAGCTCCGGCGCGCTGGCCCGGCTTTTCCTTTTGCGGAACCAGCGAAGCTTCCAGGCTGGCCACGGCCGTCAGCAATTGGCTGGCTTCAAACGGCTTTACGATGTGCGCATCGGCCCGCACCCGCCGCGCTTCCTGCGGCTTGAACGGCTCCAGTTTTCCCACCGACAGCAGCACCGGAATGTCCGCCGTGTCCGGCGACTCTTTTATGCGCTGGCAAACTTCCAGCCCGCTGTAGCCCGGCATGTACACATCGAGAATGATCAGGTCGGGCCGCGACTCCGCGATCCGCTTCAGCGCCGCAGATCCGTTATTGACCGTAAGCACGTCATAGCCCGCGTCGGTCAGGATTTTTCGCCCCATGTTCTGGGCTGTCACACTATCGTCTGCGAGCAGTATTTTCCGCGCCAAGCGTTGTCCTTCGACACAAAAAGGAAGATAACGCGAAGCTAACCTGTCCTCCCGCCCAAGTCAACCATTCGTAAGCCCATGTCCGATCGATGACAGGCTGCACGAAAGTGCATGCAACCACTGGTTCCTCAAGCTCCCATCCCACATTCGCCCCAGCCAGTTCGCCCCCAACCTCCCCCGTCCCTTCCTTAGAACGGTTTCAGCCTCGCCAGGCCTTTCTTCTTTTTCTTTTTGCTCGACGAAATATCCCCCATCTCTTCGCTCGATGACGACGAGGAAGCCTTCGCGCTCGATCCTCCCGCAGGCGCTCCACCGCCATTATCCAGTTCGTTGCTCTGCTGGAGCGGCGGCAAGTTCTCTGTCCCCTGGCTTACGTTGGGCTTCAACTCATTGGGATCGGCAATACCCGCCGCCGCGTCCGTCGCCGCGGCCGTCCCCGTCGCCGTGTTGTCCGATCGCGGCGCCTCCTGGTTCGGCGCGACGTTCCCGTTCACAATTGTGGCGCTCACGTTGGAGTCGCCGCCCGCGCCCCCTCCGGCCAAAGTATTCACCACCTGCATCGCCGTCTGCGGCTCCGGATCGACCAGCGTCGGCTCACCCACGTGCGCCGCTTTGCTCACGTCCGGGCCCCGTTCAAACGTGCCCATGCCCTTTGCCATCAGGCTCGCTTCCTGGCGGCTCGCCTCTTCCCGCTTGTTCTGCTCCAGCATCTTGCGCGTCGGCCGCGGCACGGGCTGGTGCATCGCCTCCAGTCGCGTCTTCGCATCCACGGCCCGGTCCATGGCGGGATAGCGCGTGATGATTCGCGCATACGCGTCCGCCGCATTTTTCGTCAACCTCTCGATCATCTTGCCTTTGTCGGCTTCGCTAAACCGCGTATTCTTACGCACCACTTCGATCTCCGCTTCATAAGTCCGCCCCAGCAGGAAAAGCGCCTGGTCGGCCCCGCTGTACAGCGGATAGCGATCGATCAACGTTTGCAGCCGCGCAATCGCCGCCGGATACGCCATGCGCAGGTAATAGAACTGCCCAATATTGAACTCGCGCTGCGCCAGCACTTCCTGCACTTCCCGCAGCCGCTGCTTGGCCTTCGGCACCAGCTTGCTGTCCGGATACTCCTGGATCAGCGCCCGGTATTCCTCTTCCGCCTTTTCCGCGTGCGTAAAGTCGCGGTCCGGTTTCTCCATCTGCTGATAGTGAATGTCGGCAACCTTCAGCTGCGCCTCAGCCGCTTCCGGCATATTGGGGAAAAAGGTCTTGAAATCCTTGTACTGAATCTCGGCCTGCTGCATCGCCGTCGTGCCGCCCTCCGCATACCACGAATCGGCCACCGCCAGCTTGGCGCGCGCAATAAACTCCGAATCCGGATACGTGTTGATCAGCGTTTGCAGGGTCATGCGCGCCACGTCAAAGTGGTTGTGCTTCATCGCGTCCATCGAGCGGTCAAAAAGCACCTTGTCGGGCTGCTTCGAGCCGACGTTGGCCAATGGATTATTGGACTTCTTATTCGTGCACCCCAGCGCAAACGCCAGCGCCACCAGCAACACCCCGAGAAATAAATTACGCCGCATAAAGACCCTCAAATCTCTTTACCACAGAGTCGCAGAGGCACAGAGAAAACACCTACAAAAATTCTCTCTGCGTCTCTGTGACTCTGTGGTGAACTCGAATCACATTCGAATCAAACTCGCTGCAAACTCGCGCTCCTTGCCGCCTCCAGCAACGCCGACGCATTCTGCTTCGCATCGCCCTTCCCAAAGACCGCATTCCCCGCCACCAGAATTTCCGCGCCCGCTCGCACCACCTCGCCCACCGTCCCGAGGTCCACGCCCCCGTCCACCTCGATGCGATACGCGTAGCCCCGCTGGCTTCGAATCTCTGCCAGCTTCCGGATCTTGTGTACCGCCCCAGAAATAAACTTCTGCCCGCCAAAACCCGGATTCACGCTCATCACCAGCACATAATCCACAATGTCCAGCACTTCGCTCAGCGTTTCCACCGGAGTCGCCGGATTGATCACCACCCCCGCCAGGCAGTCGTGGCTCTTGATCAGGTGCAGCGTGCGATTCAAGTGCGGGCACACCTCCTGATGCACCGAAATCCAATCCGCTCCCGCTTCGGCGAAGTTCTCGATGTACTGGTCTGGGTTCTCTATCATCAGATGGCAATCGAGCGGCAGCCGGGTTGCCTTGCGCAGCGATTTCACCACCGGCGGCCCGATCGTCAGATTGGGCACAAAATGCCCGTCCATCACATCCACATGGATTACGCTGGCGCCGCCGGCGGTCGCCTGCTCCACTTGATCCGCCAGGTGGGCGAAGTCGGCCGATAGTATCGAGGCTGCAAGATCGATCAAAATAGGGTCCTGGGACAGGATCTCGCCTGGCTTGTTTAGCCCGGAGTGTTTCGCCTGGTATTGGAAAACGCTGTGGAAATTCTAGCACGATCGGAGAGGCCTTCCCCCTCGTTTCCCGCCCTACGTCCGTTGGTACACCCCGCTGTGATCTCCGTCCTTATGTCTGCGCCGGTTCTCGCCGATCATGTTGATGCAGGATGCGCACGCGAGGGCCGCCCTTCAAATGCCCTGCCCGGATAACGACCCGAGCGAGAGCGCAAAACGAAGTCGTACGAACGCGAAGAAAAACGCAAAAAGAAAGACTTACAAGAAGCAAAGACCTACAAGAAGCAAAGACCTACAAGAGAAAGACCAACGATTATGAGCCTCTCCGCCGACCAGCCCGTCCGTTCTACTCCAATCCAGCCCGAGCGCCGTTCCTCCCCTCGCTATACCGTGCAGGTCCCCATCGAACTGCACCGCGACGGAACCGACTTCCCCCTCCGCACCGAAACCACCGATCTCAGCCGCGGTGGCTGCTACGTCCAACTCTCTCAAACCTTGACGCCCGGCGCCTATGCTCATGGCCGCCTCTGGCTCGACGATTCGCCCGTCGATTTTCGCGGGCGCGTGGTTACCCGCCACCCCCAATTCGGCAACGGCATCATGTTCCTGGAGTTCGAAAAGGATGGCGAACAGCTTCTGGAGCGCTACATCGAGGCGATTGCAATCTAAGACACCAAAGAGCAACAACGATCCGGGACCATTCCACGCCTCCGAATCCTCCAGTTCTCTCGGGTCTTAACTTCTAACTTCCTCCTTCTGCCTTCTTACTTCTCACTTCGCTTGCATTCCCCGCACGGGCAGATCTCTCTCAAATACGCCCACGAATAAATCCCCAGATCGTGATTGTCGCTCCAGGAAAACTTCAGCGCATATTTTCCCACCGCTTCCGCGGCCAGGGCCTTGGTCGCAGGCTTAAACATCGGCAACGCCCCCGGAGCCGTCTTCTCCGGTTCGCCCGCCTTCCGCCCCGTCTTGCCGCGCTCATCCTCGCACAGCGCGCACGGACACGCATCGCGCAGAAACTTAAACGTATAAGCGGACGGATGTCCGTCCTTCCACACAATCTCGACGCCGCTCCCGGTCGTTAAATTCACCTTCACCGACTTCGGATCATTCGCCACTCGCGGCGTTGGATCGACTATAACCATGCTTTCAGTATAGACGGCCCGTGCCGGCGATTCCCCCCGATTTTCCCCCGAATTTCCATTTGACTTCCCCGTCCGGCGCGACCAGAATATTAACGATTGTTCGCTCGCCACGTGGGGTGGCGCGCACTGTCCCGGCCCCAGATCCCTGGAGTGTTGAATGTTTGCGCATCGACGCCTCGCCTCGGCCTGTCTCTTGACCCTCAACAGCGCGTTCTTCCTATTTGCAGACTTCAGTCCCACCGCCCGCCCCCTCACGGGCACTGGCGATTGAAGCTCGGGGTTGAGTTTCCTCCCCCGTCAATTGCCCCATGCATCGTACTTCCGGCGATGCATGGGGCCTGATGGAGAATGAGCAGCGTTCGTTCGATGTCGGGCCGAGAAATAGCTTGACCTAAGCCGTTCCTGACTTTTGACTTCTCACTTCTCACTTCTGACTTCTTACTTCTGCCCTTCTTCACTCCCCGCCGTACTTTTCACACTGCTCATAAATGAACGGGTCAGTCATCCCCGCGATGTAATCGCAAATCACCCGCGGCAGCGGCTCCTGTGTGGCTTTTTCGCGATACGTGCGCGGCAAGTCGCCCGGCTTTTCCATCCAGTGCGCAAACAGCTCCCCCACGATGCGCTCGGCATCTTCTTTTTCCCCTTCAAGCGCCGCACTGAAGTAAAGGTTTTCATACAGAAAATTCTTGAGCTGCCGCCGCTCCCGCTCCACTTCCGCGCTGAAAGCCGCCAGCCGTTCCGGATGCCGCCGCACCGCGTCGAGTGAATGCGCTCCCGCCTCCGCAATCCGCGCCCGTGTATTCGCAATCAAATCGCTCACCAGACAGTCGAACACGCGCTTCAGCGTCTCGTTAAACTGCAACTTCTCCGGCGCGCTCGGGTAAACTTCGCGCACCTCCCGGTAACTCCGCTCAAAAATCTCCGAGCTCTCCGCGATCTGCTCAATCGTCAGCAGGTGCGCCTCGCAACCATCGTCCAGGTCCGCCGTGTTGTATGCGATCTCATCTGTCAGGTCGATGATCTGCGCCTCCAGCGGCGGCCGTTCCTCCAGCAGATATTCCGCCAGCTCCGGATAATCTCCCGCATCGTAGTCGTGCGAGTGTTTAATGATCCCTTCCCGAACCTCAAACGTCAGGTTCAGTCCGCGAAACGCCGCATAGCGCAGCTCGAAATCCTCCACGATGCGGAGCGCGTGCAGATTGTGGTCAAAGGAAAATCCATGCGCGCGCATCGCCGCATCCAGCGCTTTCTCTCCCGCATGCCCGAACGGCGGATGCCCCAGGTCATGCACCAGCGCCAGCGCCTCCACCAGGTCCGAGTTCAACCCAAGTTGCGCGGCAATCGTGCGCGAAATTTGCGCCACTTCAATCGTGTGCGTAAGCCGGTTGCGAAAGTGATCGGAATAACGCCGCGTAAAAACCTGCGTCTTCGCTTCCAGTCGCCGGAACGCGCGAGCATGCACCACCCGGTCGCGATCGCGCTGAAAGTCGTCGCGATAGGGGTGCGGCGCCTCAGGATAGCGGCGTCCTCGCGAGTCTTCCACGCGTACCGCATAGTCGGCGAGCATGCAAAAAGTTTAGCAGAGCCACGAACAGAGCAAGCACAGAGGTACGAGCCGCGCCGAGATTCTCACTTCCGCAATCTGACCTCTAACCTCAGCCCTCGCCTATAATCGCCGCATGTCATTTCTACGTTTCCTAATGTTGCTGTCGCTGGTCGTCTGGGTCGGCGGAATCATCTTCCTCGCCTTCGTCGAAGCTCCCACCGCCTTCACTCCCGGCCTCTTGCCCACGCGCCACATGGCCGGATCAATCGTCGGCCACTCGCTCGACCTCCTGCACGCGATGGCTATCGTCTCCGGCTTCGTTTTTCTAATCGCCTCGATGGTCTACTACCGTATGACCGCTGGCGATGCCCATCCGCTCGCCTTGCGCCACCTGCTCATCGTGCTCATGCTCATCCTGACCATGATCTCGCAGTTCGCCATTTCCCCGAAGATGCACGCGCTCCGAGCCCAGGCCGTTGTCATCGACAATCTCGCCCTGAATGACCCAATCCGCGCCGAGTTCGACCGCCTCCACGTCTGGTCCGAAGATTTCGAATCCGCCGTCCTCCTCCTGGGCTTAATAGCAATCTTCCGTACCGCGCAAGAACTGAAGTGATTGTCGGCTCCGGATTTCACCACGGAGTCACAGAGACACGGAGTCTCACCGTGAGAAGATTTCGTGGCTGCGTGCCTCCGGGCGGTATTCAGCAAATGATTTATCCTGATCCGTTCGATTTTGGTTTCACTGAGAGCTGACAACTGAGAGCTGAGAGCTGTTCATGAAAACTGGCATCATCGGCCTGCCCCAGGTAGGCAAAACATCGCTGTTCGGAATTCTTACTAAGGCGCGTCTCTCCGAGCACGCCTTCGCCAATCCCCGCGAAGCCCACATCGGAGTCGCCAAGGTTCCTGACGAGCGCCTCGACAAATTAGCCGCGCTCTACAACCCGAAAAAACTCACGCACGCCTCTGTCGAATACGTGGACGTGGGCGCCATAGGCCAGGAGGCGCTGAAAGAGACTGCGTACATCGGTCATCTGCGCCAGGTCGATGCGCTCATCCACGTCCTCCGCGCCTTCGACAACGATGCCATCCCGCACGTTGGCCCCATCGATCCCCTGCGCGACATCAAGAACGTTGAGTTTGACCTTATGGTCAGCGATCTCGGTCAAATCGAAAAGCGGCTGGAGCGCCTCGAAAAAGATCTGAAGAAGATGAAGACGCCCGAGCTCGAAAAAGAGAACGAGCTGCTGACCAAGGCGAAGGCTCACCTTGAAACCGAAAAGCCGCTGCGCGAAATGGAGATGACTGCGGAGGACAAGAAGCGCCTTCGCGGCTTCATGTTCCTAAGCGAGAAGCCAATTCTCTACGTCTTGAATATCGGCGAGAGCACCGACCTCGGCAACGATCTCGAAGCCGCGGTGGCGAAATACAATCTCACCGAAGTCTCCGCCCGCCCGAATGCCGGCGCAAGCGCCATCTGCGGCAAAGTCGAAGCCGAACTCGCCGAGATGACCGATGAAGACGCGGCTGAGTTCCTATCGAGCTACGGTCTGAAAGATAGCGGGCTGTCGCGCCTCATTCGCAAAAGCTACCATTTGCTCGGGTTGATTTCTTTCTTCACGGCCGGCGAAGACGAATGCCGCGCCTGGACGATTCTCGCCAATACTCGCGCCCAGAATGCCGCCGGGGCAATCCACTCCGACCTCGAGCACCACTTCATTCGCGCGGAAACGATTCGCTGGGATCAGTTGCTGGAGGCGGGTTCTGAGGCGAACGCGCGGGCCAAGGGGACGCTGCGGCTCGAAGGCAAGGACTACATTGTGCAGGACGGGGACGTGATGCACATCCGGCATTCGGGATAAGAAAAAGAGAAAAAGGGAAGGGCATGAGTTCACTCGCGTCCCCACCACGCTCAAGAAAGATTTGTGCTTCAGCGCTTGCGGCGCTTTGACGGTGCGACCTGCGTCGGCTCGTCTTCAATCAAGGCAAACTGAATCTTCTTTTCTACCGGATCGATGCGGTCGACGAGAACGCGCACGCGCTGTCCGAGGCTGTAGGTCTTGCCCGAGCGCGGGCCGGTAATCTGCCGCGTGTTCTCGTGATACGTATAGCGGTCGTCAGCCAGCGTGTTCAGCGGCACGAGGCCTTCGACGAATAGGTCCGTGAGTTCTACGAAGAGGCCAAACTTGGTCACGCTGATGATGAGGCCGTCGAAGTCTTCGCCGATACGGCGCTCCATGAATTTCACTTTTTTCCATTCCATCAGTTCGCGCTCGGCATCGTCGGCGCGGCGCTCGGATTGGCTGGATTCTTCGGCGATGGCGTGGAGTTCTTCGATCGAGATTGGGCCGCCCAGCGGTTCGAGGGATTTTTGATGCGCGTCGTGATCGCGACGCTTGGACCAGGGCGATGGAGCCTCCATTTCCCCTTTGAGCAGATTAGAACGAGATCCTTCGCTCCGCTCAGGATGACCAGGGATTGGAGACTCGGCGGTGCCTATTGGCACTTCTCTGTCTATTTTTTCTGGCGAGGCGCGTAACACTTCCTTCAAAATGCGGTGGACGATCAGGTCGGGATAGCGGCGAATGGGCGAGGTGAAATGCGTGTAGGTGGTCGCGGCCAGAGCGAAGTGGCCGACATTTTCTTCCGAGTAGCGCGCTTGCTTCAGCGAGCGCAGCATCAGGAAGCTGAGAATTCTTTCCTCCGGCTTGCCGGCAATTTTCGCGGTCAGCTTCTGATACATGCGTGGCGTGATGTGGACTTCTTTTGGAACTTCAATCTGGCGCACGCGTTTGCCGGTGCCGTAGGCGGCGCGGCGGTCGGCTTTGAGTTGCACCCGCTCGATGGGCAACGCTCCCACGCCGAGCGAATAGCCGAAGGTGGCGGCGATGACTTCGAAGTCGTACACGCGCTTGGCATCGGGCTTTTCGTGGATTCGATAAAGCGAAGCGATGCGCTTGTTTTCTAAATAATGCGCGACGCATTCGTTGGCCGAGAGCATGAACTCTTCGATCAGGCGGTGCGCGATGTTGCGCTCGGAGCGCGTGATGCTCTTCATCAGGCCGAATTCGTCGAACTCGATGATGGGCTCTGGCAGATCGAAATCGATGGAACCGCGGCGCTCGCGCTTGCGGTTCAAAATCTGCGCCAGGTCGCGCATGCGCTCAAAGTGCTCGACCTGGGCGGCATAGCGGCTGCGAGCTTCGGCATCGCCTTCAATGACCGCGTTCACGGCGGTGTAGGTCATGCGCTCGGCGGAGCGGATTACGCCTTCATTGATTTCATAGCCGACGATTTCGCCGCGATGGTCGATATCCATGGTGCAGGAGAGCACGAGGCGATCGACGTGCGGGCGCAGGCTGCACAGGTCGGTGGAGAGTTCGAGCGGCAGCATGGGGACGGCGCGGTCGGGAAAATAAACGCTGGTGCCGCGAAGGCGGGCTTCTTCGTCGAGCGCGGAGCCCGGAGTTACATAGTGCGCGACATCGGCAATGTGGACCTGCAATTCGTAGTTGCCGTTTTCCATGAGCCGCACGTGGACGGCATCGTCGAAGTCGCGGGCGGTTTCTCCGTCAATGGTGACGATGGGCAGATCGCGATAGTCGCGGCGATGACGGAGTTCGTCAGCGCGAGTCGCGCCGTCTTTTTCTGCTTGCTCCGCCAAGGCCTGCGCCTCTTCGATGACCTCGGGCGGGAAGCGGTGGGGCAGATGGAATTTGCGGATCATGATTTCGACATCGACGCCGAAATCGTTTTCTTCGCCGAGGATTTCGACTACGCGGCCGCGCGGATTTTGGGTCGCACTGGGCCAGTCGGTGATTTCGACGTCGACCACTACGCCTTCGAGGTCCTGCCAGCCGGTGTGCCGCGCGGCCTGGTCGCCAATTACGCGGTCTTTGGACTGGCTCCCTGCCGACGATTTCTGGCCGCTGCCGGCATCTGGATTAACCGCAGAGTTCGCTGAGATCGCTGAGGACTTTGGGATTTCCAGTCCTGGGGGAATCACGATTTCCTGCGTTACTTTTTCGTCGATCGGCTTGACGTAGTTGTGGCGGCGGTCGTAGTGGAAGATTCCTACTACGGTGGGATGCGCCCTGGAAATGGAGCGAACGATGCGGCCTTCGGCGCGGCCGTCGGGACGGAATGACATTACCTCAATGAGCACTCGGTCGCCGTGCATGGACGATCCGGTGGCGGGCGGAGGAATGAAGACATCGCCGGCGAGGCGCGCTTTCAGACTTGGATCGAGCGTGGCGGCATCGGGAATTACGAAGCCGTAGCCGTCGCGATGCATGGAGAGACGGCCGACCAGCATGTTGCGTCCGGGCTTGGCAATCGCCTGCGGGATTGTGTAGCGGCCGTCGTCGTCCTGCCGCAACTCGCCTTTTTTAACGAGACCCTGCAATCGGTCGGTCAGTTCGCGGCGTGCGTCGCCTCTCGCGCCGAGGTCGTGCAGCAACTGCTTATGGCTCGCAGCCTTCTTAGGCTGGCGCGCGATGTGGCGAAGGATGGAGGAATCGGAGAGCATTGGGTGATTTTGTAAATTCGTAATTATGTAAATTTGAAGATATCTTGCCGCACGCTGCCGGGTTCCACCAAACTTCTTCGTGCACAGAAATTACGAAATTACTCGATTATCAAATTACACAATTACTCAATCTACTTCAGATACTTTTCTTGCAGGGTTTGGCGGTGGTGGAGTTCGTGGCCCGCGATGATGAATCCGAGAGCGCGGGCGGTGATTTGCTTCTGGTTGGCGGTGCCGCGGCGGGCCGCGGCCTGGGCGTCGAAGTGGCGGAAGAGCTGAATTGTCGCCTTTCGAACTGCCCTAAATTCCTCCAGCAAATCGGCCATTGTGCGCTGGCCGAACTTGCCGTTCGGAACGTAGTCATCCTGTTCGAAGCCTTCGATGGGCGTGGCGTCACCGCGGCCAATACGCAATGCGCGGTAGCTTAGGATACGTTCGGTATCGCTGAGGTGGCCGACCACTTCTTTGACGCTCCACTTGCCGGGGGCATAGCGGAATTCGGCCTGCTCGGCGCTGAGCGGCCCGAGAAGAGCGCGCGATTCCTCGGCCTGCTGTTCGAGCGTGGCAACAATGTCGTCCGTTTTGACGAGCGCGATATAACGCTTGTAGTAGGGATCGTATTCTCCCGGTTCGGGGCGGGCGATGGTGGAAAGAAGTGCGGTCATGAATCCTCCTGCTGGACAGATGCGCCGAAGTTCTCCGCGCTTCATCTTACCGTGAGCGGGGCGGGTCGGAGATCAGAGGTGAAAAGCGATTGCAGAGGTTAGAGGTTAGAGGTCAGATTGCGGATCGAAACCCTCGGCGCGGCAACGGGGAATGAAAAATCGGAGAGACGGGCGAGAAAAATTGGTCGCGTGGGTGGAAATGATTACGTGGTTGTGGGGGTTGAGATTTGCGGTGACGGGGCTTGGTGGAAGGTGGGCGGAGAGGCCCGAATCAGGAAAGGACCTACGAAAACTGGGATTTCCACAGTACTTGGGGGTTGACACCGGAGTAGAATCGATTTGGCCACCGAAATGCGGCGGTGGATGTCAATCCATTAAGAGGAAAGGATTTTGAGCACAATGTGGAAGCCTACGAATCAACCTGCGACCCCTGGACGGCCAGCAGAGCCGGAACGTCCGAGCGCATCGAACGCGCCGACTTCCCCCCTGGCGATTGAACCTGCTGCTGCGCCGCGGCCCGTGACGACGACCACCTCGGACCAGGCCACGATTGGCAAGTCGCTGGTGATTAAGGGCGAGGTGACCGGCTCGGAATCCCTGTACATTGACGGGCGGGTCGAGGGATCGATTAACCTGTCGGGCAACCGCGTAACGGTCGGGCGGAATGGCGTGGTGGCGGCGAACATCAATGCGCGCGAGATCGTGGTGCTGGGCAAAGTGCGCGGCAATCTTACGGCGAGCGACCGCGTCGACATTCGCAGTGACGGGTCATTAACAGGTGATGTGGTGGCAGCGCGCATCTCGATTGAAGACGGAGCGTTCTTCAAGGGCGGGATCGACATCCGCAAGGGCAGCGGAAAGCAGGAAGAGCCGAAGGCCGTGGCGGCCTCGATGCCTCAAGAGCCGGTGGTCGCGGTGAGAGCGTAGAAGCAGCTATTCGCTAGTCGTTCACTAATCGCGCGTCGCGAAATAGTGGGCATCTCGACATTCGGGATGCCCTTTGTTCTTAGGGCTCGGTTCCCGCAGACATCGTCTCTTCCGTTTGCCCCTCGGCCACGCGCGGGAACGTGGCAGTCCTCTTGCGACGGAGATCGCGTGGCAGGTCGGAGCCGAGGAGCCACAGGCCGGCCGCGACCGCAGCGGCCCAGGTGAGGGAGCCAATGGCGAGCGCGGACACATCGGCGGTGCGGCTGCCGTTGAGCGCGACGGTGTGCATCACTTCATAACTTAATCCACCCGAAACTACGCCGATCACGCCGGCCTTTCCCAGTTCCTTCCAATGCAGACCGCCGAGCGGGACCAGACCGCGCACGTGCAGCAGCAGCGCAATCACGACCGCGTTGGCGGTGATGCCGAGATCGGAGGCGATTGCTAATCCCGTGACCGAGAGCGTGCGAAACAGCAGCGCGTAGATGGGCAGCGAGGCCAGCGTGATCAGGCTGCTCGCCACCATGGGCGTGAGCGTGTTGCCCGAGGCGTAAAACGCGCGCGCATACAGCGACTGGCTTGCCCAGAGAGCGAGCGAGAGGGAGAACCAGAAGAAGTAGATGCCGGTGGACTGGGAGTCGGCGAAGGTAAATTGGCCGCGGCGGTAAACGAGATCGATCAGCGGGACGGCGATGGCCATCATCCAGCCAGTGAGCAGCAGGGAAGCCGCGGTGATGCGATAGACGGAGGCGTTGACGGTCGCGGCGAATTCCTCGAATTTTTTTTCGCCGAACAGGCGCGAGAAGAAGGGAAGCGAGGCTTGGCCGGTGGCCTGGCCGAGAATGGCGATGGGGACGGCGAAGAGGCGCTTGGCGTAGTTCAGGCGGGCGATGTCGCCGATGCCGCTGGAGGCGAAGTAGCGCAGAATCCAGTCGTCGGCGGCCACGAGCGAGACGCCGAGCATGAGCGGGATGGAGAGGCGCACCCATTCGCGGAAGGCGGGATTGTTGATCTCGAATGACGGGCGATAACCGGTGCCGATTTTTGCCGCGCCGAAGGCGTTGACGAGGAACGGACCGATCACGCTGCCGATGAGCGCGCCGTACGCGAGCGATGCGATGCCGAACTGGCGGCCGGCGGCAACTCCGCCGGCGATGATGAAGACGTTGTAGATGAGCGGGCCAAACGCGGGCAGCAGAAACAGGCGGTGGGAGAGCAGGACGGCGGAGACGACTCCGCCCACGTAGAAGAAAATTTGCGCGGGGAGCAGGATGCGCGTGAGATGGACGCAGAGCTGTAACTGGTCAGCCGTAAAGCCGTGGAACATCCAGGCGGCGAACTGCGGCGTGAACACCTCGGCGACGATGGTGCCGAAGACGAGGACGGTCGTCATCACCGTGATGATGATGGAGAAGGTCTTCCGCGCATCGGCTTCGCGCTTTTCGGCGAGGAAGCGCGTGTAGATGGAGATGAAGGTGATGGCAGCCGAGCCTCCGGCGACGATGTAGTTGAGCCAGTCGGGCAGTGTGAATGCGGCAACGTAGGCGTCCGTTTGCTGGCCCGCGCCGAAAGCGTAGGCGATATAGGCCTCGCGAATGTATCCGACCCCACGCGAAAGCGTGATGGTGCCCATCAGCAGCACCGTCGCCGAAAAGGCGGTGTGCTGATGCGAGGGCCGGAAAAAGCGCAGCAAGCGCATCTTTTGCAGATTACCTCTTTTGCAGATTACCGCATGAGTTGGCGATATGACGGAGGATCGAAGGGCAAGGGAATCGCGGCGGGTACCCTGATTCGCCTCGATGCAGGTTTCAAGGTTTCAGAGGTTTCAAAGAACCAGAGACTGTGCCGGCTCCGTTGCCGGCCCACTACTTTACTACGGCCACGGATAACGCGGTTGTCGCGCGCCGACGGAAGTCCCCTTGTACCGCGCTACTGGTTTTCGTTCCAGATGTATAAGTAATTGGCGTCGGTGGCGGTGGCGACGTTGCGTCCCTCTTTGCGGGTTGCGCGATTCAACGCGGCACGAACCTTCTCTTTGCTCTCGGCAAGATCGGCCAGGGGCACTTTGAGCGCAACGCCATCTTTTAACTGGTCGAGATCGGAGAGAATTCGGGTGACGATCAGTTTGTGTTTTCCGTTCCGGCCTTGCGGGACGTCCATTTGCGCCATGGTGTTGAAATTCATGGGGACACTGTGGGGTCGCGGGCTCATCGGGCACTCCTTGTTTCTTTACAAATACGTTAACGTAACGTCGCGTTATCGTAAAATGGAAGTATTGAACCGTGCAAGTAAAAAATTGTAACGGGAGCGCGCGCCTTGCCGTAAAACCAATCGCCATCCCGGTTCCGTTATTTCAGGGCCTGGACCCATGCTAAAGAGAACTAACGTTTTCCTAACCATATGACCCGTATCGCTTCCCGCCTGCTACTGTGAGACACGATAGAAGGTTGATTTGCAAATGCGAAAGTCAAAAACCCATTTTGAGCAAGTTCCGGTTGCTCTGGTGAAGAAGATTGCCAACCAGTACGTTCCCGCCAAGCACCTCGACGATCGCGACAGCGTGACGCCAACGATTTCACCGGGCCGTTTCAAACTCGGCCGTTTGCCTCCGTCGCGAAAGAACGAAAGGGGCGCCTGACTTTGCAACTCTCAAGCGAAAACGAAATGAGCAAAGTTATCCGATACGGGGAATGGCAGGAGACTTACCGGGAGGTTCTGGTTGAACTTGATCGCGACAAATTGCGCGAGCGCATCGTTGCCGCGGAGACGGCGATCTCCGATCGTTTGCGCGCAATTGCCGGCAGCACGGACCACTACGCGGAACGTCAGGCCATGGAAGACGCTTTGTCATTACTGCGCACTCTCAAGCGCGACCCCGATTGAGTAACACCACAATCGACAACGTCGCGAAGACTTTTTAGTGGATTCCACGGCGCATCCCCGCGAAACTGACGGCGTGGCGGAAATTGCTTATCTTTCGCTTGGGGCAAACATGGGAGACCGCGCAGCGAACTTGCGCGCGGCCATCGAACAGCTCAAAGCCGCCGGCTCCCTGTGCGCGGTCTCCGGCTTCTATGAGACGCAGCCCGTCGAACTCGCCGACCAGCCCTGGTTTCTGAATTGCGCGCTGGCCATCGAAACCTGCAGAAGTCCCCGCGACCTGCTGAATTTTGCGCTCGCCATCGAGGCCGGAATGGGCCGGCTGCGGCTCCGCGACAAGGGCCCCCGCCAAATCGACATCGATCTGCTTCTGTTCGGTGGTCGCGTTATTGCCGAGCCGAAACTTAACGTTCCCCATCCCGCCATGCATCGACGCCGCTTTGTGCTCGCGCCGCTCGCCGAGATCGCGCCCAACGCGCTTCACCCGCTGCTCAATAAAACCGTCGCCGAACTGCTCAACACGCTGGAAGAAGGCCAAATCGTCCGCCGCGTGTGATGTGTAATGGGAGTTGTTTGGTGAGAGCGGTTGTGTGGCGCCGGGCCATGCCTGGACCCCCTGTTCACTCGGCAGGACTGTCTTACGGCAGAATTATGCGGCTTGCCGCATCTTCCGGGGCGGCAATGCCCGATTCCTCTGCCGGAAACTGGCTGAGCAGAAAATCTACGAACGCACGCGACTTGGGGCGGCCTGATGTGCGCGTCAATCCCATGCGCAGCCAGAACACCAGCGCCTTCAGCACATCCGAGTCCTTGAGCCGCGAGTACCCCAGATGTTTCGTCTCTTCGTCGCGGAATTCTTTTACCATGCTCTCGACTTCGGCGGCGACTTTCTGCTGCAAGAGGTTCGCCGTTGACTCCTCGTAAATCAGGCTCGACTCGACCAGCGTGCGATAACTCTTGACCAGAGAACCGAGCGCGGCAATCAGATCGCGGTCCATCAGCGTACGATTTCCAACCGCGCCATCGGGCATGATTGCGATCGACGACCCCAGCCCACTTCCCGCCCGCGCGCTGTTCGCCAGCGCAAAACTAAGTCCCATAATCAACTCTTTGTGCTCATGCAAAAAATGTTCTGGAATCTCGATCTCTGAGAACATCGCCGCCGGGTCCACGTCATCGACGGTGCGCAGCTTTTCATGCTCGCGTGACTGCCGCAAATACACGCAATCGCTCGGGCAGTCTAACGTGACCTCGCGCTGTTCCCCGCAACACTGCGCGCATATCCTCCCATGCACCGCCGGGCAGAATCGCTTTTCCTTCCGAATCTCACAAATCGAGCACGTCAAACTTTTTTCCTCGGATTGCGATTATTTCACGAATTCCAATCATCATTTCGGAACCACCCGCTAGTTGCACCATTCCCGCTGCATCCGGCCAATAAATTCCCCCTAATCGCCTCCATAATCGATTTCTATTTGTTTCATTCCCCCGCAAGCGTTACCTTATTGTGTTCCTCCATGCCCAATGGGATTTCCGGGCTCGGCCCCGAACGCTGGTTTTATGCACCAACATTTCTTAGAACGCTGTTTTTAAAAAGAGGAGAGGCATGTCAACTGAACTGCGCAACTTTCTCTCAATCCCCTACGACGAACTGGAAGAGATGAATCTGAAGTCGAAGAAGCAGCGCCTGGACCGCGTTGCCCCCGACAAAATTCGTGAAGACCGGCTGAAGTATCTGACCGACGAGAAGCGCATTAAGGCGCTGACCGTACTGTTCAGCGATCTCGAAGGCCGGCTGCACATGCTGGACTACGACAAGAAGTTCCTGCTCAAGAATTACGAAAACCTGACCTTTGATGGCTCCTCGATACGGGGCTTCACGGCGCAGCGCGAAAGCGATCTGCGTCTGGGCATCGACTGGGCCGCGTTTTATTGGGCGCCCGCCGACGTCTTTGGCCCCGGCAAGGTGCTCGTGTTCGGCGAGGTCATTGACAAGGACGGCGGACCGTACAACGCGGACATCCGCAGCATGCTGAAGCTTTTTGCCGACGGTCTGCACAAAAAGCACGGCTATACCATGAACGCCGCCAATGAAATTGAGGGATTTCTGTTCGCTGGTTCCGACGCCGAACGCCGCTACCACGAAACCGGCAAGTTCGAATACGTCAACACCGGCGGGTACTATCACTCGCTGCCGGGCGATCCGCTGCGCACCTTCATCGACACCGTAGCCGAAGTGCAGCGGGCCATGGGCTTCCAGAACGAAAAGGATCACCCCGAGGTCGCGCCCTCGCAGTTCGAAATCAATTACAACTACGCGGAAGTGGTCGCCGCCGCCGATCACATCCAGCTCTACAAACTCGTCTGCCGCCAGGTCGCGCGCAACATGGGTTTGACGGCATGTTTTCTGCCCAAGCCGGTGGTGGG
>PLHW01000011.1 GCA_003139095.1 Acidobacteriaceae bacterium
TGGATGAGCGCCCCGGTGAAAGCACCCTTTTCGTGGCCGAACAGTTCACTTTCCACCAGACCGGAAGGAATCGCCGCGCAGTTCAGACGGACAAATGTGCGCTCCCGCCGCGGGCTGAGATTATGAAGCGCTCGGGCTACCAGCTCCTTGCCGGTACCGGTCTCGCCGTGCAGTAACACGGTGGAACTGGTTGGCGCAACGATCGTGACCTGGTCCAGCACTTTACGTATAGCGGCACTCTTGCCGACTATGTCTTCGAAGTTGAATTCAGATTCGATTTCCGATTCAAGGTAAAGCCTTTGCTCTTCCAGATCGTCGCGCGACGCGCGAAGCCGTCCGTAGGCCAGAGCATTCTCGAGTACCAGTGCTGTCTGGGTGCCGATCTGCGACAGCAGGTCGCGGTCCGCCTCGTTGAACCCATTAGCCTTGCGACTGCACATGGTCAACAACCCCAGGGGGCCATCGGCACCCATCAGTGGCACCAGGACGGCCGATAGGAGGGATTCCGCTCGGGACGCCTCGCGGAGGGCGGGAGGTATATCTGCTCCACAGGGTGAGTAATATTGTGGCGTCCGGAGGAGCGACCATTCGCTCCATAATTTCGTAGGCTCGACGACAACAACCTTTTCGAGGAAGCCCTTTCCAGTCGGGAAATCGAGAAATCTACGTTCCAAACTGCCCGACTGCTTATTAAGGAGCCACAATGAGGTGAGATCGTTGCCCAAGTGCTTGCGCATCGACCCCGCCACAGCCTGAAACAATTCCTCCGCTTCCAGCTTGCTGACAATATGATTGTTAATCTCCAACAACAAGCTGAGCTGATCTCGCTGCTTCACGACCTCTCGGTGGTAAAGCTCCGCGGTGTCTCTTGCCAGTGCGCACTCGAGCGCGACCGCAACGTGGGAGGCCAGAGCGCTGAGCATCTCGACGTCTTCGGGGGCAAATTGCTGGCCCTGCAACTTTGGCGTTGACAGAATTCCGTAGCGTTTTTGCACGGTCGATACTGGGAACAAGTAGGCGCTTCGTCCGGCAACTTCGGCTGCAAAAGGAGCCATGTCAGGGTGTTCCAACATTACTGGCGACAGGTCTGGGACAAACACCGGCTTCTGTTCGTCCAGCACCTGCGCCACCGGGCCAATGAGCAACAATTTGGCTCCGCGTGTTATTGCGGGAGCGTCCGGATCTCGATCAAATTCGAAGCTGGATAAGCTCTCCCCGTCATCGCTCAGCACATAGAGTTCGGCCCCGTGTAATCGGGAAGTACTGGACAGAACACCACGCAGGCTCTGCAGGACGGCCTTTACTGTGGGCTGATCGGCCAGGGCGGTGGACGCACCCAGCAGGCTTCGATATCGATCTTCGGTGATGGTCATGACGCTCTCCGCAATCTTCGGTTTACAGATGCGCGCAAACTGGTCTTCGTATCGGATTGCAATCTATTGGCCCGGACGATATCGCTAACCGAACTTCGGTCAAGGTGCGGCACCGGATATGCAAAGGCCGACGTATCGCGGCTTTTCGCAAACACTGAAACGCGCACCGCTTGCTGCACCCCAATTTTTGCGCCTTCAAGTATCTGCCAATCAAGTTCCCACTGCAATCGGCGTTCGGATGATCCCGGATGACATTCTGATGTCGGCGGCTCGGTCCCACTTGAAATTTCTATCGCTCACTAGCCAGCGGTGCTGGAACAGTGGAAAGAAGTTTATTGATGGCTAGATCGACAGTCCGATTCATCTCGGAGACGACCCCGCGTACATTTCGTTGAGACACCGGTCGAGTTTCGGAGACAGCATTGCTCCAGACCGTTGCACCGGTCGCGACTCGGGTGATTTGTGCAGAGATTGCAACTTCCACCTTGACCCCGGATTCGTAATCCACTTCCTCCAGCTTTTCCAATTTTCCACTGAAAACGTAGTCGTTGTTCGGCCGGCCGTCATACATAGAGACCATGGAGAACTGACCGCCGGCGCGCAGATGGTCGATGACTGCGCCGGTCACAAGGGCACGCGGATCTGCCGCCCAGCGGTGGTATTCGTAGAAGCCGACTTCCTCCGGCGTCGTCCGGTAGACGATCGGCCCTTGCCGCAAATAACCCGGCGATTGGAATTCTCGCACTGCTATTGAGGTTCGGACGCCTTCGGGGGCTGGCAAATCCGGCGCGGCCGGCAGATTGAGCGTGTAGTAGGACGGATATCTTAGCTTCCCACCACAACCAGTCAGGGCGGTTATGATCGCCAGCATTAGTGCGAGCGCGTTTAGAAGTTTCTTCACGTCGATTCTCCTCTCCTGACCTATTTCGGAACCTGGCGGTCCCCAGGTTGCTTAGTGCGTATCAAGCTCCAGGGACGCTGCTTTAATGAATTCGTGAACTGGTTGAGGTTGTCGGTCGCGTCGCGCAGATTTTCCACCGTGTCGCTGATCTTGGAGTCATTGGCCCGTACTATGACTTGCATCGACTGCAGCAGGCCTTTAGCCTCTTCCAGAGTTGTCTGTAATTCAGCCAGATCTTTCCGCATGGGAGCACGCAGATCCGTCACCGTGCCATTCACGTTCTGAATGGTGTCATCGGCATGCTCGCTCACCTTGGCCAGTTGGTCTGTAAGACGATCAATCTTGGGGCGCTCGTCCGCCACCAACCGATCGATGTTGTCCAGAATGGCTTGGACCTTTTTCTGATTTCGTGGTCCGGTCATCGTGTCCAGGTTGACAAGCAGATGGTTCATGTTGCCGCTAATGTCGTTGAGTTCTCCCTGTGCCTGCGTGATCAGCGTATTCGCGCTGTCCGCAACGGTTGCCAGTTTCCCGGCAATCTCATCCAGGCTGGCCGCTTCTTGTGAGGCGACGGTTGACTCTGGAGGAAGACGCTTGGCATCGATAGTGCCGGTTGTGATCGACAAGGCCGCGCTGTTCATGACGCTGACGAATCCTAGCTTGGCCACTGATTTCTCATTCAGCGGAGTGTCCTTCTTGACTTCAAGCAGAATCTCGATTCGGGTTGGATCCGCCGCCCAGGGTCGCACGGCTGTAACTTTGCCTACGTTCATGCCTCCGTACAGCACGGAAGCTCCGGGCTCAAGCCCTCCGGCGTATCGCAGGTAGGTGCGATAGTGCACGGTCCCGCCGCTATACTGCGCATTCAACAGATAGATGACCGTGAATGCGAGTACAGCGAAACAGCCGAGGACAAAGGCACCGACCTTTGCTTCGGTGGTCATGGTTTTGCCTCCTTACTTTGCACATACCGTTCCAGATAGGAGGCCAATGCCGGCATATGCACGGGGCTGCCGGGCACACGGTCAAGGAACTGCCTCACGCGTGGATGCTGGTTTGCGCGTATTTCGTCTTTTGTGCCGACTGCGAGGAGCCTTCCATCGAACAGCATCGCGATCCGGTCGGCGATGCGGAAAGCGCTATCGAGCTCATGGGTGACAACAAGAGCCGTGATCTGAAACGTCCCCTTGAGAAACAAGATGAGTTCGTCCAGTTCCGCCGCCACAATCGGGTCGAGGCCTGCGGAGGGCTCGTCCAGCACTAAGATCTCCGGATCCATTGCAAGAGCACGCGCAACCGCCGCACGCTTCTTCATACCTCCCGAGAGCTCCTGCGGATGCAGTTTGCCGAAGTCTGCCAGTCCCACCACAGCCAACTTCATCCAGACGATCAGGTCGATGATTGAAGGAGCGAGTGCGGTGTGCTCCCGCAAGGTGAGCGCGACATTGTCTTCAAGCGACAGAGAATTGAACAGAGCCGCACTTTGAAAGGCCACTCCCAGCGATCGTCGGACTTTGTTCAAATCCGCCTGTGAGCAGCGCGTGATGTCTGTGCCTTTGATTGAGACGCTGCCCGACTTCGGATGCTCGAGACCAAGAATTTGCCGCAAGAGTGTGCTCTTTCCTGAACCGCTGCCCCCCAGCAGGACCGTGATTTGGCCTGGCTCGATGTCAAGGTTCAAACCGTCGAGCACACGTCGCCCATCGTATTCCACGGCCAGATCGCGCACCGAAATGATGGACATTTAAGCCTTTCCTACGAAGTAAAAGATGGTAGTGAATATCGCGTCGGCGACGATGACCAGGAACGTTGATCGCACCACCGCCGAAGTCGTCGAGCGACCTACTGCGTCGGGCCCGCCGCGGACACGAAGTCCTTCCAGGCATCCCACATGAGCAATAATGGTGGCGAATGCCAAGCTCTTGATCATCGCGGCGACCACATCCCGCAACTCAATCGAGGTCAGCACGTATCGGAGATAGAGCAGGAGACCAAGGTGCGTGCTGAAGAACATAAATAGCCCCCCGGCGAGAATGCCGAAGAAGGCCGCGACGATACTGAGACACGGAACGGCCACGAGTGCCGCCAGGTACTTTGGCGCCAACACGAACTCCACCGGTTCGAAGGCCATGACCTTAAGGGCATCGATCTCTTCAGTCACCTTCATCGTGCCGATCTCGGCTGCAAATGCAGATCCCGATCGTCCGCTGACCGCGATTGCAGTCAGCAGCGGCCCAAGTTCGCGGGTGAAGCCGACCGCGACCAAATCGATAACGTAGTGCAAAGCTCCGAACCGCCGCAACTCAGAGGCTCCTTGCATGGCCAGGATGAATCCGCTGCACACAGCCATCAGGGCAACCATCGGGAGTGCGTCAACCCCGATCTCAAGCATTTGGTGAACGGCTGCTCGCCACCGATGTCGATTTCCGACCAGGGGCAGAGCCGCACGCATCCCACGCAGGGTGGCCCACAATTGAATGTTCAGGCTCCCAACATAGTCGAGTTGACTGAGAGTCTCTCTGCCGGCAATTTCTAGAAGATTGGCCATCAAACGGCCTCGCACCAGACGTAGTTCATCTCTCAACGCCCCCATTAAAGAGGGATAGAATGCCCGTCGCCTCAAACAGGCGCTGTAAGCGATCATGCAATCCCTGCAGCCTAAGCTCGGTTTTACAGTTTCGTGCGATCTTCAGCGCTTCAATCAGAGTGGCAACGCCGGAACTGTCGATATGGGTAACGCCCGACAAGTCAATGCTGACTGTCCTCGGATGTGGCGCGTGCAAAATGGCGACAAGCTGGTCGCACACTGCTGGAGAGGAATCGATATCAATGTGCCCCTTCAAAGACACCAGAACGCCATTCTCGGTGTCCACGATATCGATTTCCGGCTTATCGACGCGCTTTCTGTCAGCGAGCAATCGCAACGGTTCCTCCTCGGCGTAATTTCGCAGTCCTCATGTGAGAATGAACGAATGAACGTCACATTTCCCCTCAATCCGCATAGGGTGGATAGCAGCTAAGCTGATCCCTTCGTCTGTGGGCAAAAGTCGATTATTTTTCCGAGTTGCGGCTGAGCCGCCGCCCTTAACGGTTTCCTAAGGTTTTTCGGTATGTAAAACTCAATCACTTTTGTCATGACAACCTCCTAGATCCTGGTGAATCTCGTTGCGCGCGGCTGCGCCAGATCGTTCGCTCGCCTTTGTCGGCCGCTATCAGTGCGGGTGACAACATTCATTGCAGCCATGATTAGGACTTCCTGTAGCGTAAAACCGCGAGTTGTGATCTTCCACATAAGCCAATCGCCAAGATCAACCCGAAAATGTTGTTGGCAAGAGCATAGCCATTACCGGTCAGTGATAATCGTAGGGAACTCAAATACTTGCGCAGGAGAAGGCGTACTGATACGAACGATGTAGACACTATCAGGGCAGTCGCGCCCGAATACGGGCAGATTAGGTCAGCTGTGCTTGGATCTTGACCCTATTGGGTCAGGGAGCGGTTCGGGGGGGTTGCTTCTTACGTCGAGAAACCATGGACCCCGCGAGGAGTTCAGCATTGTGTCTCAGGAAATTGCTCCCTGTCTTCAACTAAGCTCTATCTGCCGGGCTCAACCTAAGCAATCCGATCTGTCCGAGCGATTAAACCTGCGGATTGGCCCCAGAACAAAATTGCTCGTTTGAGCGAGGGTATGGAATGCGTGTGCTACCGGAGGCGTCTGCGGGAACGAGGTTGCGCGTGGAGCACTCCTCGTATCGACTTCAGCACTTTGGCGCGTGCCCGAGCGGTCTGCGCTTTCACCGTTCCGATCGGAACCCCCAGAACGCGAGCTGTTTCGCAAACTGAAAGATGATCCACATACCGCAGGTGAAACGTTCTCCGCAAAGTCGGCGATAGTCTTGCTGCTGACTCTATTAAGCGCGCATGCGCCCAAGCCTTGTGGCACTCATCCTCGGGATTGGGACGGTGATCCACCAAAATATCGGAGAGCGGATACTGCTGGTCTTCTCCGATTCGCGAATCCAAGGATACATGGATATGGCGTGACCGTTTGCGCAATTGCATTCTCGCGCAATTGATAACAATAGCGGTCAGCCACGTGGAAAGTTGGGCCTCGCCTCTGAATTCCTTCAGGTGCTTGTAAGCTGCCAATAGCGCATCCTGTGCCGCGTCCTCGGCATCAGCTTTATTCCCCAAAAGTCGATAGGCGTATCGATAGAGATACGGAAAGCGATAGGCCAGAACAGCCATCATCTGTGCAGGTGAAGACGCCCCCGATTCCAGGGCGACACCCTCACCGCGCTCAATCAATTTCTCCAGGGATGGCATGTTATGTTCGCGCTCCTCTGTCGCCAGTGAAGCACTGGTAGTTCCATGCGACCCCAGCGATCTGGAATTTCGATTTCATCTGTATGCGGAGACGGATCCCGTAAATGGAACCACGAGAACCGTATCGGCGCTTGTCGTTTTCAGCGACTGCCTTGCCTGCTGCCCTGCTGCTTCGTCGATGTCATGTTTTAAAACGTCATGGAGCGCGCTAAGCACCTGATACTGCATCATTGCCATTTGGTAGCTCTGCAGCAAAAAATATTCCGCCTGTTCGCGGGTAATTTGATTTGTTTGTTGGGCCTGCACGATTACAGAGAAATCGGCCGATGTCTTGTCTGCCACCATGCTCATGGCGATTTCGTACGCTTTGAGAATGTCTTGTGGCCCCAATGGTATTTCGGGCTTGCGCGCAATCACATCGGTTAGAGCCTCGTTAGACTGCATGCTTGTGCCGGAAAGAACTAGCTCCGGCGGAGGCGCATCTACTTGCGCCGTCTTGTTCTTCGCCTGGGCTGCGGCAGAGTGCAACACAGTGCCAAGAATCGCTAGAGCAAAAAGAAGTGTTCGAAGTTTCATGGGCGCCCCTCTGGCGAGATGCACATCGTAAGGACCCCGCCTGATCATTGCGTGCCGGCGGCATTCAAAGTTGGCGTTTGAGTATCGCGGTACGATGCCCGGACCGTAGCCACGTTTGATTGCTTGATCACTTTAGCGATATTGCGGGCCAAATTGTGGGTAGCGCGCAAATTGCTGCCGAAGAAACGAACGTTCCCCTGCACCGTGCGATCGAACACAATTTTGCCGTCCCGCGTGATGAGTTGACTCCGCACCATTAACTTTGTCGCCCCGCTTACAGTGGTCACCGCACGCTGCGTTTCGCTCCCAGGCGTATATTTCACAACCATTGTTTTCAAGATCAGCAAGTCCGGAATCCCGCCAGCATTACTGTCGCGCTCGCGGAAGACCTGCTTGAATTGCCTTGTTTTATTCAACTCTTCCAAGAGGTTCTCGTAGATCGCCACTTGGAAGGAATGCGCGAGGTTCAGGTTTCCGGGATCAATCCGCTCCACTTGCAGGCTCCATTGCGTGCCAGAACCACCGCTTCCACCGGAAGGTTGAACCGCCGCAGTTTGACCAGCCAGCTGAACCGACAATGCAACTGCAATCGTGATGCTGGCCGCCACACAGAATGTCCATGAACTCGGTTTACTTGTCTTCATGCGTAACCTCCGAGGTACTTTGCTTCGTTGGTTGATCTTCGCCGGAGCTGGAAGATACGCCCCGAGCCACGAGTTCATTCCTCACGAGTTCACCTTGTCCTTTTTCCAATTGGAAGATCGCACCATGGACTCCGCCATTGCTGTCAACGTATTCCAACGTCAACGTGTCGTATTTCTTATGAGCAATGAGACTAACCACTCGGCCACCTCCGTAAGGAGCCGCAGCCTTGCCTAGCTTCATTGGCAGTCCGCCGACCTGCTTAGTCTCGTCACCCAAAGAAAGATTCAGGACAGAAGCCATGTTTACCTGTACCCCGGGTTTGCCGTTTGGCTGAAATTGCAAGACACTGTCTTGAATTGATAGAGTTCCGTTGCAGTTGGGCTTTGTGTTTGGCAGACCGAGCAGATGCGTGACCCGAGTGCTGAACGGTGCGTTCGCGTTCGATGGGGAAGCGGCACTCTGGGCCAATGCTCCACTACCGGAGCACAACCATAGTGCCCACAGAGTGAGAAGAGCGTATCCGCCGAAGTAGCCGCTGTTATGATTTCTTAGAGCAAACAAACGATTCATTAGTCCTCCACGCTCGGCTCGAAAGACGAGTCGGGCTGTAACTCTTGCAATAAGTTCTCGAGTAATGACTCTCCCGCAGCTATTTCGAGGGTTTAGGGTCTGCAGCGGGTCTCTGGCTTTCTATCGGCACCTGAAGCGACCGCCCCAACATGTCGTTGTAAGTAATTGTGTTCTTTCCGACGAGCACGAGCAGTTCGTGCCCCGTTTCGTACTTCGCGGGAATTTCGCCCAATGGTTGCGTGTACAAGACCACGTAAATTGTGTCGCCCACTTTGACCGATACGTCATAGCTGGTGGGATCAGACGTACCGTCTCCTGGAGCCTGACGCGGCTTGACCTCAGTAATCATGGCTACTTGATACTTTGATGTGGACTGGCCAAGAGCCGCCAACGCCAGTAAACACAAGGTGACTACAACGATTAGTCTCTGCATCCTTCACTCCTCACGCTCTCGCTAGTCCAGCAGTCCGAATCAGGAATGACTGTTAACCAAAACAGGAGCTTGTGATCACCTCCGTTGGAACGCAATCGACATGCCAATGCTCGAAGCGCTAGGTAGAGTCTCAACGAGTCGGCGTTACATGTCTTTGCAAGGCTTTCCTTTCTGGGGCTCGCCGCTCAACGCTCAAGTTGCGCCCACATCCGGGCATCCATGCCTAATGCAGGGCACTAGTTGTGACATTTGACATACGCGCGCATTCAGGAACAGCTTCGTGCGCGGCTCTTATTCGTTGTTCCGCATTGGCATTGCGCGTGCACTCTCATCTTGTAGCGAGGCGGCAGGCATTTGGTGGCCGAGACGGACTCCGCAGCCAACCAGTTCGGAGCGCCCGAGAGCGTAGAAGACCAGCGCGGCACATTCCGTTGTTTGTTGCTGGTGTCTGCCCCTCGCGCATTTGTCGGATCTCTGGATAGGAGGACGATTATGAGAACCTTTGACACTCTACCGGGCGAATCGAACACGAGCATCATCTCGTCGATCGTCAACTTGGTCTGCCCACAATGCGGTGGAAGAATGTCGGAATTCCAATGTGAAGGAAGATGCTGCAGAAACTGGCTTGCAGAATGGGAATGGGCGAATCAGGCCACCAAAAGTCCCAAGTCCCCGCGAGGCCACGCTGGCCGGTCGATGCGCTGAGCTACCGTACTTCGGTGGATTCGTCCTTAACGCAAGTGCTAATGGACATCACGCAGAGAGTCTTTCCGGCAAGAACTCGCCAGATGTAATGGAGCCGGCAGATCGGTATCGATATCGGGTTCGACGACATGAACGAGTTTTGGCCCGACGCACAACGCAATGTTTTCGGTCATTAGAGAGTGATGCCGCGAATCTTGGTGGCGTTTGCGATGCTGGCTAGAAATCTGGAATCAGCCGCTGCGTAAGAGAGGGAGCGTACCTGGACGGTATCTGACCGGGTGGTGGAGCATCTGAGATGAGTGCTGAGGAGGTCTTGACCGCATTCCGGCGTGACGCTCCGTATCTATTCTTAGGTGCGGCCTTCGCCGCTGTCGGCATGGTGACCGCTGCCTTTGCCGTTCTCCGACGCCAGCGCGACTCACTCCTCATCTGCTTCGCATTGTTTGCCGCCTTGTACGGGTTTCGCCTGTGGATTTCGTCGCCCATGCTTGCAATGATGGCGCAGGGTGCGACCTTCTACGCGCGCCTGCGTGGAGCCGTTAATTACGTCACTCTGATTCCCGCATTGTTGTTCTTCATCTCCCTGGGTCTAAGACGATTTGAGCGGGCAGTTGGATACGCGGCGGTTGGGTTCGGTTGCCTACTCGCCGCGGCCACCTTTCTGTTCGGCGATTCGCCTCACTACGAGCGAATCAATAGCATCGCTGTCATAAGCGCGTCGGGATTCTTTCTCATTCGCTTCATGGCGAGCGGTTCTGCTGAGAGCATTGCTCCTGAGGCTGCCAATTTCGATGTGATCCGTTGGGGCTTGCTCATCTTCGTAGGTTTGGTGGTTTGGCAAAATTCAGCTCAATTCTTCCACACTTCCTTGCCTCTACTGGAGCCCTTTGGATTCGCCGCGTTTCTCAGCACTCTGGGCTATGTTGCCGCCAGAAGTACTCTGCGGCGGGATCGACAGTTGGAGGAGATCCAAAAGGAATTGGAGGTAGCCCGTCGTATTCAGTTATCAATTCTGCCCGGAGAATTTCCCCCCTCCTCGAACTTCCGAGTAGCGGCTCGCTATGTGCCCATGACTTCGGTGGCAGGCGATTTCTACGACTACATTATCGCGGATGACCACCAGGTTGGATTGTTGATCGCCGATGTGTCAGGGCACGGGGTCCCCGCCGCCCTTATTGCATCTATGGTCAAGCTCGCGGCAGCTTCGCAACGAGCGGTTGCCGCCAAGCCATGTCAGTTCCTGACCGGCATGAACTCGGCTTTGTTGGGCAATACGCAGGACCAGTTCGTTACAGCGGCGTATGTCCACCTAAACTCAGAATCCGGTGAAATGCGGTACTCCGCCGCAGGGCACCCGCCTCTTTTGCTTGTGAGGAATGGACGCGTCACCCAAATTGAAGAGAACGGGTTGATGCTCGCGGCGTTCGATTTTGCATCATACTCCACTGCCGTCCACAAACTGGAAATAGATGATCGAATCGTGATGTATACAGACGGGGTTGTGGAGGCTTCCAACGCTGCAAGAGATTTCTTCGGCCACGATGCATTGTGCGATCTGCTGACAAGAACTAGAGAGCTATCCCCGGCGATGGCGGCAGACTCGATTATTTCTTCTGTGCGCCAATGGTCGGGAACACAGGATGACGATTTGACCATTCTCATTTGCGACTACATCTCAAAGAGAAACGAGTGTAGTGAAAAGACTCACCCTCGTTGCTAGCTGGGGAGTGCTGGCTTTGCGGTGGCACAGAAAAGAGTACTCTTAGTCCGAAGCATCTCGAACCGGCAAAATCGGTGCACGAAGAATCACCTGTGCCTCATCAAAACCTTGCGCCATCGTAAAATGAGCGACTTGCAAAGAGGGTGCGATCCGTCATTCGGATAAGATCCTTGCTTATGATCTCCACCCTCCGGCACCTAATCGGTTGGATGATTTGCGTTTTCCGTTCCCGTGAGGATCTCCTTCTCGAAAACCTGGCGCTCCGTCAGCAATTGCTCGCCCTGCACAACAAACGACCTCGCCGCCGACTGGCAACCGCGCACAAGCTGTTCTGGACTACGTTGCGAAGAGTTTGGTCCGGTTGGAAGCAGCCGCTCGTGCTGGTTACCCCGAAGACGGTGGTGGCTTGGCATCGAGCGGGCTTTCGGTTGTACTGGAAATGGCTCTCACGAACCCGCCGACTCGGTGGCAGAAAACGTGTGAGCGAGGAGGTGCGGACGCTGATCTTTCGTATGGCTGCGGAGAATCCAACCTGGGGAGCGCCAAGGATTCACGGCGAGTTGCTCAAGTTGGGATTCCATCTTTCCGAACCGACGGTCTCACGATGGCTTCGTCGAGTCCCGAGAACTCCCGATCCCGCCCAGCGTTGGCTGACGTTTCTAAAAAACCATCGCGAAGCGATCGCGGCCATGGACTTTTTCACCGTCCCGACGATCACGTTTGGTGTTCTGTACTGCTTTTTCATCATTGAGCACGACCGGCGCAGGATTCTGGGTCTCAACGTCACACGGAATCCGAATGCTGCCTGGATTGTTCAGCAGATACGACAAGCGTGGCCGTACGCGCCAACACACCGGTTCTTGCTGTTCGACCGGGACGGGAAGTTCGGCAATGACGTAGTGTCCGCAGTGAAACAGATGGGGAGTTCGCCGGTGCGCACTGCCTTCCGAAGCCCATGGCAGAACGGGGTCGCGGAACGTTGGGTCGGTAGTTGTCGGCGAGACCTGCTGGACCACGTCATCGTGATAAACGAACGCCATCTGAAGCGCCTCATGACTGAATACGTTCACTACTACCATGGAGACCGGACGCACTTGGGGCTAGCCAAGGACACACCCGTAGGTCGACCGGCCGCCCAGCCTTCAGCGAACGGCAAGATTCGATCTCTTCCGCGACTCGGCGGACTGCACCATCGGTACGCTGCCTGAACTGTGCTGTTGCAGATTAGGGCGGTCGATTCAAAAGCTACCAGGCAATGCTCTGTTCGTGTCTGAACCAACGACCAGATTTCAGACCAAGCAACTCCTGGAAAAACAAATCCGAGCTGTCAACAACTTAGACACGCCGCGACGGCTTGGTTTCTCGATCCTTCGGGAGGTTTTGATGATCCACAGGCTCGATAGCCTACCGACCGTTGGTTATTGGTCTGTTTCAAAACTCGTTTAGGCAGAACGTCTCTCTGGAGGGGAGCCGTCCTCTATTCTGACAAGCTTCGCGACAGCCCTTTTCCTGAGCGGAAATATGTTTACAAGGGACATTATCTTCTGCTACCTTCGGGTTCTAGAATCCACCAACGAGAGCGAGCGCTCGTCTTGTCATTGCGCTTGCGGATGGGTAAATATGCCCAGGCTTTTAGACGACACCCTTGTTAGCAATAGGCGCAAGATCGAACGCGCCGCGCAAGCGCTCTTCACGAGACAAGGATTTCACGGTACGACAGTGCGGGAGATCGCGCGGAAGGCCGGCGTTTCCATGGGAAAACTCTATTTGTACTATCCGACCAAGGAACATATCTTCATCGGCCTGGTCCAGCACATGGAACAAAAAATGGAGGTCCTGCGACGGACCGAACTTTTTCCGTTAATGCAATCGCCCGATCCGGATTCGCTGAAGAAGCTGGGGATGGCAGTTGGCCGAGTCGTCTCGCAGAATCTGGATTACTGGCGACTCATGTACGTCGATGTTGTTGAGTTCCGTCACAAACACTTCATTCACAGTTACCGCGAAGTGGCGGGAGGTCTGCGCACCTATTCGACAGCTTTGTTTCAAAAGGCGCCCATCCCCTTTCCCCCCGACGTGAACCCCGGGTTTGCGTATGTCAGCTTGTACTTGCAGTTTGTCACCCATTTTCTGGTGGAGGAACTGTTCGGCGCCAAGCGTTATCTGGGTGTGAGTGACGCGGAAGCGGTCGAACAGTTTGTCCGCCTGTACACGCGGAGCGGTAAAGAGCGAGCTTCGAAGCGGTAGTTAGACACTAAGGAGGAAATATGCGAACCCGAATTCTGGGGATGCTGCTGGTGTTGGCTGGCATTCTCTGCTTCATGACGCCGATGACTCAGGCGCAAACCGCCACGACCGGACAAATTGTGGGCGCGGTGACGGACCCCAGCGGGGCCCGTGTAGCGGGCGCGAAAGTAACGCTGACGAGCGACGCCGGAGTGCGCCGCGAAACGGTAACCGGCGACAGCGGCCGTTACACGTTTCCTCTGCTCGACCCAGGGGTCTATCAGCTCGAAGTGAGCAGCAGTGGATTCGCGCCAATCAAAGTTGAAAGCGTCACCGTCAAGATCACCGCAACCACGGTTTCCGACGTTGCCCTCAAGGTGGCGGGTGCGCCGACCACTGTTTCGGTTACGGGCGAATCGCCTCTGGTACAGACGGAAAGCTCTGCCCGCGGAACCGTTATCGACGAGCAAGAGATCCAGGCCCTGCCGCTGCCGACCCGCAACTTCCAGCAATTATTAACTCTGACGACTGGTACTTCGGGTTCCCTCCAGAATTCCTCCGAGTTGGGACGCGGCGATGTTGCCGTGTATGTCAATGGCCAGCGCGCGCTCTCTAACAACCTCCTCATCAACGGAGTGGATGCGAATTCCATCGGCACGGGCGAGAACCCAAATCTTTCTGTCCCGTCCATCGATTCGCTCCAGGAATTCATCGTGCAGACCAGCATGTACGACGCCTCCGCGGGCCGCAACGCGGGTGGCAATGTGGCCGCCGTCACCAAGTCGGGCACCAACAGCCTCCATGGAGATGTTTATGAGTTCCTGCGAAATACCGTCTTGGATGCGAACAACTTCTTCCTGAACGGAGCGGAAAACGGAGCAGTCACGCCGAGGCCTACATACAGGCGCAACCAGTTTGGCGGCACGTTGGGCGGTCCGCTGCTGAAGGATCGTGCGTGGTTCTTTATCTCCTATCAGGGCACGCGCGAAACCAACGGGACCTCGCTGACGAACTCACTCGCCACGGTATTCGTGCCGGCCTTTCTGGGCCCGCAACGCGATGCCGCGTCTCTCGCTAATCTTTCTCTGTGTTATGGCTTGGGTGGCTTCTTCGATCCGTTTACGACTTATGCTGCGCTCAACCAGAGGCTGCCCAACGGGCAGTATATGATTCCGTCCGCTCCCGGCGTTACGACCACCGCCGCTGGCTGTGCGCCCGGAGCGGGGGTGACGGCAGCGCCTGTCCTGGAGACGACTCCGTCCAACTCGACGTACAAAGAAGATCAGTTCAACACCAATCTGGACTTCAAACTGACCGAAAAGAATCGCTTCTTCGCCAAGTACTTCCAAGCGCTAAACCGCGAAAATCAGGCGCTCTACGCTCAGTTTGGCGACGGCAACCCACTTCAGGCGCCGGGGTGGCCGGCTGAAGAAGAGGTAAACCAGCGCGTACTTTCGGTCGGCCTGTCTTCGGTGATCTCGAACCGTTTGGTGAATGAAGTCAGGTTCGGGTGGAGTACGATTTACGGACCTGGAAAGCCTTCTACACCTGTCACTTCGGCCGATTTGGGAATTTCGTCTCCGTTAGGCAGCTTGTTTCCGAGTATGCCAACCATGATCTTTGCAAACATGTTCACTCTTGGGCCGTCTCCGTTAGGTATTACCTATGCGGCGACCAACATGTATAGCGTTAGCGACATGATGACGTGGACAAAGGGCCGACATGCCATGAAGTTCGGCGGCGAATACAAGCGGCAGGAGTTGGACGCACCCTATTTCGATGTATTCCCCAACGGCGAAATCGCATACGCGGGATTCCTGAACGGCAATCCATTTTCGGATTTTCTCGCCGGGCTGGCCAGCGTATCCGTCATTGGCTCGGGCACCAATAGTATCCACAACCGGGCCAACGATTTTTCGGCTTTCTTCCAGGACGACTGGAAGGTCACTCAGCGGCTCACGCTGAACCTCGGCTTACGTTATGACTATTTCGGTCCCACCACCGAGACCCAGGGTCATTTTGTGGGGTTCGATCCGTCACGGGCTGCGATTGCCCCTCTGCCGATTGTGCCGGGTTGTTTGGACACCTGCGGGGTGGCGGTTACTGGGGGCTTCGTTCAGGCGGGCAACGGGAATCTGCCGGTCCCCAACGGCGGCACACCGGGATTCACAAAGGTCAGCGACGGCCTAGTGAATTCCAATTTCAAGAACTTCGGGCCGAGGATTGGCTTCGCTTATCAACTCTCGGATAACGGCAAGATTGTTCTGCGCGGAGGGTATGGCATCTTCTTTGATCGGCCCAACATGCGGCTGTATAACAGCCAATTGTTCAATATGCCCTATGAGATGATAGCCACCGCGCTCGCCACTCCGAACGAAAATCCATTTGTGCAAGTCCCACTGCCCAGCGCCTTTCCGCTGAGTCTCAGCAATACCAGCATCTTCCCGTTCGGAGGATATCCGGCTGTGTTGCCGGTAACCAGCTATGGTTCGGCTACGCCCGCGCCCACCATAGTTCCGGCCTCCGGGCTCTATCCCGACATACATGACTGGAGCATCCCATACACACAAACGTTCAACCTTGGCGTGCAAAATAGCTTCGCCAATAACTGGATGCTGGACCTGGGCTATGTCGGCTCGCTGGGACGCAAGTTTCCGCGCTTGTTCTCGTTCAACCAAGCGTTTGGTCCCTCGTTCGCCGGAGTGCCTGCGGTTGGAAGTCTGGGCGGACCTCTCTTCCCGGGCTTCGGCGATTTGCCCGCACCCGGACTGGGTAGCTTCCTTATGAAAAGCAACTCCAACTCCAGTTACAACTCCCTCCAGGCAACCGTCAACAAGCGCTTTTCCTACGGCTTGCAGATGTTGCTCAGCTATACCTGGTCCCACTCGATCGACGACTACTCCGGCAGCGACGTCAGCGACATCTCACTGCTCCCCGGCGACATGGTGAATCAAAACCACAACCATGCTTTATCGGATTTCGACAGGCGGCATCGCTTTGTGGGGAGTTACTTGTACAATCTGCCGGACGCTTATCATGGCGGCTCGGGCCTGGCAAAGGGTCTGGTGAACTCATGGAGTGTGTCCGGAATTGTAACCCTGCAGTCCGGCGTTCCGTTCTCGATCTTAGGCGCGGATTCCCTGTTTGCGTTCACCCAAAGCGACTTGGCTCCCGGGCGGACGGTGGCATCCGCAATCAAGAGCAGCAACGTGGCCGACCGCCTGAACGCCTATTTCGACACGACGGCGTTCGTTCCTCCTACTCCCGACACGGCAGATTTTGGAACTTTGGGGCGGAACATCATTCGAGGTCCGAAGCAGATCGACACGGATTTTTCCATTATGAAGCTCGTTCCGATCGCGGAAGGCCAAAAGGTGGAGTTCCGAGCCGAGTTCTTCAATCTGTTCAACAACGTGAATTTTGCCAACCCCGTGAACGTAGTTTCGTCGGGGAACTTTGGGCAGATTGCATCGACCACTACGGGGCCCCGGGTGATCCAGTTTGCGCTGAAGTACAACTTTTAGGGGGCGCATGAAAGCCACGGGTCTGCGGGATAAGGTCGTCATCGTTACCGGCGCCGCGGCGGGGATCGGTCTCGCCACGGCCCGGGCCTTTGCGAGCGAAGGCTGCCGGGTGGCGGCCTGGGATGTCAACGGCGCCGGGCAGGAAGAACTCGTGCGCGAACTGTCTTCGCTCGGAGGAGAGCCGCTCTTCCGCAAAGTCAGCGTTTTCGATGCCGCCGGGGTCGGGTCTGCGGTCGAAGAAGTTGTGAAACGCTGGAGCGCGGTCGATGTTCTCATTAATAACGCAGGCATTACGCGCGACGCACAGTTCGTGAAGTGGAAGGATGGCGCAGTTGCCGGGACGATGACCGACGATGCGTTCGACTCGGTGATCTCGGTTAACCTCAAAGGTGTCTTCCTCTGCTCTCGGGCGGTTGTGCCCCACATGATCCGCAAAGGCTCGGGCGTGATACTCAACGCCTCTTCGGTCGTGGGTTTGTACGGAAATTTTGGTCAGACAAACTATGCTGCCACCAAGGCGGGAGTCATCGCGTTTGCGCGGACGTGGTCGCGCGAACTGGCAAAATACAATATCCGTGTGAACGCCGTGGCTCCCGGTTTCATCGCGACCGAAATGGTGCAGAAGATGCCGGAGAAGGTTGTTCAGACGATGGTTTCACACACCCCTCTCGGTCGCATGGGAAAGCCTGAGGACGTCGCCGAAGCCTATGTCTGGTTAGCTTCCGACGCGGCGTCGTTCATCACTGGTACGGTGCTCTCCGTGGACGGCGGATTGGTGCTGGGAACCTGATTTACAGCAATCCTAGAGGACTCATTCATGACTCGTTATGCAACCATTGTCGCGACTGGCAGGTACGTGCCTGAGATAGAAGTGACCAATGATATGCTGCGCGAGCGCTTCAAGCATATCCCGGATTTTGTAGACAAAATGGAGGCCAGCAGCGGCATCAAGACGCGCTGGCATGCTCCCGAAAGCTGGGCCACGAGCGATGTTGCTCTGCCCGCTGCGAAACTCGCGCTTGAACGCGCAGGGAAGAAGCCCGAAGACGTCGATTTGATCATCCTCGGCACCGATTCGCCGGATTACATCACGCCCGCCACCTCGGTCGTTCTGCAATACAAGCTGGGCGCAAAAAATGCTGGCACATTTGATGTCGGTTGCGCGTGCGCTTCCTTTCCTACCGGCCTTTCCGCGGCTGCCGGAATCATCGCCGCCAACCCCGGCATCAACACGGTGCTCGTGGTCGGTGTCTATCTCATGCACAAACTCACGGCGCTCGCCGATCCAATGGTCTTTTTCTATGGCGATGGCTCCGGCGCGGCAGTGCTCGAGGCGGCCGCTTCGCCGGGGTTTATTACTTCCACCTTTCGCGCCGATGGCTCCTATCACGACTACTGGGGAATCTACTCCGGAGGTACCTTCGAACCCGCGAGCGAGGAGTCGGTTAAGGCGGGACGTACCGCCTGTACGATCAAGAACCGCTATCCTCCGGAATTGAACGAAGAGACTTGGCCGATCCTTGTGCAGCGTCTCGCAAAGGACGGTGGCTTTCAACTCCGCGACGTCGGCTGCTTCATTTTTACTCAAGTGCGGAAACCCACGATTGAACGTGTGATGGAGCGTCTTGGTGTGCCGGTTGAGCGCGCGCATACCATCATGGAACAGTATGGCTATACGGGATCCGCCTGTGTGGGCATGGCCCTCGATCATGCGATTGAGCACGGTAAGCTGAAGTCCGGGGACCTGGTGGTGCTGGTGGGCTCCGGGGTTGGTTACAATCAGGCGGGCTGCGCGTTTCGCATGCCATAGCGGCGTTAGGAGCCAACCTGGAAAGGCTTTGTGATCACCGGCGACATTCTCGGAGAACGCTCACGTCTTAGCCCCGACGCGGTCGCATTGATTCACGCTCCCACACGCCAGCAGTTTAGTTATGCGGAACTAAATCAGCGAGCCCTCCGGTGCGCGCGGGTCTGGACGGACCTCTGCTCCTTGTTGCCAGGCGATCGCCTCTGTCTCCTTTCCGAAAACCGGGTTGAGTATGTCGATGCCTTTTGGGCAGCGGCGAAATCCGGTGTCATACTCGTCCCTCTTGGAACACGCAGCACGGCCCATGAGCTGAGCCAGATACTGGCAGACTGTGGGCCGCGCTGCCTCATGTACTCCGCCCGCTATGATGCACTCGCGAAAGAGCTCCAACAATTAGTGCCTTTCGAGTACTCCGTCGCTCTGGATGCGGAGCAGACTGGCCCGAAGGTCCTGAGCTATGCGGAAGGTACGGCTCGGGTTCGTCCAGATCCGCTCTCCACGAGGATTCAACCAGAGGATATTTTCTGCATGCTGTACACCAGCGGGACGACCGGGCGGCCGAAGGGCGTAATGATTCCTCACAGGCAGATTGCATGGAACGCCTACAACACGGTTGTCTCCTGGCAGTTGCGGCAGAGTGACCGGGTTCAGGTTTACACGCCCATGTATCACGCGGGCGGCCTCACGGTATTCATGACCCCGCTGTTCGCCATCGGGGGGAGCATTGTTTTGCATGATGGCTTCGATGCCGCCGAGATATTACAAGCTCTTCAAGACTATGAGTGCACCATCCTTTTCGGCGTACCGACGATCTTCAAAATGCTGTTCGATTCTCCTGAATTCGCAGCCCTCGATCTTAGCCATCTGCGCTGGTGTGCCAGCGGAGGCGCTCCACTTCCGTTACAACTTCTCGGCGCCTACCAGGAGCGCGGGCTGATTTTTCGCCAAGGCTACGGGCTGACCGAGGTCGGGGTGAACTGCTTTGCCATGAGCGACGAAGACTCGCGGCGCAAGGCCGGTTCCGTCGGTCGAGCGATGATGTTCACGGAGGCAAAGCTCGTCTCTCCAGAGGGTAATCAGGTTGCCACCAACGACGTCGGCGAGCTCTGCTTGCGAGGGCCACACGTTTGCCGGGGATATTGGAACAATCCGGCCGCCACCGCCCAAGTGATCGACTCCGAAGGATGGTTCCACACCGGCGATCTCGCGCGATGCGACGCAGATGGGTTCTTCTACATCGCTGGCCGCTCTAAAGACATGATCATCAGCGGCGGCGTCAACATTTATCCCGCGGAGATCGAGAAAGAATTACTCGAGCATCCGGCCATTGCCGAAGTCTCCGTTATTGGGACGGCCGATGAAAAGTGGGGCGAGATCCCGGTCGCCTTCGTTGCGCTGAAATCACACGCGACCACCAGCGATGTCGAACTTATTGAATTTCTTCGTCCCAGAATCAGCAAGATCAAGCTTCCCCGGCATGTCATCTTTACAAGCACATTGCCCCGCAATGCCTATGGCAAGGTCTTGAAGCTGGAACTCCAAGAGCAATTGCGGAACCTCAAGTCGGGTGCCGCGAGCGAAAGAGAAAACTGACGCCAGGACCGTAGTCATCCTAAATGAGCTCCCAGTGTCAGAATCTTGCGAGCATTTCTGCGAAACTACTTTGTCTTAGCCAATGCCTGGGGCAGCGAGGGTTGTGAGGATAGGCAAGCTGTCGGGTTCGGGCCGGATCCGCAGAAGAAGCGCCAGATTTCCGCGCTGGCATTGGGACCCTTGGGGTCGCCGTATCTGCTGGGTTGAGGAGAGCCCGACCAAGCATGTCCAAGGCCTTGGACCACCCACTTTTCCATCAACAGGCGTGTGCCGCCCTCCACGTAGGCGTGCTTTTGGTAGGAATAACCGTTCGGCACTTGGCCGTCGATGATTGTCTCTGTGAGGGCAAACCCACCCTCACCATGGTGCACCGCAAGACACTCATTCGTTTTGCTCCATTGGGTGATGGCTTGCTCGGCATTGACCGGACTCACAGCGGTATCCGCCGAGCCGTGAAACACAATCACAGGCATCCGTCGCCTCTGCTTGTGTGCGAGGCCATTGCGCATCGCTTCAAACGCAAGTTGCCCTTGCCCGAGCGGATCGGGCCCCCCTCCTTTCATCGCGGCGAGCGCTTCGTAGACACTCGTGGCCGCCTTGAACTCTGCTCCAGCAAACAAAGCGGTGGCTGCGAAAATATCCGGATAGGTCGCTGCGAGAATGGAAGCCATCGCGCCCCCCGCCGAAACGCCCACAACGTAAACTCGATTTGGATCAATGTCGTAGGTAGACCGAACCTCTTCGACAACCGCTGCGAGGATTGAAGGTTCACCCGCATCGCGAGTCTGGTGTTTGGGATGAAACCAGTTCCAGCACTTCAGCAAATTGGCCATGCGAGACTGTTCCGGATAAACCACCAGGAACCGGTTTGCTTCGGCGACCCCATTCATCCCGGAGATCTCTGCCATATCCTCCGCATTGTGCGTGCAACCGTGCAGCATCATGACCAGAGGGCAAGCGCCTCCCTCTTCCAGCGTTCCAGGCATCCAGAGCTTGAAATCACGCGATCCCCCCGCAGCGCGAGCGGTGCCGGCGATCCATCCCTGTTTTTTCATGATGGCAAGTCCCTTCGCTGGATAAGCGGAGTCCTTAATTCTTATACCATCACCTAAGGAACGAGGACTCTATAAGGATTACGTCGATGCCGTCAACGGATTCGCTTCAGAGTCTTGAAGGTAAGGGTGCCTTGCCGCAGGTATACGGGCAGCCGGTGACCTTTACCGCGACGGTGACTTCAATTTTCGATCCGCCGCCCGATGGAGAAACAGTCTCGTGCGAAATGCGCGGCATCCAGCCCGGCCCCATCAACACCTTTCCCGGCTGGAAAGCACTAGGCCGCCATGTCCTGAAGGGACAGAAGGCGATCAGCCTTGTAATGCCTATCACGGGCAAGAAGCGCGACGAAGAAAACCAACAGGCACCCGATGCAGCCGACAGCCACGACTCGCGCAAGAGCGAATGCTTTACCCGTTTCGTGTTCCGTCGAACTGGTTTGTACTGTCTCAAACCGAAGGCAACGACGTTGCCGCCGCGACCGCGTCGAACTGGAATGCAGAGCGGGCGCTTTCCGTTCTTGGAGTTACTCGCGTGGAGTTTACGACGATGAACGGCAACGCCCAGGGATATGCAGCACCCGGAAAGCAAATTGCCGAGCGGTCGCACATCTGCCAGGATGGCATAGGCCACGTTGAGCACGACTTGAAATGGCCGAAAGCCGAATAAAGTGGTGGCGAAACTTCACGCAAACCATTTTGTGTTGGGCAAATCTCTTAGAACCTCCGCGATGGCTTCCCCTCCAAGCCTCATCGAGCCGTCGAGCATTTAGGACATGGATCGTCTGGTAGGCATCCCAGATATCGAGATCAGGATTGAGCGATCGCAACCTCTCCGTCTTCATAATTCTCGGACCTCCCTTCCATTCGGGATGCGATTTCCCAAACATCTATTTCGCGAAGAAACTACCAAACAAACAGGCGAGCACCGGTACCGGGGGAACGCACCCCTGCCAATTTGAGTCGAAGGATCTCGAGCTGGAGTTTCCTCACCGATCTCCGCATTCGGAAGTTCGGGCCGTGTCGCACTGATCTTTTCAATCTCCACCGCGCCGCGGCAGTTCATAATCTCGGCAGCTTGGTCCGCGTTCTTACCGGTGCCGGTTGCGAAAACCATGACACCTCCACGACGCACGCCTTGGACATACGCTTCGTCATCCGCGGTGTTCCTGGCATCCGCCGATTCCGCCTGGCTGACCGGCGAATTGATCATGGCATCGGGCGGTTTGAGGTAGGCACAAAAATCACTGGCGTCAAGTCAGCGGCAAATTCCCCCGCGTCCAATCGCCTGCTTTTCGGCCGTCGCTTGGATGATTCGCCTAAGCCGATTTGTAGGCGGAGTCCGGCAATCCCGTTATGCGGACGCCTCCGTGGCCTTTGTGGCGAATGTTAAGGCCGATCAGCAGCGCGGTGATTTGTTCGACAATGCGGGCATTCTCCAGTTTGCCGCCGTCGATGGCGCGAATTCGGGGAATTTTTGCGGCGAGTGCGATAGCGGCTTGGGTTGCGTTTGGATCGTCGCTACACACGATCACGTCGCAATCCACATCGTCATCTCCATTGAGCACTTCAGCAGAAACATTCTGGAAGGCCGCCACCACCGAGACGTCCTTGGGTACAAGTTCCGCGGTCTGCTGAGCGGCCGAGCCTTGCCAGATTCCGAGCGTGCGGCTGGCGCGTCCGCCGACGCCGGCCGCAAGAGGGACAGTGGCATCGATCAAAATGCTGCCGGGGCGAAACGCCGGCTTAAGTTGCTTGAGCAACGCGGCCGCGCCCTCAAACGGGACGGTCAGCGCGAGCAGGTCGGTGGCGGCGACCGCGGCGGAATTTTCGAGGCCGGAAATCTGCGCCCCGGAACCGGCACGTTTTTGAATCGTCTCCGCGGCCTCTTGCGCGCGCGCGGCATCGCGCGAACCGATAAGTACGGCTTCTCCCGCGCGTGTCAGGCGCAGCGCTAGTCCCATTCCCAGAGGGCCTGTGCCCCCGATCATTGCAATTGCCCGACTCATGAATCCTCCGAAGTTGTGTTGCCAAAATCATTTTGGCAGTTCGCCGAGCATCTGTAGGACCTTGGCGCTGTCGTAATAAATGATGAGTTTCTGAATGACGCCATTCCGGATCGTGAAGACATCGACGGCGTCAAACTCGACAGTTTTCCCGGTCGAGGTTTTGCCGACGAAGCTGATCTCGGCCGCAACGTCACCGCCGCCTTCGCTCACAAACCAGCGCGTGATGTCGTCACGTCGCTCGGGATAGAAGACGAGTACTCCGGCGTAAAACTCTTGAATCGCTTTGCGGCCCGCGACAGGCGGAAGCATGGGGAAACTTAGCATTGCGTCCTCGGCGAAGGCTGCTGCCAGATCATCCAGACGAGATTCATTGACCGCCGTGAAATAGCGTTTGGCAATCGCGATGCTGGCCTGTCCGCTTCCAGTCATGGTTTCTCCTTACCTTTCGAAAATGCCGCGGCTGCGCGGTGCGAATCGTCCGCGGCCAGCCTTATGATTCGCGACCCAGGATGACGACGCAAGCCACAGCGCCTGGTCCGCCTAAATTATGCGCCAGCCCGACCTCGGCATCTTTCACCTGCCGCGCTCCAGCTTCACCGCGAAGCTGCGTAACAATTTCGTAGATCATGCGCACGCCGGTGGCGCCGACCGGGTGGCCAAATGATTTCAGTCCTCCGCTGGGATTGAAAGGCACATCACCGGTCAACGAACTGCGGCCTTCCTCAATAAATCTCGCGCCTTCGCCTTTTTTGCAGAATCCAAGGTCCTCGTAATTCGTGATCTCGGTCCACGTGAAACAGTCGTGGACCTCGCAGAAATCCACCTGTTTGATGGGATCGCTGATTCCTGCCTCCTGGTAAGCCTGTTGCGCGGCCGCGGTAGTGGAAGGAAAGCCGAGGTAGTCCACTGTGGGATCAAGAAACGGCTTGCCCGACATGACCGCGAGGCCCGAGCCGCGAACGAGGATCAGTTCCTTGCGAAACTTCGAAGCAAGATCGGCGCGACAGAGAATCGCGGCCGCGGCGCCGTCGGTTGTCGGACAGCAATCATAAAGTCCAAATGGGTACGCGATGACCTGGGCATTCAGCACCTGCTCTTCCGTGACTTTGGTCTGGAAGTGCGCCTTCGGATTCAAAGCGCCGTTGGCATGGTTCTTGACGGCCACCTTGGCGAGGACACGGCGGTCCGTGCCAAAGGTGTGCATGTAACGATTTGCGGAAAGCGCAAAGAGGCCAGGCGCGGTGGACCCGGATTCGAGATAAGGATGTATGCCTTCGCGCTGCAAACCGCGCACAGCGCGGTCGCGCAACTTTTCCGCTCCGACGACCATTACGATTTCGTACTTCCCTGCCGCGATTGCGGCAGCGGCATTGCGGAAGGCATCGGTTCCGGTGGCACAATAATTTTCCACGCGGGTAATCGGGCGCCCGCGCATTTTAAGCGCGTCCGAAAGCGTGATGGTTGCCTTGCCACCGCCGAACCCGGGCGAGAACGTACCCAGCCATGCTGCCTGCACGTCGTCGACACTAATGCCGGCGTCCTGGCAGGCGCCGGTACCCGCTTCCACCATCATTTCCTGCAAGCTCTGATCGAAGTTCTCGCCGAACTTGGTGCAGCTCACGCCGATCACGGCAACCTCATGGGCTAGGGAGCGCGTCATAATCCTCTTCCCGGGCAGCACTTCCAATAGTAGTGATAGAGGCCGCCCCCTTCCTTGAACTTGCGGAACATCAGGTCCACCGGCATGCCGATGCGAGCCTCGGAGGGCGCGCAATCCACTAACTCACAGTAGATGCGTCCGCCGCCGGCAAGATCCACCACTGCCATCAGCGTCGGAGGAAAGGGGGACGGATAGAGTTCATCCTGGGCGAAGGTGAAGACCGTGCCGGATCGTGCCAGAGCGATTTCGCGAAGCTGGTCTCCGCGCCGGCAACTGACGCACACCTGCGTCACGGGAAATTGCCGCGTTCCGCAGTGCGAGCACTCGCTGCCATGAAGGCGCACGTTCTGGTGCTCTTCTTTCGCGTAGAGAATGTTGCTGATCTCGAGGCCGTTGTCGGCGTGGCGGAAATGTTCGCGGGCCTTGCGATATTGCGTGTAGCTCGAATACTGTATGCGCGCGGGCTGTTTAGAGGTTGGAACATGCATCTGGTATTCGCGAATGTTTTCTGTAACTCGAAATACGAGCGCGTCAGCGCCATTGCCATGCGCCGCGACCAGGATGATGTCGCCCGGCTGCGCAGACTCGAGAGCGGCACTGAGCAGGACTAGCGGCATTGCGGAACCTGTCAAACCCACATCGTTGAACAAGATGTCTTGTATCTGGTCTTCTGCCAGCCCGAGTTTTTTCGCCAGTTGCAGATGAGAACGTTTGTCCGGCGAGGTGAGCGCGGCTTTCGAAACGCGCTGAGCAGTCAAGCCCGCCCGCTTGAGAGCGCTCTGAATGGCCGTTTGCATCGGCACGACGTAGCCGCGATCGGCGGAGAACTTCGACGCGAACGAAGTAATGAATGCGTCGCGGTCTCGGCGGACTGCATCGAGAAAGTCATCGTAAATCGTGGCCACCGAAATGAGTTCGGCGATCACATTCTGTTCGCCCACGGCAATTGCCGCGCCCGCGTCGCCAAACAGCATTTCTTCGCCGGAGCCGGGCTCGGCGTCGCGCGTGTCACCAGCGCAGACGAGCACGTTCCCGCCTTGTCTGCCTCCGAGCAACGAGAGCGCCGTCTGCAAAGCGCTGGTTGCGCCGCGCAGGGACGATCCCAGGTCCATCGTCGCGCAGGCCGCCGGGAGGTCGCAGACGGCGGCGATCAAGCTGGCGTTGAGGCGTTCAAGATGGGGAGCAGTAGTGGAGGCGAACAACAGGCCGTCAACGTGGGCACCATCCATGCCTGCGAGGCAATCCTGGGCGGCTGTCGCGGCGAGAGTTAGGGAGTCTTCATCGAAACGGATGCATCGCTTTTGTCCGCCGGGCGAAGGAATCTGCCAGGCCCGCGCGATTTCGTCGCGCGCTACCGAATACGCCGGGAGCCGTACTGCATGTCCAACGATTCCCTTCATGATTGCTTCTCGGTTTGCATAATTATTTTTTGTTCACGGCACCAGCTTTGCCAGCAAGCCGCCAGAATCAATTTCGCTACGAAGGAGGCTGAGTTCGTCCGCGCTGGGCAGCGGCGTGTCCGGCACTGAAGTCGGCACAATCAGATCAAATCCCGTATTGGCTACAACCCGCTCAACGGTTACGCCTGGATGAACAGACTGCAAACGCATGCGGAGTGTATCCGGGCAAAAGTCGAGGACTGCGAGATTCGTGACAATCAACTCGGGCCCGTGATCGTCTTCGATCCCGAACTCGCGGCGGCTGTGCGGTCCCGAACCGTAGCCGATGGCAGAAATGAAATCCACCTTGGGCACAAATACCTGCTTTGTGTGATTGCGGAAAAAGCCAACCCACCTGGGCACGCAGGGGGCAAACTCAAGACCCACCGTGCCGGGACCGCGCAACGCCGGCTTCTCCCATGTCCCGGCAAAAGCCAGATTCACATTGCCGTACCGATCGATCTGCATCCCGCTCAGGAACATGACGTCGAAGGCGCCGCCGAGTTCCAGGTCAAACAGTTCCTCTAAACCAATTCTTGCTTCGCAGTCGGCGAGACCGCAATCGTCATTTAACGAAGCCGGCAATTGCCGTAAATGCGCATTCAGCGCGCCGGTCCCACCTAAGGTAAACGACGCATTCGGAGCATGCGTAAGTTGCGCCAGGCGCAAGCCGGCAAGGACCTCCCAGCAACCGGTGCCCGCTCCCGTGAATGTTCCGTCTTTCACGCAACGGGCAATGACGGTCGCTATCAACTCGGCCTTCGCTACGGCGCCGCTAGTCAAGGCCGCTATTTGCCCGGCGCGCTCCGCAAGGGGCCGAGGCGCCTGGGCTCTGGGCCTGGCAAATTCGCTAAGATAGGCGGCAAACGTCGCCTGATCCCTGGCCGATTTGCTGTAGCGCTTCAATTCGTCGCGATCCACTTCATAGCACCCGAAGCTTGCCGTTGGCTGAGCCGCCCCGAACGCGGGAACGACGGCGTCGACCAGGATTCCGGGAACAGTCGTGGCTGCCGATGCGGCGCGAATCGCGCTGTCCTCCATCAGTTCATCGCATGTCGCAATCACATGACGGGAAGCGCGCGCCAGCAGCGGGTCCATGAAGCATGAACCTTCATGCTGAAGATTTCCGTGCGCATCCGCGCGCCGGGCATGAAGCAGCGTGAAATCCGGGCGAATTGCGGGAACGCAGACAACCGTCTCGCCGGTGAAGGGATCCGTGCTCTTTTTATATTGCGAATTCACCCGAGGGCAATCCGATGCCGCAAGCCACTTCGGCAAAACATAAAACGGAGATCCACTGGAAGCCGCTTTGAGCCCGAACGCAAGAAATGCTTCGCCGATCTCGACCACTTCGATCTGCCGCTTTTCAGCCGCGCGACGAAACGCTGGCGCCAATCCAAGTTCCTCGAAAGCCACATACGGGCTGATCACCTTCTTCACGCACCCGGCGGCGATCAGCAGATCCAGTTGAATCCCAGTCACGGCGGCAGTGACCACGGTCAGATTGCGCGCTCCACGCCGAATGAGGGCCCGGACCAAGTCCATCGGCGCGCCGTAATATGAGAGGCCGCCTATGGCGATCATGCTGCCATCCGGAATGCGCACAATGGCTTCGTCCGCGGTAACGATTTTGGAGATTCGATTGGGCACAGAAGATCGCAACTTCGAGGTCTACAGCTTCATCTCCGGTACGCTGCCAAGAATGATCAGCTTCGGTTCAGTAACCGCCTGCACGTCCTCGGCCGTAAGGCCCGGCGCCACTTCGCGCAACACAAGGCCGCCTGCCTCCACGTCAATTACCGCCATGTCGGTAACCACGGTCTTCACACATTCGAGTCCCGTCAGCGGGTAGGAGCACCGTTTGACGATCTTCGGCTCATCGTCTTTCGTCGTGTGCTCCATGCAAATGATGAGGTGTTTTGCACCGGCGGCAATATCCATCGCGCCGCCAATTCCGCCCGATCCCTTCGCTCCGGGAACTTTCCAGTTCGCGAGATCGCCTTTCTGGGAGACCTGAAGACCGCCCATCAGGCAAAAATCCAGATGTCCTCCGCGCGTCATCACGTGCGCGTCGGCCTGATTGAAAAATGCGGCACCCGGCAACAGCGTGACTGGCACCTTCATGGCGTCCACCAGATCGAGGTCCTCTTCTCCGCCGGCAGCGCGTGGCCCCATGCCGAGAATGCCGTTCTCGCTGTGGAAGTAGACGATCTGTTCTTTTGGCAGATAGTTCGAAACCAGGTTGGGAATGCCCCAACCAAGATTCACGCTTGCGCCGTCCGGCAGTTCGCGGGCGGCGCGCTGGGCGATCTGTTCGCGAGTGAGGCGTGGCTTGCTCATGTGCGCAGAGTCTTCGCTTGAACGATGCGGTCTACAAAGACCGAGGGTGTAATGATGATTTCCGGATCGAGGCTGCCAACAGGAACGACTTCGTCTGCTTCGACGATGGTTACGTGGGCCGCCGTCGCCATGATGGGATTGAAATTGCGGGCCGCTTTCCGGTAAATAAGGTTGCCGATCTCATCCGCTTTAAACGCCTTGATGAAGGCAAAATCCGCGCCCAGAGCGGTCTCCAGCACACAGCGTTTTCCCTGGAAAACCCTTTCCTCACGCCCTGCGGCGATCTCCGTACCCGCACCAACCGGACTGTAGAAGGCGCAAATGCCGGCTCCCCGCGCTCGCATGCGCTCGCAGAGAATGCCTTGCGCAACCAGTTCAACCGTAACTTCTTTTGCGGCGAACTGATCCTGGAAGTAATTCGACCGCGGACCGGGAAACGACGCGATCACGTGTTTGACCTGCTTATTCTTGAACAGCAGACCGAGTTCGCCGTCGCCCGTTCCGCAATTGTTGCTGATTGCGGTCAGGTTCTTTGTGCCCTTCCGGGCCAGGGCCTGAATCAGATTGTTGGGGAACCCCGCCCCGCCAAAGCCGCCAAACATGATGGTTGCGCCATCCGGAACATCCGCAATCACCTCGTCAACGGTAGGATAGATTTTTCTCTTCACCGGGTCCTTCACAGTTCTTTCTCGTAGCCTCTCGTCCACTTTCCGTCCGTGACCTGGTAGCGCGTCGCCACCTCAATCAGCACACCATGCGCCTTCTTGGGCGGCACGAACGTCCACTTAAGCCAGGGAAGGTGTCCCGGCCCTGAAACTTCTTTGCTGGTCAGCGGGACGCCGGCCTTGTCGAGATCCTCGACAGTCTGCTTGATGTCATCGGAGGTGAACGCGATGTGATGCACCCGCTCGCCGTATTTTTCCAGCAGTTTCACGTCATACGGATTTTCGCTTTCGAAAAACTGCAATGCACATCCGCTGGGGTTAACGAACGTCGCCCAGCGCATTTTGTATCCGCCTTCAACTCCCTCGTCCCACACGACCTGTTTTGCCTGTTCCGGATCAAGCACCTGCAACATCTGCTGATAGTCCGCCACCGCCTCGTCGAGGTTCTTTACCAGAAAAGAGACGTGGTCGAATTTCACATGAGGCATAGGAATAAATCCTCCAAATAAACTTGCGCCCGCCACTAGCCGACGACATTGATGAACTCGAGGCCGCCGTGAATCTGCAACACTTCGCCGGTAATAAAGTCGGACGCGGGCGAGGCAAAAAACAGGATCGCATTCGCCACATCTTCCGGCGTTCCAATCCGGCCAATCGGAATCCGCTTGATAATCTGGTCGCGCACGTCCGCGGGAATCCCCAGAGCCGCGGCGTCTTTCGCATCGCCACGCGCCGCTGTCATGCGGGTATCAATAATCCCAGGCGCAACCGCGTTGCAGTTGATCATGAACGGCGCCCACTCGCGCGCCACCGCCTTTGTCATGCCCACAAGCGCGGCCTTGGCCGTCGCGTAATTCACGTTGCCCACGGCTCCATGAATACCCGCGATCGACGACACATTCACAATCTTGCGGTGCATGCGCCGCCCTGCCTTCAGGTCGTTCTTGCCCGCGTCGCGCATATAAGGCGACGCAGCACGAATGCAGTTAAACGATCCGCGAACAATTACATCGAGAACCAGCGTGAACTGCTCATCCGTCATGCGCTGCAGCATCGCATCGCGCGTGATGCCGGCATTGTTGACGAGCACGTCCAGCCGCCCCCAGGCTTTCATTGCGGCGTCGACCAGGGATTGCGCGGTTTCTGGTTTGGCAACGCTGCCCAAAACTACGGCGGCTTCCACGCCACTCTTGCGCACTTCCTCCGCTGCTTCCTGCGCCGGGCCGTCGTCGATGTCATTGATGACAACGTGCGCGCCCGCCTGAGCGAGGTGCGTGGCGGTCGCACGACCGATGCCCCGTCCCGAGCCCGTAACGATCGCGACTTTGCCTGCAAGGGACTTTCCGTCCGGCAAGAGCATGCCCCCTTAGAAGCAGCGCGGCAGACCCAGCCGCTCGCCGATGATGTTCAGAATCATTTCGTCGCTCACCGGACCAACGCGGTGCAGCCGGCAGTCGCGCCAGTAGCGCTGCATGTCATACTCGCGGCTGTAGCCGTAGCCGCCGAGAATCTGCATGCCCGAGTCCGTTACCTCGGTGGCGTGATTGGCGGAAACGAGCTTGGCCATGTTGGCTTCAATGGCGCAGTCGCGACCCAGCGACTGCAAATACGCAGCTTTATAAGTAATGAGCCGGCTCAGTTCGACCTTGGTGTACATCCAGGCGAGGCGGTGCTGCACGGCCTGCATCTGTGCCAGCGGTTTGCCGAAGGCGCGCCGCTGCTTCGCGTATGCGAATGCATCGTCGTAAGCAGCCTGCGATTCGCCGAGCGTAAGGGCCGCGGTCAGGATGCGTTCGTTATTCAACATTGCGAGCAGTCCGTAAAAGCCCTTGTCCTTTTCCCCCAACATGCGGCTTTTCGGAGCTTTGACATTGTCATAGAAGACTTCGAACGATTGGGTGGCGCGAATGCCGACCTTCTCCAGCTTGCGGAGTCGGATTCCGGGCGTTTCGCGATCGAGCAGAAAAACGGAAATTCCATCCGCACGTTTCTTGACGTTCTGATTGGTGCGTGCGACCACCGTGATGTAATCGGAGACGTGGGCTGCCGTGGTCCAGACTTTCTGCCCATTGATCAGATAGTGATCATCCTGCTCGACCGCCGTCGTCTTCATTGCGCCCAGCACGTCAGTGCCGCCATCCGGCTCGGTCAGCGAAAATGCGAATTTGATTTCGCCGCGAGCAAGCCGCGGCAGTAGTTCCCGCTTCTGCTCTTCAGTCCCCATAGTTTCCAGCAGGTGGCCGCCGAAACAACTCGACATGAAAAAAGTGAGACCAATCGCTCCGCTACGGCGAGCCAGTTCCTCCGTAACAATGGTCATGTCGAGCACGTCGCCGCCCGCCCCGCCGTAGGCCTCGCCGATGGGAATTCCGAGAAACCCGCCTTCGCCGAGCGCTTTCCACACCCGCTCGGGAAATTCCTCCTTCTCATCGGTTTCGCGCGCATACTCGGGGGGGCACTCACGCTCGACGAGGGTGCGGATATTGGCCCGCAAAAATTCTTTCTCTTTGCTTAGATCAAAACTGATGCCCATAGCGCCAGCGCGATCCGCCATCGCGTCGACCGTATTTACCGTTGACATTCTGTTCTCCTGAATTCTTTTGCTATCGTTGTTTGATCCCGCTCATGATGAACGCGATGAAAGTTTTTTTGACGCCATCGAGGCTTGGGGCGCGCGTTCCCGGATACCAGCGATAAATCCAGTTCGTCATCCCCAGGATTGCGTCGGTGAGAAGGATTGGGTCGGCATCTACAAACTGCCCCACCTTCTGCCCGTCGCGGATCGCGTCCACAAACATCTTCTGGTACTTGACCATCTCTTCCTGAATGCGCTTCTGCCGCTTGCCGCTTAGCGTGTCGAACTCGTGCAGAAACAGGCCCACGTAAGTCTGGTTCTGGATGATGTGCTCGATCTGCGCTTCGACCGCTTTTTCCAGCCGCTCGGTCGGGTCTGCAACTCCGTCAATTGCCTTCGAAGCATGGTCCACGCCCTTGACGATAATGCCGAGCAACAGTTCATAGAGCAGATCTTCTTTCGAGCGGATGTAGTAATAAAGCGACCCCTTGAGCATGCCCACTTTACGGGCGACATCTTCGATCGTGGTTGCGTGATAGCCCTTTTCGTAGAACAGTTCGGCCGCGCAAGCCAGAATCTCGTCCATGCGTGCCGACGGTTTCGTTCGAGTCACACTTGTTGTCACTGGTACCTCCTTGAAACAAGCTACAAGACTCTCGACTTAGATACGAGCACCAAGCTGGTTACCGCCGGTCACCGCGTCCAGAATGGTTCCTGGCCGCTCGGCGTCGCCCACCCGGTATGTCGGAATCGGAAAACCCTCCTCATCACAAAATGACAGGTCATCATTCGGCCGGTACCCAAGAGCAATAACCGCCGAATCACACGAATACGTCGCTTCGTCTCCGTTCGGATCGGAATAGACAACTCCATCTCCTTCGATCCGCATCACCTTGCAACGGGTCAAAAGCGGCACCTTGGACTTCTTGAGTTCGTAGTACATCCACCGGCGCGTAATCGCCTCAATGTTCATCCCGATGTGGGCCATCATCTCAAGAATCGCGACCTCGTGACCGCGATGAAGCAGCCACTCAGCCAACTCGCATCCCGTTCCTCCACCTCCAATAATCGCGACCCGTTGGCCAACCGTCGTTCTCCCCATCATGACGTCTTCTGCGATCTTCACGTGCGGCAAGCGAACTCCAACGATGGGCGGAAGCGAGGGATAACTTCCAGTAGCATTCACGATGAGATCAGGCTTCAGATCGAGAACCGCGGCCTGGTCTAACTCGCGCCCTGTCTGAATCTCGACTCCTAGTTTGTGAACCTGGCCCGACAGATAGTCGACGAAGTTCAGGATCTCGCCCTTCGATGGCGCGGCCGCGGACACATGCAGTTTGCCGCCCAGCTTCTCGCACTTCTCGACCAGCGTTACTTTGTGGCCCCGAGCGGCGGACACTCTAGCGGCTTCCAGGCCCGCGGGGCCGGCGCCAATGACGAGCACGCGGTGAGGATGGTGAGTGCGCGTAATCTTTAATTCGCCCTCGCGCCCGAGCCCGGCATTCACCGTGCACTTAGCCTCCTGCGCTCGCGAGACTAAGTCAACACACGCATTGCACGATATGCAGGGCCGAATGTCGTCGGGTCTGTTTTCTTGCAGCTTCACCACCCAATCGGAATCGGCAATCAGCGCGCGGCCAAGGGCAACCATATCGGCCTTGCCGTCAACCAGCGCCTGTTCTGCCACCTTCACGGAATGGATGCGGCCCACCGCGATTACAGGCACTTTGACTGCAGATCTGATCGCTCCCGCATCATCCAGCAGATACCCTTGAGGGATAAACATCGGCGCCATGATGTAACGCAGAGTCTGCCAGTTCCCCGCCGAAACGCTGATCGAACAAACCCCCGCATCCGCCAGCCTGCTGGAGATCTTCGTGGTATCGGCCAGCGTCAAGCCGCCCGGATAATATTCATTGCCCGAGAGACGAAACTGGATGGGAAAGTCCTCTCCGCAAGTCTGGCGGATCCCGCGAATGATCTCGAGCGAAAAACGCAACCGGCGATCGAAGTCCCCACCGAATTCGTCGTCGCGTTTATTGGATAAGGGAGAGAGGAACTCGCACATCAGGTAGCCGTGCGCGCCATGTAACTCGACAAAGTCGAAGCCCGCTTTCTGGACGCGTAGCGCAGCACTGACGAACTCGCCGATTACATACTCAATGTCACTCTTAGTAAGAACGCGCGGAGCGGGGCCGCGTTCGGAAATTGAAATTGCACTGGGAGCGACGGGCTTACCCAAGGTCGTCTGACGGCCCATATGGTTCAGTTGCAAGCCAACGACGGAACCGTAACCCTTAACGACCTCGGCCAGACGCGCCAGGCCGGGCACATGAAAGTCGGCGTGCAATTGCAACTCGGGCCCAACCCCAAGCACGTCCGGATCGATAATGCAGTTCTCGACCACGATCATGCCCACGCCGCTCTGGGCCCGGGCACGATAGTATTCGACAACCCGCTCCGTAACCGTTCCATCCTCGTTGGCGTAGCCCATTCCCATGGGCGGCATCACGACGCGGTTCTTCACCCGTAACTTGCCCTTTGCCAGCGTGATCGGTTCGAGCAACTTCAAAAGCTTTCCCTCGTTTCAGTACTCGGCAGCAGCATCACCGCCGCAACATGCCTTCCACGTCGATTCGTCCCCGCAATGTCTCTAACTCGTCGTCCGTCGGCGCGGCGGTCGTCGGAACGTTAGCGGGAACGATCACTTCAAAACCCGTGTTCTCGATCACCTGCTCCACGGTCACGCCGGGGTGCAGGCTCTTCAGGCGCATCCTCTTGCTCGTTTCGTCAAAATCGAAAACGCAAAGTGGAGTAACACAGTACACCGGCCCGTTGCCGGGAATCCCTAACTTGCTGCGTCCGTCCGCTCCGCCTTCACCCCAGCCAACGGTGGAGATGAAGTCGCACTTATCGACAAAGATGCGCTTGTCATGCGATTGCACAAATAAGTAGTAGCGGTCCACATAGTGAGCCATCGAGAGCGTGCCGACCGCCCCCGGCCCGCGAAACTGCAAGTGCTTATAGTCTTTTCCGACGCCGATTAGATTTGAGTTGCCGAACTTATCAATCTGCAACGCGCCCACGACGAATGTGTCAGAAACCAGTCGCGGGTCTTCCTGAAAATCATCGTGCAAAACGTAGCCCTCTGCCCATTTTGTCGGGCGATTGTCATAGACCGTATAAAAAGGCTCCATGCGCGGCTCTTTCAACAAACTCGTGAAGGTCATGACGACATAAAGCCGCACATTAGGGCAGCGCAACAGGTGCGCCAAAAGAATTCCCGCCCTCGGCACATGCAGGCCCGCACCCACAGCCACCCGCTCGCCATCGCGCACTTGGTGCGAGATAAAGCTGGCCATGAGTTCTTTGACCGTGAAGTTCGGCTCTGGGGTCATGATCTTCGTTCCACCATCAGTACTCGTGCAACTGCAATAGCCGCTTGATGCCCACTACCTCGAGGTAATCTTCGTAAGTCGGCGGATCAAGAATGTATTTTTTCAAATACTGCTCAAAGGGCTTGCGATCTCCACTCTTGGCGTAAGCATTCCCCGCCGCGACATACTCGCGGATATGATCGCTATCCTCAATGTAATAACCCGGCCCCGCAAACGGATGCGAGCCGTAAGGCGCGCGCACAACCGCATCCACACCAACTAACGAAGTGGCCAGCGGATTCTTGCGAATCTCCTCGTTCGGCACAATGCGTTCCACTTGGGCAATCGTCTTGTCCGCTGCGCGCCACATCGCGCGATCGCCAAATCCTGTACTCACGTGCTGCACGTTGCCATAAGCGTCCGACTGTGCCGCATAAATCAAGGCAATCGCCGGCTTGATCGCCGGGATCGCCAGCATGGGCTCGCCGCTGACGGGATCGTTGTAGACCTTGATCTCCGGATTGATCTGCGGAAACGACGTGCCGATGCCCGCCTTCCATGGCGTCGAGGGCAGTCGCTGCGCGGCGGCCCGAAGCGCGCAATAGAACATTCCCTCATCGCACTCAAAGATGTCCAACTCGCCGCGCTGTGCCGCCACGCGGAAGAAAGGCGCCACCGGGCAGTAGTGCTCCCCGCCCATGTAAGTCGTCACCAGCTTCTTCACGCATCCAGCCGCAATCAGAAGGTCGAGATCCAACCCGCCAGAGGCGGCGCCAACCACCGTAAGATTCTTCACGCCACGCCGAATAATCTGGCGCACCAACGCCATGGGATGGCTTGAGTTGATGAAGCCCCCAATAGCGATCGTCATCCCGTCGCGCACAGTCGCAGCCGCAGCGTCGAGATCAATGACCAGCGATTTGCGTTCAGAGGCCAGCATGACTAGTCGTGCCAGGATTCCTTGAACTCGGGAATACGCGTGCCGAGAATTTGTTCCACACACGTCAATGCCGCGCGGGACGCCCGATCCACGCCGATTCCGCGTGAACGGAACGTTTCGGAAGCGAACCAGAGCCCTTCCACGCTGGGCGCCGTGTAGTCGGGCCGATATATTCCCACCAAGGCGGGTTTTTGAAATACCCCGAATGCCGGCTGCTGCACGACGTGCCGCCGTTTCCAGATAATGTTTTTTGCCGTAAACGTAGTCGGATAAAACGCGGCTAGATCCTTGTCGATCAAGTTGAACTTATTCTCGATCCATTCGCGATCACGCGCGCCCTGATACGCAAACCCGCAATTGAACAGGTGTTTGCCCGGCGGCGCCACCGAAGGATCGTATCCCGTCGCGAGGAACGCCCAGCCCGGCAAATTGCTGTGCGCCGACTCGTACCAGATCGCCAGTTCCGTCGGATCGAGCCCTGTGTACATCGGCTCGTTCGTCGCGATGTAATATCCCAGCCAGCAAATTTTGTATTTCGGGTCCGCCAGCGTTTGTATTTGCGTCACGTACCAGTCCGGCAGTTGCTTTGCCGGAACCACGTCGAGCACATTCCACACCGGCAGAGTTGAGATCACGGCGTCGGCTTCGACGACCTCCCAGTTGAAACCCTCCGTCGCCATCGCGCGCGGACCTTTCTCGAACGCGACTCCCTTAACTTTTCCGTTCTCGATGATGACCTTCTGCGCGGCCGTCTCAGTCCAGAGCTCGCCGCCAAACCTCTTCATCGCGCCGGCCAACTTGTCGAAGATGCCGTGCCAGCCTCCCTCCGGCCAGCACGAATAGCCCGCAACTCGCCGCTCCATGTAGTGCATCTTGCGCGTATAAAGATTGTCGCTGGCCGAGTGGTCCCACCATTTTTCCGTCAGGCACTCCGCCACCGCGATGTATTCAAAAAGCGCGATCACACCTTCGCTGGTCGTGTACTGGAGAATCCAGTCCCGCAGCGGGCGGCTGTCCCATTTATCGAGTTCCTTCCAGTCCGTGTCGCAAAGAATCTTGATGACCTTCTTCAGTTCGCTCTTATCCGTGTTATAGAGCGCCTGGATGCTCTGCCAGCGCCCATCCACCCACACCGGCATGCCCTTGCTGGTCAGGCCGTGTTTCAACTCGTCACCAAGATAGCTGATGATTTTCGTGATTCCGGAACCGCCATCTTCCAGCAAGTGCCCGCCAAGGCTGAGCCGGTATCCCTCAAACGGCACGGCCATGGCGCGTCCGCCCAGGTATTTGTCGCGATCCATCACGAGCACTTTCTTACCTTGTTTGGCGAGAAGCGCGCCCGCCGTCAATCCCGCGGAACCCGCTCCCAACACTACTACGTCGTATTTGGCCACCGTAATCTCCTCATCCCTTTCGCTGATAGTCGCTAATGTCGCTTCGTTCTTATTCGCGAAACCCCAAGTGCGTCTCCGCAATCAAGCTTCGGTGCAACTGGTTCTGGCCCTCCACAATCTGAAAAACTTTGGCATCGCGAAAATAACGGCTCACCGGCGATTCCCCCGAGCAGCCATACGCGCCGTGGATTTGCACGGCGTGCGTCGCCGCCATGAACGCCGCATCGGAGGCCATCATCTTGGCAATGCTCGCTTCCTTGCGCGCCTGCACCGCCCCCTGGCTCTTCAGCCATGCCAGCCGGTACGTCGCTGCCCGCGCGCCTTCGATTCCCGTGATCATGTCCGTGATCATCGACTGCACCAATTGAAAGCGTCCAATCGGTTGCTTGAAGACAATGCGCTCTTGAGCGTACTTGGTGGCCGCATCCAGGCAAGCCTGGGCGAGGCCGAGAGCGCGCGCCGCAACCCCCAACCTCCCGTTCTCAACCGCGCTCATGGCAACTTTTAAACCTTCCCCTTCGGCGCCCACTCGATTTTTTCCCGGCACAACACATTCATCCAGAAAAACATCTCCGGTAGAAAGCGGCCGAAAGCCCAGCTTGTTTTTGTATGGCTTGAATCGCAGGCCCGGCGTATCGCGATCGATCAGAAACGCGCAGATGTTCTTGCGCGGATTCGCGCGGTCGAGCGTGGCAAACGTCAGGATCCAATCGGCAACCTCAAGGAAGCTAATCCAGGCTTTGCTGCCGCTCAGGACATAGCGGTCGCCATCCTTGCGCGCCACCGTTTCCATCGACGCGACGTCGGTCCCCGAGTGCGGCTCCGTCAAACCGGTCGCGGCAAAGCCCTTTCCCTCGGCCAAAGGCTTAAGGTATTTTTCCTTCTGCTCTTCCGTCCCAAATCTCAGGATTGACGAACCCGCCAGTCCGCTCGGGAAAGACAGCGCGCATCCCACCGCATGACATACCTTGGAGATTTCTTCCAGAATGATGGTGAAGCTGATGAAGTCAAGTTCGGAGCCGCCATACTTCGCAGGAATGACTCCGCCCATGAATCCGAGCGCGGCCGCCTTCTGCACGATCTCTTTCGGAAACCGTTCCGCTGCGTCGTACTCCGCCACGTAAGGAGCAATCTCCTGGTTGGCGAAGGCGCGCGCCGTTTTCCGGATTTGTTCCTGTTCTTCGGTCCAGCTGAAATCCACGAGTGGGCAACCCCTTGCACCCTGCCAAACAAATTCATATACCAAACAATCGTTTGGTTTGCGCGAGTCAGTCTATACAAATTCGACCCCGGCGTCAAAGGGAAAATGCGCCGCTCTTAGCCCGCTTGACGCAGGCGGAAACTGCGGATGTCCAGCACCGATCCTTCGCGTTCTTCATTCCATACAGGCTCCACTTCGGCTCCTATTTGCGCCTTTTGGCCGGGCACCAGGTCCAACAGGTGAGGCAGGCAGGTGTCGGCTCCGCGCAAGCGAACCAGAGCGTACACCACACCAGGTGTCTCGCCCCCGGGCATACTGGCAAAGCTCTCCACCACGCCTCGCGGCCCGACCGTCACAAACTCGCGAATTGGCTTCCAGCAGCGTCCGCAAAAGGAAAGCGGCGGCACGGTCTTCCGTCCACACGCGTCACACTCGCTCGCATAGAACACACAATCCTTCAAGCCCGTCAAAAATCGGCTGACCGCCGGGCCCGCCACGTACGAATATGGGATCTGGATTTTTTGCTCGACGATTGGATCCACCGAATTTGAATTCGCGCTCATGCCCCTCTCAGTCCACCAGTTCAAAACACTCGATGTCGCGCATGTTCCCTTTGCGGTTCGCCCGGATTCGCGCCTTCACACGCCGGCCCACTTTCAGCTTGGCATCGTCGGTCTCATCCACAAAGTGATACATCGCAGTCGAAGCCCCATCCAGCCGAATAATTCCCATCCCATAGGGCACGGGACGCCGCTCTCCGGTCATGGGATCAATGAAAGGCAATCGCACCACCGTCGCCCCAACCAGCACGCCCTCGTCGCTCACCGGGACCCATTCGCCCGTTTCCACGAAGCAGATCCCGCACACCGGCCGCGGCGGAATATACACGCGCTCGCATTCCGGACACCGTATGCCGAACAAGCGCCCATGGTCCTTCAACTCCTGAAAAAAACGGCTCGCATACGCGCCCAAAGCGTAGCGGTACTCCATCTTCATCAGGAACGGCACTCGAATTACCTCGTCCGTCTTTGCCACGAACTGCTCCTTACCTCGCGCTCAGGAGGTTACGCTCAAAAGCTTGCGCTCAAAATCATTGCATCGGTCCACGCGTTCCCGCCGTAACCCGTCGCCAGTGCCGTTTTCACATTCGGAACCTGATGCTCGCCCGCCTTGCCCATCACCTGCAACGCCGCTTCGGCCACCCGGATCATCGCCGTCGCTCCGATCGGGTTGGTGCAAAGCACTCCGCCCGAGGGGTTCACCGGCAACTCGCCGCCCATCAGCGTGACGCCCTCATCAATCAACTTCCCCGCTTCGCCCGGCTCGCAAAAACCCAGGTTCTGATACATAGCGAGTTCGGCCCAGCTCGCCACCTCATATATCTCCGCCACATCCAGTTCCTTCCGCGGATTCGTAATGCCAACCATTTTGTATAGCCGGCGCGAAGCGGCCGTCTGACTGCGCATCACCGCCAGCCGTTTTGGACTGTCGCCCATGTACTGTTGCTCGTGCGCCGTAGTAACAGCTCGAATCCACGCGGGCCTCGCACAACGCTTCTTCGCCAGATGGTCCGCCGTCAGCACCACCGCAACCGCCCCGTCCGACTGCGGACACATGTCCAGTTTTCGCACCGGCCACGAAAGCAGTTCGGACTTCATAACATCTTCCACTTTAAGGTCGGGCATTTGCAGATGGGCATTCACATTGCGGGCGCCGTTGTGCCGCGCCTTCACCGCAACCTTGGCCGCATGCTCATCGGTTACTCCGCCTTCCGCGATGAACGTACTCGCCATGAGCGCAAAATTGCCGACCGCCCCCGCCATCATGGTGCGCTCCCAAACCGGATCGCCCACAGTTGTAATCGCCGTTTGCGTATGCCCGTCCGACTGCTTTTCGAATCCAATCGCAAGCACCGTGTCATAGATTCCCGCCGCAATGTAATAGTAAGAAGCGGCGATCGTCGTCGTTCCCACGGTCCCGCCGGTGTTGAACTTCACACTCGGCTTCAGGTAGCCTCCCCATCCCTCCACCGCCCAGTGCTCGGGAAACATGAAACCTTCGAACGGCTCCATATTGCCGATCATGATGGCGTCGATCTCGTCGAGCTGGACCTCAGCATCAATCAGCGCGCGCGTCACCGCCTCATTCACCAACTCGCGGATATTCACGTCCGTGCGCTTGGCCGCGTGCTTGGTCTGTCCCGTTCCGATGATGGCAACTTTCTGTGGCATGATCAGTTCCCGGAATTCCCGCGCAGCACTACGACCGTGTGCCCTTGCCCGCAGATACCATCCGCGGCATGCGCCAGCGCCGTCCGCGCGCCCGCCACTTGATGTTCGCCCGCCTGTCCGCTCACTTGCAGATAAGCCTCCGCCAGCCGAGTCAAGCCGGCCACCGAAGTTGGATTGCCGGTGATCGCTCCCCCCGATGGATTCACAGCGATTCCCTCACCTTTCGCCGATTGCCGAATCCATGCCCGCGGATCGCCATCGAACAACTGCAAAGCATCCGCGTACATCGGCTCCTCAAATGCGCAACGCGCGGAGATCTCGGCAACATCCAACTCTTTTGCTGGATTCCGAATTCCAGCCGCTTTGTACGCCTTCGCAGCCGCCAGTTCGAGCGCCCTCGCCTCCGCCAAATCGCGCTCGGTCCAGTATGCATCCGTGCAGTTCCCCGTGCCCGTTATCCACACCGCTCGCTTGCCGAAAGCGCTGGCTCTTTCCGCGCTGGCCAGCAACACCGCACAAGCCCCATCCGAACTGGGGCTCACCATCATTTCGCGCAACGGCCCCGCCATTTGTGGCGATTCCAGAATCTGCTTAGTCGTGAAGTCCCCCGCCCGTTGCGCCAGAGGATTTTTCTTCGCGTCAAGGTGCCGCCGCCGCGACAACTCCGCCATGTTCTCTTCCGTCACGCCGCTTACATGCAGATATCGCTCCGCCTGCAAACCGGAAGAAATCGCATCGTGCAGACCCAGCGGCCGCTGCGTAAACGGATCAAACATCGAAACCGTAACCGCCGGCCGCCGGCTCTCCGACTCTTTCGCGTGAGCGGTGATCAGCGTGTACTCAAAACTGCCCGACAAAATGCGTGCCGCGCCATAAAGCGCAGCCTGCAAGCCATCCGCCGCCACCTTGGCCTCGGACTTGAGATATCCCCCCACCACTTCGTTCACCGACATCGAAGAGATGGTCTTGCCGTCAAACATGTCCTGCGAGGCCGTGATCTGGCTGTGAATGTCGGCCATCTTCACGCCCGTCTCGCGCAGCAACTTCGCCACGACTTCGTAGACCAACTCGTTGTAGGCCAGGTGATCCTTGGCGGCCTCGTAACAAGTCTGCGCCACGCCCACAATCGCGACTCCGCTCGTCATTGTCCCTTCCAGTTGGCCTTGCGCTTTTCGACAAAGGCGGAGATTCCTTCGCGCGCGTCGGCGCTCAGCACCGCGCGTAGACAGTCTTCTTTCTCTTCCTTCAATCCTTCCTCGCGATTCGCTCCCCACGTCTTGCGCAAGCACTGCTTGGCCAGCGAGGCCGCAACCGGCGCCTGCGCTGCCAGCAACTGCGCGAATTCCTGTGCAGCCACAAACGTCTTGCCCTCTTCGCACGCACGATGAATCAACCCGATGCGCTCAGCTTCGTCGGCTCCCATTTTGCCGCCCGTCAAAATAATTTCGGACGCTTTCCCGTATCCCACCACGCGCGGCAATCGCAACGTGCCGCCGCCGCCGGGGATAATGCCAAGCGAAATCTCCGGCAGCCCAATCAGCCACTTCCCGCGCGACATGAAACGGAAATCGCAGCACAGCGAGAATTCGCATCCGCCCCCAAGAGCATGTCCCTCGATCACTGCAACCGTCGGCTTCTTCAGATCCTCCACGCGGTTGAGCGCCTTGTGTACGGTCGAGATCCGGTTCTCAATCCACTCTTCCTCAAAGCGGTACGTGGTCATCTCCTTAATATCGGCGCCCGCGATAAACACCTTCGGGTTTCGGCTTGCGAAGACAATCGCCCTCGTATCCCCATCGCCGTCGAGTTCGTCGCATAACGTATGCAGCTCCGGATACAGGTCCTTGTCCAGCGTGTTCATCGGCGGTTTGTCGATGATCACAGTGGTCACATGTTGCGACCGCTCGAGCTTAAAGAACTTGTATGCCATCTCTCTTCGCCTTCGCGGACTTCGCGGCTTTCTTCCCCGTCTCTGGCTCTGACTGATCCCACTTGAAAATCTTAGCCGCCGTATCGTGCAGCAAAGCTTGCTTCGCCTCCGGTTTCAGGTTGAGCGCATCGATCTGCTGCAAACTTTCCTTATGGAGGATGAGCGGATAGTCCGTGCCCCACACCACTTTTCCCTTGCCCCGGCTGTTCAGGAAGTGCACCAGCTTTTTGTCCCAGTACTTCGGCGCGTGCCCGCTGCAACAGATGTACACATTCGGGTGTTTCCACGCCATCGCGATCAACTCCTCCACCCACGGCCAGCCCGTGTGCCCGCCGATCAGCTTGAGCTCCGGAAAATAAAGCGCAATGTCGTCCAGCAGAATCGGCTTTCCGCACGCGCTCGGCATGAATTCCGCCGAGTGCCCAACCTGGAAAACAACGGGAATATCCAGCTCCGCGCATTTCGCATAGAACGGAAACCACTCCGCGGCGTTGATCGGCAGCCCGAAACCGAACGGGTGCACATGCGCCCCCTGAAAATTGAACTCCTTTACGGCCCGCTCCAGGTCGCGCACGCCCTGCATGCGATCAAACGGATTGATCCCAAAGAACCCGATCACGCGGTCCGGGGCCTCGGCACACACTTTCGCAATATCCTGATATTGAAAATCCCCCCCCATCTTGTTTTTTCTGTAAAACGCCTGTTTCAGCGCCGGGATGCACACTTTCTCCACGCCCAGCTCGTCCATCTGCTTGACGAAATCTTTCACGCTGTAGCCCACCATGTGGTGAGTGCGGCCCCACTGCGTGCCCATCATGAAGTGCACCTCTTCGTTGTCAATGAACAGGTGCTTGATTCCTTCAGGAGTGAACGGATTGCACCAAACGTCAATTGCGCCCTTCATGATCGGCCCATCCTTTTATTCTCCGGACTCGTTTTATTGTCCGGATCGTTCTCTTCCACTAATTCGATCGGAACCCCGCACGTATCCGCCGGGTCCAGAAACGCGATTCGCCGGCCGTGCAGTCCCGGCCGCGGCACCGTGTCCCGCAATCGGAAACCGGCCTGCTGCGCTTCGGCCAGCGCGGAGTCGAGATTCTCCACCTCAAATGACAAGTGGTGAACTCCCTCGCCTTGCGCGTCCAGCAGCCTTCCCACTTTCGAGTCCGGCTGGCGCGTACTCAGAAACTCAAGGTGCGCGCCACCCACTTCCACCACCGCAACATCGGCGCCGGATTGCTCAAGATGCTCGCGCTCCACCAGTTTTCCGCCCAGCGACTGGAACTTCCGGACGGCCTTCTCCAGGTCGCGGACCAGGATAGCGATATGATTGAACTTTCCCAGTTCCGGGAACTTGCTGGTTGCACTCATGCGCGAGTAAAAACAAACGCTCGTTTGGTCTTACACCAAAAACCGCCATACCGTCAAACGGATTCTTCTCTTTTCCAAAAAACGAACGCTGTCGCGCTTGAATTCTTCCGCGCAGCACGGTACCCTTCCCGTCGCCGGTTCGGTGCGGATTTTCTTCGGTTGACAACTCCACATAAGGCCTTCTATTGTACGGAGGGACCAAACCAAACAAACGTTTGGTCCCATACTGGAATCCCTCATGCTTCATCTCGTCGTCTGCCTCAAACAGATCCTCGATCCCGAAATCCCCCCCGCCGACTTCAAGCTCGATCCCTCCGCCCAGCGAGCCGCCCCGACCGCCTCCCTCGTCGCCAGCATCTTTGACGAAAATGCCCTCGAAATCGCCCTCCAACTGCGCGAGAAAGTCGGCGACGCCAGGATCACCGCCATTTCTCTTGGCCCTCCCTCCGCCGTTGACGTCCTTCGCAAGGCCCTTTCCATGCGTGCCGATGACGCGATCCTGATTCGCGAGGAAGATTTCCCCGGCATTGACGCCCATGGCTGCGCGCGCGTTTTGGCGGCTGCCATTCGCAAGCTCCCTCCCGCCGACCTGATATTGTGCGGCCGCGAGACCGGCGATTGGCACGGCGGCCTCGTGGCCGCTTTCCTCGCCGCCGAGTTCGACCGTCCTTACACTAATTTCGTCGCCGGCATTACCAAAGAAGGCGACCATTTCCACCTGCGCCGCCAGACCGAAGATGGCTGGGAGATCGTTCGCTCCGCGGCCCCCGCCGTCATCACCGTCACCAACGACGACCACAATCTCCCTCGTATTCCCAAAGTTAAGGACAACATGATGGCGTTCCGCAAACAAATCCCGGCCTGGACGGCGAGCGACCTCGGACTGGTCCCGGCCAGCGTTGCCGGACCAAACTCAAAGCTGGAACAGTCTCGCCTCTACGTCCCGGTCGTCGATCGCAAATGCGAGATCATAACTGGCGATAACGCCGAAGCAAAAGCCCGCCAACTGGTCGAACGCCTCGCGGCATTGCAGGTAATCTGATGCGGAACGTACTTGCCATCCTCATTCCCGCCGGCGCTTTCAGCCGCACTGAAGCGGAAACTATTACCGCAGGCAAAAGTCTCGCCGCACAACTCGGTGCCGATCTGTCCGTCGGAATACTCGGTCCCTCGGATGACTCGTTCGCTCGCGAATGTTTCGCCTTCGGCGCAAAGTCTCTCACCCGCGTAGAAGGGCTCGCTGCCTACCAGAGTGAAGCGTACTCCGCCGCCGCTCAGCAGATCGCCGCGAGCGTGGCTGCCGATGTCATTCTCTTCCCCAGCACCACCTACGGCCTTGAGATCGCCCCGGGCGTCGGCTATCGCCTCGGCGCAGCCGTAATTCTCGATTGTGTAGGCTTGATCGGTGATTCATCGGGTAATCTCACCATCACCAAGCCCGTCTATGGCGGCAAGGCAAATTCCGAACTCATCGCGCGCCAAGGTCCCGTTGTCATCGCCATGAGAATGCGTTCGGTTGCACCCGGCGAAAAGCAGGATGGCGCGACGGGCGAAATCAATACGATCCCAGCCCCGGCGCTTAGCCCAAGAACGCAGATCCTTGAGCACACGACAGAAGACACCGGCAGCGGTCCCAAACTCGAAGACGCCCGCGTCATCATCAGCGGCGGACGCGGCCTTGGCAACAAAGAAAACTTTGTTCATCTGGAGGAACTGGCGCGCCTGCTGGGGGGCTCGGTCGGCGCTTCTCGCGCGGCCTGCGACCAGGGCTGGGTCCCGGCCACTTTGCAAATCGGTCAAACCGGTAAGAAAGTCGCCCCGGACCTGTACCTGGCCGTCGGTATTTCCGGCGCCAGCCAGCATCTGGTCGGCATCGCAGGCGCTCGTCACATCGTCGCCATTAACAAAGATGCGAAGGCGCCCATTTTTCAGGTTGCCGCTCTCGGTGTAGTCGACGAATGGCAAGCCTTGCTTCCCAAACTCGTAGTCGCTTTAACAGAACATAAAGCCAGGAATTCCTGACGGATTTTCATGACGCCTACACGCGAGGTCTTCTTCAATATTCGGCACGTCTGGGTGATGTACGCCCTCTTCGCCGTGACTCTCGCGATTTTCTCTTATGGTTTTTGCCGCCATTGGCAGCGGTGGTCGCGCGGCCTTCCCGCCTCCCGCACCGACCGCCCCTGGCAACGGTTGCAAGGCTTGTTGCGCCAGACTGCCGCTCACGACCGTCTCCTCAAGCGCTATCGCGCCGCCGGATTCTTTCATCTCCTCTTTTTCTGGGGAATGGTCATCCTCACCGCCGGCACCACCGTCGTCTTCATTCACAACGATCTCGGCATCCACATCATGCAGGGAGCGTTCTACCTCTACTTTCAGAGCCTCACGCTGAACATATTCGGCGCACTCTTCATCGTGGCCCTGCTCGCCGCCCTGGTCCAGCGTTACGTCGCGCGACCCTCCCGCCTCAAACCTGACCATTGGCAGGACGGCCTCATCCTTATTCTCCTCCTCACCATCCTCCTCACCGGATTCATCCTCCAAGGCGCGCGCATTCAACTCACGCGCGACCCCTGGGGCGCATGGTCTCCGGTTGGCAACGTCGCCGGTTCCCTTCTCGCTCGCCTCTTCGGCGTCGACGGCCTTCGGCAACTCCACCTCTTTACTTGGTGGTTTCACATGGCGTTGGTGTTCGGCTTCATCGCGTGGATTCCCTATTCCAAGCTGATGCACCTGCTCACGGCTCCGGCCAACATCTATCTCCGCGATCTCGAGCCACGCGGCGCACTTCCACTTCTCGATATAGAGAAAACCGAAGCGCTCGGCATCAGCCGCCTCGAACAGTTCTCCTGGAAAGATCTGTTCGACCTCGACGCCTGCACCGAGTGCGGCCGCTGCGAAGTCAACTGTCCGGCCAATATTTCAAACAAACCGCTCTCTCCGAAGTGGCTGATCCTCGACCTCCAGAAGGCCTCCCGCGCCGAACATGCCGCCGCCCCCACTCCTCCGCCAAACCCAGAAGAACCCTCGCCCCTCGTAGGTCCGGTCATCCGCGAAGAAACCTTGTGGTCCTGCACTACCTGCCGCGCCTGCATGGAACAGTGTCCCGTCATGATCGAGCAGGTTCCCAAAATCGTGCAGATGCGTCGCCACCTCGTAATGGAGCGCGCCGAATTCCCCGACGACCTCCAGGGCGTCATTCGCAGCCTCGAAGCTCGCGGCCATCCTTACCCCGGCTCCAGCGCCTCGCGCAGCGACTGGCACAAGGATCTCGACGTTCACGTTCTCAGCGATAAGCCCGGCCAGTCCTTCGACGTGCTTCTCTGGGTCGGCTGCGCCGGCGCCATGAATGACCGCAGCAAATCCGTCACCCGAGCCGTCGCGCAATTGCTGCAAGCCGCCGGCGTCAGGTTCGCCATCCTCTCGCGCGAAGAAAAATGTACCGGCGATCCCGCCCGCCGTATTGGCCACGAATTTTTGTTCCAGCAACTCGCCCAGGAAAACATCGCCACCTTCGACCGCTACGGCGTCAAGAAAATCCTCACCTCCTGCCCGCACTGCTTCAACACCCTCCGCAACGAGTACCCGCAACTCGGCGGCAACTATCAGGTCATCCACCACAGCGAGTTTCTTCAGGAGCTCGTCGCCAGCGGCCGTCTCAGGCCCGAAGCCACCGCTCTCGGCAAAGTCGTCTTCCACGATCCCTGCTATCTCGGCCGCTACAACCAGGTCTACGGCGCGCCGCGCCAGTTGCTCGATTCCGTGCCCAACTCCCAGCGTGCCGAAGTCCCCAACTGGAGCGCCCGCAACGCCCTCTGCTGCGGCGGTGGCGGCGGCTTCTCTTTCATGGAAGAAAAGACCGGCACGCGCATGAGCCACAACCGTTCCCGCCAACTTGTTTCAACCGGAGCCGACACCGTAGCCGTCGGTTGCCCTTTCTGCATGACGATGCTCGAGGACGGCGTAAAAACCGTCTCGCCGGAAGGTCAAACGCCGCGCGTCCTTGACATCGCGGAAGTCCTCGCCCAAGCCATCATGCAAAATCCAGCGCAGGAGCCCGGCCGATGACCCGCTTCCCTTTGATCGCTCTCGACCCCTCCGGCGACGGCCTCCATCTCGCAACGCCCGACCCCATGTGGCGCGAAGCCTGGTACTTCGAGGTCTACGACCCCGCGTCCCGCGTGCAGTTTCACGCCTACCAGGGCGTCTTTCCTAACGCCGGCACCGGCGATCTCACCGCCGCGTTTTTTGTTGAAGACCGGCGCGTGCACGAAATTATGAAAGTAGATTTCACCGTGCCCGCCGATCCGATCGAAGAACGCCTAAACTTCGGCCCCATGAAAATGGAAATGCTCGAGCCCTTCGAGCGCTGGCGCATTCGCTACGACGCCGAAGTCACTGCCGATCTCATATTCGAGGCCGTGCACGCCCCTTACAGTTGGGCCGAGTCGCGTCTCTTCATGGAGAGTACCAGCGACCACGAGCAGCGCAGCCAGCACTTCGATCAACTCGGTCGCTATACCGGAACCGTCTGGGCGGCCGGCAAGGCCTATCCCGTCAACGCTCTCGGTTTCCGGGATCGCATGTGGGGGTGGGGCGCCCGTCGCCATTGGACGAGCTACATCGTCATGTGGGCCGCCTTCTCCGAAGACTTCGTCGCCAACGTCTCCATCCAGAATTTTGCCGACGGCACGCAGGGTCTCTGTGGCTACATCCTTCAGGATGGCGAGCGTTCTCTCGCGCGCCATGCTCGCGTCGAGTTGCAATGGCATCCGCATCGCTGGCGTACCGTGCAGCACGCGGTTATTCATCTCGAAGATCGTCTCGGCCGCGAAGTCGAACTCACCGGCGTACCTCTTGGCGTCTCCGACACTTCGCATCGCTGGAAGCATCGCCGCGATCACATGCTTTTCAGTCTCGGCACCTATCATTGTGGCAATGCCGTTGGCCACGGCGTCATGAACTGGGCCTTCCTGACCGAAGCTTTGCGGCCCAATATTTTGGAAGCGAATTTGCCCGACCCCGCGGTGGCCGGGAATTTTCAGACCAGGCAGGCGTAACCGTATTGGCGCATTCCGGAATCATGATCGCAACCGGACAAATCGAGCAAGTGAATCATGGGCTCCACGAATACGGCGAGAGTGTGCGCCGATTTTTCCGCGAGCAGCAGCGCTCCTCCATGGTCTCGCCGCTCTTCAACATTCCCGGCCGCATGATCCTCGGTGCCTACTGCTATTACGAAAATCTCGTTCCGCTCCTCCGCTTCGTCACCTCGCTCGAAAGTCCCGAATACATCGCCCGCCGCATGAAGCGCCCCTGTAGTCTTCCGAACTCCATCAACATTCACTCACTCATGCTGGGTTACTTCAACGGACGCGAGCAGTCGCGCTTGCTCGGCCGCCCGATGCGCGACAACCTAGCGGAGATCGCCGCCCTCATCGACTTCTGGGCTCGCGTAACCTCCGTTTATCACGAGGAACGCGCGCACGTGCCGGATGGCGCGGCGTTTCGCTTGCCCGTGCTGCCACGAGCGTCCGTCGAAAATGTCGCCGCCTCGCTCCGTCAGCCCTCCGCTAACGAACAACATGCCATTCGGCGCATGATGGCCACGCTCGAACTCTTCACTTTTATTCTGAATGGCGAATCCCGCATCGGCGTCTTTCACCACGGCCCGTATCCCCTCCCCGACGGCGACGTTCTTATGTTCAAAGAAATGGTCGGTCTGCAAGAGGATTTTTATTCCTGGGCGACCCCAGACGTTCGTCTTCCCGTGTCCGGCATCGCCCGCGTCATGCGCCTGCGCGGCGTTCAAGTCAAAATCGTCCACATGGGCAGCATGACCACCGAGCCCGCCAACTACCAGGAGAAAATTGTCGCCGAGGAACTGTTCACCTGCGAGCATAGCGCTCTGCGTCCCTTGCGTGCCGACGAGATCTCCGCCATCACTCAGTCCGCCGCCAACGCGCAGATGGAGTTGTACCGCCGCATGATCGCCTGGGACGATAAATTTCGCGTCGCTTACGGCGCCGAACTCTACGGACAAATTCTAGGGCGCTTCGCCCCGCTTGGTCACGAGCAGCATTTCCGGAAGATGATCCGCGAGTCCTTTGCCGCATCGGTCGCAAAGCACGTGGATGACCTCGCTGGCGGCAAAGAGCCGCCGCTGATTTTGCAGCACATCGCCAGCACCGACGGGCCTATTTACGCGCCCGTCGCTGGCTGAAGAGTCAACACCATGGCAGATGCTCTTTCGTTGGAAGAGATGAATCGCATCATCGCTCTGTTCGGCGCGAGCCAGAAAAGCTTCATGCGCCTCGAGCAGCGCTCGTCTCTGCGCTCTGCCTTGTTCGATGTGCCGCGTCGCTCCTCACTGGGCTGGATCGGGATCTACCAGCATGGCGCTTCCCTGCTGCGTCAACTCACCGCTTTAGTCGCGCCCGAAGAAATCGGCCGCCGCATGAAACAACTCTGCTCCCGTCCTTACTATCTCCAGCTTTCTATCTTGATGTGCAGCTTCCTGGGCGCGCGCCAGCAGATGATCCTCGACCTCGGTCTCAAGCCCGGCGAGCCTCTGCCCGGCGAAAACGACGCCCGCGTCGAAGACGCTCTCTTTCTCGTCGACTTCTGGCGTCGCGTCGCCCGCACTTACCGCAACGATGGCTGCCTCCTCCCCGCCGAAAACGGCTACACGCAGGCGATCCTGCCGCAAAGCATCGTCGATGAACTCGCCCGCCTCATCGAGCCCTGCACTCCCGATCACCGTCGCAGCGTTCGCCGTCTCGCCGCCACTCTCGATCTCTACTCCTTCATCCTTCACGGCGAGCAGCGCGATGGCACGTTCGGCCACGGCCCGTATCCGCAGTCCGACGGCTCGATCATCGTCGTTCACGAGTACAACGATCTGCTCAATCAATTCCTGCCCTGGGCCGAAACCGCAACCCGCAACCTCTATCCGAATCTCGCCATCGTCCGCCGCCTCAAAGCCGACGTGCACGCTCGCTTCGATTTGTTCGGCAGCATCCTCTACACGCCCGCCGACGTGGATTCGTTTATTCTCGCGGAGTCACTTTTTACTCGCACCGGCGACGGCACTCTCCGCCAGCTTCCCTGGGAGGAGATTCCCGAAATTCAGCATCGCGCCGCCGAGGCGCAAAACGAACTCTACCTGAAAGCCGCCGGTTGGACTCCGCGCTACAAGGCGGAGTACGGCGTCTACCTTTTCGCAAATCATCTCTACCCGTTCTTCCAGATTGCAGGCTTGGATCCCAGTTGGGGTGAAACCATCCGCCGTGCCTTTGAAGCCGCGGTTGCGCCGCTCGTCGACCCCATGCTGCAAAAACCGGACATTCCTTCGATCTGGCCTTTTATGGCAACCACTGAAGGCGACTTCTTCTGGCCCGTCACCAGAAGGCACGCGCTTTCCTCAACCGTGCTGGCACATTAAAACCATGAAACCATCCCCAGGGACCCGCAACTCTTCGAGTACAGCCAAAGCCCAGTACTATTTCTGCGGCATCGACATCGGCGGCACCTTTACCGATTGTGTCGTCCGTGACAACCACGGCCGTCTCACCATCGCCAAGGCGCTCTCCACGCCTCATGATTCCTCCGAGGGCTTCTTCAACGCGCTCACCGCGGCCGCGGAAAAAATGGGCATCACCCTCACCGATCTCTTGAGCAAAACCCGCCACCTGATGCATGGCACCACTCTCGGCACCAACGCGCTGCTTGAACGCAAGGGCGCGAAGACCGGCCTCATCACCACGCGCGGCCACGCCGACGCCATCATCATGATGCGCTCGGTCGGCCGTTCCGCCGGGCTGCCCATCCATCGTCTGCACCACGTCTCTCGGCATCAGAAGCCCGATCCCATCGTTCCCCGCAGCCTGATCTGCGAAGTGAGCGAGCGCATGGACTGGAGCGGAGAAGTGGTTCTACCCCTCAATGAAGAGGAAACTCGCCAGGCCGTCCGCCACCTGGTTGACTCCGGCGTCGGTGCCATCGGCATCTGCTTCCTCTGGGGTTTTGTGAATCCTGCACACGAACTCGCCGTCAAGCGCATCGTGCAGCAAATGGCGCCCGACATGTATGTCACCTGCGGCCACGAACTCGTCGCCAAGCCCGGCGAATATGAGCGCATCGCGGCCGTCGCCATCAATTGTTTTATCGGCCCGCTCATGTCGCGCTATCTCCACAAGATCGAAGAAAAGGCCCGCGACTTCGGCTACCGTCGTCCGCTCGTCATCATGCAGGCCTCCGGCGGCGTCGCCGGAGCCGAAGATGTCGCCGATCGTCCTCTCTTCACCATCGGCTCAGGTCCCGCCGGCGGCCTCACCGCTTGCGGATTCCTCGCCAAACAACTGGGCCACCGCAACGTCCTCGCGTCCGACGTCGGCGGCACCAGCTTCGACGTCGGCCTCATCCACGAAGGCCAGCCCCTCAGCACCAGTCAGAGCACCATCAATCAATACACCTTCTCCGTGCCGCACCTCGACATCGAATCCATCGGCAGTGGCGGCGGCTCGCTCATCTGGGTTGACGAGCGCTCTGGCACACTCAAAGTCGGTCCGGAATCCGCTGGCTCGAACCCCGGCCCCGTTTGCTACGGCCACGGCGGTCAGCGTCCCACCGTCACCGACGCCAATCTCGTTCTCGGCTACTACGATCCCAATTACTTCCTTGGTGGAAAGCTCACGCTCGACAAGCCTGCCGCCCACGCCGCTCTCGAGCGCGTCGGCCGCGAGCTCGGTATGACCGCCATCGAAGCCGCCGCTGGCGCCATTCGCATTGTCGAATTCCAAATGGCCGAACTCATGCGCCAGATGTCGGTCCAGCGCGGCCTCGATCCCCGTGAATTCGTCGTCTACTCCTACGGCGGAGCTGCCGGCGCTCATGCCGCCACCTACGCCCGCGAGCTGGGCGTCACAACCGTCGTCGTGCCTCTCGGTTCCACGGCTTCCACGTGGTCGGCGCTCGGCGTTCAAGCCGCCGACCTCATCCATGTCTATGAAAAAGCCGAACTCATGATCGCGCCCTTCAATGCCGCCCGCATTAACGAAATCTTCTCCGCCCTCGAAAAGAAAGGGCGGGCACAGCTTCGCAAGGACGGCATTGCCTCCAAAGATATTTTCCTTGAGCGCCACGTCGAGATGAAGTTCAAACTCCAGATTCATCTCGTCGAAGTTCCCGTTCGCGAAGGCAAACTCACCGCCCGCCACCTCGCCGCCTTGCAAAATGATTTCGTGGAAAAGTACGAGCGTACTCACGGCAGGGGCTCGGCCTTCACCGGTGCCGGCACTGAGATCGGCCTTTTCCGCGTCGTCGCCCGCGGCCGCATGGAGCGTCCCGCCGTCTCCGAATATCAGCGGCAGCACACTGCCAAGGCCGTTCAGTCGCGCTCGGTTTACTGGCCGCAAAAAAATGGGTTCCGCAACACGCCCATCTACGACGCTTCAAGCTTGAAAGCGGGCCACGTCGTGCGCGGCCCTGCAATTATTCAAATGCCCGAAACCACATTGGTCGTACCGCCCTTCGCTCATGGCGGCTTCGACAAGTTCGGCAACATTGTTCTCAGGCTGACGGATTAAGGATTAACGACTAAGGATTAAGGAGACACGGCATGGCGGTCCAAACCAAAACGAAGCCCGGCGCGCCCAAATCCGCTGCCCCACCAGCCATTCAATGGGATGGTCGCACCTACCCCTATTGCCCACCCGCCCGTCTCAACATTGATCCAAGCCTCCGCCTCCATTCCAAAGCGGCCAAACAACTCGACCCCGTCACCTTCGAAGTCGTGCGCCACGCCATGTGGAACGTCAATGTCGAGCACGGCAACACCATCATGAAGATCTCCGGCTCGCCCATCTGTGCCTACGGGCACGATTTCAATCCTTGCCTCCTCGACGAAAAAGGCGACTTCGTCTTCTTCGGCCCCTTCCTGCAATATCTCTCTTCGCCCATCGGCTCCGCCGTCAAGTGGACCATGGAGAACCGCTCCGCCAATCCCGGCATTCATGACGGCGACATTTTTCTCACTAACGATCCGTGGATCGGCTCCACTCACCAGTCCGACGTCGCCCTCTTCGCCCCCGTCTTCTGGAAGGACGAACTTTTCTGCTGGGTCGGCAACAGCCTTCACCAGTGGGATCTCGGCGGCACTTCCCCCGGCGGCTTCAATCCGCAGGCCGTCGACGTGTACTGGGAATCCGGCTGCATCCCTCCCATCAAGATCGTCGAAAAAGGCGTACTCCGCCGCGACCTCGAAGAAGAATATCTCCGCCGCTCCCGCGTCCCGCAACTCGTCGCCCTCGATCTCCGCGCCGAAATGGCCGGCTGCAACGTCGCCCGCGAGCGCATTCGCGGCCTCCTCGCGCGTTACGGCGCCGAAACCGTCAAAGCCTCCATGCGCAAGTTGCAGGACGACTCCGAAAAAGTTTTCGTCGAGCGTCTGCGCACCATCCCCGACGGCACTTGGAGCGAAATTGGCTGGATCGAAATGGCCAACCCGCAGGATCGCCACATCTATCGCAACTGCGTCGTCCTCACAAAAAACGGCGACAAGCTAATCTTCTCCAATGAAGGCACCGACCCGCAGTCCGGCACGCTCAACTGCACCACCGTGGGCTGGAAGGGCGCCATCGCCTCTATGATCTGCGCCCAAATGCTCTTCGACCAGATGTTCGTAGTCGAAGGCGCTTACCGCCACATGGAATTCGACCCCACGCCCAGCACGCTCACCTGCGCCACCTTCCCCGCCGCCGTCAGCGCTGCGCCCGCGCTCACACTCCTCCAAACCATCGCCCTCGCCGGCATAGCAATTTCCAAAATGCTCGCCTGCTCCTCCGACCCCGCCCTCCGCTCCGAAGTGCAAAGCTGCATGGGCGCGCCCATGTATCCCGTCGCCGCCTTCAGCGGCCTCGATCAGCGTGGCACTCCCTTCGCCTCGTTTTTGCTCGACCCTGTCGGCGCCGCTCTCGCCGGACTCTCATGGCGCGATGGCGTCGACACTGGCGGCTGGCCTTGGGATCTGCAAAGCACCATGCCCAACGTCGAAGAGCACGAACTCTTCTATCCCATCCTTTATTTATGGCGTCGCGAGCTCGCCGATTCCGGTGGGGCCGGAAAATTCCGCGGAGGCAATTCCGCCGAGCTCGCCTTCATCCCGCATAAAACCGATCGCATCAGCTTCTTCACCGCCACCGGCCACTGCGCCGTGCCTCCGCCCAGCCTCTTCGGCGGATACCCTTCTTCCACCACGCGCTACACCATGCGTCGCGGAGCCCACGCCCGCGACCTCATGGCCACCACCGGCAAGCTCCCCGATCACACCAACGCTCTGCGCGGCCACAGCGAGTATCTCGCCCCAAAATCTTTCAACGTCCCGCAGGAAAAAGATGACGCATTCATGCTCTCCTGGGCCGGAGCCGGCGGCTACGGTGATCCTCTCGAGCGCGATCCCGCCAGCGTCCGCCACGATATCCTCTCCGGCGTCTGCACTCACGATTGGGCCACCCGCGTCTATTGCATCGTCCTCGACGCCGACAACAATTTAAACGCCGAAGCCACCGCCGCTCTCCGCGCCGATCATCGCCGCCAGCGCTGCGCCAATGCTCCCTCCTCACCTCGCCGAACCATCGACGCCCAAAATGCGCGCCAGGTGCAGGAAGGCCTTCTCCTCGCCGCCACCGCACGGGGCAAAGTTCTCGCCTGCTCCAAATGCCACACCGAAATCTGCGCCGCCTCCGACAATTACAAACTTCACTGCGCCAGTCTCGATCTCCCCGTCACTGACGCCAACCCGCACGTTCTCGATCCTCACAATTACATCGACGACGAAGTCCTGTTCCGTCTCTACTCCTGTCCCGCCTGCGGCCTGCTGATCCAAACCGAAATCCTCCGTCCCGGCGACGAGCCGCTCGCCGATCTCCACATCGAGGAGAGACGCGCCCGATGAACATTGGCACCATCGCCTCGCGCAACGCATGGCGCTACCCTAATAAGGTCGGCCTCGTCGACGCCAACAACGGCCAGCGCATGACGTGGGCTGAGTTCAACTCCGCCGTAAACCGTCTCGCGCACGCCCTGCTCGCTCGCGGTCTAAAAAAGGGCGACGCCATCGCCATCTACTCGCGCAACAGTCTCGAGTACATGCAGCTCTTCATGGCCGGCGCAAAAACCGGCATCGTCATCCAGCCCATGAACTGGCGCTTCAACGCCGACGAAATCGCCTACACCCTCAAAGACGGCGCCCCGCGCGGCATCCTGGTCTCCGCCGAGTACGCCACCCTCTTCCGCACAATTCAGCATCAACTCTCTTCCATCGAATTTGTCGCCGGCATCGGCGCCGGCCACGCCTTCGACCTCGACTTCCACACTTGGATCGCGCCCTGCTCCACCAACGAACCTGACACCGTTACCCACGTCGGCGACGGCGACCTCTACTTCGTCTGTTACACCGGAGGCACGACCGGCATCGCCAAAGGTGTCATGATCACGCATCGCAACGCGCTCACCACCTGCATGAATATGACCGTCGCCGAAACCATCTCCACCGACGACGTCTATCTCGTCATGGGTCAGATGTTCCACATCGCCGTCCTCCTCCCGCACGGCTACATGTTCCACGGCGCTCGCGTCATCATCCTTAACTTTGAAGCGCGCAAAACTCTCGAGGTCATCCAGGCCGAGCGCGTTACCAGCTTCCTCGCCATCTCCACCATGATGAACTACCTCCTCGACGTGCCCGACTTCGCCTCCTTCGACTTGAAGTGCGTGCGCCTCCTCTCCTACGGCGGCGGCCCGTTCGCCACCGCCACGCTTCGCCGCGCTGCTCACGCCTTCCCCGGCGTCGGCTTCCTCCAGTACATGGGGCAAACGGAGGTAAGCATCATGTCGGCATGGCTCGGCCCCGAGGATCATCGTCTCGGCATGACCACGAATCCTCGCCTGTTAAGCTCCTGCGGCCGCGAAGCGCTCCTCTGCGATTGCCGCGTCGTCGACGAAAATGACCACGAAGTCCCGCGCGACGGCAAGACTCCCGGCGAGATGCTCGTGCGCGGCGACAACGTCATGCGCGGATACTGGAAAATGCCCGACCTAACTGCGCAAACTCTGCGCGGCGGCTGGTGCCACACCGGCGACGTCGTCACCTGGGACGAGCACGGCTATTTCTACGTCGTCGATCGCAAAAAGGACATGATCGTCTCCGGCGGCGAAAACATTTACACTCCCGTCGTCGAAGACGCCATCTACAAGCATCCCGCCGTCAAAGAATGCGCCGTCATCGGTGTCCCGCATCCCGTCTTCGGCGAAACCGTGAAAGCCATCGTCGTCCTCTGTGACGGCATGAACGCCACCGAGTCCGAGATCATCGAAACCTGCAAGCAGCACCTCGCCGGTTACATGAAGCCCACCTCCGTTGAGTTCGCTAGCGAATTGCCCAAGGCCCCAACCGGCAAGCTGCTCAAGCGCGTGCTCCGCGAAAAATACTGGGGCGGCGAGACTCGCCGCGTGGGAGGCGCATAAACGTGCAAAAACTTGGCCGAGGCATGCTCATCTCCGGCGCCGAGTGCACCGGCGTTCTCCGCGTCGTCGAAACCGTTCAGGATGTCATCGCCCTCATGAAAACCGACGTCTCCAACGTCATCCTTTTCACCCGCTCCGCTTCCGCCACCACCGTCACGCCTCTGTTCTCGCGCATCAAGGGCGTCGTCTGCACCGCCGGCGGGCCTACATCTCATCTCGCCATCGTCGCCCGCGAGTTCGACATCCCCTGCGTCATGGCCAGCGAGATTTACTACGACGGCAATCTCGATCTCCAGAACATCCTTATTAATAAGGAGGGCGAGATCTTCCTCGCGCCCGCATAAAATGGACCGCCCTCCCACCCGCACTCGCATCTACATCAATCTCAGCTTCCCGGAGCTCTCCGCGAAGTATGCCAAGCTTTCCTGCGATGGTGTCGGCATCATGCGCGCCGAATTCCTGGCGCTCTCCCTCGCCACGCATCCCGACCAGATCATCGCCGAAGGTGGCGAAGAAAAATTCATTGACACCTTCGCCCAGGGCCTGGAAAAAGTCGCCCGCGATTTTTTCCCTCGTCCCGTCACCTATCGGACCCTCGACCTCAAGTCCAACGAATACGCCGGGCTCGTTGGCGGCGATAAATTCGAAGAGCGCGAAGAAAATCCCATGCTCGGCCTTCGCGGCTGCGCCCGCTATCTCGCCAGCCCCGCCAGCTTTCGCCTCGAACTCCGCGCCGTGAAGCGTGTCCGCGAGTCCGGCCTCACCAACGTCCGCCTCATGGTTCCCTTCGTCCGTTTCCCGCGCGAACTGGCCGAGTGCCGCAACATCATTCACGAAGAAGGCCTGTTCGCCGATCCCTCTTTCGAATTCTGGATGATGGCCGAAGTTCCTTCCACCATCTTCCTCGCCGATGAATTCCTGCCTCATGTCAGCGGCGTCTCCATCGGCTCCAACGATCTTACGCAGCTCATCCTCGGCATCGATCGCGACTCGCGCAAACTCGCGCCCTCATTCGACGAGCGCGACCCCGCCGTCCAGAAAGCCCTCGAAATACTCGCCGCCGCCGCCCGCCGCCACAGCAAACAACTCTCCATCTGCGGCGACGCGCCCTCGCGCCACCCCGAGATGGTCGAGCGCCTCGTCGCTCTCGGCCTCACCGCGATCTCCGTCTCGCCCGAGGCGTTCGCCCGAACTGTCCAATTGGTCGCCGATGCCGAAGCTCGCCTCGGCATTCCGAATCCTTCATCCGTCTGATTCGCTATAAATAAGGAGGAGGCTCCGTGTCTCTGTTAACCCCACAAGACGAATTCATTCATCCCGTCACCGCCGAGCCCACCTGGCGCGAAGCCTTCTACTTCGATTTCTACGATCCCGCCAGCACCATCGGCGCCTTCGGTTACGCCGGCGTCCATCCCAATCAGAAAATCGGCGACCTCATTTTCGTCATGTGGCGCGGCGACGTCCTCCTCGCCCGTTTCACCCGCTGGGATTTCAACATCCCCGAAGACATCGGCGAAGACCGCTTCACCTTCAGCCCGCTCTCGTTCCATCCCATCGATCCGCTGAAGACCGTCGCCTTCGCCTACGACGACGGCGCCTGCCGCATGGACGTCACCTTCCACGCCATCCATCCCGCCTACAACTGGGCCGAGGCTCACGGCGCGCTCTCCCAAACCTCCAGCCACCACTATGAGCAGCAGGGCCGTTACACCGGATCGGTTCGCGTCGGCAATCGGCACTACACCATCAATGCCGTCGGCGCTCGCGATCATGCCTGGGGCTGGGGAAACCGCGCCGGAATTCGCCGCTGGATTTGGGCCTCGGGCCAATGCTCCGACCAACTCGCCTGGAACAGTTTCCAGATCACCCTGGGCGACGGTCGCGACGTTCTCTACGGCTACATCTATCGCGGAAAAGAAAACGAATTCATCCGCTCCGCTAAAACCAAAGCAACCTACGCCCCCACCGGAAAAGCCCCCGAAAGTTTCGCCGTCAGCCTTGAAGGCCGCAATGGCGACAAACTTTCCGCCACCGCCCGCATCCGCAACGCCTTCAGCACCTCATTTCAGGAGCGCAACAAGACCGGCTACCACTATTTCTGTTTCACCGAATATCAATGCGAAGGAAAAACAGGTTACGGCCAATCCAACTTCCACTGGCGCTTAGAAGAAGATCGTCCAAGAGACTGGACGGTGGTCCAGCCGTAGCCCCCCGCTGAAAGTGAGTTTCGTAGGAGCGAGTGCCTTTAGCGATATCTCAAGGAATCGCTTCTATCTTATTGAAAGATAAATACCTTACGACTAAGTCCTTATTTTTCAAAGATCAAAGCTCGGTTTTTAGCTAAGTCATTGATTCTAAAAGATAATTCTAAGTCCTTATTCCTCAAAGATCTAGCGGGAATTCGACGCTAAACCACTGATTCCAAAAGATCGACTATAGGGTAATGTGTTACTAGATGGTACACAGAAATCCGACCACCACGCGAGCGCGATCTTCCGTCTAGGTCTCGGTAGGTTTCAACTCCGCCAGCGCGCCCTTCTTCATCTCATACTTCTTAATCTTCCCGCTCCCCGTCATCGGAAACTGCTCCACAAATCGCACATGTCTCGGCACCTTGAACCCCGAAACTCGCTCTTTGCAGTATGCGATGATCTCTTCCGCCGTAACTTTCTGATCAGCCTTCAGTTGCACATACGCAAACGGCACCTCTCCCAGTCGCTCGTCCGGCACTCCAATCACAATCGCCGACTGCACTGCCGGATGTCCGCCCAGCAGGTTCTCCACCTCCAGCGCCGAAATATTCTCCCCTCCCACGCGCAGCGTATCCTTCAGCCGTCCTGTCCAAGTCAGGTATCCCTCAGCATCCATCCGTCCCAGATCGCCTGTGTGCAGCCATCCCTCCGCGTCAATCGCCCGTTTAGTCCCTTCCGGGTCCTTGTAATATCCCTTCATCACGTTGTACCCGCGGAAGCAGATCTCCCCCACCTGCCCAGTCTCTGCGGTTTCCCCGGTCTCCGCCGAGAGGATTCGCACTTCCACTTCCGGCTGTGGCCGCCCCATCGTGCTCAACCGCTTCTCGTACGGATCCCGCCAGTCCGCGATCGTGACGTTCGGACTTCCCTCCGACAACCCATACAGCGGACAGATCTTACTAATCCCGATCTCCTCCGCCACCATGCGCAGCAACGAGGAAGTCCCCGCCGTCCACCCCTTATGCAGTGAAGCACGCGAGCGCCGCGCAAAGTCCGGGTGGTTGCGCAGCGAGATAAACATCGACTCCAGCCCCACATAAGTTGTGATGCCCTCGCGCTCGATCACCTCCAGCGTCTCCGCCGGATCGAATATCGGATTTAGATACAACGTGTATCCCAGCGTGATCGCTCCCAGCAGCGCGCATACCGAGCCGCCAACATGAAACATCGGCATCGCCGAAAGCACCCGGTCCGTCTCGTCAATCCCCGAGCGTTCGCCCATCTGCGCCGCATTGCGCAGCACCTGCCCATGGCACAACATAGCCGCCTTCGGAAAAGCGGTCGTGCCCGATGTGTACTGCATCAGCACGATGTCGTCGCACCCCACTGCCGCTTCGATCTGTTCCCGCTTCTCCGTCAGGCCGGTCGCCTTCCCAAGCTTCATGACTTCGTCATACGAAATCATCCCCTCGCCGCTCGCTCCCAGCACGATCACGCGCCGAAGCTCTGGCGCCGCTGCGCACTTCAGTTTGTTCGGTTCGCAGTTCGGGAGTTCCGGCAAAACCTGCCGTAGCGTTTTCAGGAAATCGATCTTGCTGTGCTCCGGCATCGTGACGAACGTGCCCGCGTCCGAATGCCGCAGCACATACTCCAGTTCGGATGACCGATACCTGGTATTGAACGCCACCATCGTGCATCCCAGCTTGGCCATCGCCAGTTCCAGGACGCACAACTCGGGCAGGTTGGGAAGCCACGCCGCGATGTGGTCACCTCGCCGTACGCCCAGCGCGATCAACCCGCAAGCCAGGTCCTCCACCTCCCGCGCAAACTGCCGCGCCGTCATCCGCCGCTCCGGAAACACGATCAGATCTTTGTCGCCCCAAAGCTCCACGCACTCCGCCAGCGCCTGGCCCAGCGTAAACCGGCTCCATCGTGTTGCTCTCCGCGAGGAATCGCTGCGATTGGAGGTCTCCGTCGCCATCGCTATCTCGGCTCGAATTCATCGAGCATCTTCGCCACCTTCGCGCTGTCATATCGAATGCGAAGATTCTTCACTCGCCCGTTCTCCACTTCGAATACATCCACCGCGTCGAACACTATCGTCTGTCCCTTGACCGTCTCGCCCTCAAAATGAATCTCGACCGCAACGCTTCCATCGTCGCTGAAAAAGAACTTGACCGGGTTATCGAAATGCTTCGGATAATGCTTCAGCACCGCCGTATAAAAGGACTGAATCGCCGCCCGCCCCCGAATCGGCTCGTACGTCGGAAACCGCAGTGTCGCCTCCTCCGCAAACACTGTCCCCAAATCATCCAGCCGCGTCTCGTTCAAGCTGGCAAAGTACTTCTGCACCACCGGCAGATTTTCCTTCATGCTGGTGCTCATCTCTCCAATTCCATCTTTACTGGGCGACGAATCCGCCATCCACCGGCACCGCAACTCCGGTGATATAGCTGGCCTCGTCGCTCGCCAGGAACAGCGCGGCATTGGCCACTTCTTCCGGCCGCCCCAGCCGCTTCAAAATCGTGAAGCTGGCATACAACTCCCGAATCTTCTCCGGATGCCCCCCGCCCAGTTTCTCGCAGGCCCGATGCAACAGCGGCGTGTCGATCGGTCCCGGGCACAGGCAATTCACTCGGATGTTATGCTCCGCGTAATCGGCGCACATGCTCTTGGTCAGTTGCAGCACCGCAGCTTTCGACGCGCCATACGCCGAGTATTCCTTCACCGCCACCAGTCCACCCACCGACGATATATTAATGACCGAGCCGCCTCCGGATGCGATCATCGCCGGCACCGCAAAACGGCTGATGCGATACGTCCCGTTCAAGTTCACCCCGATCTGCCGGTCCCATTCCCCGTCATCGCACGTCGTCACCGATCCCGTCGTCTCAATGCCCGCGTTATTCACCAGGATTTCCAACCCGCCCAACTGTGCCACCGCCTCTTTCACCATGCGCTCGGCTTCCGCCAGTTTGCTCACATCTCCGGTCACGTAGCCAAACTTGCCTTTGAACGCCACCTCGGCCGCTTCTTTCGCATTCAGATCTCCGATCACAACCTTCGCGCCCTCTTCCACAAACCGCTTCGCCATGGCCAATCCAAGTCCCGAAGCTCCGCCCGTAATGAATGCGCGTTTCCCTTTGAGTCTCATATTTGTTTACCCCTGAATTTGATATCCGCCGTCAATCATGAACGCCGAGCCGGTGACAAAACCCGCCTCGTCACTCGCCAGATACAGCACCGCCGCAGCAATTTCCGAGGGCTGCGCTGCCCTCGGCAACAACTGGCCCGCCAGGTAATCCCGTTTCGCCGCTTGCCAGTCGCCGTTCGGCCCCGCTATCGCCTTGCACGCATGTTCCAGCAACGGAGTATCCACCACTCCCGGATTGACCGAATTCACGCGCACATTGTGTTTGGCGAAATCGACCGCCATGTTGCGCGTCAGTTGCACCACCGCGCCTTTCGAAGCTCCATACGCCGCGAGCCGGGAATACCCGAGGAAGGCTGCGATTGAGCCCATGTTCACCACGGCCCCGCCTCCCGCCTTGATGATCTCAGGCAGCGCATATTTGCTCATGCGGTATACGCCGCCCAGGTTGACCGCGATTTGCCTCTCCCAGTCTTCCTCGCTGATCTCCGCCACCGTGCCCTTCACATCGATCCCCGCATTGTTCACCAGGATGTCGAGTCCGCCGAGAAACCGCACCGCTTCATCCACCGCTTTTTTGCACTCGGCAGATTTCGTAACATCGGCGATCACGCCCCTGACTTTTCCTCCGCCCGCCGAAAGCGCCTTTTCCGCGCGCTCCGTAGCCTCCGTCGCAATGTCGCAGAATACGACCGCAGCCCCTTCCTTCAAAAACCGCTCCACAATGGCATATCCGATTCCGGAAGCGCCACCGGTCACAAGCGCGCGTTTGTTTGCTAGGCGCATGACTCTAACCCCTCCTCAAGCAACTTCGACTCGTTCAAGCAGGTCCTTCACCCGATCCATGCACTGGTACGAAGACTTCGCTTTTGTCAGATCGCCAAATGCCGTGATGTTCCACAGCACCACGTGCCGCAATCCCGCCGCCGCAAGATCCTGCACCTGCTGCGCAACGTCTTCTGGCGTCCCGTGCAGCGTGAAATATTCCACCACTTCTCGCGGAACCTTCTTGATCACTCGCATCGCGTCGTCGTAGCCAAACAACGAAGGGATGTAGTCATGAAACCCGACCTTGCCCTCCCCAAACGGCGGCTCATAGCCGAAGCGCTGGAACGTCTCCGCCGGCAGCAGCAGGCAAAGTCCCTTCACCAGCAAATGGTCCATCAGCCGCGCAACTTCGTTGCGGTCCTCGTCCACGACCACGTAGGCGAGCATCCCCGGCGTCACTGCATCTTCGCCGCGTCCCGCCTGCTTCGCGGATTCGCGAATTACTTTGAGCTTCTCGCCGTACTCCTCCGGCGTCATGCGCGTCGGAAGCCATCCGTTCGCCAAACGTCCCGTCACTTGCAGCATTCGCGGCCCATGCGCCGCGATCCATACTGGCGGCGTCTTTCCGTTAAACGGCTCCAGACCAAGCACCGCTCCATTCAAATGAAAATGCTTGCCCTCAAATGTGACCGGCTTTCCGCCCGACTCCCACAGCAGGCGCATCACTTTCAGCCCTTCCTCCAGTTTTCCTACGGGCTGGCTGAAATCAAAACCGTAAGGCGTCATGTTGCATTGCTCGCCCGAACCGAGCCCAAGAATCAGCCGCCCTTGCGCCACGTGGTCCACCGTTAACGCCGCCTGCGCCAGCATCGTGGGATGTCGCCGGATCAGGTCCGTGACTCCAATGCCCAGGTTGATCTTCTTCGTCGTCGCCGCCACCGCCGATACCGCCGCGATCGGATCGAAATACACGTCGGCGCTCTTCTGGTACTTCGCCAGTTCCGTCACTTCCGGAATCCACACCGACTGCGGATGCCACCCCATCAGGTGACACGGCCACCACGCCGAATCGTACCCGCGCTCTTCCCCGCGCTGCGCCTGCTGAATCACTTTCCCGAATGGCGGCATAATTCCGCCAGGTATGCCGAGTTTGAGTTTCGCCATAATTCTTTCCAATCGCCATCCGCCGCGATGGATTTTTGCGCGTCGTTAGACCTTGGTTTCGGAGCCGCGAAATTCGATCTTCCGCATCGCCTTGGGATCGACCACTTCCCGCAACAACCGCAGTTGTTCTTTTGTCGGCGGTTCGGTAGTCGGAATCTGGTCGGGAATAATCAGCTCAAAGCCCGTGCGCTCCTGCACCTGCTTTAAGCTGACTCCATCGTGCAGACTTTGCAGACGCATGCGCTTCGACTTGGGCTCGAAGTCCATCACGCAAAGGTCGGTGACCACCAGCTTCGGCCCGTTCTTCATCCCGAGTTTTTCGCGCTTGTCGCTGCCGTCGAAGTAGCCGGGTGCGGCCAGAAAATCCACTTTCTCAACGAAGGTTCGCGCGTTGTGCGTCGTCGACCAGATGAGGATGTGTTTGTCGAGCGTGCACATATCGCCCATGCCAGCCGAGCCCGGCAGCCGGACCTTTGGCTTTTTGAAATTCCCGATCACACTGTTGTTCACGTTGCCGTACTTATCGATCTGCGCGCCCCGAATGCAAAACACTTCCAGCGTATTGCGGTGAACGTACGACCACATGTCTTCGAGCTGTGGCAGATACATCACGCAGTTCTTCCACATCGTCGGGTCGAGCGTGTTGCCGAGTATGGAGCCGGGCTGCGCGTCCACGCCCACCGCGCCCGCCACCCACGTCAATCCCGGCGCGTGCGTCAGGCGCGCCAACATTGCCGCAGACACGGGAATGAAGGAAACGGTGCCGTTCAGCATTATGGAATCATCATTTAGCTCGCGCGCCAGGCGGCACACCATCAGTTCGTCAGCCGTATAGTCTTTCGCGTAATCTGTCATCTCAATCCCATTTACGAATTCGAAGTAAGGCTTCGGCGCCGCCCGCTTTTTCCAGGTATTCCGCCTGCGATTGCGGAGTGAGAACATACTTTTCCAGGAATGCATGCGTGCCTTCGTCGGTGCGCGACGCCGCGGCATACGCTTCGAAAAACTTTCGGTCGAAGGCATACGTTGGAAACAGCGAGCAGGGGTGCGACCCATACGGCACATGCACCACCGCGTCCACCTTGAAATACGGAATTCCAGTATGTTCCGGCGTGCGTCGAATCTCCTCGTTGTCCACAATCTCCTCCACGGTCACAATCACCTTTTTTGAGGCGCGCGGAAATACATCGACGTCCGTCCAGATCGGCCGCGGAAAAAACTGCACATTCCCGTACATGTCGGCGCGGTGGGCGTGCAGCAGGCAAACATCCGGCTCCAGCCCACGCACCGCCACCACTTTCTGTCCCGTGAACGGGCAATCGATCATCTTGGTCGTTTCCGGATGCGTCTCCAGCAACTCCGAACCAAGCCCCGACCGCGTAACTCCAAAGCTCAGCCCCTTCGCCCCCGCTTGCAATCGCGTCAGAATCTGGTGCTCGGTATATTCCTCGATCTCAAGTTTCCCCGCCTCCACCGCGCGCCGGAAGTTATTGGCCATGCCGAACTCATCGAGGTTCACGATGATGAACATGACCTTCTTCACGCAGCCCGAGGCAATCATCCAGTCCGCCGCGATCCCGCCGACCACGTGCACAAGCGTCAGATCCTTCTTCTTCGCGCGAATCAACTCCCTGGCCATCGCCAGTGGGGCGATCTGCGTCCCCATCCCCTGCACCGCCAGTACATCCCCGTCGCGCACCAGTTTGGCAGCCTCTGCCAAACTCATCACTTTGTTTTCCTTCTTGGCAGCCATAAGAAATCTCAAAACAACTTCAGGATTAAAGATCGAGTAACGCTTACTACTTCCCCTGCGTCTCCGCCGTCTCCACTCGAAACACCTGGCAACTGTTCTTCAGAATCGGCATCCACTTTTGCCGATGCTCTTCTTCGCTGTAAGCAACGTCGTCCGTCAGGCCTGAACGTCGTCCAATCAGAATCGTTGCCGTAAATCCAACCGCGGCGGCAAACAGCTCCACCATGTGTACGCAGCCTTCGCTGCGTCCCACCGCCTCAATAATCTTCCGCGTGATCCCCGGCCCAATGATCATGCCCTTCAGCTTCTGCGCGTTCTCCAAAGCCCTTGGGCATAGCGTCGGATATGGACGCCGCGTCATCGAAATCTGCACATCTTCAATCCGCCCGCTCGGCACATCCACTACCATCTCCGCGTGGAAGTTATGCTCCACATCGAACAGCGACGCTCGCACGCGAAACTGCGAACCTCCGGCATCAATGATCTGAATATTTACATTCCGCTCGTAAACCCGCGGGTATTCGTCGCGAGGCCCATTGCCCTCTCCGAACACCAGAGGCATTGCGTTCCCTTCGCCTGGACTCATCCCCGTCTCCTCACGCGCTCCGTCCGCCGTCCACTCGAATCACCTGTCCCGTAATAAACGACGCCTCGCGCGAAACCAGAAACAAAACCGCGGCCGCGACTTCCTCCGGCGTTCCAACTCTCCCCAGCGCCGTCCTCGCCGTCGCCCCCGAGATCTGCTCTTCACTCAGAAACCTCGACTGCATCCCCGTTCCAATCGATCCTGGCGCCACCGCGTTCACCGAGATTCCATCCGCGCCGGCCACCCGCACCAGTCCGCGCGTAAACGTCTCCATCCCGCCCTTCGCCGCCGCGTATGGCAAGGTCCCTGCGCTTCCGCCTTCCAGCGCTCCAACCGAACTCACATTCACGATCCGCCCGCCCCCGCGCGCCTTCATATGGCGCAGTGCCGCCTGCGAGCACTCCATCGCGCTGCGCAAATTCACGGCCCATATCAGGTCCAGATCTTCCGTCTTCCACTCTCCCGCCGAGTGCACGGCCACCGGGTCTCCCGCGTTGTTCACGAGGATGTCGAGCCCACCTGCGTCGACCGCCACCGCTTCCACCAGCCTGCCTCCTTCACCGGCCGTCGCGAGGTCGCCCTGCACCAGCCAGCATCCGGATTGCCCCGCCTTCGCCGCCTTCAACGTTTCAGCCGCGCCCTGCTCGTTGCGAAAATAGTGCACCGCGACTCTTGCACCGGACAGGGCGAGCATCACCGCAACCGCCCGCCCAATTCCGGAACTCGCGCCCGTGACGAGCGCAATCTTACCGCCGAGGTCAACCCTCATGCAGAACCCGCAACCCACTTATCCGCAAACCTAACTCCCCGCCGCCGTTTCCGGTGGATGCGGAAGCGGACATCCGTATTCAATCTGAAATACTGAATTGAATTTCTGGAAGCCCGTCACCATGGCAAAGTAGCAGCCAATCTCGATAATCTCCGGCACCGTGAACTGTTTGCGCACGAACGCCAGCGTCTCTTCGTCAATCCGCCCTTGCGACCGGAACGCATGCCAGTCCGCCAGTTTCAACAGCGCCTTCTCGCGATCCGTAAATGCATCCGAATCCCAGTAGTGGTCAATATCGTTCAGCTTCGCTTCGGGAATGTTGTTTCGTCTGGCCCAGACGACATTCGCGACCTTTCAATACTCGCAACTATTCAAGCGGGCCAGTCGCAGCCGGGCCAGTTCCTTGGGTTCGGACTCCACGCGTCCATTCAGACACGCCATATAAAACTCGTTGAACTTGCGAAACAGTTCCGGCACGTGCGCCATGAACTGCGAATAGACCGAGTCTCCAAGCCATTCCTGATACATCTCCATGGTCTGCCGAATATCCGGCTCCATGTCTTTGGGTTCCATCAATGGCAGAACTGGCATCCGATTCCTCCTCACTATCCATTTTCGAACCGGCAAATCCCTACCGCGGAAACGCCGGCATCACTTCCCTGCCCCACATCTTCAAACATTCCAAAACCTTCGCCCGCTCCGGTCCTCCGGGCAGCCGAAACCGCATAATCAAATAGTCGGCATCGAACTCGCTCCCAAACATCTGCGCCTGCCGAATGCAGTCCTCGGGGGTCCCCGTGATGAAATGCTTCCGCGCGCGTTCGCGCGTGAAATCCGATTCCTTCTGAAACTCCGGATGGTGCGTTAGAATTCCCCACCGGAAATAGAACAGCCATTCCTGAATCGCCAGATCGAGAAATATTTCGTCCGATTCTTCGCGCCGCGGCGAAACCCATCCGTCCCGCATCAGAACGACGGTCGACTTATTCCCGTTCTTCTTCGCCTCGTCGCGGTAAATGCGCACTTGCTCATTCCACACCTTCGGATCCAGCGGAAACGGATCGCTGCACCACGCGTCCCCCAAACGGCCCGCGCGCGCAATTGTCTTGGGAAACATTCCCCCGATCCAGACTTCCGGACGCGGCTGCTGGAACGGCTTCGGCGTAAGCCGCACATCGTGAAACTGCCAGAACTTTCCCTCGTGGGAAAACTTGTCCTGCGTCCACGCCTTGAGAATGACCTCGTACGCTTCCTCAAACCGCGCCCCACGCTCCTTGAAAGGCACGCCCGCAAATTCGTGATAACCGCTGTGGTACCCGCTCGCCGCTCCGAAAATAATTCGTCCGTGCGACAAGTGATCCAGCATGGCAAACTGTTCCGCCAAATGCATCGGGTTATACAGAGGTGGCAGGCAAATGTACGTACCAAGACGTGCGTACTGGGTGCGCGGCGCAATCGCCGCCAGAAGAATCAGGGGCGGCGGAAACAGGCATTCCGTCCGCCCATGTCGCTCCGGCACGACAATCGAGTGGAATCCCCCCGCCTCGGCCAGATCCGCCTCGCGCAGCAAGTGGTCGGAAAACGCACTCACATCCTCGCGCGTCGGAGGCGCCTGGTCATACGGTCCGCCATGTGTATCCAGCAAATATCCGATTTTCATATTGCGCTTCGAAACTCCAACCCTAAAATTTCGCAATCACTTTCTCACCCCAGTCCCGAATACACTTCATCGTGTACTCGTGGTTGGGTCCCGATGGGTGCCGGAAATAGCAAACGATGTACTCGCACCCCACTTCTTCCCGGTAGCGCTGCACCTCTTCCACCACCTGCGCCGGAGTCCCCGCAATCGCCCGGTTTGGAGCCACCCGGTCAAACGTCCACTCGTCATCGGTGACGGTCTTCACCCACGGTTCCCATTCCGTGTTGAATCGGCCCGATTCAAAGAAGCCCAGGTTCTTATAAAAAAGGTGCATCGCGCGCAGCCCGGGCCACCACACGTTCTCTACCTCGCCCTTCGTGTCGGCCACCCAGCAATCGCGAATCAACACAACCTCAGTCTGGTTGCTATGTTCCTTCGCCGTCGACCGGTAAATCTCGGCCCACGACTTCGTCACATTAATATGGTGCAGCGGGTCGGAAATCCATCCGTCGCCGATCCGTCCGGCGCGTTTCAGCGCCGCTTCCGACATCGATCCAATCCAGATCGGCACCCTCGGCCTCTGCACGCACAGCGGAGTAATCCGCACATTCTCGAGTTCCCAGAACTTTCCCTGGAACGAAAAAACCTCACCGCTCCACGCGCGCTTCAGAATCTCAATCTGCTCATTAAACATCGCGGCGCCGTCGGAGACCTTCTTGCCAAACAGCTTGAACTCCGGTTCCACCAACCCCAGTCCGCACCCGAGGATCGCGCGGCCGTTAGAAATGTTGTCGAGCACCGCCCACGCCTCGGCCACGTTGATCGGGTGCCATTCCGGAAGTTGCAGGATGGAAGAACCAAGACGGATGCGCTTCGTGCGCGATGCAATGGCCGCCAGCAGCGTGGGCGGCGACGGAAGGTACCCGTCCGGCATCATGTGATGTTCGGGCACGAACACGGAATCGAAACCCACCGCTTCCGCCAGTTCCGCCTCCGCCAGCACTTCCTGGTAAAGGCGCGGGATATTCTTCCCGTCCGGCGGATCCTGCGTGTTCACCAACATCCCAAACTTCATTCCGGTTGCCTCCCGCAGACCGGCCCGCGCACCTCTCTCACGTCCAGCGCATCTGGTCCGCGTGTTACCAAACAAACGTTTAGTAGGACGTTCGAACGCGCTCTATTGTCGGCCCTCTTCTCGTCCCTGTCAAGTAATGTCTGTGCCCGGATTGATTCCTGATTTCCTCCATCCGCCATAAGGTCACCGCGGCACTGAGAGTCCCGCTCCAAACCTGCAAAACTCGACCCTTCGCGATTTTTGCAATTCAAGATCTTCTCGTGACTCTTTGACCCTGTCGTGCACAAAGGACAATTCAGCGCGCCCTACCCGTCACGCCTCTGCCGGACCTTCTTGCCCGCTCTCCGCCGCTCGCTCCTCCCGGAACATCCGCCCTCCGTCAAAGCTCAGAATCTTTTCCACCACCACACGCAGCGTCAGTCGGTCCGGGCTGAGATACCGCTGAATCTCCCGTTCCCGCGAGGCCACCGAAAGTGGCGTCGTCATCTGTGCAACTGTCGCCTCGGCCCATTGCCGCACCCGCGCCGGGTCGTCGCTGATCTCAACTCGCCCGCGCACCGTCACTTGCTTCAGCCCCGGCGTCGAGAAACACAATGAGACCGCGGGATTCCGCCGCAATGCCTTCACCTTGTCCCGATTCGTGGTCGATGTCAGCACAATCTGCCCGTCGAGGATCGCGTACGCCATCTCGCACGCCACCGGTTTGCAGTCCTTCGTCACCCACGCCACCACGCACTTCCACGGTGGCGCCTGAATGATTCCCCAGGCCTCTTCATCGCTCAACGTGTATGGGCTGAGGTATTGGCGAGTCCACCAAAGAGGGCGGGATGCGAGCGGGTCGCTCATTGCGAATCCACAACGGCAAATTCAGTCTGCTAAGAACGGCTGAACCGGCGCGAAATGCCACTTTGCAAGCGGGCAAAGCCGACCTATAATACCGCAGCAGCCCGGAATAAAACAATCGTTTGGTTGTTTCGTAAATACACCCTTTGCCATGCCGTCGCAACGGGCGTCAATCGTTGAGTAGGCCGTCCCTCGAGGATTCTTGAAACGCATTGTTCCCAACGCGGCCCCGTTTCTTTATGATCGATATCGTCAGTTTTTCGTCGCCAGACTTTCCGTGGCCGGTTTTCCAGAATCGGCTCTTCCATGATCGAATCTCTACAAGATCGAATCCTTAGCGAGGACATGCTCTCATGAAAAACATCTACATCGCCGCCTATCACCAGTCAAAATTCGGCAAGCTCATGGATATGACCGTGCCCCAAATCCTCCGCAATGCCGTCGAAGGCACGTGCCGTCAGATCGGTGTTCCCGCGTCCGCTCTTGACGTTGGCTCCGTGGGCGCAGCCTGCAACTTCACTCTCAACGAGCAGGGACTGCTTTCCGGCCTCATGGCCATGACTCCCGGACTCGAGGGCAAGCCGATCGAAAGCGTCGAAAACGCTTGCGCTTCCGGCGGACAGGCAATCCTTTCCGTCATCAACAAACTGCTTCTCGGGTGGGGCGATACCGGCATTGCTGTCGGCTACGAAAAAATGCGCGACAACGAAGGCAAGATGGATGGCAAACTCATCGGGAAAGTGCTTGGATACTATTCTCATCCCGATGAACGCGCCGGCAAAGTGTTTATCTTCCCGCATCTGTTCGCCGAAGTGATGCAGGCGTATATGCAGGAACATGGCGTAAGCGAAGCCGACCTCGCGCAGATCGCAGTCATCGAGTACGGCAACGCGAAATACAACTCCTGCGCGCAAATGAGCAAGGTCCAAATTACTCTCGAACAGGCCCTGAAAATTGAAGGCATCAACCGCTATGTCGTCGATGGCCTTCCGCTGAAAACGTACGACTCCTCCCAGATTACCGATGGTTACGCCGGCCTGATCCTCGCCACCGAAGAAGGGGTGGGGAGGCTTGGAGTTCGCAAAAGCGATTGTGTCAAGATCTGTGGGTGGGGGCAGGCTACGGATCCGCTGAAGAAAGAGGGGCGGGACGTGCTGCGGCCGGAGGGGGCTCAGCGGGCTATGCGGATGGCTTACGAGCAGGCTGGGGTGTCTCCGAAGGATGTGAATGTGGCTGAGGTTCACGACTGCTTCACTGTGATGGGAGCGATTGGGACCGAGGTGATTGGGAAGGCCCAAGTCGGCAAAGGGGCTCGGTACTGGGTGGAAGGAAAGGCGAATGTTGGAGGGGAGTGCGCGATCAACACTTCGGGGGGGCTGATCGCAAAAGGCCATCCCATCGGGGCAACTGGAGTGGCGATGGTGGGGTGGTGCGCGCAGCAACTCCTGGGGAAGGCTCCGCAGGAGTTGCAGGTGAAAGATCCGAAGTACGCGGCGACGTTCAATATTGGGGGACCGATCTGCGCATCGGTGTGCACGGTATTGGAGCGGGCGTCGTAGGGCTGGCGGGAGGCGAGTCTATCCCCTTCCCCGGCATGGAGGTGTTATCGAGATGGGTACGGGAATGGTTGTAGTGTATCCCGTTGTCGTTAATATCTGCTTTATAAACTCCGTCCTTGTGTTTCTTTACCATTTAAATAGCACCTGAGGGGAGTGAAATGTGTTATAGCGAAAATCGGTCTGGAAGGGCTCGGAGGGCGGATTTTAATAACTGGATGGTTAACTCGGCTATCGGTGGTTTGTTACTCACTAGGTAACAAAGCGGCGAAATTGGCACGTTTGATGGACGGGGGTGGAAATTGAGTCGCGGAAACGGGAGTGGATGGGAGTTGTGGGGGGATAGGGAGTCAAAAGCCCCGCCCTGTCGCACAGAACGCGACAAGGACGGGGCACCCAAGGAATTGTGATGGGGGAAAGGGTGGGCCAACCTACCGTGCTACAGACTCCTACCACCAACAACAAGTCTTACTTCATAAGCGTTGACGGACTTTCTACGTTGTATCATACTGGTGACTACTAGTATGACTGAGAAACTAGAAACCGTATGGTTCACGACGAAGGGGCAAGTCGTCATCCCGCTTCGGCTGCGCAAACAATTCGACATCGAGGACGGGACAAAGGCTGTAGTCCAAGCCACACCGGAGGGAATCCTTCTGAAACCGGTGAGCGCGGCGCTCATCCGGCGCGGGCGCGGCATCCTCAAGCGCACGCCGGGAGGCAAGCCGCTGACGGAGGACTGGGCCGAGCACAAGAAACAGGAACGGGCACTCGAGGAGCGCCATGCCCGCTAAGGTGCTCGACAGCTTCGCGCTGATCGCCTACTTCCGCGACGAGCCGGGCGCGGAGACGATGGAAGGTCTGCTCATCTCCGCAGGTAAGTCGGCCGGCAAGAAGGACAGCCCGCTGCTCATGACCGATGTGAACTACGCCGAAGTGAAGTACTCCATTGTGAAGAAGGACGGCGCGGCGGCGTGGGCGGAGGCGGCGAAGGTCCTTGAGGGCCTGCCGATTGATTTTCATTCCACGACCCGCGCGCTGGCCGACGCCGCGGCCGATTTCAAGGCGCGTTTCAAATTGAGTTTGGCCGACGCCTTTGCCGCCGCGCTGGCGAAGGAAAGAAGGGCGGAACTCGTCACCGGCGATTTGGAATTCAAGGCGCTGGAAAAGGAGATCAAAGTTCAGTGGCTTAGATGACGCCAGCCTAGGGTCAGAAAGGCTCTGCTTCGGGCCGGAAGGCGCCACCCGTCCGCGGTTGCAATAACGTATCCACTCGGATACACTCATAGCACTTGAATACGCTCTTGCGATCTTCGGATTTCGATGAGTGGCTCTCCCATCTCGCCGACCAGAAGGCGAAGGCCAGAATCCTGGCTCGCCTGACGAGTGCGGCGTTGGGGAATTTCGGCGATTGCGAACCGGTCGGCGAAGGCGTCTCCGAGATGCGTGTTCATGTCGGGCCCGGATATCGCGTCTATCACGTGCGCACCGGATCGACCGTTTATGTTTTGCTGGCGGGCGGCACAAAAGCCTCGCAAGCCAAAGATATTGCGAAAGCAAAAAGAATGGCCCGCGAACTCCAAGGGTCGAAACCACAGGGGAAGAAATAATGAAGAGAAAGAAAACAACTTACAAACCATTCGACGCGGCAGCCTATCTCGATAACGATGCAGTCATTGCGGAATATCTTTCGGCGGCCGCCGAAGACCCCAACCCCGAGGTATTCGTCGCCGCGCTCGGCGACGTGGCCAAAGCACGAGGCATGGCCCAGATCGCCAAAGACGCAGGCCTCGGCCGCGAGAGCCTGTACAAAACCCTAAGCGCAGGCACCCACCCACGCTTCGAAACCATCCATTCCGTCCTGCAGGCCCTCGGCGTGAAGTTCGCCGTCGTCGCCGAACGCGACAGCTAGATCGCTCCCGAACGAAAATCCCAAGATGACGGCGGATGTGGAATTCCACCCTTCAAGGACCGAAGGGTGGGGCACCGAAGGGTGGGGCACCCTGCAAACTAATACTAAGACCGCTTGATTATTACTTCGATCAATCGCTATTGTGTGGCCGCCGGGAAATGGAATCAGATGAATCAATCAGAGAAGCTCGCTATTCCGATTTGTCTCCTTCAAAACTTGCTGCCCGTCCTAGACGGTGTCTACGTTCACGCGCAAGCTCCGACGGTTCGGCCACAAGCACCGGGACCATATCGTGCCCTGATTGACACTGGATCGAGCCACTCGTGGGTAAAACCGCACATCGGAAATGCGCTGCAGCCACATTCCTTGGAAGGCTACGTCCTCGATCACGGTCATGGAACTGAGGAAGACGCGAACATTGATGTTAAGTTCGGATTCATGAAGGGACTTTCCGGCAAGCCCGTACGCGGGTGGGTTCAGCTCGAACCACGACTGCCCGCGATTGAGATTCTGCTGTTTTCGGGTGACTTTGATGACGTGACGGCGGATGTGCTGGTCGGAATGGATCTAATGTGCAGCTTTCTTCAGTTCGCGATCTTGATCAGAGGGACACAGACGCTGCCGATGTTAGCACTTGAATTTTGAGGAACGGCTAGTGGCCCTAGAACGGGGGCACCCGCTGCAGGAATACTGTCAACAGAACCAATCGTGAAGGATGGGAGAGGTGCCTGTCCTCCTCAGTTCCACTTTCGCTTGTGGAGCGCTCTATACGCCTCTTCCCGTTGGGACAGCGTATAGACGTTGAAACGTGGAGAGCCGAAATGCTCGTGCAGATAATTTGCGGTCGCGTCCAGATAGGCCGAATTGTTGGCGAAGGAAGATAGATCCTTGTGCTTATTCATCTGGGAGATTGTGTTCTCTAGATCTAGTTTTTCCGCCATCAGGCACTTCCAGTAATCGGCGGCAGATTTCATGCGCCAATTCTCCGGGATTTTTCCGGAACGCTTTTGGAATCCGGCGGGTGTAAACAGACAAGACGTGGCAAATTGCCTAGCGTCTACCGGAAGTTGGTCAGAGAAGTTGTACGAAGACCCGGTATCTTCGAAAAACAGATGATCCTTGTAGATGTCGACTATTGTGCCGTCGGAAAATCGAACACTCATGTCGTCCTTAGAGTTTCCAACCTGACAGACTTGGAAATCTCCCGCCTGCTCGCAACTTGGGGCGTCTTGAGCCATCGAGCTACAGAATAGGCATGACACTACTGCTATTAGCAGGATCTGCCGCATGCTTCGGATCCCCCTTCTGCGATCTCATTATAGCGGGCCGGGGGCCCGCACGACGTGTTTTCCGTCGTGTGGGCGGATAGAAAGCTTCTCCCCTGAGGCATTCGAACATCGTTTCGGCCGAACTCTCAATGTCCCCACTCAAGCCAAAACCTTGCTTGAGTGAGCCACCGGTCCTGCGCTATTCTTCCGCGTTATGCGCGCCTATAAGTTTCTGAATGTAGAGTTCGGGCTCAGGAGTCTTCGCGAGAAGCGTCTAAAGCAATCGCGAATCAACGATCTCAACGATCCGTTTGAGTTGAGGCCTTGTGACCTCACCGACCCCGCCCTTCGTCAGGCAGTTCTCCAGACGCGGGATCAGATACACGAAAACAGGGGCGTACTGTGTTTCAGTGCAGATTGGAATGATCCTGTAATTTGGGCGCACTACAGCGAAAAGCACGCCGGTCTGTGCCTCGGCTTCGAGATTCCAAGAATCATGGGAGATGTAGAACAGGACGAGAGTAGCTTCGTCAATTACATAGCGGACCCCCTCTTTTTTCCTCCCAACTTCTTGGAGCTAGAAGATGGAGAACGCTACAAAATTGTGCGAAAAATCCTCTTTACGAAGTTCAAACACTGGCAATATGAACACGAGATACGCGTCTGGGCACCCCTGCAGCACGAAGACAATGGCCTTTATTTCTCGGAATTCGACGAAAAATTGAGGATCGTCGAAGTCATCATTGGTGCGAGATGCAAGGTGCCACTGAGCGAGATCGAGAGGGCACTCGGTCCGGTGGCGAGCCAAGTCAAGATCATCAGGGCCCGTGCGGCCTACGATAGGTTCGAGATGGTGGAGGGCAAGGTTGACTGGCCTCCTCTGGAATAAGGGGGAAATTCGGGGACAGACGGAACGTTCCCAGTATCTAGTTTGGATCACACCCCAAAGAGAAGCGTAGGGCGGCACGCGCTTCATTCGTCATTCGTCATTTATTCGTGCGGCACTCGGCTGGGCTGGACGGCTTTCTGAGCGATGTTGGGTGCAGGTTGGCTGCGCACGGGAACTTCATGAGTCTGTTACGAAACTCGGTCGTCCCTCGGAGTCTGTGTCATAGTTCTTTCGCCCCTTCGGGGCTGCGTCGCGTCCCCACTTTTCACCCACGGCTTGCGCCGTGGGCTGCATTCTCACGCCGCTCCGCGGCTCAACGATGACGTATCTGTTTCCACCGCAGGAACAACGTCTTGATTAACCGCAGCCAGCGCCCCATTGCGCAGAATTCCCGCCCTTGCCAAGAACGTAAGGGTGGGGCAGCTGTGATCTTTCAACACGTTGTTCCCAGCAAGTGGATAGTCCATTCGCTCCAAACCGG
>PLHW01000029.1 GCA_003139095.1 Acidobacteriaceae bacterium
TCAAGCATGCTCGGCACACGAAATAAAAAGGCCGCGCGGGGCGCGGCCTTTGGAACTTTCGCGACACACGCGGTGTCGTGAAAAATTACTTGGCGGGCGGTGCAGTTGACTTGGGAGCCGCCGGCTTTGGAGTCACGGGTTTGGCTGCCCCACCAGGAGCGGCCGGGGGCGGCACGCCGGACTGCGCGTTATAGACGTCCACCACCGCCTTGGTGATGTCTCCTTGTTCGCCATACCACAGCAACGGGCTTTGCGGCCAGGGGTTCGAGGTGTCCATAACCATGGCGAAGCCGCTATCCTGCGCGTGTTTCACAATCACGGGCGCCATCTTCTGCAGAATGCGCTGAAAAATCTCCTTCTGCTGATTCTGGAAATCTTCCTGAGCGTCTTGCACCGAACGATCAAATGATTTCTTCTTGGTCTCGATCTGCTTCACGAGGTTCGCGCGAGCGTCCTCGTTGAGCTTGTCGCCCTGGGTCTGCAGCTGCTTCTGCAAGCTCTCGAGTTCATCGTTCTGCCCCTTCAATTCGTTTTGTTTTGGCTCCAGCTTTTTTCGCAAAGCCTCGAAGTCGCGTTGACCTTCGTTGGTGCCCATCACGGCTTGCTCAATGTTGATGGTCCCGAGCTTGCTGCCGGTGGCAGTCGCTATCGGAGTGGAGGGCGCCGTGGTTGCGGGGGAAGTAGCCGCGCCCGCGGGGGCAGCCGCGCCACCGGTTTGGGCCCAGGCGGAAATCATCGAGAAAACCGCAATGGCCAGGACAGAACGCACGAGCTTGCTTGTCATTGGATCGCTTAAACTCCTTGGAACATTGTTCCGGTGAATATGGTTCCGGGAATGAACTCAGATTACCCTTCTCAGGCAACGCTGGGCCGTACTCACGAGGTCTTCGTCTGTTCAAACGGCCGCCGTCAGACGTTATCGGACCGGGCGCACTAGATTGCCAGCGTCACACGCCGGGGTCGCGGACGTGTCGTCCACCCCTGGTCAACTTTCTGCAATGGTGTGGATCGAAGCAATTATAGATAGCCTTCTGAGCCGCCGTCAAACTGCATACAACGTGCCGCAGTCTCAAAATGTGGTCGCCACCGTGAAGCGGAACGTCTTGCGCGGCTCGCGTAACAGGAAGCTCGGAGCGTAGGTGTTGACGGCCAAGTGATACGTGTAGTCGCCGGCGGCCGTATTGGGGAACATGGAACGGGTAATCGGGATGGGCGGAGTCGCCGGGTTATCCAGCCGCAGCGGGTTGTAAGCCCAGTAGATGCGGAAGGGTGCGTTAATCACTGGCAGGAACATCTGGAGCTCGAGACCGGTGGACATTCTCGGTCTCCAGTTAGTCGATCCAAGGACCTGCAGCTGATCCGAGGGCAGCGGTTTCAAGACACTGCCCGGAGTGCAGCCGGTACCGCTCGGAGTGGCCGTCGCCTGATCCTGTGCCGGACATCCAAATTGCTGGCTGATCACCTGATCGTATTGCACCGAGGCAATCTGCAACTGCGACGGTCGCAGAATGGGGTCAATCCCCGCGTCCATGAATGGGGCCAGGGCTACCGGTCCATAGATGGTGATGCGGTACTCAAAGTTGGTAACCACGCTCAAATCGCCGCCCGGGAAGGTGATCTGGTCCACCGGGATTGGAATCGTCAAATTTCCGAGGAGAGGATTTTGAGCGTTCTTGAGGACGGGAGTGCCGTCAGGGTTGGTCAGCACGATGGAGCCAACGCTGGGCAGGAATGCTACCGGAGACACGGAACGGATGTCGAATCCGCGCAGGTCATTCTCGCCGCCCATGTAAGAACGCTGGAACGGGGGAGCGACTAGCCCGGCGTAGCCGGTGATGAACGATCCCTGGACATTGAAGCCCAAAGCGTTGCGACGGTTCTGGACTGGAATAAACTTCTTGTACTGCACGATCGGCCGGATCGAGCGAACGGTGCCCCCAATCCCTGCCAATTCAGCGCCCAATGTAAACTGATGTCCGTGGTGGGGTGAGATTGGATTATCGATGGTATTGAAGGAGAAGTTGGGAAAGATCTTGCTGGTGATGATTCCTTCCAGCGCATTGGGCCCGGAAATTCCGCGGAAGGCGAGGAACTCGAACAGATTCTTCGATGCTGAACTTAGCGCAAGCAGCGAGGAGCGGTCGAACGAATAGGTAATTCCCACGCGTTTAAAAGAGCGGCGCAACGGATAGCTTAACGACGAGGTGAATCCGACGCTCGACTGCGTGTAATTTTGCAGATTCTGCAGCACGGTGTTGGGGAGGTTCAGGTTCTGCCCACCGAAAATTGAGAGTTGCCGGGCCTGGTTATAGCTGACCTTGTTCAAATACACGTTGAATCCGAACTGCAACGGCCGGTCAAAAAGGTAAGGCTGAGTAAACCCGAAACGCACGCTCCGCGCCAGGTTTCCGATGCTGGCCTGAACCTGAAGCGTCTCGCCCAGGCCGAGGAAATTGTTGGTCGAGTAGTTAATGCCGACGAAGGCGCCTTCCAATCCGCTCACGCCGCCGTTCAGGCCGATGCTGTTCTTGCCCTTTTCCTTGACCTTCAGCGTTAGGTCAACCAAGCCGTCTTTCTCATCCAGTTTTCGGTCCGTGACGTTGGGATCGTCGGGCTTCAATTGGTCGAAGTAGCCGAGTTGATTCAAACGCAGCAGGCTCAATTCCCAAAGCCGCGAATTGTAGATGTTGCCTTCTTCGAGCGCGATCTCGCGCCGGATCACCTTGTCACGGGTCGTAGTGTTGCCCTGGAATTCGATGCGGCGGACATAGAACTGCTTGCCTTCATCCACGTCAATGTCGAGGAAGATCAGCTTTTTGTCGTCGTCAAATCTCGTCTCCGGCACCGAAGTGAAGTTGATATAACCTTGCTCCCCGTAGGCCTTGCGCAGATTTTCCAAACCCTTGGCCACTTTATCTTTGCTGAAAATATCCCCATCTTTGATGGGAAAAAGGTTGCGGAGTGCTTTCACGTTCGAGACTGCCTTATTGTTCTTGAAGGTGATCGAACCGAGAGTGTAGCGGTCACCCTCCTCGATGGGCATGGTAATGTCAACTGCCTTGCCCGGCCCACTCTGCAAGAGTGGAATGTGAGTACCCTTGTGTCCCGTGTCGTGGATTTGCGTCTTGGGCTCGTTCACGATGACTTTGAAATATCCGCGATTCTGGTATTCGTTGCGAACGCGTTCCGTATCTTCGTCCAGCTTAGTGGCGTCGTAGGTTCTGGCGAAGATGTTTTCCAGGAAGATCGAGTGCGGGATGCCGATGGGGCGCAAGTTCTTCATGGCATAGCGAAGGACCCGCGTATTCACATTCTTGTTGCCCTCGAACCTAATCTTGCCCACCTTAACCTTGGGGCCTTCTTTGATCACAAACGTAATGCCAACAGCGGCGGGAGGAATCTGCCGGATCTCCGTCCGGATGGTGGAAAACTGGCGGCCGTGTTCAGCCAGCAGACCTTTGATCGCCACTTCCGCTTTCTTCAATTTCGTCGGGTCATACTGACTCTCTACTGACAAGCCGACTTTTGCTTCCTTGAAGCGGTCCAGCACGTCACTGGTGGAGACTGAACTGAGGCCTACGTAATTGATTTCGCGGATGGTTGGCTTTTCTTTGACTTGGATAATCAACCGCCAGCCCTTGGGGGTCTGCTCGCGGGTGAAGCGAATATCCTCGAAGTAGCCGGTATTCCACAGCGCATTGAAATCGCGCTCCAGCGCGGCGGGATCATAGATATCTCCGGAGTGAGTGAAAATGCGGGCTTTGACAGTTTCCGAAGGAATTCTGCGGTTGCCCGTGACATTGATCTCCGAGATGACGTCGGTTTGTGCCCAGCTAGCGGAAGCGGAAAAAAGCGCCAGCACAATGCCCAGCGCCCACCCGCGGCGCTTCATTCGGCGACAAAGCCGTGCGAATGAAGAGGATGGGGTGTAAGTGGCTCCGGAAGGGCCGCAGCCGTTCTCGGGCGCAACGATGTCCGTATGAAAGCGAAGATGAATCGCTACGACCTCAGCCTCTGGGATGTGGGAAAACGATCATTATACGGTAGAGATAGAGAAAGCGTCCAAGTCGCCACTCTTGCTGGTGGCTTCATGGAAAGGACTTGGTTGACTCCACATCAACCAAGACGGAATAAAACGTGGCGGAGTTGCCCAGGTCGGAAAGTTTTTCTGAGGTCAGCACGTTTATATTACGCAACCCGGCGCTCAACTTCGCCCAATTCAGTCTCGCCGAGACCACTCCCGGCTGAACCGAGCCATCCACCCGTGCCTTTAGAAAGATCTCTCCTCGATGGTTGAACACTCTTACCATCTGTCCGTCAGCAATGCCACGAGCGCCGGCATCGGCAGAATGCATCTCCAGAAGGTTTACCGCTTCCATCTGCTGAACTGAAGGCTGGTTTGTGAAAGTTGAGTTCAGGAAGTTGTCAGCCTTGCGCGCCAGGAGTTCCAGCGGGAACGTTGCCTTTTCGGCTCCATGGCGCGATTCCGACGGAGGCTTGAACTCGGCAACGGGATCAAGGCCCAGCGCCTTCATCGCTTCGCTATACAGTTCAGCCTTCCCCGATGGGGTACGGAAGTTGCCTTGAGCGAAGGGAAGGAATGGAGCCGGGACACTTCCAGTTTGCCCGTCCGAAGCGTCGGGGGAGGCGGCGAAATTCAGCCGAACTTGGCCTTCGCGTTCCAGGCGCTCGCGAGTGATGCCCTGCAGCCACGGATTCGTGGAAGCCAGCGCACCTTCGATCATCTCGTCGACGCTCTCGCTGAAGCATTCGTCGTCGAATCTCATCCGGGCAGCCAGCGCGCGGAATAGCTCAACATTTGCGCGGCACTCTCCCAGCGGCTCAATCGCCTGGTCCGAAACTTGCAGGTAGTAGTGGCCATACGCCGTCTGCAAATCCTTGTGCTCGAAGAATGTCGTTGCCGGCAAGACGATGTCGGCGTAGTCGGTGGTGTCGGTGAAGAACTGCTCGTGGACCACGGTGAAAAGGTCCGTGCGCTTGAGGCCGCGCACGACTTCGTTGTGGTTCGGACAAACCGCCGCCGGATTGGAGCTGTAAACAAATAATGCCTTCAACGGCGGATCGCTCAGCGTGTTCAATGCCTTGCCCAGTTCCACCATGTTTACAATCCGAGAAGGTTTGAGACCCTGGGGCCTGAGGTCGGGGCGCCTCAAGGCGTCCTTGTTTAGATCAAAGGCACCGCTGGTAGACAAGTGGATTCCGCCGCCCACTTCTTTCAGTGAGCCGATGATGCAAGGCAGCATAGCGATCGCGCGCGTCGCCATCCCACCGCCATCCGAGCGCTGCACACCGTAATTTACTCGAATCACCGATGGCCGTACTGTGGCGTATTCTCGCGCCAGCTTGCGAATGTCTTCCGCCGCAATTCCCGTCCACTGCGCTGCGTGCTCCGGCGGATAGGCTTTCACTTTCTCGCTCAGTTCGTCGAAACCCAGTGTGTAGTTCTCTACATAGTCGGCATCGTACAGGCCCTCGCCGATGATCACGTGCATCATGGCGAGCGCGAGCGCACCATCCGTGCCGGGATTGATGGGAAGATACCAGTCGGCACATGCCGCAGTGCGCGTGCGGTAGGGATCGATTACGACCAGCCTCGCGCCCTTGCGCCGCGCTTCCACTATGTACGGCCATAGGTGAACATTGTTGCCGTGAATGTTCGAGGCCCAGACGATGATGTAGCGGGAGTGGATAAACTGGTCGGGCTCGGTGCCAAGCTTGACGCCCATGACGGACTCCAGCCCAGCCTCTCCAGCCGAGGAACAAATCGTGCGTTCCAGCTCAGAAGCGCCGAGGCGCGTGAAAAATCGGCGGTCCATGGAAGCGCCATTGAGCGCGCCGAGCGTGCCGCCGTAGGAGTAGGGCAGAATGGCTTCGGGGCCGATGTCGTCGGCGATGCGGCGGAGGCGGTGAGCGACTTCGTCGAGGGCTTCGTCCCAGGAGATGCGGGTGAAGGCGTCGGCCGCGCAATTGGGCGCGAAGTTTTCGCGGGCAGGGGCAAACCGGGCCGGGTTGCGTGAGTCCGCGCCAGACGGGCCTTTTGGGATGGTTGCCTTGCGCCGCATGGGATAGAGAACGCGGTCAGGGGAGTAGACGCGGTCGAGGTACTTGGCGACTTTGGCGCAGAGGAAGCCGCGGGTGACGGGATGCGCGGGGTCGCCCTGAATTCTGGTGGCGCGGCCGTCTTCGATGGTGATCAGCACGCCGCAGGCGTCGGGGCAATCGTGCGGGCAGGCGGCATGGACGACCGACTTCATCTTTATCTCTGCATTATAGGATGATCGGGGGCGGCGGTTAGCGGCGTGGCGGGGCCGCATCCTCCGGCGATTGGCCAAGCTGGCGTCGCGGAACGACCGAGTACGCGGGCGTTGCGACGCGGTAGTATGTTGAATTCACGCCTTTCGCACTTTCAGGAGGCCTGCATGCGCACGATTCCCGCATTTTTTCTCTCAATTTTATTTCTCTTCGTCGTTCTCTCGATCGCGTTGCCCGCGCAGAATTGCAGTGGCATGGCGCTGGGCATTGGGGCGTCGTTGAATGGATTTATCCCGTTTCCTGCCGATAGTCTGTGGAACGAAAACATTGCCGGAGCGGCGGTCGATCCGAACTCGGAAAACATTATTAATTTCATCGGAGCGAATGTGCCGCTGCATCCGGATTTTGGAGCGGGACTTTATGGGGGCCAGTCGATTGGCATTCCGTACATTGTGGAGAGCGGGTCGCCGCTGGTTACCATTAAATATAAGTTGTACGGCGACGAGAGCGATCCGGGGCCGATGCCGATCCCGGCGAATGCGCCGATTGAAGGGTATCCGAAGCCGGGCGACGGAGACCGGCATGTGCTGGTGCTGGATCGCGACAACTGCTGGCTGTACGAACTCTACGATTCGCACGAGCTGAAAAACGGCAACTGGAACGTTGGCTCGGGAGCGGTGTGGAATCTGCTTGCCGACGAAACGCGGCCCTACACCTGGACTTCAGCCGATGCGGCGGGGCTGCCGATTTTTCCGGGCCTGGCGCGCTACGATGAAGTTGCGGCGGGCGCGATCGACCACGCGCTGCGCTTTACGCTGCAATACAGCCAGGCGGCGTTTACTCCGCCGGCCAGCCATTGGGCGGCGAACTCCACTAATCAATACGCGGCGCCCATGGGCATGCGGATGCGGCTGAAGGCGAGCTTCGACATTTCGGGATTTCCGCCTCAATCGCAGGTGATTTTGCGCGCGCTGCAACAGTACGGCATGATCATGGCCGACAGCGGGAGTTCGATCTACATCAGCGGCGCGCCCGACGACCGCTGGAACAACGACGACCTGGGCGCGCTGAAGAGCGTGCCAGCGTCGGCGTTTGAGGTGCTGCTGATCAGCCCGCTCTACACGCAGAATAATTATCCGCAGGGGCCGAATCCGACGATTGCGAGCTTCACGACGAATCCGCCAATCGTCAGCGCGGGCTCGCCGGTGACGTTGAGCTGGAATGTTTCCGGCGAGGAGTACAACATTATCTCGCCGCAGGCGGGAGTGGTGACGGGAACGTCGGTGGTGGTGACGCCGGCGAAGACTACGCTGTACACGCTGGATTCGACGAATGAGTATGGGCGGACGACGGCGAAGGTGAAAGTGACGGTGCAGTGAGCGCGCCAGATCGGCGGCGCGGGGAGAAAACTGGTGGCCTAGCCGCTACGATTCATATTTTATCGAGTGAGCGGTCCCCAGCTTAGCTGACCCATCGGCTCGCACGTCCGCTTGCCGATTGGCTCACGACGACGCACGCGGGCAGGACGCCCTTCGACGCGCTCAGGGACGGCCCTTCGGCACGCACTTTGCCATCCCCTTTGCTACGCAAACCTCCACGCCACGCCGTCCTCCGCTGGAGATCGCGCCCCAAGGACCGTGGTAAGCTATCCCTTCTTTGTGCGCAGACCGCTCCCCCTTTTCAAGGAGCAGGTCGAAGAAGTAACGTCTCCGAAAAACGTAGATCTCTGGAAAGACCAAAGGCCGCGCCGGAAGCGAATTGCCGCGCCGGCGATTTTCGCAAGGAAGGGACATGACCAAAGCCGCCATGGACAAAGGACAGTCGAAATCGGCGCGTCTACCGAGAGAGAAGATGGCCGGGCGGTCGCTGACGCACTATTCCGTGCACGCCATCGCGTTTTTTTCCGGCGGCGTGGTATTGCTGCTGGAAATTCTGGGAACGCGGATCATAGCGCCCTACATGGGAACGTCGTTTTCGGTGTGGGTGAGCATCATCGGAACTATCCTGGGCGCGCTCTCCCTGGGCTATTACCTGGGCGGCATCCTAGCCGACCGAAACCAAAAACTGCTGCCCATAATTTTGCTGGCTGGCGCCTGCGCGTGCGCCCTGGTGCATTTTGAGAAACCACTGATCCAGGACTTCGGAAGCCTGGGCCTGGAGTGGGGCTCCCTGCTGACGGCAATTTTGTTGTTTGCTCCGCCGAGCGCAGTCCTGGGCATGGTTTCGCCCTATCTCATCAAGATTGCCGCCGACGATCCGGAGCGGATCGGACGCACCTCGGGGACCATCTACGCGGCGTCCACCATAGGCAGCATTGCCGGGACATTCCTGGGTGGTTTCTTTCTCATTCCGCATTTTCCGGTTTCGTCCATCCTCTGGGGGATGGTGGCCGTGCTGCTGGCGCTGTCGGCATGGGCAGCCGGGGCGATCCGGCCCTACTGGGCGGTCACGGCGGGAGTGCTGCTGACGGCGGTGGCAATTCAGGCGTTCACGTCGTCTGGCGAATGGTCAAGCTATGTGGGCGTCAGCCACGTGTTCGAGGAAAACAGCCGGTATTACAGCATTCGCGTGAATGAGATCGATGGAGCGGAGAGACTGTTGCTGCTCGATGGGGGGATCAACAGCGGGCGCGACTTGCAGAGCGACAAAATACTTTTTCCGTACGTTGAACTTTCGGCGAAGCTGATAGAGAGTCTGAAACCGTCGCCGGAGTCAGTATTGATTATTGGCGGCGGCGGATATACGGTGCCCGAGATCATTAAGCAGTATGCGCCGCAGTCCGACGTGACCGTGGTTGAAATCGATCCTGACGTTACCAAGGTGGCGAGGCGGTTCTTTTTGAAGACGCCCGACATCGGCATCACCAACCTGAATGAAGACGGGCGCGTTTTTCTCAACCGCAATCGGCGGCAATTCGACCTGGTTTATACCGATGCGTACGCGAACACCGGCGCGATCCCTCCGCATCTGGCGACCCGCGAGGCATTTGCCGCGATGGGGCGGGCGCTGAAACCGGATGGAGTGGTTATCTTCAATGTCGGCTCGGCGCGGTCTGGCGACCTCGGGCTGGTGTACCAGGCGCTTTACCGGACGCTCCGTGACGTATTTCCCACGATTGCCACTTTTTCGACCTCGCCGGATGATCCAAGCGACGCGCAAAACCTGATCGTGATCGCAACCAATGCGAAGTCTCTTCCGGAAGATGCCTTGCGAGCCTTCGAACCCTCGCGCTGTCGCGAGGCGCCGGCCGCGGGTCTGTTGCTGACGGACGATTATTCGCCGACCGAATATCTGGCGCAAGGTATCATTCGGAGGATCTATCCGAAGGAGCGAAGATACCGGTAGATTGGCGCGCGTGGCCGCAGTGTCAGGGTGGGTTGGGCGCGTTATTTGAACTCGAGAACTTCTTTCTCTTTTCCTTTGCTCATCTCTTCCATCTTTTTGATTTCGTCGTCGGTGAGCTTCTGGATTTCTTCGAGCGCGCGCTTCTCGTCGTCCTCGGTAATTTTCTTGTCCTTCATGGCTTTCTTGATGGCGTCATTGCCGTCGCGGCGGATGTTGCGGATGGCGGTGCGGTGCTCTTCGAGAATCCTGTGCAGGTGCTTGACCATTTCTTTGCGGCGCTCTTCGGTGAGCGCGGGCACGGGCACGCGGATGAGCTTGCCGTCGTTCATCGGATTCAGGCCGAGGTCGCCGCTGCGAATGGCTTTTTCAATCGCGCCCAGCTGCGACGGATCGAAGGGCTGCACGGTGATCATCTGGGGCTCGGGCGCGTGCACGGTGGCGATCTGGTTGAGCGGCATCTGCGATCCGTAGTAGTCGACGGAAATGGTGTCGAGCATGTGGACATTGGCGCGGCCAGTGCGCGTGGCGGCCATTTCGCGGCGGAAATCCTCGACCGCTTTTTCCATCCGTGTTTTGAGCTGTACGTACGTTTCTTTGAGGGCAGGATTCGCCGCCATTGAGGCTTGTGCCATAGTGCGAGGCTCCGAAGAATACAGGATTAAAACGCTCGATTATAAACCTTGTGTTCCCTCGAACAGGTGCGTTCAGGACTTCAAGTCTCCCATTCGTTTCCGGGCATGATTCGAATCATGAATTCATCGAACAGGGGGACAGTGAATGCTGTGTCTCCATGATTGGGACTCCAGATCATTCCCTTCACGATAAGTGCGCTTCGAACTGGTCCCAGCGAACTCACCGATCTTCTCAGCCTCTCCGCAATATCGCCGGACCGGTGTGGGCCAGAGCCAATATCTGACATGGCCCGGAGGTAAGTCTTCTCAGTGGGCGTCAACCGATCGAAGCGAACTCTGAAGAAGCTCTCGTCGAGCGCCGCGATGGCAGCAACCGATGCAGCCTCGACATCCGCCTCCGTGATCGGACTGCGGTCTGCCGTATCCCAGGCATGTTTTCCCCATTCTTGCAAGAAATAAGGATAGCCTTTTGTCTTGGCAATGATCGCAGTTACAGCTTCACGAGCATAGTCCACCCCTTCATCACGTGCCGGCTTGACAATGGCGCGCTCCGCTTCCGTATCGTTCAACGCTCCGATCATAGGAAAGTCGAAGAGTCGCTCCGCATAAGATTTTGCCTTGCCCGCCATGCCTCGCAATTGCGGGAGACCCGCGCCCACCACCGTTATCGGGAGCGCATTTTGAGCGCAGCGGTGAAGAGCGGAGATGAGGGCCGCCAGCTGCTCTTCCTTGACGTATTGCAGCTCGTCAATAAAGACGACAACCGCGGTTTGACCGGCTGCGGCCGCCATTGCAACCTGTTCCAGCAGCGATCCAAGATCCAGTTCCAAGTCACCATTGTCCGCGAGCCCCGCTTCGGGTTCGTAATCGAGACCAACCTCGATGTCTTTGTACCGGAGTTTGAGCCCTCTGGCAAATCCCGCCAAAGCCCGTAGCGCCCGCTTGGCGGTTTCAATCGCAGCGTGTTCACGACTCAACCGTAGGAGAACCTGTCGTAACTGGGGTGCAAGGAGGGCGGGCAACGACTTGTTCTCCGGCGCCTCCATCCGCACGGTATAGATACCGGAGGCCTCGGCGTCTCGGCGAATCTGCTCCAGAAGAACCGTCTTGCCGACTCCGCGCAGCCCCACGAGAAGCACGCTCTTGGCGGGTCTGCCCTGGCGAATCCGAGCAATCGCGATTCGAAGCTGCTCCCGGAGAGCATCTCTACCCGCTAATTCTGGCGGAGTCGATCCGGCACCCGGAGAGTAGGGATTAGTGATCGAATCCATGGCTTTATATCTAAATTAGTGAAGTTATCAACAATTGATAATATCTGTAATTAAGATACAAATCAACCAGTCGTAGTCGAATCAGGCGCTGACCAGCGAGCCGATTTTTTCTCCGAGAATTACTTTGCGTAGGTTGCCGTGCTCGTTGAGGTTGAAGACGATGATGGGAAGATTGTTGTCTTTGCAGAGGGAGATGGCGGTGGAGTCCATCACCTTGAGGCCCTGCTTGAGAACGTCCATGTAGGTGATGTGGGAAAATTTCTTGGCGTCTTTCACCTTCATGGGATCGGCGTCGTAGATGCCGTCGACCTTGGTGCCTTTGAGGATGGCGTCGGCCTTGATCTCCATGGCGCGGAGCGAGGCGGCGGTGTCAGTGGAGAAGTAAGGATTGCCGGTGCCGCCAGCGAAAATGACCACGCGGCGTTTTTCGAGATGGCGAATGGCGCGGCGGCGGATGAACGGTTCGGCGACCTGGTTCATCTCAATGGCCGACTGTACGCGGGTGAAGACCCGCTGCTTTTCGAGGGCGTCCTGGAGGGCGAGGGCGTTGATGACGGTGGCCAGCATGCCCATGTGGTCGGCGGAGACGCGATCCATGTCCTTGGCCTGATCGGCGACGCCGCGAAAAAAATTTCCGCCGCCGACCACGATGGCAATTTGCAGGCCGAGGTTATGCACGTCGGCAATTTCGCCCGCGATGGAGTGAATGTGGGCGGTGTCAACGCCGAAGCCCTGGTCGGCGGCGAGAGCCTCGCCCGAAAGTTTGAGAAGAATGCGCTTGAAGATGGGAGTAGACATGGGGCCTCAGGGTTCAAGGTTTCAAAGTTTCAAAGCGTCAAGGTTTCAAAGTAAACCGGTTTCAAATCTTTTTCCAACTTCTTGAAGCCTTGGTCACTTTGAACCGCAAACTAAAAGGGGCGCCGCAGCGCCCCCTGATTTATTTGGCAGCCGGAGCCGCCTCGCCCTCGTCGGGCTTGCTGCCGGTGGATGCCACGGTCGCGGTCGCGTCGCCGACTTTGAAGCGGGCGAAGCGGCGCACTGCGATGTTCTCTCCCAGCTTGCCGACCTTGGCGGCGATCAGTTGCGAGATGTTGATGGTCTGGTCTTTGATGAAGGGCTGCTCGAGCAGGCACACTTCCTCGTAGAACTTTTCCATCTTGCCGGTGACGATTTTTTCGACCACCTGCGGCGGTTTGCCGGTGGCTGCGGCCTGCGCGCGATAGATGTCCTTTTCGCGCTCGAAGGCCTCGGGCGTTACGTCTTCCTTGCGCACGAACTTCGGATCGCTGGCCGCAATGTGCATGGCGATGTCGTGGGTCAACTCTTTGAAGTCGTCGGTGCGGGCGACAAAGTCGCTCTCGCAATTGACCTCGACCAGCACGCCGATCTTGCCGCCGGCATGAATGTAGTGGGCAACCGAGCCTTCGCTGGTGACGCGCGCCGCCTTCTGCTGCGCCACGGCCGTGCCGCGCTTGCGCAGAATGACGATGGCCTTTTCAATGTCGCCATTGGATTCGGTCAGCGCCTTTTTGCAGTCCATCATGGGCGCGCCGGTTTTTTCGCGGAGATCTTTCACTTGTCCTGCTGAAATGTTTGCCATACTCGTACTCATTAGAACCTCATCTGTCAAAAGTTTCAAAGTTTCAAGGTCTGAAGGTTTCAAGGAGAAGAGATCACAGGGTCAAACTTCAATGAGCACCCTGCAACCTTGAAACTTTGCAACCTTGAAACCTGCTGTTATAAAAGTCGACCCGCGCAGACCGGCCACGCGGGTCAGATCCTTCGGAATTGCTGGAGGCCATTCGCGAAGCGCCAGCAGCCGCTGTTATGACCGGCGCGTTTCCGCCTGGAGTTCGTCGATATCCTCTGTGATGGCCGCGGGGCGCTTGCGCGTACCCGTGCCGAGCACATCTTCCATGCTGATGTCTTCGCCCTCGGGAGCGATTGCGACCGCCTCGACCGCGACTTCGACCGGCACGCCCTCCGCCACAACTTCGGCTTGCGGTTCGGCATAGGCTGCGGCCTGGATCTCGGCCACCTGCTTATCGCCCAAGGCATTCACGCCTTCGGCGATAGACTCGGAAATCTTCGAGGTAAACAGACGGATCGCGCGCAGCGCGTCATCGTTGCCGGGAATCACATAATCGACTTCGGTCGGATCGCAGTTGGTGTCCACGACGGCGACCACCGGAATGCCCAGCTTACGCGCTTCGCGCACGGCGATCTGCTCTTTGTTCGAGTCGATGACGAAAATCGCATCGGGCAGCCGCGACATATTCTTAATGCCGGCCAGGTTCGCCTGGAGATGCTTGCGCTCGCGCTCGAGCTTGATGACTTCTTTTTTCGGCAGAAGATCGTAGCGGCCATCGGTGGCCATCTCGTCGAGCTCTTTCAGCCGCTTCACGGATTTTTGCACGGTGACCCAGTTGGTCAAAAGGCCGCCCAGCCAGCGCTGGTTCACATAAAACATGCCGCAGCGCCCCGCCTCTTCGGCAATGGCGTCCTGCGCCTGGCGCTTGGTGCCCACAAAGAGAACCACTTTCCCTTCGGCCGCCAGATCCTGCACGAACTTCGACGCCTCTTTGAACATCTTCAGCGTCTTTTGCAGGTCGATAATGTAGATCCCATTGCGCTCGCCGAAGATGTACTCCTTCATGCGCGGGTTCCACCGCTTGGTTTGATGCCCGAAGTGCACACCCGCTTCGAGCAACTCTTTCATGGTGATGTTAGCCAATTAACCTCCTTATTTGGTCTGCATCCGGCGAATTGGTTGCCAGTTGCCGGTTGTCAGTTGCCAGTAAACCGCCTGGACACTGGCTACTGGCGACCGGCAACTGCTCTTCCGGATTGCCATTCCCGTCCCACCCATCTCGGGGGAGGTGGGGGGATGAATTGAACACCTAAATCAAAGTTTCAAGGTTTCAGAGTTTCAAGGTTTCAAAGACTCAAGGCGCTGCTCAGACAACGTTGAAACCTTGAAACCTGCGACACTCTGAAACCTGCGCTTTACCGCTTACTGAACTGGAAGCGCTTTCTTGCGCCCTTCTGTCCGTACTTTTTGCGCTCTTTGGCGCGCGGATCGCGGGTGACCATGCCTTCGGCCTTCAGCTTTTTGCGCAATTCCACGTTAAAAAGCATGAGCGCGCGCGTGATGCCAAGGCGCACGGCCTCGGCTTGTCCCGCCACTCCGCCGCCGTTGACGCGGGCGAGCACGTTGAAACTGGCGCCCGTCTCTGTCGAAGCCAGAGCCTGCTTGGCACTTACGCGCTGCGAAGGGGTTACAAAGTATTCTTCGAACGCTTTGCCGTTGACCTTGAATTCACCGCTGCCCGGACGCAGAAAAACGCGCGCAATCGCCGCCTTCCGCCGCCCCGTTCCGTAGTATTGAACCGTCTCTGCCATGTTTAGCTTCGGGCCTCGAGCTTCGAGTTCCGAGCGATCGTCGCACGGAAGGCTGAAGCGTCTGGCCTGATAACCTTTCTGAGAAATCTTAAACTCTTTTTGCTCGCAGCTCGCAGCTCTCGACTCGTAGCTCGCGGCTCGCAGCTTCTTCCTACGCGAACACTTTCACTTCCGGTTTCTGCGCCGCGTGCGGATGCTTGTCGCCCTTGTATACCTTGAGCTTGGTGAACATCTGCTTGCCGAGTTTGTTCTTCGGCAGCATGCGCGAAACGGCCAGTTCAATCACCAGCTCCGGCTTGCGCACCAGGCGCTTCTTGACCGCCTCGGAGCGCAGTCCGCCGGGATAGCCGGTGTAATGGTGATAGGTCTTCTGCTCGACCTTCATGCCGGTCATCTTGACCTGCTCGGCGTTGATCACAACGACGTGATCGCCGGTGTCGATGAACGGCGTATATTGCGGATTTTCTTTGCCCATCAGAATGCGGGCCACGCGCGAGGCGAGCCGGCCGAGCGACTGCCCGGTGGCATCCACCACAAACCACTTTCGCGCAATTTCCCCTTCTTTCGGGAAATAGGTTGACATCGCAACTCTCCCAAACTGAAAGAACGAATGATGAAGACCGCTGAGTGCCCCGATCGATCCAATAAAAAGATCGATCCAATTGAAGATCAATCCACAGAAGATCGAACCTGAAAATCTATCCCGGTAAGATCGATCTAACGACGCAATCCACGCAGAACGCGCGCAAGGTGTTCCGGGCGGGCAGCCGCAGGACTTCCAAAGGAATTTAGGATAGCCCACGGACGGACCGATTGTCAACGAACAGATTCAGACCAAAGGGGTTATTGGGGCGGCTGGCCACTTTCGGGCCTCTCCGCCGATGATACCTGCCCCGGTGACGCCCATCACCGCGCAAAGTGCGGGGGCGCGGGAACATTAAGCCGTAAGCGCAAGCCTCGCAAGGAAGGAAGGGCAGCTAAGTGCTCCCGGGTCGTTCGTCTGCCGGGTTCACACGATCTTTCTCTGGCCATGCCCACAAGGGAGCGTCCCAACTTCCGACGGGCGGGCCAACCTCGAGGCCGGTCCGCGGCGCCTCGCGAAATCTTGCCAGGCCGTCCGCCTCCGGCTGCCGAAGGAGGTTTGTTATGCCAGGCGTTGTTGCTCCCACCCGCATCAAGCTGGACAGCATTCTGTTCGCGACCGACTTTTCGCCCTCGGCCGAGACCGCTCTGTCCTATGCCCTCAATCTGGCTCATCACTACAACGGCTCCGTGTATTCGGTCAACGTACTGCCGCATATGCCATTCATCGAGTGCCCGCAGGTCGCCTCCGAGCAAGCGCGGTTTCTGATGGAAGAACGAATGGCTGAATTCTCGGCGTCCCCATTTCTGCGCGACATTCGCCACAAGGAATTCATCGAAGAGGGGGAGGTGGCGGAGGTGCTGTCCAGACTGGCGGCTGAACACGACATCCATTTGATCGTGCTCGGAACCGGCGGCCGCAAGGGTTTCGGAAAACTGCTGCTCGGCTCGGTCGCGGAAGAAGTGTTCCGCAAGGCCGAGTGTCCCGTGCTCACCGTGGGGCCGCACGCCACGCGCTGGGAAATCGAGGGCCATCTGCGGCATATTCTCTATGCCACCGATTTCGGCGCGGAGTCGCTGCACGCGCTGCCCTATGCCGTTTCTTTGGCGGAGGAAAATCACGCTCGTTTGACGATGCTGCACGTTGCCCTGATGCCTGACGTGCCGATGACGGAGATAGAGGCGGGAGCGATGAGAGTGTACGATCGCGATGAAATATCGGCCGAAAGGTTAAGGCATCTGCGTAGTTTGATTCCCGAAGCCAACCAGCTTAGGCAAGAGCCTGAGTATCTGGTGGAATTCGGATCGCCGGTTGGCACGATACTGAAGGCGGCTGCGACCGCGGACCTTATTGTGCTGGGCGTAAAACGGCCAACCGTTCTAACAAAACATTTGGGCGCGGGCGTCGCCTATAAAGTGGCCTGTGACGCGCCTTGCCCGGTGCTTTCGGTGAGCGCGCGATGCCGCGATTAGCGCGAGGCGAGGCACTGGACGCCTGGAACGACGCGATTAGAAGGGCGGAGAAAGCGTTAGATAGCGCGGACTATGCAAATCGTTCGACTATCCAATCGCTCGGCTAACCAGTCGCCCGGCTAACCAACGCGGATTTCTTCCACGCGATCGCCACGCCCAATCAGCGCCAGGGTCGCCAGACCGATAAAGAGCCCGTGTTCGACCACGCCCGGAATATTGCTCAGCGTGCGCGCGAGGGCAGGAGGGTCGCCGATTTTTCCGAACTCGCAATCGAGAATCGGGTTGCCGTTGTCAGTGAGATATAAACTGCCGCCGGCGCGAGTGCGCAGTTTGGGCGTAGCGCCCAGCGCCTGAATTTTCCTTTTGACCACGGCGCGCGCGAACCCGACAATCTCGACCGGCAGCGGAAACTTGCCAAGCGCCGGTACCAGTTTGGAGGAGTCGGCGATGACGACCATTCGCTTCGAGGCGGCGGCGATGACTTTTTCCCGCAGCAGCGCGCCGCCTCCACCTTTGATCAGCCGCAACTGCGGATCGATCTCGTCCGCGCCGTCGATATCGATGTCGATTTCCGGATGCTGATCGAGGGTCGCCAACGGAATGCCGACTTCGCGCGCCACATCCGCAGTCGCGTTCGAGGTGGGAATGCCGACGATTTTCAGTCCAGCTTTGATGCGCTCACCGAGAGCGAGCATCGTAAAGAAGGCGGTTGAACCTGTGCCCAGGCCGACGACCTCGCCGTCGCGCACCAGTGCGGCGGCGGCGCGCCCGGCCAGTTCTTTCTCTTTTTCATTGGCCATGAATCACCGAAAATAGCGGATCAAAAATAGATCGCCGAAAGTGGATCATAAATTCCGCGCCCCGCCTCGATTTCGTTTTCGCGGCCGTCATTTTCTGAACAACTCAATGTAGACGAGATAGCCCGCCAGCGCGACCCCAAAAAGACCGAGCAGATAAGAAACGATATCGATGACGAAGCCGGCCGGCTCAAAACTGCCGGTGTCGAGTTGCACGCGCGTCTTGCGATAGCGCGCCAGACCGGCCAGAATGAGGAGCACTCCGCCGGCAATCGAGATCACGCCGAGCCATGCGGTAACTCCGTAGGTATTTGAGTCACTCCCTTGCAGGCGGAGAAATTCGCGCAGTGCGATGGAGAAGCGGCCGATTGCGAATCCGAAGATGATGGTGGCGATGCCGGTGCGCACCCAGGCGAGAAAAGTCCGCTCATTGGCGAGGTGGTCGCGGGCACGGTTGGGATTGGTCTCGGGCATCTTCATGCAAAATCTTTGGGCAAGCCCGCAATTATTCCACAGCTTTGCGCAAGAGCGCAGCCGGCGCGGCGATGTTCTGCAAAAGATCGGCGGGCAGGCCGTGGCGCTGCTGAAGATATTCGGGCGCATTGTAGGAGAGCCAGACCTTGCCCTGCGCATCCTGCCAGGCCAGAGCTTTGAGTGGAAGGTCGATCGCCGCACTGGGCGCGGCGACCATGAGCGGCGTGCCGGCTTTCGGACTGCCGAAGATCAGCAGTTGGGTGGGACGCATTTCGAGGCCGGCTTTGGCGGCTTCTCCGCTGTGATCGACGAGCGCGAAGATGGTTACGCCTTTTTCTTTGAGCAGGGTTTGCAGGCGTGCCAGAGTTTCCGGCACGGAGTAGGGGCTGGGGATGTCGATGATTCCAGAGTTCATGGGATCCTCCGCATGAATAGACGATGCGGCGCGTGCTGGCGTTGCAGAAGTTTGCTGGGGCGGGGCTGCTAGCCGCCGATCATCTTGCCCAGAATTTCTTTGAGCAGTTTGGCCGCGACCATGGCCGTCAATTGCGTATTGTCTTGCGCGGGATTGAATTCAACAATGTCGGCGCCCGCGACTCGGCCATTGATGGCGTGAATGTGGGCGATGGCTTCGCGCACGGACATGCCTCCCGGCTCGCGGTGCGAGATGCCGGGTGCGAATGCGGGATCGAGCGCGTCCATATCGAACGATATGTACACCGGACCGTCAACCTTCATGCGGTCGAGCGCGGGCAGGTGGCGCATCTCGATGACCTCGACGCCAAACTTTTTAGCCTGCTCGCGCTGGTGCGCGGTCATGGTGCGAATACCGACCTGAATCAGGCGCTTGGCCGCGCCTTTTTCCATGATGCGGGCGAAGGGGCAGGCGTGCGACAGGCGATTGCCTTCGAGTTCGTCATAAAGATCAGGGTGCGCGTCGAAGTGGATAATCGTCAGGCCGGGAATGCGCTCGCCAAAGGCGCAGATAATCGGCAACGTGATGGAGTGATCGCCGCCCAGGCAAACCGGGCGCAGGTTGTGGTCGAGGAGTTCACCGATCTTCGATTCAATCGCGGGGAAGGGCGACTCAAACGTGAATTTCAGGTCGCCGGCGTCGCAGTAGGCGCCTTCTTCGCTGAGGTCGACGCCGGTTTCCGTGGTGGGATTCGACGAAGCGGAGCCGAACGCGACGCGAATAATTGGCGGAGCGCCCGCGGCGCCGCGCAGCCAGGAAGAGTTTGCGTCAAAGGGAATGCCGAGAAGAACGGGCGTTCCCGGCCTGGCAGATTTCAGAGAGATTGTCATAGGCATACTTCCTAAGTCGACAATAGCTGCGAGGCGGGCGCGCTGGCAGTGATCGCAGACACATCGCGGAACGGCCTTTGCCGCAAAGATTGCCGCCGGGATATGCCCTCCCGGCCGCGCATGAATCGGCGACGGAAGCGCGATCATCCGTTATTCTATAAGCACCTCTTATGGCTATTTCTACTCACAATTCTACGGGCAGTGCAGAAACTGCGACCTCTGAAATCATCGACCACTATGAGCGCGAGCGCGTTTTCGGGCTTTTCCGGCAGTTTGGCTACCTTGAGGCGGAACTGAATCCGCTCGGGCTTTTGCCGCCGCAGCCTCATCCCGACCTTCAGATTGACAGCGATTTTGCGCGCGAGGCACGGCGCATTTATTGCGGCAGCGTGGGCGTCGAATTCATGCACATCGCCGACCCCGAGCGCCGGCGCTGGATTCAGGAGCGCATCGAGGCTGAGCCCGAGCCGGTGGACCGCGCACGCGCCCTCGACTTGCTGATGCGCGCCGACCTGTTCGAGCAGACTTTGCAGCAACGATACCTGGGCAATAAAAGATTTTCGCTCGAGGGCAACACCTCATTGCTGCCCGCGGTCGATGAAATTCTTGACGTCGCCGGAGAGCGCGGCGCGCTCGAACTGGTGATGGGCATGAGCCACCGGGGGCGCCTGAACGTCATCATCCATGTGGCAAAACGCCCGGGAGAACAGGTGTTTGCCGAATTCGAAGATGTGGACCCGCGCAGCGTGCTCGGCTCGGGCGACGTGAAGTATCACATCGGCGCGACCGGCGAGTACGAAACCAAGAGCGGAAAGAAAATCCATATCCACCTGGCGTCGAATCCCAGTCATCTTGAGGCGGTCGATCCGGTGACGGTTGGGCGCACGCGCGCCAAGCAGGATCGCGCAGGCGAAGGCGGCAAGGCAAAATATTTGCCGCTGCTCGTCCATGGCGACGCGGCATTTGCGGGGCAGGGGATTACCGCGGAGACGCTGAACTACGCGGACCTCGGGGGGTATACGGTCGGCGGCACGATTCACGTGCTGGTGAACAACCTGCTGGGATTTACGACGAACGCGCGCGACGAGCACTCCTCGCGCTTCTCGGCGCAACTGGCGCGGCGGCAGGCCGTGCCGATTTTTCACGTGAATGGCGAAGACGTGGACGCGGTGATGCGGGTTGCGCGCATTGCGGCCGAATACCGGTACACATTTTGGAGCGACGTAGTGGTTGACTTGATCGGCTATCGCCGCCATGGGCACAGCGAAGTCGATGACCCGACCGTCACGCAGCCGCTAATGTACAAGGCCATCAAGGAGCATCGGCCGCTGTTTGAAATTTATGCGAAGCAGGTTGGAGTCGAGAACTTTGCCGAGCAGGCCGCGGCCATCAAAGCAGAGTTTGAGAGCGCACAAAAAGCGGCCGCGAAAGTCACCAAGAAGCCGCTGCTGCGCGAGTTACCCGGCTATTGGGATAGCTATTTCGGCGGCCGCTATAAGCCCGAATACGAGCAGCCGACGGGGCTCTCGCGCGAAGAATTGGCGCAATTGACTGTGCGGCTGACCACGTATCCAGAGGGATTCCACATTCACCCGAAGGTGAAAAAGCTGCTGGAGCAGCGCGCCGAGATGGGCACGGGAAAAAAGCCGCTCGACTATGGAATGGCCGAAGCGCTGGCGTTTGCGAGCCTGCTGAAGCGGGGAATTCCGGTGCGGCTGAGCGGGCAGGACTCGCGGCGCGCGACCTTTAATCAGCGGCATTCGGTGCTGATCGATACCGAAAATGAAAGCGAGTTCGTGCCGCTGTGCAACGTCGCTGAAGGCCAGGCGCAGTGCCAGATCTACAATTCTCCGCTTTCGGAAGCGGGCGTGATGGGATTCGAGTACGGTTATAGCCGCGATTTTCCCGAGGCGCTGGTGCTGTGGGAGGCGCAGTTTGGCGACTTCGCAAATGTGGCGCAGGCGGTGATCGATCAGTTCGTCAGCGCGGGAGAAGACAAGTGGGGACTGCTGTCGGGCCTGGTGCTGCTGCTGCCGCACGGCTATGAAGGGCAGGGCCCGGAGCATTCGAGCGCGCGCATTGAGCGCTTTTTGCAACTCGCGGCGCGCGATAACTTTCAAATCTGCCAGCCTTCGAATGCGGCGCAGTATTTTCACCTGTTGCGGCGACAGGCGCTCCGCCACTGGCGGAAGCCGCTGGTCGTGTTTACGCCGAAGAGCATGTTGCGGCATCCGGACGCGCTTTCGCCGCTCGACGATCTGACGCACCAGAAATTTTTGCCGGTAATTCCGGACACAGAGGCGCGCGACGCGAAGCGCATTCTGATTTGCACGGGAAAGATCGGCCACGAACTGCGCGCGGAACGGCAGAGGCGCCAGGACATGAACACGGCCATCATTTTTCTCGAACAGATGTATCCGTTTCCCGAGGCCGAGCTTGAAGCCGAATTCGAGCGCCACGAGACGGCACGCGATATTGTCTGGGTGCAGGAAGAGCCGTCGAACATGGGCGCGCTGTTTTACATGTTGCCGCGGCTGCGGCGAATTGCCGAGGACAGGCAGGTACTGTCGGTAAAGCGCTCGGGCAGCGCGAGCCCGGCGACGGGATCGGCGAAGGCACACGAGGTGGAGCAGAAGACGCTGCTGGCGCTGGCTTTCACCACGCAGGGGTAGCGGGTGCGAAGAGGCGCTTAGGAGGCAGTCGTCTCAGTCTGGAATGAAAATTTCTACTAGCTTCGCCGATGTCTCAAGCGCGGCACTCGGCGAAATCGTCCCAAGTCTTTGCAGTAGACGCTGCCTGTCAACCGACCGAAGCTGGTCGAGCGCGATTTGCCCGCTTTTGCCCTGGAAGCGAACCGCAACCCTAGTTGGATAAGACCGTTTCACTGTCGTCATGGGAGCGACGATCACAGTCCTAAGGCTCTCGTTGGTCTCATCCGGTGAGACGACCAAACACGGACGGATCTTTTGAATTTCGGCGCCTCGCGTCGGGTCTAAGCTGACGAGCCAAACTTCATCCCGCTGAGGGGCGCGGCCTACCACTGCCATTCCTCGCGGTCAAACTCGTTGGGGAAATCAGGAAGCAGGAGTTCTTCGCGGTTCGTTACGTTCGCAGCGCGGAACGACTCGCGCCAACCTTGGCGGGGCCGACGCTCCGGCGAGATGATCAAACGGTTGTTCTCAACGCGTAAGTCGACGGTTTGACTGATGCCACACTGCTCGATGAGGGGTTTGGGAATGCGTATGCCGCGAGAATTGCCTATGCGAATGAGCTCAGCTTTCATGGATAGCTCCCCAAAATTCGTAATTACATTGTATCCACGAAAGACCCCCTTTGGCAAGGGTGAGAACAGCCGCTTCCACCTCGAAGAATAGTGAGCGAGAGCCTGGTCAGGAATTCTTTGGCGAGGCTCGCTTCTTTCTACGGCCAGCGCTTGGCTGCGTCTTCCCAGCCGGCGGCGCGCGCGGGCGCATTAACCGCCTGAGCGGCAACCGGCGACGACATCCGAATCGGTTGCTGCGGAGACGTGGTCAGCGTCGGCTTGGGCGCTTCGGCTTGCTCTTTATCCTCGGCCAGCAGCGGGGCTGCCAAGCGCAACGCTTCCACTTCTTTCTCCAGCCGCGCCAGTTCCAGCTCTTTCTGGCGTAACACTTCGAACACATTTTTCATGCCTAACCACCTCTCCGATCCAAGAAACGCGTAAGCGCAGACTATGAGTTTTGGCCGGAACTTGTCAAGGATATCGGAGCCGGTTGTACCCTTCTTGCGAACGAACGCGCCGGAACCGGCGATCGAAAACCCGCGATCGGGAACCAGCGCCTGCCGACCAGCGCTAGCGAAAGAACACCACAAACGCGACGAAGATCGCGACGATCAGCACCACGAACGCCAGCAGATTGAGGTGTCGCGACACCCACGATTCTTCGGCATGCAGCGAGTTGGCGAGAAATGCCGGCAGCATATCGTCGTCAGCGGCGGTCCCGAGTGAGTCCGCAGGTGGACCGGCCGCAACCGGATTTCCGTCCGCCCCGCTTTGGTTCGCGTCAACCTCGCCAAGCGCACCGCCGCCTCTCTGCGCGCCCAGTCGCTTTTCATTCTCCTTCTTCTCAACATCGCGCTTCTCGCAGTCAAGACACAACGTTCTGCCCGAGGAGATCGGGAACCCGCACGAGGCGCATTTCTGCACGCGGCGCATAACCTCGGGAACCGCAGCAGAATCGGCGGGCGCAGGGTCGGGAACAGCCGCGAAGATGGGCGCGAGATCCTCCGCCGTGAGAAACGAATCGGCTGAACTGGAAGTCGCCGCGTCCTCGCCGCCTTCTGCGGGAGAAACATTCTCTGCGGGGACTTCCGGGAGTTGATCGCCGCAAGTCGCCGATGATGGCGGTGCGATGGACGCTGGCTCCGACGAGCCCGGCGCAGTCGATCCTAACAAAGGCGCGACTGGCGCAATCGCGCCTGAAGAAGATAACGGCGGTGCTTCGGCGGGCTCGTCCGCTCTGGCGCTTGCCGCCGGAGCCGATTCCTGCCGCCGTTCCGCCAAGTCAAGCGCCGTGGTAGTGAGTGCCGCCATTCGCTCCAGCGCCACCAGGTCGCGTTCCTCGAACGCATAGGGATGGTCGGAGAACAACTCGAACAATCCCCGCACCTCTCCGTTGCGCCGGAACAGGGGCAAAACGACGATGGAAGCGATGCCCAGCTCGCGGCAGGTTTCGAGGTTCACGCGCGGATCGGTCTCGGCATTATCGCAGCGCAGCAACTGGCGACGGGCAATGCTCTCACCCGTCAGCCCGGAGCGTACCTGCAAACGCGCTCCAATGGCGGGCGCGCACGCACCGGCGCTGGCGCGGCAGACCATCTCGTCGCCTTGCGGAATCGCCAGCGCGGTCCCGGTCGCGCCCGTTATGTACAGTGCGCGCTCCACCAGCAACTGCAGCGCGGCTTCCAGTTCGCGCTCGTCGAAAGCAGATGGAGGGGCGTGGTCCGCGGCGGCGTCAGCAGCGGCCGATCCGGCGCGCAGCACTCCGCGCGGATCCGCGGAAAAGGCCGACTCGTCGGATTGGGGGGATCCGGACATGTGCAGCAAGGTAAGGTTCGCTCGTCGAAACTCGAAATAGGGCGAGCGAAAACAATCATCTCTCCCCTGCGAAATTCCGCGAGGGAGCTAACCCGAGTCTCGCCTCGGAGACTCTGGCTGTCAAGGGTACCTGCGATGGGGGTGGAGGCGTGAAGAACGCGATGGAGGGGCCGACTACGAGGGTGCGGAAAACACACAGCCGCGGATTACTGCGCGGCGTCTTTGTGCCGGAGCCATTCGATAAACATCTGCTCGCGCGGCTTGTCGTAGGCCATTAAAAGGTGGCGGATGCTGCGCCCGCTGACGAAATGGCAAACTTCTTCGGCCAGGTTCTTGGCGTGATCTCCAGCGCGTTCGAGCGACTGCGTCATGAAGATGACTTGCAGGCTCGACCGGCGCTCGACGTTCTCCGGGTTCTCGATATGGCGCAGAAAAATCAGGTTGCGCAGGCGATCCATCTCGGCGTCGGCGCGCAGCACCTCGATGGCTTTTTTCACATCGCGCTGCGAGAATGACTGCCCAACGTCGGCCAGCATCTTTTCAAGAATCGTGGCCATCTGGGTCAGGTCGCGAATGTCCTGCGGATCGATATGCGCGCCCGCGGCCTGCGCGCTGGTGGCAAAACTCAATAGCAGATCGCCGATCCGCTCCAGTCCGATCATCAATTTCATGCAGGCCAGCAACTGGCCGGTTTCCGTCTGGTCCACACGCGTGATCGTCGAGGTCACGCCCGAATCCACTTCCACGTCGATGGCGTCGAGATCTTTTTCGCACTGCCGAATCGCATTCAAGCGTGACATCGAACCGGTCGCGATGCCTTCCGCCGCAATGGATGCGGCCTCGCGCGCCAGTCCACATGCCTCCACGGTGCGCTTGACCAAGTCGGCGCTGGAAGGCTCCGGCGAGGGCGTTTTCATGCTGGCCGTGCTCATAGACGATACCTACCCGGGTCTGGTGCAGAATCGATTTGCATTTTTTTTATCACGAATGCGCGAATACACCTATGGAAATGATAGGTGCCCGCGCCCCGCGAAAGGTTACGACGCGGTGAATTTCCGGCCCCCGCGCATGAAACCTACGCGGACTCCGCATGGGAAGCGGGCAAACTGAACAGAAACGTCGAGCCGTGATTCAGTTCGCTCTCCGCGCGAATCATTCCGCCGTGAGCGATGATAATGTGCTTCGCGATCGCCAGGCCGAGGCCGGTCCCGCCCGATTCGCGCGACCTCGCCTTGTCGACGCGATAAAAGCGCTCGAAAAGCCGCGGAACGTGCTCCGACGAAATTCCCGGGCCGAAATCCCGCACATAAAATTCCACCCCGTTTGCGATTGTGCCCGAAGGAGAGCTCGCTGTGCCCGTGGTGGACGCGCTCGTGGCCGTCCCTCCCGACGCCAACCGCGCCCCGAGCACAATTTCTTTCCCTGACGCGGCATACTTCAGCGCGTTTTCAATCAGGTTCGAAAAGATCTGGTGGATCGCCTCCCGGTCGGCGTCCACATGCGCATCGGGCGCGGCGTTGTCGACCTGAAGTTCCATGCCATACGAGCGAGCCACTTCGCGAAAGCTTTCGAGCGCATCGTGCAGCAACTCGTCAGTGCTGACCCTCTGAATATCGAACCGCTGCTCGCCCGATTCGACGCGCGCCAGCGTGAGCAGGTCTTCGGTCAAGCGCGACATGCGCGCGGCATTTTTGCGGATGATCTCCAGAAAATCGCGCACATGATTATCGGTGATCGAGCCGTCGAGCAGCGTTTCGGTATATCCCTGAATCGACGTGAGTGGAGTTCGCAATTCATGCGAGACATTGGCGATAAAATCGCGGCGCGTTTTCTCCATGCGCTCGGTTTCGGTGAGGTCGCGCAACACGGCGACGGCGCCGCCTCCGGGCATGGGCGCGGCGGTGACATCGATGGTGCGCCCAGAAGCGATCGTGCTGGAACGGGCGGAGGTGACGACATTGTCGTTCGCGGCTTTCTGGATGGCGGCGAGAAAATCGGGATCGCGCACGCTATCAATCAGCGGCGCGTTCAGCCGGGGCGAGCGAAGCAGAAGACGGTTCATGCGGCGATTCGCCCACTGCACACGCCCATCGGCGCCGACGGCGATCACGGCGTCCTGCATGCTGTTGAGGAGCGTCTCGAGCTCATTCTGGCTGGTTTGCACGCGGACAAAGTTTTCTTCGACGCGCCGCGCCGTGCGGTCGAGTGCAGCGGCAACCTGCCCGACTTCATCTATCGAAGTGGAGGCGATTCTGGCAGTAAGGTCGCCGGCGGCGACGCGCTCGGCGAAACTCACGATGCGCTTCAGGCGTCGGCCGAGATATTGCGAGGTGACGGCTGCGAGCAGAAGGGCGATTCCGAACGCGATGAGCGATCCGCGCAGCAACGCCTCACCCAACGGCCGGTCGGTGATTTCAATCTCAGGCAACGGATAGGCCAGGCGCACCGCGCCTCCGGAGATGGGTGCGGCCACATAAATAAACGGAATGCCAACGGTGTGGCTGTCGCGCTCGTCGAGACCGATGGAACCGGAAAGCGCCGCGACGAATTCCTTGCGGCGCGCGTGATTTTCCATCGTGCTGGGATCGGCTTCGGAGTCGGCGAGCACCCTGCCGGTGGGATCGATGACGGTGGCACGGGCGCCGGCCGCCTGTCCCTCCTGTGAGGTGATGTCAGCGAGGGAATGCTGGTGGTCGTTCTCCACGCGATAGGCAAACATCACCACTTTTTGCCGCAGGTCGCGCTCGATTTGCTCGTGCAGCGTATGTTGCCAGACATTGCGCACCGTCCACTGGAGCGTGACCGCGGTGACTGCGATCACCACCAGGAACACGAGCATCAACTTGACGAAGATGCGACTTCTCAATGGGGAACCTCGAAGCGGTAGCCTGCGCCGCGGACCGTCTTCAGGTAGCGTGGATTTTCCGGATCGGGCTCGATTTTTTCGCGGATGCGGCGCACATAAACGTCCACCGATCGCGGCGTGACATACGCGGTGTCGCGCCAAACTGAGTCGAGCAATTGGTCGCGGGTGAACACGCGCCCCGCGTGCCGCATGAAGTAGTCGAGCAGCCGAAATTCAGTGGCCGTGGTCGGCACCTGCTTTCCGCGCACGGTCAACGTCATGGCCGCCGGATCGATGTGTACGTCCTCGATCTTGGTCGCCGTCGGCGGCAGCGGCCGTTCGAAGCGCCGCATCACCGCTTTCACCCGCGCCACCAGTTCGCGCGGGCTAAACGGCTTCGGAATGTAGTCGTCCGCGCCGAGTTCCAGCCCCAGAATGCGATCTGCCTCGCCGCTCTTTGCGGTCAAAAAAATCACGGGCACCGACGCCAGCGACACCGATTGCCGAATCTGCCGGCAAAGCTCCAGGCCGTCTTTTCCCGGCACCATGATGTCGAGCAGGAACAGCGCCGGGCGCTGCCGCTCCGCATCGGACACGACCAGATTGCCGGTCGAATACAGCCGCACGTTAAAGCCTGCGCCCTCCAGGTGGTGGCGCACCAGCCGCGAAATATCCGGGTCGTCCTCGACGACAAATAATGTAGGTTTCACGGCCAACATTGTAGACCGGAAATGTAACAGTTCTGTAACAAGCGGGCGAGAACTCAGCGCAGGCGCATCCCGGCCTCGGCCGAAAAGTCCATGGGGGCGAATTCGCGGCGCAGGAATTTGGGGAAGGCGGCGGCCGCAATCATGGCGGCGTTATCAGTGGAAAGCGAGCGGGATGGAAAGAAGACGGGCAGACCCTGCAACTCAGATTCGTGCTGAAATGTGGAGCGCAACTCCGAGTTCGCGGCCACGCCGCCGCTGACAAACAGCGTGCGCACGTCATATTCGCGGGCCGCCGCCAGCGTTTTCGCCACCAGGTCGCTCACCATCGCGCGCTGGAATGACGCCACCAAGTTGAGCGTCTGCCGGTCCGAGAGGCGAAGGTAATCGTCGAGAGTGGGCTGGGCGGGCTTGCTATCGCCGTGCTTTTTGCCAATCTCGGCTAGCGCCTGCCGTCGCGCCTCAATCGACGGCGCGAGGTTTTCCGTCTCGACATATCGCAGCACCGCCGTCTTGATTCCGCTGTAGGAAAAATCAAATCGCGGGCGCGCATTGGCCGGTTCGCGCGCGGGTGCGCCTTCGTGCCGCGAAGATTCTCGGCGGTCACGGTGCTTCATCTGCGCAATCTGGAATTTCACCGCATACGGATCGCCATGCGGGGCGAGGCGGTCAATGATAGGCCCTCCCGGATAGCCAAGCCCCAGAAGTTTCGCGACCTTGTCAAACGCCTCACCCGCCGCGTCATCGCGCGTGTGTCCGATCTCCGCGTAGGTCCACAAATTTTCCCGCTCTTCGGCAAGATAGAGATGCGTGTGGCCGCCCGACACGACCAGCGCCAGCACCGGAAACTCAAGTTCATTTTTGTCGCTCTGCCGCTGCTCCAGCAGCACAGCATGTACGTGTCCCTCAAGATGGTTGACGGCGATCAGCGGCTTCGAAAGCGCGTACGAAAGCGCCTTGGCAAAGCTGATTCCGACCAGCAGCGCGCCCGCGAGGCCCGGCCCTTGCGTGACGGCGAGAGCGTCGACGGAGTTGTAGGTTTGTCCCGCGTCGGCCAGCGCCTGCCGCACTACGGGCACGATAGCGCGCAAATGCTCGCGCGACGCGAGCTCGGGAACGACGCCGCCATAGGGGGCGTGCGTGCTGATCTGCGACGCGACTACGTTCGACAAAATCTCTTCGCCCGAGCGCACCACGGCCGCGCCCGTCTCGTCGCACGAGCTTTCAATCCCGAGAATGATCGCGTCAGGCATGAGTGAACATCAGTGCCAAGTCTTAACCGCAGAGGACGCAGAGATCGCAGAGAACTTCTTCATCTTGCGACTAGTTGTGGCCACAAAATGCATCGTCTGAGAGCGACAGATACACGGAAAGCCGTCCTCTATGCCCTCTGTTTTTTCTGTGGTGAAAGCTCTTTGCGTCATGCAACGATCCAACTGCTAGTCTAAATGAAGGAGACCGCGCTCTTGCCGGACGCTAAACAACACGCGACCAACATTGCCCGCGCGTTGCGCGAGCGCGGTTACCAGGCCTACTTTGCCGGAGGGTGCGTGCGCGACACGATCCTCGCGCGAGAACCCGCGGACTACGACGTGGCCACCGACGCCACGCCGCGGCAGGTTATGCAAATTTTTCCGCGAACCTTCGCGGTCGGCGCGCAATTTGGAGTTGTGCTTGTGCCCGACGACAGAGCGTCCGACGCTCCCGACCGCCCGGGCGAGGGCCGCAAAGGCGCCGTCGAGGTCGCCACCTTCCGCTCCGATGTCGGCTACTCCGATGGCCGCCATCCCGACGAGGTACGCTTTACTGCGAGCCCCAAAGAAGACGTGCAGCGCCGCGATTTCACCATCAACGGCATGTTGCTCGATCCCTTAGCTGCCAATTCAACAACTGATGGGATTTTGGATTTTGTTGGCGGATGCGACGATCTGAAAGCGGGCATCGTTCGCGCCATCGGCGATCCCTCCCGACGCTTTGCCGAAGACAAGCTGCGCATGCTGCGCGGCGTGCGCTTTGCGGCGCGCTTCGGATACCAGATCGAGCCCGCAACGTTTTCGGCAATCCAGCAACTGGCGCGGCAAATTCACCAGGTTTCGCAGGAACGCGTGCGCGAAGAGCTGACCAAAATGCTGACCGAAGGCCGCGCCCGGCAGGCGTTTATGCTGCTCGATGAGAGCGGACTGCTGCGGGAAGTGTTGCCGGAAATCTCAGCCATGAAAGGCGTCGAGCAGCCGCCGCAGTTTCATCCCGAGGGGGACGTTTTTGTACATACATTGTTGCTGCTCGAAAAGCTGCCCGCCGGATGCTCGAAGACGCTCGCTTGGGGCGCGCTGCTGCACGATGTAGGCAAGCCGGCGACCTTTCGCGTTGCGCCCGACCGCATTCGCTTCGATGGGCATGTGGAGGTCGGTGTCAAAATGGCCGCCGAAATCTGCCGCCGCCTGCGCTTCTCGAACGATGAGACGGATCAGATTCTCGCCCTCGTCGACAATCACATGCGCTTCGCCGATGTGCATCGCATGAAAGAATCGACGCTGAAAAGATTTCTGCGCCTGCCCGCCTTCGACGAGCATGTGGAGTTGCACCGCATCGACTGCCTCTCCAGCAACGGCCAGCTCGACTCCTACGATTACGTGCGCGCCCAGATGCAGGCGATTCCGCCCGAAGAAATCCACCCGCAGCCACTCCTGACGGGCGACGATTTGATCGAGGCCGGCTACGAGCCCGGCCCGCGCTTCAAAGAAATTTTAGGAGCCGTGGAGGACGCCCAACTCGAAGGCCGCATCTCTACGCGCGAAGAGGCGATGGAGTACGTGCTCCGCGAATTTCCTGCGTAGTTCTGTGCGATAACCCTCCGTTACTTTGCTTCCTGGGCGTGGAGTACGAGTCGGCCGCTGAGCCCCCCGACGATTGCTCCGACAAGGATTGTTGCGATGAGCGTATAGCCGCCTTCGATCAGGAGCAGATCGCGCGGGAGGCTCAGTGACGAGGGTAAAGTCACAACGAAGAGGACAAGCCAAAGGAAGATAGCAGAAAGAATTCCCTGCCAGACGCCTTTGCGGGAAGGCCAGGTTTGCAGCCAGGCGACACCGTAAGCAAACAGCAGGCATGCAGCGATGCTAAGCAGGTGCGGAGACAACCAGTGGACCATCTCCTTCACCTCTGCCGGACTGAGGCCGAGGGCGGTGGTCCAGCGGCCACGGAACAGATACTCGGAATGCCACCATAACCCAACGTAGCAGGCCACGAAAGCGGCCAGAAGCACGGGCAGATGATAAATCTGGCGGCGCGTCCGGGGGATTTGGATTTCGCCGAGCGTGTAGGGTTCGTTGTGCAGGGCTTCTTGGAGACACTCCTGTCCGCACTCGGCGCGCTCGGGCCAGCGCGTGCAATCGGAGAGTCGAAATTCAGCGGTGTCGCGCAGTCCGGTTGTGGCAGCGTGGCGGGCGTCGATGGTGACGCCAACTTGCTGCTGCGTCTCCGGGCAGGTAACGGCTCGAGGGGCAGAATACCGATGGTGGATTTCGCGCGCCCAAAGCGCAGGCATGAGGAGGATAAGGGCAACACCGAAGACGAACAGAAGGGACGCGAATAGCAGCAACATGACAACACCTCCTGGACCGTGCTGGTCGCCAGAGAGCGATTCGTTCCTCTGGGTACACGATATCGCCGGCCCTGCGGCGAAGTCTGTGAGCGGGATCACGCATGGTTGACTTGGCAAGAAATCCGCTCACGTCTCCGCCCCGCGCAGAGAACGTTCCGCGAACATTCCTCACCCCTTACAGCGGAGTTCTCCGCCGTCGTTCCTCGCCTTTAGTCCCGGTCCTGCGAGCCGATCTCCGGGGCATCGGCAGGCGCGGGTTTTTGCAGGTCGAGCATCGGCAATTTCGCTTTCTTCAACTGCCGATTGACCTCCGCCAGCTCTTTCGCTCTAATCTCCACCCACACCGCCAACTGCTCCTCCACCGCCTTTTCCATCTCGCCGAACATTTCAACCTGCTGCGTGGTCGGCGGAGCGTCAGCGCTGTCGAGGGCCGCGAGCATTGCGTTGAATCCGCCATTCAGTCGCGACAAACTCCGCCCTCCCGGCGTCGCCAGGTAATGCGACATATAGTCGCCTTCGCTGCCTTCGAGCGCCGTCGCCCGCGCCTCAAGATCCTGAAGCGACCTTGCGAGCTGAGGATTTTGTTTTTTGTCGCTGAGCGTCTTCAACTGCGCCCGCAAGCTCCTCACCTCTTGCAGCGCTTCATAATCGCGGTGCAGCGCATCCGCAATCTTGCGGTCGAGTTCGAACTGCGCGCGCAATTCGTCCGGCGAAAATTTCACGCGCGGGTCCATGCGAATTTCCAGCGGCTGCGTGTACGTTTGCCCATCAACCGTCAGCTTCACCGTATATTTTCCCGGTAAAACCGTCGCGCCCAGCGGGTACAGCGGCGTGTCGTGCGGAATCGCCGAGATGGGAAAGTCGCGCGACAGCACGTCCGGCGCGGGATACGTCAAGTCCCACACAAATCGATGCATCCCGGCCGCCCCCGAAGGCACGCGCGCCGGCCGTACCCAATACATCGGCACACTAAAATCCCTGGAATCGATCGCCTCAGGTGTGTCGGCGCTGGAAAATCGCCGCACCGTCTGCCCGTCCGCGTCATCGATCTCTAGCGTAACCGCGCCCGCCGCTGCTTTCAGCCAGTAGTCGAGAATCGCGCCATTCGGAGGATTTTGTCCCGTCGGCTCTTCCGGCGGCAGCGGCGTATCTGGATAGTTGTCGCGCCGCAACCGATACGTAAGCTCCGGCGCGAATAAATGCGCGGGCGCGGCGGCAACTTCATTATTGAACTGCCGCAGCGCCGTGATGTCATCCAAAATCCAGAAGGATCGCCCGTGCGTGCCGACCACGATGTCATCGTTGTGTACGACCAGATCGCGTACCGAAGTCGGCGGCAGATTCAGCTTCAGCGACTGCCAGTGGTCGCCGTCATCCCACGAGGCGTATACCGAGCGCTCGGTCGCGGCAAAGAGCAGTCCCTTGCGCTCCGGATCTTCGCGCACGCTGTTGACCGGCTCATCGTCCGGCAGCCCACTCACAATCTTCTGCCACGTCTTGCCGCCATCGTGGGTGCGATAGATATAAGGATGCAGATCGTCGAGCCGGAAACGATTGACCGCGGCATAGGCAGTTGAGGCATCGAAGTGTGACGCATCCATCTGCGCCAGCTTGCTCCACGGCGTCAGGTCCGGTGGCGTTACGTTCTCCCACGTTCTGCCGCCGTTGCGGGTCACCTGAATCAGCCCATCGTCGGTGCCAATCCAGATCAAATTCGCGTCCTTCGGCGAGGGCGCAACGGAGTAGATTACGCCGCGATGCTTGCCCTTCGCCGGGTCATCGGCCACAAATTCTCCGAGCGTTGGCGGCGAGCCGGGATCGTCGCGCGTCAGGTCCGGGCTGATGACCTGCCAGCCATTTCCGCCGTCGCGCGTCACAAACAGCACGTTCGATCCCAGATACAGCGCGTGCGGATCGGCCGCGGAAAAAATCAGCGGCGCCGTGCGGTCGAAACGATACTTGCCCGTGCGCAGAACGACCGGCGAAATATCGCGCGTCTGGCCTGTCGTGCGGTCAAACACCGTCGTCTTGCCGCCGTAAATTAAATTCGGATGGAGCGGGTCGGGAGCAACATAGCCATACTCTTCCACGCCCAGCGTGATCCAGTCGCGAAATGTGATCTCGCCAAAATCGCTGCGGCTGGCGGTGCCAGCAGAACCGCTCTCCTGCTGGCCGCCATACACCCAATAAGGAAACTGATTGTCGGTGATCACATGGTAGAACTGCGCCGTCGGCTGGTTGTACCACGAACTCCACGTCTGCCCGCCGTTCACGCTGATGGTCGCGCCCTGATCTACGGCCAGCGCAATAATGTCCGGGTTGTCAGGATTGATCCAGATGGTGTGATAGTCGTCGCCGCCGGGCGCGCCTTTGATCGCCGTAAAAGTCTTACCCGCGTCGGTGGATTTGTACGTCGTGGTATTCGCCACGTAGATCACATCTTTATTGCGTGGATCGACGCGCACGCAGGCGAAGTCGTCGCCGCGCCCAGTGACGCGATCTTCCGAATTCACCAGCGTCCAGCTTTCGCCCGCATCGTCGGAGCGATAAATCCCGCCGTTCTTCTTCGCGTATACCCAGGCATACATTCGAGTCGGATCGTTCGGCGAGATGCCAATGCCAATGCGCCCCACGCGCTCGGCTTCGCCCGGCAAGCCTTTTGTGATTTGCTGCCACGTGCTTCCGCCATCGGAGGACTTGTACAATCCGCTTCCGCTTCCGTTATATGCTCCTCCGGTCGTCCACGGCGGACGCCGCGACGCCCACATGCCGGCAAAAATCAACTGAGCATTGCGCGGATCGAAGGCCAGATCAACCGCACCCACGTTCTCGTCCTTGTACAGCACCTTCTGCCAGTTTTCGCCGCCATCGAGGGAGCGAAACACTCCGCGCTCCGCATTCGGTCCGTAAGGATGCCCGAGCGCGGCCACAAACACGCGATTCGGATCCTTCGGGTCGACGATGATCGCGGCAATCTGCTGCGCGTCGTGCAGTCCCAGATGCCGCCAGGTCCGCCCGCCATCGCTGGATTTGTAGATGCCGTCGCCGACCGATAGATCGGGCCGCCGCAGCCCTTCGCCGCTGCCCACATAAACAATGTCGGGATTCGACGGCGCGAGCGCCAATGCGCCAATCGAACCGCTCGCCTGATCGTCAAAGATCGGATTCCACGTCGCCCCAAAATCCGTGGTCTTCCAGACCCCGCCGTTATTTGGCGCCATGTAGAAGACGTTCGGCTGCGCCGGTACGCCGGAAATCGCTACCGTCCGGCCGCCGCGAAACGGGCCGATCATGCGCCAGCGCAATTCCTGGTACATCGCCGGATCGAATTGCTGCGCGCAAATCGGCGGACTCGAAAACGCTACCCACAGTCCAGCCACCATCACCAGAAACCGGATCACCCACCGCTCGAATTGCCTTCCCAAGAAGCGCCCCCATGACCGAGAAAATAGACCAAGAGAATAAAAGAGGATAAACCAGACGGTGGGGCGTTGGCGCAGCCGTGTCGAGGCCGGTGGTGAAGAGGTTGGTGATTAAGCATCGCAGACTACCGGCGGCCTGCGCCCTTGAGAGAGTCCTTTACGAATCGCAGCCGGGGCCGGCGGGCGCGCCGCACTCTTTCCACAGCTTTTCCCAATTCCAGATTCCGGATGCCACCTCTTTCGGCTACCCCTGCCGGGCGGCTTGGCTTTCCACGCGGTTCGGTCAAGATGTTCGATGAGGATCTGGTTGATGCGATCATTGGCGGAAAAAATCTGGACTGCGGTCTGGCCCAGTTGAGTGTGAAGCTTGGGTTGGTGCGTGGTCACGGCTCCGCGCTCCTCGACCGATAGGGTTTCGGGGCCGCCGGCCATCTGCATTCCTTCTCCTGACGATAGAAGATCGCGCGCGGAAGCCCCTGTTTGTCAAGCAATCCCGGGATTGGCGCCTGCTCCAGCAGACGCCTCGTTCGTGGGATACTCTTACCCTACCCCGGGCCCTTCCGTTGCTTCGGAACAGCCTCACTTCACCGTCGTCGTATAAACATGCGCGTTGAATGACGAATCGTATCCTACGCACCACACCTGATGGCTGCCCTTCACCGGCTTGGTGTCGCAAGCGTCCATTTCGGCGCCCGTGTTCACGTCCAGCGTCCAAGTGTTGCCGCCGTCGTTCGAGAAATAAATCCCGCCAACTCCGGTATAGATGTTGCCGCCCGCGGCCCAGCCCGTCTTCGCATTCAGGAACAACACCTCGCGAATCGGCCACGGCCCATCCAGCGTGCGCCCGCTCCAGGTGTTTCCGCCGTTGGTCGTCACATGCACCCAGCCTTCCACGTTCGGAGAAATCTCGCCGCCCGCATCCCAGCCGTTCTTGTCGTTATTCAGAAAAAATACTTCGCCATCAAAAACCTGGTCGACCGCCGGGCCACAACTCCATTGCGCGCCGGCATTCAAACTTTGGCAGAAATCAATGCCCGTGGCCCGCGCATGCAGGTTCGGCAAGAAGCTGAACTCCAGTTGGAACCAGCCTCCATCGGGATCGGAAATCACCGTGCTCCAATCGCTTGCTCCGGCGCCGCCGTCGGTCGTATATTGCGCGGTGTTTTCCTGCCCGCCAATCAAATCCATAATCAAGCCGTTCTTCTTCTGGAATCGCACCCGTTGCACCCACCCCGTGCTGCTGAGATCAATATCACTGCTCCAGGTCTTGCCGCCATCGTGGCTCCAGCGGATCAGCCCTTCGAACGTTTGTGAATCGTAAAAGCCCGAGATCACTACAGTCTTGGCGTTCAGCGCGTGCACGCCGTAAAAGTAATATGGGTAACTGAGGTTCAGAACCTCCGTCCAGGTCTTGCCGCCATCGGTCGTCTTCCAGACCTCGCCCGCTTCGGCAGCCGCATAGCCGATCAGCGGAGTCGCAAAAGAAATGTCGTGCACGACCGCGAAATTCAACGTCGCCAACTCGGTCCAGGTGTTGCCATCCGGACGCGTCTTCACTTCCGCGCCCGCCGCGGGCGCAACAAACGGCCGCTCGGCCGCGAGCTCTCGGCCCACGCCCGTCACCGGCACGCGACCCGAGACATGATGGACAAGCGCATTTTCCTGCGCCGCCGCAACCATTGAAATGCAGATGGTGAAAATAAATATCAAACCTGAGATGCGAAGAGCTTTCATGGAGGACCTCCTGGGCTGGTACGCGTGCGTATGTTATAGCGGCCGCCGCGTCGCAGCCGAAGTTTAGCACGGGAGACGGAGCCGGGCAATCGAGCCAGCAGCGCGCGTTTTCGGCTCTCGCCTAGAGAAAATCATGCGGCCACAACACCGAACTCGCCCAACCGCTACAATCCCTCGCCTTCGCTGATATAGCGCCGCAGCGCGTCCCGCCACTCGGGCATTTGCAGGCCGTACGCATGCAAGCTCGCGGGCGACAACACAGAATTCGCCGGCCGCCGCGCCGGACGTGGGAACTGCGCGCTGGTCACCGGCTTGACCGCCGCGTCCAACCTCGCCATTTCTATAATTTCTCGCGCAAACTCATACCATGTGCATGCCCCGCTATTAGTCGCATGCACAATGCCCCGCGCCCCACGCCGGCACAACTCCACCAGCGCCGCCGCCAGGTCGGGCGTAAACGTGGGCGATCCGCGCTGATCGTTCACGACTGACAGTTCCCGCTGCGTGCGCGCCAGCTTCAGCATGGTCGCCGGAAAGCACTTGCCTCCGTGGCCGAACAGCCACGACGTGCGCACGATGCAAACCTCGGGCAGCATTTCCAGCAGCCGTTTCTCCGCGCGCGCCTTCGTCTCCCCGTAGTAGTTGATCGGATTTCTTCGGTCGTCAATTTCATACGGTGACGCCTTCGTGCCGTCGAACACGTAGTCGCTGCTCAAAAACATCAGCCGCGATCCGCACTCGCGAGCCGCCTCAGTCACCCGCACCGCGCCCTCGCAGTTCACGGCCAGCGCCAACCCGCGGTTCGACTCGCAGCCATCCACATCCGCGTAAGCGGCGCACAGAATAATCCACTCCGGCCGCGACTCGCGCACCACTTCGCGCACGCGCGCCGCATCGCGAATGTCCGCATCTTCCCGCGAAAGCGCGGTCAACGCCTCGCCGTCGAGCGCGCGCGCCACTTCGCGCCCAAGCAGTCCCGAGGCTCCGAAAACCGTAACGCGCATAGCGAGATTGTAGCTGCGGTGGTGAATTAGCGGAGGCAGAATCGGCAGGATCAGACGGGCAGGCTGGTGTCGGACATGTGAAATCGGCGGGCTAATATCGAACGGAAATTCTTATTCGCTCTTCGGCAAGTCGGCGACGTCCCTGACATGCCGCCGCAGCCCATGCAGAATCAATGCTCCGCTGATGCCGAAGCATCCCACCGCGCCGAACGCCATGGCATCCAGTTTCGATCGCGGCATGCGGGCAAAGTCTCCAGACAACGATCCCGCCGCAAATAAAACGCCGGCTACATTCAGCCACAGCGAGGAGCGCGAACTCGGCAAGTCCCCGCGAAACCGCACCTGGAGCAACAGCGCGGCCACTCCGATCGCCGCCACCACCACCAGTGCGATCGGACTCACAAACGCCCTCGGCCCGGTATAAATCACCACCAGCGCCAGCGCCAGAATGAGCAGGCCGGCGGCAATCACCGTCCAGCGGCGTGCCGTCCCCGCACTCGGTCCCGTCACCGCGCGGCCTCGCAACCTTGAAACATGCTGCCATTGTACCCTCGGTCGCGGGCCCGCCCCTTACGCGGTGCTCGGCATCCACTCCGCCGGTTTGTTCTCGCCGTGCGACATCGCGTAGAGCACCAGTTCTACGCGGCTCGAGATTCCCACCTTGTCGAAAATCCGCAGCAGGTATTTCTTGATGGTGTGTTCGCTCAATCCGAGTTCGACGGCGACCTGGCGATTACTTAGTCCGTCCGCCACCAGCGCGACCACCTGCTCCTCGCGCGGCGTCAGCAGCGATCTTCCATTGGCGTTTACCACGCGCAGCGTGGGAACTTCGCACAAGGTATCGAGCACGAAGTGCAGTTGCCGGTTGTTGATCCAGATCTCGCCGCGAAACACCGATTGAATGCATTTACAGAGCATGCGGAAAGGATCCTCCATAAAGAGGAAGATGCCCTTTGCGCCGGCGCGCAAAGCGTTCACCACCGGTTCGCGTTCGTCTTTTTCGGCGAGCAGCACGGGAGCGACCGTGGGATAGGTGATGCGCAACCAGCGCAGCAGCCCCCAATCCGGCAACTGGCTTCCCGCCAGCAACGCCACGTCCACGGCGTTCGATTCCAGGAAGTCGCTCAGCGCCGATTTCTCCAGCGCCACCGCCGAGACCTGAAATTCTCTGCGGCTGCGCAAGGCTCGCGTCAGCAATTGCGATTGCAAGGGTCCCGAGTCGGCCACCAGCACACGGATGGCTCCCTCGGCGGGCGGCATAGGAGAACTCTTGATATTCGAGGGTCTTCTTTTCATCCGCTCATCATCTCCAAAAAGGCGGGGGTCCGGATGTAGGCTGCGTCACATTAAATTCGTGATGAATCCGTCCCCCGCTATCCACTTTGGTGGATACACCCTGGTGCACCGGGTTTGCGGCAGTTGCCCCCGGCCTCGCTTGCCGCCTCCCGCCAAAATGCCAATGGCAGCGCCGGATCGCGCCTATTCATCACATTCTCGATACTTTCGCCGTATCCCCTACGCCGGTAGACAATACTTTCCATGTCTTGTTCTGTTTGGTCGTTGGCGATACTTTCGTGCATAACAGCTTGATCGCCCGAGCTGCTAATTCGCCGTTCTGAGCGACGGTGAAAAGTAGGGAGAATGAACGTAAAAGCAAAAAACGTCGTCCTGGTGGTTGCCAGCCTGCTCAGTTGGCAACTGGCCGTGATCATGTTTGCGCAGGAAACTGCTTCGTCGCCGGTTCCGGCGGGCGGGGCCTCTGCTTCACTGTCCGGCAAGTTCGCGGCAGCGGAGAGCTCGCAGAGCCCGGGCCGGACCATCGCGGGCAGCCTTCTGAGCGGCACGAACACACAACCCGACACGGCGGGTGGCATGGGAGATCCTGCATTCGGAGGGGAACGCCACCCGCTTTATCGGCTTTCGAAATCTGACGTGGTAGATGCCAGTTTTACTTTTTCTCCTGACTTTAATCAGAGTCTGACGGTTCAACCCGATGGCTTCATAACCCTCAAAGGCGCCGGCACGCTGTTCGCCGAAGGCCTCACGCTACCGCAGCTTCAGCAAGCCGTAGCCGGCGCCTATGGCGCTTTCTTACACGACCCGGAGATTACCCTCACTCTTAAGGAATTCGACAAACCCTACTTCCTCGCCTCGGGCGAAGTGGCCCGGCCAGGGAAATATGAGTTGCGTGGTGATGTCACTGTCAACGAGGCCATCGCGATGGCAGGCGGCTTGACGCAGCAGGCCCGCCATACGCAGGTCGTGCTCTTTCGCCGCGTCTCCGATGGCCTCGCGGAGACTCACCTACTGGATGTGAAAAAAATGCTGGATGAGCGCGATCTGCGCGAAGACCTCCACCTTCGTGCCGGCGACTTCATCTTCGTGCCGCAAAGTCGTATTTCAAAACTTCGCAAGTTCGTTCCGACCAACTCCATGAGTTGGTATATGAACCCACTTCAGTTCTAAAGCAAAGGAGCGCAGCCCCTCACCAAATTGCCCATCAATTAGTTCGGCGCTTCCCCGCGCCGATGGTGATGCGTTGCTAACAAAGCCATGGCCTCCGGACTCACAGGAATACGTGTCCCCGATAACGCGCTGACCCCGCGCGACTTGGCCGCCACTTTGTTCCGCCGGCCCCGGCTCATGGTCGGCTCCTTCGCTTTGGTCGTGCTGGCCGTCATGGCGTTTGGACTCCTCTCCCCACGGTATGAGTCGCATTTCAAAGTTCTGCTGCGCCGCGGCCGCTTCGATCCCGTGGTCTCCGCCGCACCGCCCAGTGGCATGGACGTAACCCGTCCTGAAATTACCGAAGAGGAACTGAATTCCGAAGTCGAACTTCTGCGCGATGAAGATCTGCTGCGGCAAGTCGTCGTCAAAGCGGGCCTGGTTCCCGCCGATAATCCGTCTGCCGCCGCCCGAGCCTCCGCCATCGAACACGCGCGCCGCAAAATCGAGCGCCGTCTTGACGTCAGCGCGCTCAAGAAGTCGAACCTCATCGAGGTTACATATAAGGATACGGACCCGGATCGCGCCGCCCGCGTGCTCACCAACCTCTCCGAACTCTATTTGGATCGCCACACCAGTCTGCAGCGGCCTTCAGGAGAGATTCAGTTCTTCGACCAGCAGACCGCCGACAGCGCCCGCCGTCTGCACCGTTCCGAAGCGGAACTGGTGAACTTCACCCGCCTTCGTGGCGTCGTCTCCGCCGCCACGGAGCGCGATATCGCCCTGCAAAGACTGGGCGAGGCCGATGCCGCCTACCGTCAAATCGATGAGGACCGCGTCGCCACCGAGCACACCATCGCCTCCCTTAAAGAGCAACTCAAGTCTTTTCCTTCACGCTCGGTCACGCTCAAGCGCTGGGCTGACAACCCACAGTTGCAGGAAAAACTGAAAACCCATCTGCTTGAGCTTGAGCTTCAGCGCACCAACCTCCTCACGCGCTTCGTGCCTTCTTACCGTCTCGTGCAGGAGGTCGACAAGCAGATCGAGCAGACCAAGGCCGCCATCGCCGCTGAGGCTCTCACGCCCGTGCGCGACGAAACCACCGACAAAGATCCCAACTACGAGTGGGCGCGCATGGAACTGGAAAAGTCCGAAGTCCAGCTCAACGGCCTGCGTGCGCGCGAATCGGACGCCTTCACGCAGGTTGCGTCGCTCCGCAACACCGCCCAGCAGATGCAGTCCAGTTCCATCGACCAGCAGGATCTGATTCGTACCGCCAAAGCCGACGAAGACGCTTATTTGCTCTACGTTCACAAGCGCGAGGAAGCGCGCATCAGCGACGCGCTGGATCGGCAACGCATTCTCAATGTCGCCGTCATCGAGCCGCCCCTGGCGCCCGCGCTGCCCACCCACTCGGTTCTGCTCTATTTCGTGCTCGCCTTTGCGATTTCGTCAGTTTTCAGCATCGGCCTCGGCTTTGCCGCCGAATATTTCGACTCCACCTTGCGCACCCCCGACGAAGCCCAGCAATTGCTTGAAGTGCCCGTGCTCGCCTGGCTTCCGGCCCCCGAGCCTGCTACTCCGCATCTCCGCAGTTTCCTCGCGAAAGGTCCCAGGGTAGTTCAATGAGCGCACTCGGGGAACTTCTGAGAGCGATCCCGTGGGAGGCAGCGAGACCGCAGTCCTGGCGCGCCGCGAACGGCGAAGACGCCCGGACAGCGCAAGACCGTAGCGCAAATGACCGTAACGCAAACGACCGCGCCGCAAGTGACGAGCCCGCATCTCCGCAGGTCGTCGACTTCGCCGCCCGGTGTGCCATTCCCTCCGCGGCCTCAATCCGCGACGAACAGATTCACAGCCTGGTACAGAAAATCTTTTTCCGCCAAACCGGCTTGCTGCGCAATGTCTGCTTCAGCCCCGTCGAACCCTCGTCGCAAGCCGCGCCTCTATGCCTCGAAGTCGCCACCGCCCTCGTCCCGGAAGGCCGGTATAACGTCGGTCTGTTCGACGCCAGCGCTGACCCCGTGCCACTTCAAGAGCAGTTACATGTTCCCGAACCTTTCCATGCCAAATCCACCTGGCCGCTCTCCCCGCGCCTGTGGCTCGTCCCACGTCAAAGCTGGTGGCCGGCGAATGGCCTCCAATCGTTCAGCAGCCAGAATCTCGATCATCTCCGTGACTTGATGGCCGGTTTCGATTTTTGCATTCTCTACGGCGCTCCCGTTTCCTGGCTCGCTGTGAGAATTGCCGGCCTCTGCGATGGCCTCGTGCTTATTCTCACGGCCCACAAGACCCGCCGCCTCGCTGCCTCTCAAATCAAAGACCAACTGGCCAACGCGCACGTCCCTCTGCTGGGAACCGTCCTGGCGGACCGCCGACTGCCGGTGCCTGAAGCGCTCTACAGAAAATTGTGAGGCTATGATGGGCGAACTAATTACCAATGCGCACTGGAACCCCGCTCCCCCGGATACACCGTCCCAGTATGCCCGGATGATCCCCGGGCTCTCCGCGATGCCGCCGCCGGCGACGGGACGCGGCCGGCAACCCTCAACCCATTCCTGGCGCGAGAAAAATCTCCGCCATATCCGACCTGCCAAACTTGCCGAAGCCCTGCTGCCCCACCCCATCGCCGAACCCTTCTATCTTTACCGTGGCGTGGCCGCCGATTTCATCTCTCTGGCCTTCTTCTTCACCGCGCAAAAACTCTTCTTGCCCCGGTGGAGCTTGTCGCTGTGCGATCTCCCGCTGCTCGCCGTTCTGGTCACGCTCTTCGGCTTCACCGAGGGCATATACGCCGAAGACGCTTATTCGGGAATCCACAATGTCATTCCGCGGCTCGCCAGATCGGTCCTCGTCGCCATCACGCTGGTGTTTATCGCCGACCGCGGTCAAGTTCGCCTGGCGGCGATTCTGGTCACCACCGGCAGTGGTTTCGCAGCCCTCTTGCTCTGCCGCTACTTGTCCCAATGCGCCTGGGCGCGGCGCAGCGCCGAAGACGAAGTTCGCAACGTTCTGATCGTCGGCGGTGGACCCGCGGCTCGATCCATCGCCCGCACCCTTTGCAGCGATCCCCTGCGGCACGCATACGTCTGTGGCAGCGTCGATGACGATCTGCCCCTCTCCGCTACCGTGCTCGGCCGCATTGCCGATCTCGACTGGCTGGCCCGCGCCGAATTCATCGACGAGGTCATCCTCGCTCTCCCCGGCAGTCCCGCGCAGGCGCGCGAGGCCGCCGACGCCGCCTTCCGCAATCACCTCGATATCCGCGCCGTTCCCGACCTTCCCGCCGGTTATTGGCCGGACGCCGATGTCGATTTCATCGGAGACGTCCCCGTCGTCACTCTTCATCGCGAGCCGGTGCCGAGCACCCAGCTCTTTTTCAAGCGTCTGCTCGACTCGGTTTCAGCCGCCGCCGCTCTCGCCCTGTTCAGTCCCGTAATGGCGATCGTGGCTCTGCTCATCCGGATCGATTCACGCGGCCCAGTCATTTATGCTGCGGAGCGCGCCGGCGCCAAGGGCCGCCCCTTCCGCTGCTTCAAATTTCGCTCTATGGTTTCCGATGCCGACAACCTTAAGGCCGATCTGCGTCGCCGCAATCAGCGTCAGGGTCCAATCTTCAAAATCGTCGGCGACCCCAGAATCACCCGCATTGGAGGTTTCATCCGCCGCTACAGCCTCGACGAACTCCCGCAACTCTGGAACGTTCTGCTCGGCGATATGAGCATGGTCGGTCCGCGCCCGCATCCTGTCGACGAGGTCAACCGCTACGAACTTCACCACTATCGCCGCCTCGACATGAAGCCCGGCATCACCGGCCTCTGGCAAATCACCGCCCGCCATTCGCCCTCATTCGAACTCAACATGCACCTCGATCTCACCTACATCGAGAATTGGAGCCTGCGCCTCGACCTGCGCATCCTGCTCGGCACATTTCGCGTGTTGTTCGCGCCTGAGGGAGCCTGACGCGATGAGCAGCCACGCCATTGCCTGGGATCGCGATGACAACCCACTCTGGGCCGTCTTCGCCGTCCTCTTGCGTCCGCTGCACCTGGCACTGGCTTTTCCGTCCATCCTTTATGTGGCGGCGATGACCGTCTTTCTCTTTCGCCCGCCCGACCTGTTCTCCTACTACGCCGATCGCATCGCCTTCGCCGTCCTCGTCTTCTTCGTCGCGCTCCGCACCATGGCGCTGCGCGAAAAATTCCCGTTCTTCGCCGGCATCTCCCTCCCCATGCTCGGCCTCGCCTCGCTCGCCGTCTTCCGCGCCCTGCGCGAGCCCTTCGAGCCTCAGCTCTGGAGCATTGTCGCCAGCAAATTCATCGTTCCCTTCGTGCTCTTCCACATCGCCGTGCTCGTCTTCCGCGGTCCCACCGAGCGCCGTCACTTTGAAATTTTCATGGTTCTCGCGCTCGCCTATCTCGTTTTCACCGCCATCGTTTTTCTCCTCGACGCCCGCTCGCTCATCTTCCCGCGTTTCATCCTCGATGACAGCCTCGGCTTCCATCCCGATCGCGCCCGCGGCCCATTCCTTCAAGCTGTGGCCAACGGTGTCTCGCTCAACCTTCTCGGAATCCTCGTGCTCGTGCTCCCCAAAAAGCGCACCGTTTTCGTCACGCTGCTCTGGTTTGCGCTGCCGCTCGCCGTCCTCGCCACCCTCACCCGCGCGGTCTGGATCTCCTTTGCCCTCTCGACCATCGTCCTCGGCCTGCACTTCATTCAGCACCGCGTGCAAGCGCTCTGCATCCTGCTCGTGGTCGCCGGACTCCTCGGCGGCCTGGCCATCGGATTCAGCGACCACTCCCTCCAGCACACGCTCTGGGACCGCACCGGGGAGCGCGGTCCCGTCGACGCCCGCATGGCCGTCTACCAGGCCGGATGGTCCATGTTTCGCGAGCGCCCGCTTACGGGCTGGCGCGCCGCCAACATGTATACCGAACTCGGCCGCCGCATGGAGGGCTACCACCTCCGCATCTTCTATGTCCACAACACCTATCTCGCTCTGCTCGTCGAGTTCGGCGTCCCTGGCCTCGCGCTCTACGCCCTTCTCTTCTTCAATCTCTTCCGCCTCGCCCGCCGCGCCCGGCCGCTCGAATCTCCCTGCATCGCCAGGCTTCGCAAGGCCTGGCCTCTCATCCTTTGCGTCTACCTCATCAACGCTTTCTTCGTCGATATGGCTTACCAGTTCGTCATCGGTCTCATGTTTACCGCCGCAGGAATTCTGTGTGCCCGAGAGGAGTCTGCCGCATGACCACTATCGCTTACATCGCCAACCAGTTTCCCTCGCCCCTCGAACCCTACGTGATGGACGAGATCTCGGAGTTCCGCCGCCGCGGCCTCAAAGTCGTCTGCTGTAGCGGCCAGCGCGTCTCTCCCAACAACCTCAGTCTGGCCGAGCGCGCGTTTTGGAAAGAAACCCGCTTTTTCCAGCCGCTCTCTGACGATCAGCTCTTGCGCGCTACTCGCCAGCTCGCCGCCGATCGCTCCCGCCTTTGGGAACTCATTCGCCCCGCGCTCTTCGACTCGGGCTCGTCCCCCACGCTTCCGTTTCGCGCTCTCGGCCACACCTTGATGGGCTCCGCCCTCGCCGAGCAACTCGCTCCCCTCAAGGTCGAGCACATTCACTGTCATCACGGCTACTTCGCCTCCTGGATGGCGCTCGTCGCCGCTCGTCTCCTCGACATCGACTTCAGCTTTACCCTGCACGGCTCCGATCTTCTCCGCCGCGCCGACCTCCTCGCCGCCAAACTCGAAGCCTGCAAATTCTGCGTTACCATCTCCGAATTCAATCGCCAATACATCCTCGATCACTATCCATCCACGTCTCCCGGCAAAATCCTTGTCCAGCGTCTCGGCGTCGATCGCGTCCTCCCCTGGCCCTCGGACTCGATCTTGACCGACTTGGACCATCGCCCCTTTTGTCTGCTGGCCGTCGGCCGTCTCCATCGCATTAAGGATCATTCTTTCCTCATTCAGGCTTGCCAGGCGCTGCGCGATCAGGGACTTGATTTCATTTGCTGGATCGTCGGCGAAGGTCCGGAGCGCCGCCGTCTTGAGCGTCAGATCGCCAAACTCGGCGTTCAAGCCTACGTCCATCTCGTCGGTCACGTCCCCCGCGCCGACCTCGTCGCCTACTATCGCAACGCGGATCTCGTCGTCATGACCAGCCAGAGCGAGGGCATTCCCGTCTCTCTCATGGAGGCCATGTCTCACGAAAAACTCGTGCTCGCTCCGCACATCACTGGCATTCCCGAACTCGTCGAGCAGGAGAAGACCGGTTTCCTCTACCAGCCCGGCTCGTTGCTCAGTTTCGTTAACGCCGTTGCCTGGATTTACGCCAATCACGCTTTGCTGGCCCCCATCCGGCATCAGGCCGCGTCCAAGGTCGCCCATTCATTTAACCGCCAGCGCAATCTGCGCGCCTTTGCAGATGCGTTTCTGGCACGCACCCAGCAGTTCGGTGGAGAGTATGCGTATCCTGTATTGCAACAAGTACGACTATCCATTTAGCGGCACCGAATCCTATCTCTTCGATCTGATTCACCGCCTCGACCAGCGCGGCTACGGTACCGCGCTATTCAGCATGGAGCACGGCTCGCCGGACGCATTCGCCGGACGCAGCTATCGCGTCCCGCACGTCGATTTCAAGGATCCCGGCGCCAGCTTCCCGCGCAAAGTCAGAATGGCCGCCCACGCGGTTTATTCCCGCTCCACGCGCCGCGCCATGCGCGATTGCATCGCCGATTTCTCCCCCGACCTCGCCCACGTCCGCAGTATCTATCATCACCTCTCGCCCTCCGTCCTCTGGGAACTCAAGCGCCGCCGCGTCCCCGTTATTTATCACCTCAACGATTTCAAAATGCTCTGCCCCACCTATAACTTCGTGGCCCAGGGCAAAGTCTGCGAAGCCTGCCGCAACGGCGCTTTTCACCGCGTCGTCACCAAGGGCTGTTACGCGGGTTCGCGCGCCAGTGCCGTCGTCCTCGCCGCCGAAGCCTACCTCCACAGGTGGCTCAAAACCTATGAGCGCTGCGTCGATCTGTTTCTCGCGCCCAGCGAATTTGTGCGCTCCAAGCTCATCGCCAGCGACCTTCCGGCCGACCGTATCGAGGTTCTCCCCCACTACCAGGAACTGCCTCCCGAAGATCAACTCGGCAACCACGAGGGATACCTTCTTTACTTCGGGCGTCTATCGGCGGAGAAGGGAGTCGACGACCTCCTCCACGCCCTGGTGCGCGAGCCGCATATCCCTGTGATCATCGCTGGCGACGGCCCGGAGCGCCCGCGCCTGGAGGCCATGGCCCGCGATTTGAACCTCGATCGCGTCCTCTTTACCGGCCAGGTTACCGGCGAAAAGCTGCGCAAGCTGATCGCCGGGTGCACCTTTTCGATTTTTCCTTCCCACGCCTACGAGACGCTGGGAAAATCCATCCTTGAATCCTTTGCCTATGGCCGCCCCGTCATCGCCTCCGATCTCGGTTCACGCCGCGAACTCATCGACCACGGTGTTACCGGCTTCCTCTACAAAGCCGGCGATCGTGATGAACTCGCGCAGTCCATCGGCTACCTCTTCGATCATCCCGACTTCGCGCAAAAAGTAGGTGTGGCCGCGCGCGCCCGCGTCAAGGCCCGGCACGACCCCGAGCAGCACCTGCAAAAGTTGCTCGAGATTTACCGCCGCCTCAGCTTCTCGAGAACTTTTCTCACCTTTCCCGCGCCTCCCGAGCCCGCTCCGCGCCGCTCCGTCCGCGTCGCCTTCATCGGAGGCCGCGGCATCGTCTCCAAGTACAGCGGCATCGAGTCTTTCTACGAGCAGGTCGGCCGTGAGCTCGAACGCCTCGGCCACGAAGTCACCGTCTATTGCCGCAGTTACTTCACGCCGCCCGTTGAGAAGCACAACGGCCTGCGCGTGCGCCGCCTGCCCACCGTTCGCACCAAGCACCTCGAAACCCTCGTTCACACGTTCCTCAGCACCATCGACGCCATGTTTTCCGACTATGACGTCGTCCATTACCACTGCCTCGGCCCCTCGCTGTTTTCTTTTCTCCCTCGCCTCGTGGGCAAAAAAACCGTGGTCACCGTGCAAGGACTCGACTGGCAGCGCGCCAAATGGGGCCGCTTCGCCGCCCGCATTCTGCACCTCGGCGAATCCGCTTCCTCCGCCCTCCCCAACGCCACCATGGTCGTCTCGCGCACCCTTCAGCAGCGTTACCGCGACCTGCACGGCCGCGAGACCATCTACGTTCCCAATGGAGCCATGCCCGCCGCCAGCCGCCTGCCTTGGCGCATCCTCGAATGGGGCCTCGTTCCCCAAAATTACCTGCTCTTTCTCGGCCGCTTTTCTCCCGAAAAAAACTGCCATCTCCTCATCGACGCCTTCGAAAAAATTCATACCGACATGAAGCTCGTCTTTGCCGGAGGCTCCAGCCATTCCGCTGCCTACGTCGAGGAGTTGCGCACCCACGAGTCGCCGCGCATCCGCTTCCTGCCTTATGTCTCGGGAAACGATCTCGACGAACTCCTCTCCAACGCCGCTCTCTTCGTCCTTCCTTCCGAGCTCGAAGGCCTCTCGCTCGCCCTTCTTGATGCCATGGCCGCGGGTGTTTGCGTGCTCACCAGCGATATCCCCGAAAACCGCGAGCTCGTCGACAGCGCCGGCTTCACCTTTCATCGCGGGGACGCCGCCGACCTCGAGCGCATGCTCAACCTGCTCATCCACGACCCCGAACTCCGCCGCCGCGGCGCCATTTGCGGCTCCGATCGTATTCAGGACCACTATCTCTGGTCCGATGTTGCCCGCTCGATTCAGGACGTCTACTACAACGTCCTAGGCTGGACGACAGACGAGCAGTCGCAGACCGAAACAAGCAACCCCAAAAGCAAGCCGGCAAACCAACCGACAGTCGCGATTCGCTAGCCCCGCAAACGCCAAATCCCAACCAATTCCCGCCCCGCATTGTTAGAATCAACTCGCCGCCCAATGCGGCCATCAGCATGGAAGATCTCATCCTCGTCACCGGCGGAGCCGGATTCATCGGCTCCAATTTCATTCACCAGTGGCTCGCCTCCGAGCCCGCACGCCTCCTCAATCTCGATAAGCTCACCTACGCCGGCAATCTCGGCAACCTTCGCTCCGTCGAATCCCACGCCCACTGCAGCTTTCAGCAGGGCGACCTCCTCGACCGCGACCTCCTCCGCCGCATTTTTTCCGCCAATCGCCCTCGCGCCCTCGTCCACTTCGCCGCCGAAAGCCACGTCGATCGCTCCATCCACGGCCCCGACGATTTCATCCGCACCAATGTCCACGGCACCTTCGCCCTGCTCGAAGAGACTCGCGCCTACTGGTCCGCGCTCTCCGACTCCGAGCGCGCCGCCTTCCGCTTCCTTCACATCTCCACCGACGAGGTCTATGGCTCGCTCGCGCCCGGCGATCCCGCCTTCACCGAATCCACGCCCTATGCGCCCAACAGCCCATACTCCGCGTCCAAAGCCGCTTCTGACCACCTCGTCCGCGCCTATCACCACACCTACGGCCTGCCCGTCCTCACCACCAACTGCTCCAACAATTACGGGCCCTATCAGTTTCCTGAAAAACTCATTCCGCTCATGATCCTCAACGCCTGCGAAGGCAAGCCGCTCCCCATTTACGGCGACGGTCAGAATGTTCGCGACTGGCTCTACGTCGAAGATCACTGCCGCGCCATCCGCGCTGTCCTTGCCCGCGGCCGCGTCGGCGAAACCTACAACATCGGCGGCCGCAATCAGAAAAATAATATCGAACTGGTCCGCGCCATCTGCGCGCTCCTCGATCGCCTGCGTCCGACCGATCCAATCGTCCCTCACGAAAAATTAATAACTTTTGTCAAAGATCGCCCCGGCCACGACCGCCGCTACGCCATGAACACCGAGAAAATCGAGCGCGAACTCGCCTGGCATCCCCAGGAGACTTTCGAATCCGGCCTGGAAAAAACGGTGCGCTGGTATCTTGATCATGCAGACTGGGTGCGCGACGTAACCAGCGGCAGCTATCGCCACTGGATCAAGCACCACTACGCGATTGAGCATTGAAGTTTGTGGATGATTGCTCTGCGATCTCCGCGAACTCTGCGGTTCAAGATGTTTGTCGTTCAAAATTGTACACTAATTAATATATGGACACAATCGTAAATACAAATCCAAAAGGTATCATCCTCGCCGGAGGCTCCGGCACTCGCCTCTATCCCATTACTCACGCCATCGCCAAAAGTCTGCTTCCCGTGTACGACAAGCCGATGGTCTACTACCCGCTTTGCACGCTCATGCTCGCCGGAATTCGCGACATCCTCATCATCTCCACGCCCGCCGATCTTCCGCGTTTCGAGCAGCTCCTCGGCGACGGCTCCCGCCTCGGCGTGAGTTTTTCCTACGCTGCCCAGCCCCGCCCCGAAGGCATCGCCCAGGCGTTTCTCATCGCCAGAGATTTCCTCGCCTCCAGCCCCTGCGCCCTCGTCCTCGGCGACAACATTTTCTACGGACACGATCTTGTCAAAGATTTGCGCGCCGCTGCCGCCCAGTCTACCGGAGCCCGCGTCTTCGCCTATCCCGTCCACGATCCCGAGCGCTACGGCGTCGTCGAGTTCGACGCCGCCGGCAAAGCCCTCAGCATCGAAGAAAAACCCGCCCAGCCCAAATCGCGCTACGCCGTCACCGGTCTTTATTTTTACGATCCCCAGGTTGTCGAGATCGCCGCCAGCCTGCGCCCCTCCGCCCGCGGCGAACTCGAGATCACCGACGTCAACCGCGCCTATCTCCACCGCAGCCAGCTCAACGTCTGCGTCATGGGACGCGGCATGGCATGGCTTGACACGGGCACGCACGACGCGCTTATGGAAGCTTCTTTATTTATTCAGACCCTCGAAAAGCGCCAGGGCCTTATGGTCGCCTGCCCCGAAGAAATCGCCTACCGCTCCGGCTACATCACCGCTGCCGACCTCGAGGCGCTAGCCCACCCCATGCGCAACAACGCCTACGGCGCCTACCTCCTCCAGCTCCTCAAAGACCGCGTCTTCTAACCCCCATCACGGCTGCACCACCTGCTCCAGCACCGCCGACATGCTCACCGCGTCATAAGTGTCCCCCAGATACTCCGCCGTGATCGCGTCCGTCCCCACCGGCAGCTTCGCCGTAATCAATGTAGCCACGCCGTTCTCGTCCACGGGCGCAATCCCGATCTTGCGTCCGCCATTCATAAATTTCACGCTCCCCGTCAGCGGCAATCCTCCCCACGACGACACCACGGCAGCCGTGAACGTAACACTCTCTCCCTTGCCCGAAGGATTCGGCGTCGAACTCAATGCTGTCGTCGTCGGCCACTTATTCACCACCTGTGTGAGATGCGCCGAGCTTTCGTGCCAGCCCAAGCCCGTGTTAAACGTCGCCACAATACGGTGGTTCCCCACTGTTAGTGAATCCGTCGCCAGCGCGGCCATACAATTTTGTACGGGCATCGATCCCATCAACGTCTTGTCGTCGTAAAAGGAAACCTGCCCATCATTGCAAGTTATCTGTTCCCCATGACACCAGGAATTCGCAATCGCCTGCGCCGTAAACGTCACCGAATCCGTAATCATGGAGGGCGACCCCGACGTAGCCAGATAAGTCGAAGTCCCACATTGCTTCGAAGCATCGAGCGGCTGCGGCTTTGACCGGCCACTTTCATTCGCCGTCGCAGTCTCCGCTTCCGCCCCCTTTGTTACCAACTCTTGGTCAATCCCAAAACTGCCTTTGTGAAATGCATCGCCCGGATAGCTGGCCTTAATCGTGTACTGGCCTGTTTTCGCAAAAGACGCCGTTAGACTCGCCACACCGTTCTTCGTAGTGCCCGTTCCAATCCGCGCCTTCCCGTTATAAAAGACCACGCCATCCCCGTCGGGCACGGGAACTGTGGAACTAATCGTCGCCGTAAAAGTCACGCTCTCATTCACCACCGCAGGGTTCGGCACCCCGACCACGGTTGTTACAGTCGAGGCGATAAAGTTGTTCAGCATCACGCCCACTACGCCACCGCTGGTGCAACTTCCTTTCCCACGAAGGGCGCACTGGTTCGCCACTACCCAATCCGGTCTGCCATCGCCGTTCACATCCAACAGCGCGACTGATTCCGCGTTCAGTCCGCCCGTGCCGTAAAGCACAGGATCCTTGAACGTTCCATCGCCATTGCCTAGTAGCACGGCCGCTTGGCCGGGCCCGAGCGTGCAGTCGCCTATGAGCCAGGTACACTGCTGGGCTACCACCAGGTCCGCCTTGCCGTCGCCGTTCATGTCCGCAATCGCGACCGACGCGGCAAAGAATCCTCCCGTGCCAAAGGTCAACGCGGGTTGGAAACTGCCGTCGCCATTCCCCAGCAGCACGCTTACCGGCGCTTCTTGAGGGCCGCATTGGTAAAAGCACCAAACGAAAGCCTCGCTGCCGACCACCAAGTCCAGCTTGCCATCGCCATTCAGATCGCCGATCGCGATCCCGGTCGAATCCGGGTAACCGGTGCTGTAGCTCACAGGCGCTTGCAGGGTTCCGTCGCCGTTGCCGAGCAGCACACTCACCGAACCATCACTGCATCCAGGAGGAGGGGATCCGCAGGCGTTAACCACGATCGCATCCAGCTTGCCATCCCCGTTCACATCCGCGACCGCCACGGAAACAGAATTGGCGTCCAATCCGCCGGCGCTGTAAGCTACAGCGGGTTGAAACGTTCCGTCGCCATTGCCCAGCAGTACGCTGACGCCATCGTTCCCGCAGCTCTCGTCATGGCATGGCGAGGCCACGATCAGGTCCTGCTTGCCATCCCCGCGCAAGTCTCCAACCGCAACCCACTGCCCTCCAACATTCGTGTAGTAACCGTCGAACCCAACGCCGCCGGTGTCGTAGCTCACCGCCGGTTGGAAGGTTCCATCGCCGTTCCCCAGCAGCACGCTCACTCCGCTGTTCGTGCAGGCCTCCGTCTGGCATTGCGTGGCCACAATCAGATCGGGATGCCCGTCCCCATTTACGTCCGCGATCGCGACAGAAACCCAGCTGCCGCCCTCAATTAGAGGATACGAATACCCGCCCGCGTCGTAACTAACTGCCGGTTGGAACGTCCCGTCTCCTCTGCCCAGGAGCACACTTACGTCAGCCGCCGAATTAGTGCAAGAGAGGAATTTTGAAAGGCCTCCCTGGCACGCGTTCGCCACCACCACATCGGGAATGCCATCGCCGTTCACGTCTGCCACCGCTACAGAATCGGCCGACGCCCCGCCCGAGCCGTAAGTCGCAATCCTCGGAGAGCCCTCCGGGCCTTGCCCCGCCACAAGCGCGCCGGCAGCCTCGGCAGCTTGTTCTTCAGAGTTACTAACCCCGATAAAGCTGGGAACCTCAATTGACGAATGGCCCCGAGCGGATGGATTGAAACGAACCGCGGCATTCGTTTGCGCCTCCGCCGGCACACTGCAAGAGACGAGAACCAACATCAGAACAGCACTAGCAAACATGAGAACTGGAAAACCAATAATGAAGCTGCGAACCGCGAAGCGGCGAACGCCGAAGTTGTGGACGGAGGATGAAGAGACGAACCGGAGAGATTTCATAACGCCTCCAGCAAGCTGGCAATTGTGCGGGACCTGCGAGACAAACCAGGCGCAATCCCGGCTCGCGGTGATTAACCTTAGGAGAGGACAAAAGCAGTCGAACACGGCATCATGCTCCAAGCTGGACCGCACGTCAATACCGCCCGGTCGATTGCATCATGTTCACCCGCTTCGGCAAGTTCTGCGCGCTTCGCCACCGCTCAATCGAGTGGGTGATTGGGATTTACTGAAAGCCCCCCGCCATCTTGCGAAAGCGGGGATTTCACGAACGCCGGCCTTAACTCTCCGCTAACTCCTTTGTCCATAATATCTTGTAAATTTCGGTCCTTTAGAATCAATATTTTGCGGACCAAGTACACGAACAATCCGCTAGCATTTTCCTAAGTAATTGAAAACAATAACTTAAGCAGTCATATCCTAACTCCTTATTTTTCAAAGATCTAACAAGGAATTATCGCTAACTGTTTGATTCTAAAAGATCGACCAAGGAGGCATTTGTTACCAATGAGTAAATAGATGTTCCGGCAATCTACACCCCAACAATGGTGCTGGCTTGCGCAGGCTCTAATGGCCGCGGAGTCGAGCGCGAACGAACTCCACGAGTTCCGGCGTGACATAGTTCCCAGAGTCAATTTCGAAGGTTGGGCGATTCGCAACCGGCTTCAAACTCACCTGCTTCCAAATCGGAGTCTTGTTTCCGGTCGCTCCACACTTTGCGGGATCGCCGTTCGCGTGCATAAGCACCGCATCCGCCCGATCCAGAAATTCCTGTGCCGACGATTTGAAGTCCTCGGTCGCAGGATCGAGAACGGTGATGTAGAGGTCGGGCTTCAGGAAACGCAGGATGCTATTCGATTCGATCATGGCATTTTGCGTGGACCCAAGAATTTGCCGAACGCGCGGCATGGCTTCAGCGAGGCGTCCTTGCTCCGTCCGAACCCACCACGAGTGCTCCGCGCCCGCAACCAGAAAGCGCGATGTGTCGGACTCGCCGCTGCGGTCGCGCTCTTCGGTCACGGCCCAGGAATGATCGCCCGTTGCGCAGTCGCACGCCGCGCCATTAGCCGAGCAGACACCATGTCCATATTGCGTGACCTTGAGCGCGGTCCAATGCATCTCGCGCAGCGCCGAGATCAGGCCGCCAACAACGCTGGTCTTGCCAACGCTGCGACTGTGTCCGCCGATGATCACGATCGACATTGGTTAGGGTACTGACCTCTTAGGCGCGGAGCTGTCTGCACAGTAACGCGCGGCTGTGCTACTTCCTTCTCGCGGCCCGCGACAGGAATGCCAGTTCCTTAAGATACTCCCCAATCGGACGCGCGGGAGTTCCCCAGAACACTATGCCTTTGCCGCGAATGACCTTCTTGGTTGGGATTCCGCTTTGTGCGCCGAGGATTGCCCCCTCCTCAATGCGCACGTGATCGGCAATCCCGACCTGGCCTCCAATGATGACATTGTTCTCAACCACGGCGCTGCCGGAAAGTCCGGTCTGCGCGGCGATCACCACATCTTCGCCGATCTGAACGTTGTGGCCGAGGTGAACCAGGTTATCGATCTTTGTGCCGCGGCGGATTCTTGTTTCGTCGAGCGCGCCGCGGTCGATGGTGGAATTCGCTCCAATCTCGACGTCATCCTCAATTACCAAGCGTCCGATCTGCGGAAACTGTTCATAGCGTCCGGTCCGCTCGTCGCGCACGTAGCCGAAGCCCTCGCTGCCGAGCACGGCCCCGGCTTGCACGACGACTCGATTGCCGAGTGTAGTGCCGGAGTAAATGGTCACATTGGCATCGATGCGGCACGCGGCGCCGATCTCAACACCTTCGCCAATCACGCAGCCCGCACCGATGGTGCTGCTATCGCCGATGCTCGCCTGCTCGCCGATGACCGCGCGCGGACCGATATCGACATTGCTGCCGACAAGCGAAGCGCCGACGATAGCGGACGGATGAATGCCGCGACCTCGGCTGACGTCATCGCGAAGAAGCCGAGCCGCACGAGCGAACGCCAGACGCGGTTGAGCGGAGATGAGGGTTGTTTTACGGGTCTTCGTCGTTAGACCGGCGGCGAGATCGGCAGTGAGCTCGGCAATGGCCTTGGATTGCTCGGCGAAACATCCGGCGATTACGGCTCCCGCAGCGGACGCGAGCGCGGCCTCGAAATGCCTGGCATCATCGACGAAGACGAGGCTGGCAGCATTAGCGGACTTGAGACTGGAGAGGCGTTCCACCGTGATGGAACCGTCTCCGATAAGGCGGCAGTCGAGCTTTTCCGCGAGGGTGGCTAGAGATTGTTTCATGGCGCTCCTATTGTCGCGTCAGCATGCGAGAGGCGCAAATCAGTACAGCGGCGGTTCCCCTTCGGGCCGCGTCTTCCAGCGGCGATGCATCCACAGCCACTGGTCGGGGTAACGACGGACATAGTCTTCAATCACGCCAGTGAACATCGCCGTGTTGGCGACGATATCGGCCTCGTCATTGTCATTGCCTGTGCGTACAAGTTTGAGCGCGGGATCGAAGCGCAGGATATATTTGCGCAGCTTCGCGTCCCAGGTGGTGAAGCCTGGAACTACGGCAGCATCTGTGCGGAGCGCGATGCGTGCCAATCCGCTTGCCGTGTAGGCAGGAATGCCGAAGAAGTTCACGAACACGCCTTGCGGTGGCGTCATATTGGTGTCCATGAGAATGCCCACGCATTGGCCCGCACGCATCGCAGCCAGCAGGCCGCGGACGAAATCGTCTTTACTGACGGTGCGATTGCCGTGCATGGTGCGATATCGTTGCACGAAGGCGTCAATGTAAGGATTGTCGAGCGGCCGCATGACAACCGATAACGGGTGTCCGTGCAGCGAGTGCACGAAGGCGGAAAGCTCCCACGCGCCGAGGTGGCCAGTCAGAAACAGCACGCCTTTTCCGCGGGCGAATGCGCGCTCATAATTTTCCAGTCCGCTGTAGATAACAACGGACGAGACGTTCTCGCGCGTGTAGCGTGGGAAGAGACAGAATTCGGCAAGCTGGCGACCGAGCGAGAAGTACTCTCGGCGCAGGATGCGGCGGCGTTCGCCGGCGGGCATCTCCGGGAACGCAAGAGCGAGATTGCGCGTTCCCACCAAGCGCAAGCGCCGATGAGCATGGTAGACGGTTAATCCAACGGCGATGCCGACAGCGCGTGCAAGCGGTCGGGGAAGCAGGCCGAGGAGTTTGATCCAGGGCCAAACCAGAGCGTATTCGAGACGTTCACGCACTGTGCGCGAGTGTAGGGGTTCGAGGCGGTGCTGCGCAAGGAAGCGCGGGCGGCAGGTTGCCGGCTCTCTGTTAGTCGCGTTCAAGTTGAGCGAGCAGTTTACGGCTGCGGGCTTTCATCGCTGGTGTACCGCTACACTCGGCTCGATGCAGAAGATCAATCACGGGCACCCGCATGTCCGGATCCTGCTGGCCCAAGTCGGCTAATCCCTGGAGAGCGAACGTCTTCACGATGGAACTGCGGTCGTCCAGATAATCCTTCAGGAAAGCGGCTGCGCGTTGACGCTCTTTTGCATTGAGCACAAGCCGCGGAACCATGACCGCCAAATGCCAGCGCAATTCCTGCTGCCCGGTTTCGGCCATCAGACCGAGCAGTTCGGCCTTATGAGGCGCGAGTAGTCCGGGATTCTTGCGCGAGGCCTTTTCGGCTGCGTCGGCCGCGCGCATTCGCACCAGTGGATCTTCGGACCAGAAGCCATCGATGAGCCCAGGAAACAGCGCGGGATTTTTGGAGACAATTGCGGCGACTTTGTCAGCACGGCCGATGGATCGGCGATCGCCGCCCGCGAGTAGTTCGAGGATAGAGGAGCGGAACACCCGAGGGCGCCTGTTCCTATGCAGCCCAACGTTCGGCTTGCCTACTTTGACGCGACCTGAGCCCATTTGGCGAGCGTGCTGAGGAACGGATATGCGGTTTTGGGAGCTTCGATCTCTCCCTTGAGCGAAGTGCGGAAGGGCACCATGTGTCCATAGAATTCACGCGTGCTGTCTTTGTCCTGCTTGATGACCGCGCCGTTGAGTTCGAGGCCGGCGAAGAGGCCGCGCGAGCGCGAGTAGGTGAGAACCTGGGCGCGCATCTTCCAATCCGTGTCCGCGGCGGCGTGGCGTCCCACGGGGCCGGCGGCGGCGCTCGCATCGCCGCCAATTTTGAATTTGCTGGAAAGCAGATTGTTCATGCCGCCCTTGTTCATAATAAGCATGACGACATCAGTGGCCTGGCCGCCGATCTGGAGGCCGAAGCTGCCGCCGCTGATCATGAAAAAAGCGGGCGCGCTCCAACCTTTTTCCGTGCGGCAACTGGCCACACCGCGGCCGTAGCGGGCGCCGACCACGAATCCTCCGTTGAGCAGCGACGGGACCACCGCGACGCATTCGGCTGAGCCGAGAATTTCTTCCGGGATGCGGTTGTCGGGAGCATTTTGGATTTCGTCGAGCACCGTGCCAGCGTCTTCAACGCGAGAGGCCGCTTTGCCTCTGACTTCGGCCTTGGCGTCTTCATCGGCGGAAAGCAATGGGGTCAACGAACAAACGAGCACAAGAACCAACAGGAGATTGCGCATGATGCCTCACTTGGGAGATCAAACCCTCGATCCCGGGTTTTGTTCCGGGAATTCGGGGCAAAACTTCTATTGCTCTGGATTCTAATTCATATAGATGCGGGTGAGTTCGGGTGGGTAGTGATTGCGATGAGTCAGATGAGCAAAAAAATGCGGGGTTGAAAGCGGCGACCCTAATCTCCGTTTCCAACCCCGTCTCCCAGGTTCTGTGGTAGGTGAAGCGAGTATGGAGCAGGTCGGAGAAAGCGACAAGATTACGGAGGTCACTGGCTAGAGGTAACCTGCAGTGATGGCTAATATCGCAATGCGGCGTAGAGCGGCCAGAGCGCAGAACCCACCGCGCAGGCAGTCACGATGAGATCCAACTGCAAACGCTTGAAGGACACGCCAGACATGGCAACGGCGAGGCCGATGGTGAGCCAAGTGAAGGAGTCAAGATAGTAGTAATAATATTGCGGAAGGGAATGCGCGAGCGCCCACTGAAGCATATGAAGGCTGTAGAGAGCCGGCAGCAATGGCTTCCGCTGCTTAAGCAACGCAAGTAGAGCAATCAGGCCGAGACTGGCGATGACGGGGTTTGCCATCAGTTGCATCAGGCTTTCTTGTTGTTGGAACCTGACGATGCACCCCCACCACGGATCGCTTGGCCGCAGATCGATCATGGTCTGGCGATAGTGAGCGTGGGAGAGGAGAATGTCGCGGTTCGCGAAATACAGGTAGGCCAAGCTTCGATGCTCGCGTATGAGGAGCGGAACCCAACTCACGAGGTAGGCCATCAAGGAAGAGCCAGCGATCAGCAGCAGGCTTTTGGTTACGCGGCGGAAACGGAACAACAGGTAGAGACAGCAGACAACCAGGGCAGGCAGGCCACACCAGCGAGAAGCGACAGAGAGGCCGAGTAATGTCCCACTCCAGGCAAACCAGCCGGAAGAGTTTTCTCCGACGGCAACCAGGAAAGCCCATAGGCCCGCCACCTCGAACGCCACCTGGAAAATAATCAGATTGGCCGAGCGGCTTTCGACAAAGAGAAAACCATTGGCCAAAAGCAGCACCCATGCAATGTAGGCACTGTGCAGGCTGCGCGTAAGGCGAAACGTGAGTCCGAAGCCAGACAAGGCAATCAATGCCCCCGCGAGACCGGACGAAAACCGAAAGCCTAAGGGTGAGTGGCCGAGGATTTTGATGGATAGTGCGATCAGGTATTTCGCGAATGGCGGATGCTCGACGTTGGTAGAGGGAGCGCCGGCGATAAAAGCTTCGGCGGCGCTGATGTAGAGATGCTCGTCAAGTCGGGATGTGTGGTCGGCCGCAACTCCGGCGGAGAGAATTGCGAGGCTGACAAAGAACACCGCCGCGTAGCGAGCGAGTTTGCCGGTAACAACCGGGGAGGGGTTCTGAACTTGCGGATCGGCGCTGTGAAACATCGGTTGAGCGTATTCTACCGGCGAGATGAAACCGATCTTCACCATTGCCGGCGAAAAAACTACTTTGCCGTCACCAGCGAATGCGTGATGGCGTGGACCGAGAGCGCGATGCGATTCTGCACTCCGACTTTGCGCATCAGTTTTGCGACGTGCGCCTTCACCGTGCGCTCTTCGATGCCGAGGGCCGAGCCGATCTCCTTGTTGGAGCGGCCGGCGACCAGCATCTCCAGAACTTCCTTTTCGCGATCGGTGAAGCTCACGCGGCCAGCGGGAAAGATGCGGCCGGGGGATGCACTGACGCGTTCGATGAAGGTGGAGAGCACGCGCCGCGGCGCCCACACCGAGCCTTGGTGCACCATGCGGAGAGCCTGAATGAATTCCGTGGGAGCTGCCGCCTCATCCACGTAGCCTTTGGCCCCAGCGGCAATGGCTTTGAGGACGCTTTCGTCATCCATGCCTGCGCCCGTGACAATGATGCGCAGATCCGGGCGCACCGCTTTGAGGCTGGCCATAATGTCGTAAAGGTTTTGGCCGTTGCGGTTGCCGAGCAGGACGAGATCAATGCCGGTAAGCTGACCAACATCGGACAGCGAAGCGGAGACGAGTTCGAGATCAGGTTCGGTATCAAAGAGGGCCCGGAATCCGACGAAGCGCAGGGGATCGCTTTCCACTACAGCAACACGAATCACTGGTTTTTTCGCAACAGCAGGTTTCATTAAGGTTTCCCTGTTAGGATTGCATCCTGTTCAAGCTTGCCTGAATCGGACCCGAATTGGAATGATTGTGGCCCGAGATCAATTACGGCGGTAACCCCTTGAAAGACGGGCCAATGGAGAGTTTTACGATGGTCAAAACGTGGAAATTAGCGATTCATACGGCACTCATGATGAGTATGGTCGTAGCGGGATTACGAATGGCGCAAGCCCAAAGTCAGACGTCAAGCGAGGCGCAGCCGCAACCCACGGGGATGTATCAGCCGAAATTTGCAGGCGATCCGGCAAGGTCGGAATCGGAAGCGGCCGCGCTCGGATATATGCGAGTGGTGTTGCGCGCCGAACACACTTACAAGCGGCGGCACGGCAAATATACGACATCGCTGTCGCAGTTGGCGGGAACGGGATCGTTCACGAAGCGCATGGCGCAGTCGGCCGATCGCGGCGATTACAAGGCGTCGTTCCGTCCGCACAAAACAGGGACCGGAGACGAAGAAGGATTCGTGCTGTCCATGACGCCGAAACACATGGACGCCGACCATCGCTCTTTTTATGCCGAAGAAGACGGCGCGATTCACGGCGACGATCAGAAGCCGGCGGACATGGATTCGCCGAAGGTGAAATGACGTTGGGGATGGTGGAGAAATAGCCGCGTTGAGCCGCGTTTTTGCGGGGCGATCAGGAGTCGCGATGCGGGAAGGAGACGTCCTCATCGCCCTCTTTACGCACCAACTGCGGCGGAGTCGGATTCTTCGGGTCGCCGTAGGCCGGCGCGCTGCTTCCCAGCCGCTTAAGTTCCTTTAAGATTTCTTCGCGCTCGCGGGCGCCATAGTCGCGGGCAAAGCGCGTCAGCGCTTCGGTCAGAATTTCGTGGTGGTGCACGTTTTCCAGGCCGGGCTCCCTCGTGATGTTCAACCACAGGCGATGCAGCAGCAGCACATCCTCATCCTTCATGGTTGGTGTGTGCGGGCCGATGCGGAAGGTATCGAGGTTGCCTTCGGGGTGAACGACCTGAAGCACGAATTGGCGCTTGGGTTCGGACAAGGACTCCCATGCGCACCCCAGGGCGAAAGCCTGTTCCTCCGGCGACATCTTGCTGGAAACTCCGATTACAACTGCCGAGGAGTCCAGATTTTGCGCCGTTTGCACGATGGCGGACCATACATCGCCCGCGGGAACGACCAATAAAGAGACCTTCTTGCCAAAACTTTCGGCGACTGAGACGGCGCGCGTGAACAAGGTCTGCTCGTAGTCGCTGAAAATCTGTTCCGGCACCAGATCGTAGGCGGCAGCGCCAAAGCGGCTTACGCGCGCCGACATTACCACCACGTCCTGCTCATGGATGTCGATCTTGTCGAGCGCCCAGCGCAGGTGGGTCAGGGTGTTGTAGTCGCGCACCGGAACGAGCACATTGCCGCGCCGGATGTTCAGGCTCTCGCGCTCGACCGTGTCGCGCTGGAGCAACTGGAACTGGTCGTTCATGTGCTGCTTGGACATCGCGTGTTTTTTGTGGTTCGCGATCTCCGAAGCGGTAAAGATGGCGAAAAATATTACAGAAAACGCGATGCCGCTGACGGTGGCCACCGATTTGGTGAAAAGATTGATCAACGCCGTGGCCAGCAGCACGGCGGTGATCGAAGCCATGCCGAAAGGAATCTCGTAGCCGCCGATGTGGAAATTGACGGGGACTTTCCATCCGCGCTCGCCTTTGTACTTGAAGCGCAACACCAGCATCGCCAGGCCTTTGAAGGCGAAGCTCCAGATCACGCCGAAGGCGTAGGCCTCGCCGAGCGCATACACGTTGCCGCGGCTGGCGATAATCGTGAAAATCTGCAATCCGACAATGAGGTTGATAATGCGATAGCTGGTGCCGTATTTCTTGTGCGGGAAGCGGAACCAGTCGGAGAGAACGCCATCCTCGGAAACGCGATTGAGCACGCCATTGGAGCCGATGATGGCGGTATTCACGGCACCGGAGAGAATCAGGAATCCGACGACGACGACAAAGCCGCGAAAGATCAGGCGCAGCAGTTCGGGTCCGTACATGTACATCGCGAGCCCGGCGATCAGATTGTCCTTATAAACGGGTACGCGAACCGCATCTGGAATCAGCATGACCGCGAGCAGCGCGGTCACTCCGGTGAAGAGGAAGCTGTAGAGAGCGATGACGATCGCGGCGCGCTTCAGGTTGGTGAGTTTGGGATGCGCGAGTTCGCGGTTGACCTGGGCCAGCGATTCTTCGCCGCTCATGGCGAGAACGGAATGCCCAAAGGCGATCATGATGCCGAGAATGCCGAACTTCTGCGCCAGACTCTGATCGGGAAAGTTGTGATGCAGGAAGCCCAGCGACTCTTTCGTGAAGTGCAGGTTGCCCGGCGTGGGCAGAGGCACATGCTGGAATCCGACTTTGAAGAGCGTGAAGGCCGACCATCCGAGCAGCGCCACGACCATGACAGTCGTGATCTGCATGACCCAAAGCGCCTTTTCGCTCGATTCGTGGATGCCCTTAATGTTCTCCCACCAGTAATAGATGGTGACCGCGAGCGCGAACAGGACGGACGTCCAGTTCACGTCGAATTGCGGTGTGCCGTTGAAGATATTGTGAACGGCGCGCGGAATCCACCCATGCTTGTCGGCGGTGATCATGACCTCGTTGATCAAACCGACAATGTACTGCCCGGCCGACACGCCGGAGATCGGGCCGGTGAGCACGTAGTCGAACATCAGCGCGGAGACGCTGAGTTTGGCGAGTGTGCCGCCCAAGGCTTCCTTGACGACGCGGTAAACGCCGCCCCGCACGAACATCGAACAGCTTTCCACGTACACGGCGCGCACCGTAAACGAGAACAGCATCACGCCGACGATGAACCAGGGAGCGGACTTGCCGACCGCCTGCTCGGCAATTCCGCAGGCGTAAAACGCGGACGAGGCCAGATCGTTGAGGACGATGGCGGCCGCGCGCCAGTAGGAGATGAACGTGAGCATCACCGACGTCGCCACTACGATGCGAACGCGCTTGGCGGCGTTATTCACGGGCTGGATGGGCGATGACATGAAAACGAGCGGGCGTACTTAGGGGTGGTGCGGGTCCTCCCGTCCAAGCAGGGTTTCCACATCCTCGACAAAGGTGATGAGGAGAACGAGGGTCGAACCGAAGAGGCCCACAACAAACATCGCCTCGAGGATCCGCACAAAGAGGACGCCGATCAGGGAAATGACCACCCCACATGCTATCTGATGGCGCGGAGGGGGACAACTTCCGTCTTGGGCTTCCGTCTTCGGCAGCCCGGTAATATTGAGTTTGTTATGCTTGCCAAAATGAGAAAAATTCAAGCGAGCGCATGGCTGCTGGCGGCCGCGTCGGCGGGCTTGCAGGTGCTGATCTTTCCCCTGCCCGGCTTGTATTGGCTGGCGTGGGTTGCGGTTGCGCCTTTGCTGATCGCGCTCTTGCGAACCCGCCGCGCGGCGGACCTGCAACTCGACGCCCTTGCGAAACTGGCTCCGGCCGCGCCCTGGCAGGGTTTTCTGCTCGGTTATCTCTGCGGCATTCTCTGGTGCGCCGGAACCTGCTATTGGATCTTCGATACGATGCATCGCTATGGCGGTCTGCCCGTGCCGATGGCGCTTTTCGTCCTCATATTGTTCTGCATGTACATCGGGCTTTATCACGGGATGTTCGGGTCTCTCGTGGCGTTGGTTGCCGGCCGAGGGACATCGCTGCGGCGAGCGCTGGTCAGCGCGCCCTTCCTTTGGGTCGCGGTCGAACTGGCGCGCACGCGCATCACGGCCTTTCCGTGGGAATTGTTGGGCTACGCACAGACCGGAAACTTCGCGTTGACGCGCATCACGACTTTGACCGGAGTGTACGGGCTGTCATTCGAGATCTTTCTTGTGAACAGCGCGTTTGCAGCCGCATTTCTGGTTGCGAAGGAGCGGCGAAAGTTGCTGCTCGCTGCCGCTTGCGGGGCGGCGATCATACTGCAAGCCGGACAGTGGGTTCCTTCGCCTGCACTTTCTCCCGATCGCAAGGCTCTGCTGGTTCAACCGAATATTCCCATCCTTGAGGGCAACGAGTGGACAACGAATTATTTCGAGAGCACGCTGCGCGACTTGGCGCGGATTAGCCTGCGTCCATCGGATCAAGCGCAGATGGGACAAGAAAAGTCCGCCGAGGGAAAGACGGCCGAGCATCATTATGATTTTCTCGTTTGGCCCGAGTCGCCCGCGCCTTTCTACACCAACGACCCCCGATTTCGCGAGCCGGTGAGTGAACTTGCGAGGCAGTCGAAAAGCTGGGTGATTGCCGGCGCCGTCGGCATCAATCCCGCGATGCACAGCGGCAGCGGGGGCTCGCAGATCTTCAACTCCGCCGCGCTCGTTAGCCCACAGGGCGAATGGACTGCACGCTACGACAAAGTTCACCTTGTCCCCTTTGGCGAATATCTGCCGTTTCCGCAGATGTTCGGGTTTGCCGGCGGGCTGACGAAAGAGGTGGGCGAATTTCAGCGTGGCGCTTCCCGCGATCCGCTCCTAGCCGGCGACGAGCCCTTAGGCACGTTCATTTGCTACGAATCGATCTTCCCCGATGAGGTGCGGCAGTTTGCCTTGCGCGGCGCCGCGGTGCTCGTGAACATCTCCAACGACGGCTGGTACGGCGACAGCGGAGCATGGAAGCAGCATCTCCAGCAGACTCGCATGCGCGCGATTGAAAACGACCGCTGGCTGCTGAGCGCGACCAACACCGGTCTGACTGCGGCCATCGATCCGTTTGGCCGCGTGGTCGCCGAGGTTCCGCGCAAAGAGCGCACCGCGCTGGTTGCGCCCTACGGGCTCGTTTCGAGCACCACGTTTTACACGCGCCACGGAGATTGGTTCGCGTACCTGTGTGCGATAATTTCTCTAGCCGCGCTCGGAGCGCGCTTTGTGTTTCGCGTTAAGTTAAAGAAAAGCGAGCGATAAGCAATGTTGGATGAACTGGAACAGCAATATTCCTCTCTGAAGACCAAGGTCCACGATCTGCGGGAGTATCTTTGACGCGGGCAAGCTGCGCCAGCAACTAGCCGAAGTCGAAAAGCAGGCCTCGGATCCGGGTCTGTGGTCGAATCCAGAAAAATCTCAGCAGGTGATGCGCGAGCGCAAGCGGCTGGAGAATGTGCTGACGCTCGAGGGCGACCTGGTGCGCCGCACCGACGACATCGGCGCGTACTTTGACCTCGGGAAAGAAGGCGAGGACGTGACCGCGGACCTGCAGCGCGAACTGGATTCACTGCGCGAACTGGTGGATCGCGTCGAGACCGAGACTTTGCTTTCTGGTGAGAACGATGCGCGCAATGCCATCGTCACGATTCATCCGGGCGCGGGGGGAACCGAGTCGCAGGACTGGGCTGACATGCTGCTGCGCATGTATCTGCGCTGGGCCGAGCGCCAGGGATTCAAGACCGAGATGTATGACTATCAGCCCGGCGAAGAGGCGGGAGTCAAATCCGCAACATTTTCGGTGATCGGCGAGTATGCGTTCGGCTACTTGACGAGCGAAATCGGAGTCCATCGACTGGTCCGCATCTCTCCCTTCGATCAGGCCAAGCGGCGTCACACTTCGTTCGCGAGCGTGTTTGTGTCGCCGGAAATCGATGACAGCATCGAGGTGAACATCAAGCCGGACGATATTCGCATCGATACTTACCGATCGAGCGGCAAAGGCGGACAGCATGTAAACACGACCGACTCCGCGGTCCGCATCACGCATATTCCCACGGGCTTGGTGGCGAGTTGCCAGAATGAGCGCTCGCAGCATAAGAATAAAGACAAGGCAATGAGCATGCTGCGCTCGAAGATCTACGAGTTTGAGATGGAGAAGAAGCGAGAAGTCACGAAGAAGATCGAAGATTCGAAGCTCGACATCGATTTCGGATCGCAGATTCGGTCGTACGTGCTGCAACCGTACAGACTGATCAAAGATCATCGGACGAAGTTCGAGGTCGGCGACGTGGACCGCGTGATTGATGGCGACCTGACACCGTTTATGCGCGCATATTTGCGCATGCGGCGCGGAGAGAAAAAGGCATGAGGCGGAAATTGCCGCAGCCTCCGAAGCTGGGCCCTCGATTGCAGCGGGCTTTCGCCTATGCGGCGAAGTGGCACGCTGGGCAGGCGCGCAAGGGAACGGCGGTTCCGTATCTGTCGCATCTGATGGCGGTCGCTTCGCTGGTGCTAGAAGCTGGCGGTGATGAGGAGATGGCAATCGCGGCGCTGCTGCACGATGTGGTTGAAGATTGCGGTGGAATGCCGCGGCTGCGGGAGATCCGCAAACAATTTGGCGCGCGCGTGGCAGGAATCGTCGAGGGCTGCACAGATTCGTTCGTCGAACCCAAGCCAGATTGGATCGAGCGGAAGCGCGGCTATCTCGAAGAGGTGAAGCAGGCCGACCGCGAGACGCGGCTGGTTTCGGCCTGCGACAAACTTCATAATGTGCGGACGATTCTGGCCGATTATCGTAAGGACGGGGAAAAGATCTGGGTCCGGTTCAATGGCAGGAAAGAAGGAACGCTCTGGTACTATCGCGCGTTGAGCGACGAATACCAACGCAAGAATCGCAATCGCATCACGAGCGAGTTGGCGATCGCTGTTGCGCAACTGGAGCGCGAGGCGGGTTGGAATTCGGCGGCGCCGAAGAACGGTGCGATTCGAAACCGGAGCGCCCGCAAACACACCGCAGTTCTGCGAAAGGAATAGATCATGCCGCGGATGATTGACATGATTCGCAGTTCGCAAGTGCCCGCGAACCTGATGCACTCGGCGGCGCGCGGTTCGCTGTCGATTCCCGCGGGCGAGACGATCGAGATTCTCGTTTATCTTGCGCTCCACCATAAGTTATTCGGCCAGGAAGCGCAGCTGACGCTCGCGGGTTGGGACGAAAAGGCTTGTCTGGCGTCGGCTTCCGACCCGGCGACGAGCGCGGAAGTGCTGGGTTATTTCGGCTCGCTGGAAAATATGCGGCCTGCGCTGCTTCCGGCGCTGGCGGAGAATCCCTCGGTGCCGGAGGAGACTCTGATTGACCTTGCCGAGCGCGGGTCGCGCGACATGGTGGAAGCATTCGTTCGAAGCGCGCGCGTCATGAGTTCTCGAACGCTGCTCGCGGCATTGCAATCCAATGCCATCCTTCGTCCAAATGAACTGGCGGAGATCACCAAGAAGCTCGCTGCTCTAGATACTTCGAACGTTGCGGCGGCGAACATTGCGGACGCGGCAACGCGCGCCTCCGATTCCGCTGTTGCGGATCTTGCGGCCGCGGATCCTGCGGCCGAAGAGGTGCTGACCGCCTTCCTCAAGGAAAACGCGGCGGAACTGGAACGGGAAAAAGATAAACCATTCCAGCCGATCGGCATGATTCATGAGGAGACCGCGCACGCAGCGGAGGCAATCGTTGCCGCGACTCCGACGGCAGGCTCGGCCTCGAACGCGGCGGCGCGAGTTGCGCCGGGTTCCGCAGCCGCAACGGCGACTGCACATGCGATGAAGCATGCTCCGGTCGTGCATGTGGAAAAACGCGACAGCGTGCTGCAGAAGATTGCCAAGCTTGACGTGAAAGGGCGCATTGCGCTCGCCGTTCGCGGCGGCAAAGAAGAGCGATCGATTCTGATTCGCGACGGCACGAAGCTGGTTGCGCTGGCGGTGCTGGATTCGCCGAAAGTCTCAGATGGCGAAGTCGAAGGATTCGCGCAGCAAAAAAACGTGCTGGAATCGGTGTTGCGGTCGATTCCGTTGAAACGGCGATTTGCAAAGAATTACAACATCATGCGCAATCTCGTCTGCAATCCGCGAACACCGCTCGATCTCTCGCTTGGCTTGATGAAGAATCTGCTGGTTCACGATTTGAAAAATCTCTCCGGAAATAAAGAAGTGCCGGAGACGATTCGCAAGCTGGCGCTGAGGATGTTTAAACAAAAGATGGAGAAAAAAAATATGTAGGCTGTTCTCAGTTCTAAGTTCTCGGTTCTCAGTAAAACCAACCGCTTATGAAGAACGCGGATGCAATTCACGAACTGTTGGCGCGGGCTCGGACGATTGCCGTGGTGGGATTGTCGGATAGCCCGATGCGGCCGAGCCATGGGGTTTCGGCGTACATGCAGAGTCACGGCTACAAAATCATTCCGGTTAATCCTCAGATCGAAGAGGCGCTGGGTGAAAAATCGTACGCGTCGCTTCTGGAGGTGCCGGAGAAAATTGATCTCGTCGACGTGTTCCGGCGGCCGGAGTTTGTCGACGAAATCGTGGAGCAGGCGATTCAGTTGAAAATTCCAGCCATCTGGCTCCAGGAGGACGTGATCAACCAAGCTGCCGCCGAAAAAGCTCGCCGGGCCGGAATGTTCGTCGTGATGGACCTGTGCATTCTGAAGGAGCACCGGGCGAGATTCGGGTGACATTGCCTTCTTAACAATCGCTCACACCCCAGTCTTGATCTCGATTGCCTTGTCATTCTCAAACGTGATCGTCACGGGCCTTCCGCCATTCGCGTAATGCAGCGTCCTCGATCCGTAATCGCCCGAGCCCTCCGCAAGCCCCAGCCCAATCGCGAAGTTAGCCTGCAACTCGCTCATGCCCCGCTGCGCCTGGTGTGCGTCAATCGCCTGCCACACATCCGCCGGCCAGTGTTTGTAAAGCTCGCGCGGATCTTCCACAAAAAATATCTCATCGGAATAGAACTTGAAATCCCCACCCTTCTCCGCGCCGATCGGCACCGCATACGTCTTGCCATCGCTGTCAAACACCGCCATCACCTGCTTCGTGCCGGGCGCTTTCGGCGACTCGCCGCTCACTATATCTTTAATCTGCAACTTCTGGAGCGGACCAAGCGTTCCCGCCTCATGCGCAAAGTCCGTCTTGTGCGCCGCCGCATTGTACTGATAGTAAATGTGGTAATAGCCGACCTTCACCCACACCGGCTGCTTCATCAATTCGCGCGCCGACTTCAAATCGTACGGATGCAGCTTCTTCGGCGTAACGTAGTAGTCCGCCTTCAGCGGCGCCTCGACCTTGGGCCTCGAATCCTCGCGCATCGTTTCGTGCCGCTCGTAAATGATGTAGGCCGCCCGCCCGCCTGCAATCGCGATCCCCAGCAGCAGCACGATTTGCAGCTTTTGTCGCGCATCGGCATCCAATGCCATGATTGATTGCTCCTATGGTCTGGTACCGCGGCGATTGCCGGGAATATCGTGTCCGCGGCACCCAGTCGCCGATCCAGCCGCTGCTACACTAAACCGAACGAGGAAATACTATGCCGTTAACTGAAGACGATGTTCGAAATGCCCTGCGCCAGTGCTACGATCCGGAAATTCCCGTCAACATCGTTGACCTCGGCTTGATCTACGACATCCACCTGGATTCCGTGCCCGACAACCAGCAAGACGTTGCCGTCGAAATGACGCTCACCGCGGAGGGTTGCCCCGAGCATGTCAACATCAGCGCGCAGGTCAAGGCTCGAGTCGAGCAACTGCCCGGCGTCCGCCATGCCATCGTCAACATCGTTTGGAATCCTCCGTGGACCCCCGAGCGGCTCAGCGCGGACGCAAGAAAACAGCTGGGGATCGATTGATCGGCGCGAGTTTCGCGCTCTAATATTCTCCCAACGACTCGAATGCGTGCGCGCGGTTTTCGGCCAACTCGCCGATCTTGCTCCCAATTCGCATCGCCGCGTCAAGGAGTCCTGTTCCCTTTTCAATGTAGCTTGGTAAGTCCTCGCGAAATTTCTCAAACCGGTCGGGATACTCCGAGGCCAGCACTGCAATGCCGATTCCCCCGACCAATACCGCGGCCGGCCGCCGTCCCTTCAAAAGCAAAATCACTGCCGCTCCCGCCGACGCCGCAATCGCCGCCTGTTTCCAGTTTTCCATGTCGTCTCCTCACTGCCGCCAATCCAGTGGATTGTAAATCACCCGCCCTTGGATGCTTTATACTGCCGCGTGCGCTGTCCCTGTTTTTCCGAAAGCGATCAAAATATGAATCGAATCCCCCGCTTCCGCTTTTTTTTCCTCATCCTCTTTCTTCCGATATTCGCAGCCGCTGCCGCGAGTGCGCAAACCAAGCCCCGCGCCCGCGATTTGGGCGTTCCCTTCGACGGCGCGCCCGGCACGAATAACGCGATTACGGACGTCAAAGGCGTCGAGGTCGGCCACACCACGCTCATTTCCGGCAACGGCAAACTCAAAGTCGGCGAAGGCCCCGTTCGCACCGGCGTCACCGCGGTTCTGCCCCGCGGAAAAGCCTCGACCGACGCGGTCTTTGGCGCCTGGTTCACGCTCAACGGCAATGGAGAAATGACCGGCACCACGTGGCTTGAAGATTCCGGCTTGCTCGATGGCCCTGTCATGATCACCAACACGCATAGCGTCGGCGTTGTGCGCGATGCCGTCATCGCCTGGAAAGTGAAGCACGGTGCACCCGACATGGAAGGCTATTGGTGGTCGCTCCCCGTTGTCGCCGAAACATGGGATGGCTTTTTGAACGACATCAATGGATTCCACGTGAAGCCCGAGCACGCTTTTCATGCGCTCGATTCCGCGCACACTGGCCCGGTCGAAGAGGGAAGCGTTGGCGGCGGCACCGGCATGATCTGCAACGAATTCAAAGGCGGCATCGGCACTGCCTCGCGCGTCCTTGGGCCGAAAGACGGTGCCTACACCGTCGGCGTCCTCGTGCAGTGCAACTATGGACGCCGCGACCAACTGCGCATCGCCGGCGTTGCCGTCGGCAAGGAAATTCCCGAGCATCCGGCCTACGGCGAGGACACTGGCTCGATCATCATCGTCATCGCCACCGACGCGCCGCTCATTCCCACGCAACTCAAGCGGGTGGCGCGCCGCGCCGCGCTCGGCCTCGGACGCGACGGCAGTTATTCCGGCGACGGCTCGGGCGACATCTTCGTCGCGTTCTCAACCGCCAATCCCGGCGCGGCTAGCCCCAGCGGCATTCACGATCTCAAAATGCTTCCCAACGACAGCCTCGATCCCATTTTTCTCGCCACCGTTCAGGCGACCGAAGAGGCGATCGTGAACGCGATGGTCGCCGCCGACACCATGACCGGCATCGATGGACACACTGCCATCGCTCTCCCGCACGACCGCCTGCGCGAGGTTCTTAAGAAGTACAACCGTCTGGCAAAATAAAGCGGAGCACGGCGCTCCCGCTGCTAAGAAACTTTCGATCGCGCCTGGAACATTGAAAGTCGGGACTGACGCCACATCTGGAGCGAGGCTGTCTTCTACCACCCCATCCGCTCCCGCAAACTCGTGATATGCGCCACGTGATGACGGCCATGCCAGGAATAGAGGGCGAGAGTTTTCTCCAGGGTCATGGGGCCAAGCTCGGGATGCCGGAACGTGCGTTTCCACTCATCTTCGCCGAGGCTCCGCAGCAATTTCGTCCACCGCCGATGCAGCGCATCGAGCAGGACAAGCGAATTCTCGATCGGTTCGCGCGAATCGGGTAACTCGGCCCAACGGTCTTCCATGTATGGCTTAATGGTCGGCTCGTCCTCGGTCAGCGCCAGCTTGAAGCGAATGTAAGAATTCATGTGACTGTCCGGAACGTGGTGGACCACCTGGCGAACCGTCCAGCCGCCCTCGCGATAGGGAGTGTCAAGCTGCGCGTCCGTGAGTCCGCGCACCGCCTCGCGAACTCTCGTTGGTGTTCGCCCAATATTGTCGAGGGCCTCCTTCTTCTGTTCAGCCGTCAGAGGCCCGATATAAGCGAACTTGCCGATGGGAAATCGCGGATCGGTCATGGACAGTCAGATGATCCGCGCTGAACGGAGGTCGCAAAGAAAAGCCACGACGGGCAAGCCGCGAAACGGTCGGGACCGGCCCACAGCCGTCGATCCTAATTGCGAAGTAACTGAGACCTGACAACTGACAACTGACTACCGCACCATCGCCAGCACGCGAAGTCGCCCCTCGCCCCGGCCATTACTCTTTTGGGGTGCGACGATAATCAGCGAGCCGGTGGCGGGCAGCGCGTCCAAGTGCGCCGCATCCTCGACCACATAATTTCCGTGAAGCGCAATCTGCCGCGCCAGTGTGCGGTCCAATCGGAGGTCGGCCGCTGTCTCGATGGCGAACCCCGTCGTGTAGCGTGCGTCCATGAGAAACCGCGCCGCCTCTGTTGTGATCGGTATCAAGTCGGTGTCCGCCCCTTGATTTGGAGTAGAAAGCTTGGAAGCGGAAAAGTCGGAAGGAGGAAGATTGGAGAGGGAGCGGTCAAAAGTAGAACGGTCGGCAGCAGAACGCCGAATCGCAACCACCGCGCCCTGGGGCATCACGCCATGTTGCGCTTCCCAGTCGGCAATGTCGTCGAGCGAGATTTGCGATGCGCTCCCCGACTGTGCCCTCGGAGCGTCCATTACCACGAGGGGCGCCACCAGCCGTTCCGCGGGAATCTGCCCGGCCGTCCAGGTGCCCGGGATCAACGCATCCGGCGCGACGATGCGCGTCTTAAGGCTGCCGCCATTGCCCGTCGCAGATTCTGGCGCGACCGGGTTCCCCGAACTCGCACTCCGAGCGATGGCACTTCCACCGCTGGTCAGGTCGACGACATGGGAGTATCGATCCGATGTCGATGGCTTCGGCCGCCGATCCGCAAAAAGCAGAATGGCCAGCACCAGCGCATACGCGATGACAAAGCTGCGAATTTTCATATAAAGAAGCTACAAGCCGGGAGCGACCAGCAACCCGAACGCAGATCGGCCGGAGTCACGTCGCAAACCCACATCCCCCAAAGTAAGACGTGGAGATAGACCGTATTGTTGCCTGAAGGCGCGCGCCGTGCAATCCTCGCTCGTACATGGCCGGACGGCGAACGACAGTTCCCCGGTCGCCCGTTCTTCATTCGCAGTCGACGCCCTCAGCGGCGCGAGCTGAGAAGCGATCGCCGACAGTCTAAAACCAAAACTTTCGTGACCGCGCGCTCCCTTCCTCATCCGCAAAGCAAGTTACAATAATGACAACCCCCAGAGGATCGATGTTCGGCCGCGAAGAAAAAGTCTCACCGTTCCGCCTCACTGCTGTGCAGTATGCCGTGCTGTTCATTTTCCTGCTATTGGCGTACGGATTGTGGCGCCTCCAGGTGATGCAGAGCGACAAATATGCCCAACTGGCCGAGCAAAATCGCGTGCGCAATGTGCCCATCCTCGCGCCCCGCGGCAAGATTCTCGATCGCGAAGGCCGCATCATTGTCGACAACTATCCTTCGTTCTCCGCTCTCCTGCTGCGCGATTCCTCGCGCGACCTGGATGCCGATGCCGATTTGATCGCCAGGGGATTGCATCTGAATGCCGACGAGGTCCGGCAGCGCCTCCATCGCGCCGCCTACATGCCGCAATATCAGCCGCTCTTTCTCAAGGAAGACATTACGCCCGACGAACTAGCGTTCATCGAGTCGCACAAAAACGAGCTGCCCGAACTCGACACGATCATGGCGCACCGCCGCCTCTATCCGCGCAACGGATTCATGGCGCACCTCATCGGCTACGTCGGCGAAGTCACCGAGGACATGCTCAACCAGCCGCAGTTTGAGCTCTATAACCCCGGCGACGTGGTCGGCGTCAGCGGAGTCGAAAAAGAGTACAACAACGTGCTCATGGGCAAGAACGGTTCGCGCCGCGCGCTCGTCAACAGCCACGGCCGCGAAGTTGGCCGCCTCGATGAAACTCCCGCCGAGCCCGGCAAACAGCTTAAACTCACCGTCGATCTCGATTTGCAGATCGCCGCTGAGGAGGCGCTTGCCGGCCGGAATGGCGCAATCGTCGCCATGGATCCGCGAACCGGCGAAATCCTCGCCATGGTCAGCCGACCCACCTTCGATCCCAACGACTTCGCGGTAAAAATTTCTCGCGGCGAGTGGAACAAACTGGTCACCGACGAAGACCACCCGCTGCTGAACAAGGCGATTCAGGCGCAACTCGCGCCCGGCTCCACTTTCAAAATCATCATGGCGACGGCGGGCCTGCAAGAGGGCATCGCGCAGACTCTGCATGTCAACTGCAGCGGCGGCGCGACCTTCTATGGCCGCTACTTTAAATGTTGGGTCACGGCCGAGCACCGCACTCATGGCCCCGTGGAAATCAGCAAGGCGATTTACCAATCGTGCGATGTTTTCTTTTACACGCTCGCCGAAAGACTTGGCATCGAAAAGATTGCGAAGTGGGCCACCGCCTTGGGCCTCGGACAAAAAACCGGCATCGATCTGCCGCAGGAAGTCACCGGCGTCATGCCCTCGGAAGAATGGAAGATCAAGAATTTCAAGCAGAAGTGGTACGCGGGTGAAACCATTTCCGTCGGCATCGGCCAGGGCGCAGTCGCGGCCACGCCCATTCAGATGGCGCGCGCCATCGGTGCCATCGCCAGCGGTGGCCTGCTGGTTCGCCCGCACGTCATCAATCCCACCGACCTGCCTGCCAACGTGATTCCAGCGTCGGATGTTCCGGATCAGACGCGCTTGCCGCTCGATCCGCAAAACTGGGAGACGATCACCGACGCGATGGCGAATGTGGTGAACCCCGGGGGAACGGCGCCGAGTGCGCACTTGCAGGGAATCGACTTCGCGGGAAAAACCGGCAGCGCGCAAACGATCAGCAACGCGCTGAAAGCGAAAATGGGCGCCGCCGGGAAAAAATTCAAAGACAATGGCTGGTTCGTCGGCGTCGAACCGCGGCGCAACCCGGAGATCGTCGTCTGCGCGCTGTTGGAAGAAGGCGAGCACGGCTATCTCGCCGCCCGCACCGTCGCGCAGGTGATCAAGGCCTACGTCGAAAAAGAGCGCCGTCAGCCGACGAAGGTTGCTGGCTCCAAAGGCGGCCAAGTCGACATCGGCGCCGTCTGGAGCGCGCCCAGCGCAAGCGAAAGTGAAGGCGACCATCTGCAAGCGGGCCGCTTTGTCGTCGATCTCGGCCGCCAGCGCGCTCCCCTCGCGCTCGGCGCGCCCGGCATGCACTGACGCGGTGCCGCCCACTCAATTTCCTCTCACAATCGTGATAATTTTGATTCCAGCATGAGGGATGTGGCCAAACTCGCCCTCGATACCGCCGTGGCCCGCGGCGCAACCTATACCGACGCACGCGTCGTTGCGATCCAGAGCCGCTCGCTCACCACCAAGAGCGGCCGCGTCGGCCATTCGTCGGAATCGGATTCGCTCGGCATCGGCATTCGCGCAATCGTCGATGGCGCCTGGGGTTTCGCGGCCACCGCCAATCTCAGCCACCATGCCGTCGAGGCCACCGCAGCACGAGCGGTCGCCATCGCGAGGGCCTCTGCCTTCGTAAAGCGCGAAAAAGTGCGCCTGGCACCTGAGCCCCCGGCCACCGCCGATTGGACCACGCCGATTCGCATCGATCCCTTCACCACCTCCATCGAACAAAATCTCGATCTGCTCTTCAAGGCCGATGCGGAGATGCGCGCCGTCAGCGGTGTAACGCTCACCGAGACCGGCATGAATTTTGTGCGCGAAGAATCCTGGTTTTTGTCTTCGCAAAGCGCCGACATTCACCAGACGAAATACTCCACCGGCGCGGGCTATACAGCCTACGCGTTTGCCGGCAGCGAAATTCAGAAGCGATCGTATCCAAACTCGTTTGGTGGACAGTGGCAAAACCGGGGCTATGAATTGATCGAAGAGATGAAACTCGTCGAGAACGCGCGCCGCGTGGGTGAAGAAGCGGTCGCGTTGCACACGGCCGATCAATGTCCCGAGGGCGAATTCACGCTCATTCTCGATGGCTCGCAACTCGGATTGCAGATTCACGAATCCATCGGCCACCCTATTGAACTCGACCGCGTACTTGGCATGGAGGCGAACTTTGCCGGCACGTCGTTCCTGACCCTCGACAAGCTCAATCATCTGCGCTATGGCAGCGAACTCGTGAACGCGGTCGCCGATGCGCGCCCCGAGCACGGGCCCGGCCTTGGCACATTCGCATACGACGACGAAGGCGTGGCCGCGCAATGCACGCCCATTATTAGCGCCGGCCGCTTCACCGGATATTTAAGTTCTCGCGAAACCGCACACACCATCGGGGCCGCGCGTTCCGGTGGAACCGTGCGCGCCGAGGGCTGGAATCGCCTGCCCATGATTCGCATGACGAACGTGAGCCTTCTGCCCGGCGAGACGCCGCTGACGCTCGATCAACTTATCGCCGATACCGATCACGGAATTTACATGGAGACGAATAAATCCTGGTCCATCGACGACAAACGCTACAACTTTCAGTTCGGATGCGAAATTGGTTGGGAAATTAAGAACGGCAAGCGCACCCGCATGTTGAAGAATCCGTCATACTCGGGAATCACCACGGAGTTCTGGAATGCGCTCGATGCAATCTGTTCGCGCCAGGACTGGGTGATATGGGGCACGCCGAACTGCGGCAAGGGTCAGCCGCAACAGGTAATGGGTACCGGGCACGGCGCAAGCCCCTCGCGTTTTCGGAAAATCAAAGTAGGCTCGGCATACAAAAGCTAGAAGCTATCAGCTATCTCATTGGAAAGGGCACGGCTTCGGCCGCGCCGCACAGGGCCAATACCGAACGGGCTTTATAGCCCCCGAGGGACACCCGCTGAACTGAGGCGCCAAATCGAATGTTGACCCAGGAACAAGCCGTCGAACTTTTCAGTCGCATTCGCCGCCTCTCCTCGGCTGACGAAGTCGAAGTGCTTTTCAGCGGCGCGCGTTTCGCGCTCACGCGGTTTGCGAACAATGCCATCCACCAGAACGTGGAAGACGAAAACTGCATCGCCTCCATTCGCACGAATTTCGATGGCCGCAGCGCGCGGGCCGCGGTGAACCAGTTTGACGATGCGACCCTGAAGCGCGCCGTCGAAACTTCCGAAAAGTTCGCGCGCGTGCAGGAAAAAGACCCCGATCTTTTGCCGATGCCGACTCCCGAAGAGGCGGCCATTGCGAGCGATCGCGACCGCCCAGCACGGTTTCTTGAAGAAACCGCCGCGATCACTCCCGCCGAGCGCGCCGAATCCGTTCGCCAAATCGTAGCCCTCGCGGACCGGCACAAGCTGACGACCGCGGGAATTTATTCGACCGCGCAGTCGCTCGAAAGCGTTTTCAACTCGCGCGGCCTGGCCGAGTGGCACACGCAAACCTTGGCTGAGATCTCGATCACCATGCTGGCCGGCGATTCCTCCGGTTGGCAAAAGCTCAATTCACCGGATGTGCGAAAACTCAACCCGCTCCAACTCGCCGAGACCGCGGCCCGCAAGGCGGTCGACTCGACGCACCCGCGCGAACTGCCTCCCGGCAAGTACACGGTAATTCTCGAACCGTCCGCCGCGCTCGACATCGTCGGCTTCATGTTCTGGGATTTCGGCGGCACTGCGATCCTCGACCAGCGTTCTTTTCTGAACGACCGCATCGGCATAAAGCTCTTCGGCGACAACATCAATATCTGGGACGACGCCTCGCATCCGCTCCAGGCCGGTTCTCCCTTCGACGGCGAGGGCATGCGCCGCCGCCGCGTGCAATTGGTCGAAAATGGAATTGTGAAACGTGTCGTTTACGCCCGCGGCACGGTCGCGAAGATGAAGCGGTCCGAGTTCGCCAATAAAATAGGACCGATCGAAGCGACCGGCCACGGTTTCCCTCTGCCCAATGAGATTGGAGAAATGCCGCTCAACATCGTGGTCGGCGGCTCGGACCGCCCGCGGACGATTGACCAGATGATCGCATCGACCGAGCGCGGCCTGCTCGTGACGCGCCTCTGGTACATCCGCGAAGTCGACCCCTACGAGAAAATTCTCACGGGAATGACCCGCGATGGAACCTTCCTCATCGAAAACGGCCGGCTAAAAAACGGCGTCCGTAATTTCCGCTTCAACCAAAGCCTGATCTCCATGCTATCGAACGTGGAAGCACTCGGCGCGCCAGTCCGCGCCTGCGGAGAAGAATCGTTCGACATGGTTGTGCCGCCGATGAAAGTAAGAGAGTTCAACTTCACCGAGGTGACAAAGTTCTAACAAGAATCACTTCTGAGTTATGACGCCCACGCTCGAAACAAATCGCCTCTGCCTTCAACCGCTCGAACTCGCCGACGCCGCGCAGATCCAGATGCTCTTTCCGCATTGGGAGATAGTGCGCTTCCTCGCCGGCCGCGTGCCGTGGCCCTATCCTTCCGACGGCGCCGAGACCTACATTCGTACCATGGCTCTGCCCGCCATCGAGCGCGGCGATGAGTGGCATTGGACGCTGCGGCTGAAGTCCGAGCCCGCGCAAATCGTCGGCTGCATCAACCTGATGAAAGCCGAGTACCACAACCGCGGCTTTTGGTTAGGCTTGCCGTGGCAAGGCCAGGGCTTGATGAGCGAAGCGTGTGACGCCGTCACCGATTATTGGTTCGACAAATTGAAGTTCCCGGTCCTGCGAGTTCCCAAGGCGATCGAAAACCCCGCCTCGCGCCGCATCTCGGTCCGCCAGGGAATGCGCGTCATCGCCACCGAAGAGCGGCAATTTGTTTCCGGAAAATTGCCCGCCGAAATCTGGGAACTCACCGCCGACGAATGGCGCTCCCGTAAGTTCCGTTAGTCTCATCCTGGAAGGTCCTCCACGTCCCTAAGTCCCTGTACCACCGACACTTCCTCACCTATGTTTCATGACCTACGTAACCTTTGCACGGTGGATACCGGGGTGTAATCTCGGCCTGAACTTATAAAAGGCGTGCGCGTACACCGCGCGCCGAGAGCCGAAAGGGATCTCCTCCGAACAGTGTCGGAACCCGGCAAACAATCCGTGACCGAAGCACCGAAAACTCCGAAGGGCTACGCCGGCGTGCAGGGCGCGGCTCGTTTTCCCATCAAGCTCCCCGTCGCTTTGAAATCGGATGGAGGCGAACAAACCATCGTGACAGAAAACATTTCCGCCAACGGTGTTCTTTTCCGGATGGACGCCGATGTTCCCATTGGGTCCGCTGTAGATTTCACCATCTCCCTGCCCGCCGATGTCGTGGGCGGGGAATCGGACGTTCGCGTCGACTGCCGCGGCCGGGTCATCCGCAGCTTTCAGGAAGCCGAAGGCCGTCGCGGCGTGGGCGTGGTCATCGATGAGTACAAATTCGAACGCGCCTAGCGCATTACCGGCGAGGTTCGTCGCCCCAGTGTGGTCCACCGAGTAGGCAGCACACAGTGAGCAAACGGAGCGAGTAGCCGGAAAAGTGAGTAGCAAACCGTAGGTCGCGAAACAGGCGGGAAAGAGGTCAGGAAGAACGGATGGCGAGCACATCGACTAGCGTTGCGGTTCCCGAAGGCATTCTGCCTGAGGACAGCAAAGGCACGATCCGTGTCATCGTGGCAGATTCGCAAGCCATTTTCCGCGCCGGGCTGCGCAAGATCTTCGCCCTCGAAGACGACATCCGCGTCGTCGGCCAGGCCGAGACCGTCGCCCAGACTCTCATCGCTCTCCAGAAATTTTCCGCTGACATCGTAATTTTTGAGGCGGCGCTCACCCCCAACCCGCCCGATACCGTTTCGGAGATCCTCCGTCAAAACACCAGTTGCCGCCTGGTCGTTGTGCTTCAGGAACCGGATCAGGAAATGACGCTGGAACTTTTTCGCCGCGGCTCTCACGCCGTCGTCTCGCGCGAGGTTGAGCCGGAAATGCTCGTCGATTGCCTGCGCAAAGTTTCGCAAGGCGAACCCTGGCTCGAAGCGCGCGCCGTCGGCTGGGTGCTCGAGGCCTATCGGTCGCAGAGCGTTCGTCCCTCCGGGTCGCGTCCCAAAGTGCAACTCACTCCCAAAGAATCGCTCATCGTCTCCTGCGTCACGCAGGGCATGAAGAACAAGGAAATCGCGGTCCGCGTCGGCACCACGGAACAGGTCGTCAAGAATTATCTGCGCAAGGTCTACGACAAACTCGGCGTCGCCGATCGTCTCGAACTCGCTCTCTACTGCCTCAACCATCGTGTCGCCCCAAAGGATTCCGCCAAAGATGCCGCTCCGGGTGCTCCTTCGCCCGCCCAGGCTCCCGCACCCCAGGTGGCCGACTCCGTCCCCACCGCCAACGCCACCGCAGCCGCCTCCGGATCACGCCCTTAGTTCGCTTCTTCTAGTACAATTCTCAGTCTGAACCAATTACCCGCAATTCGCATCGTCGGGCACGGTTTCGACGCTTGCTGCTAACTTCAAAGTCCGTTCCTTAAGTCCGCGGGAACTTCGTGAGGTCACATCATGAAAGGCGACGCCAAGATCATCGCGATTCTGAATGAGGTTCTAAAGGCCGAATTGACAGCCATCAACCAGTATTTCCTCCACGCCGAAATGTGCGAGAACTGGGGCTACCAGCGAATGGCCAAGCACACGCGCAAAGAATCCATCGAAGAGATGCAGCATGCCGAAAAGTGCATGGAGCGGATACTCCTCCTCGACGGCACTCCCAATATGACCGATTACTTCAAAATCAACATCGGCCAGACCGTCAAGCAGCAGTTGCAAAACGATCTCGACCTCGAATACGCCGCCGTTAAGCGCTTGAACGAGGGCATCAAAGCCGCCGTCGCCGCAGGAGACAACGGCTCGCGCGAGTTGATGGAGAAAATTCTGCTTGACGAAGAGCACCACATCGACTGGCTCGAAGGCCAGCTCCACATGATCAAGGAGATGACCTACGAAAACTACCTCGCCCAGCAGCTCGGCGAAGGCGAAGAAAGCTAGCAGCCGCAGCGCTGGCGCGCCGGCCGGCGGTCGCGAGGGCGGCTCGCCCTCGCTTCTCTTGCAGACAAAATCGAAACCGCGGAAACGGTCTGCTGCTAAAATCAGACAGCAGCCGCTTAGCGCGGCGCGCCGGAGAGATGGCCGAGTGG
>PLHW01000049.1 GCA_003139095.1 Acidobacteriaceae bacterium
AACAACGATAGAGATCGTGGGGGTTGTCTTGATATCAGGCATGGTGTACCGCCCTTCCGAAGGCGCGATCGTTCGCATTGAGCCATTCCCAGTCCTGCTCATTCAGCAACAACTCGGACTTGTGGCCCAGTTCGTTGAGTAGCGCGCATAGCCAGTTTGCAAACTCCCAATCTTGGTGACAGACACTCAACACACTTTGTCCATCGCGCTGGATCGCGGGGACGCCATTGATTGTTTTTGTGGCGTACATATCGACTCCTTCGTTCCTACTTGACCCTCTCATGCCGCGGTAGCTCTGCCGGAATTGCCGCTCGAAGCAGTTCAGCCATCGATGCATCGCAGCCGTATTAAGGCATTTAGCTCGCCAAAGACGTAGCACGGCAAATCAATGAATTGCGGGAGTATGGACAAACAGTGGGCGGAGATTGGTGCCCACATTGCGGCAGTGCCCTCGAACGGTCACGACAGCGGGCGGGCGGAAACGGGGATTACACCAAGAACCAACGGCTTAGCGAGATGACCGAAGTGGTTGGTGGCCTGCATAGAGACGGTTGAATTCAGTTCCGTATTAAGGGGATCGGCCTTGTTCGTTGAGCTCATCCGGCTAGCGGATAGAGCTGTTCGACATTCGCAAGGGATCACGCGATCAAACTACGCGCCGACTGGCAAAGGAGCGTTTATGGCGATCCACCTAGCTATCCTTGATTTCCTCTTTGGGTGTCACCACCTTCACCTCAGCCGTGTGTTCACACTGCAAGGCGAGACCTACCGGGTGTGCTGTCACTGCGGTGCGAAGTTTGCATATTCACTCCAGACCATGTCGATTGAGCACCGCCTGCCACTCGCTCCTGTCTTTACCCGGTTTCGAATTGCCTGAGATGCAAGAAGAGCATGAACCAAGGATGAATTAAGGAAGGTACACAGCTTGATAGACGCACCTGAGGGCGATCAGTAATGGATTCAAAGTCAAATTTGGGAGCAGTTCGAGTCGGCGGAGAAGTGGTTGATGCCGGGTCCCTGGCGCAGTCAACTGGTAAACGCAAGGATGGCTAGAGAGTTCGTCAGCCAGCAACAGTCTTCCCGTTGAGTCGGTGTGCAGCAACAGGATCGCCTTGACTGACATGTCGGAGAAAATCGGACATCGCGACGCTTTGTACTTATTTGCTTGCCATTTAGAATGGCTCACCGAACGGAACCTGGCCGCGTACCAGGAGCTCCTTGCGGCGCTCGACGACCCTGACGGCGACATTCGCCGCCTTGCAGAATATCTTCTGCACCGAAGCTCGCCAAGGCCGGAGCGAGCTGCGACAGGTATCGAATCCTGGTGAAGAGCATCCGTTCGGAGTCGAAAAGCGAGTGGCAAGCTATTTGCAATTTTGTGGACAGGCGCAGAATGGTAAGACCGGCGCTGAGCTCAAGGGTGCAATCTCTCTCGGGAAATGTGAATCGTGACGTGGACTCACTCACGCTATTTGTCGGTGCGTCGTTCTTTCGATGAGAGTGAGCAACAGCGGGCGCTCCCGCCGCGAGGTGCCCGAGCCTTCTTTCGCGTAGAACCCCTCGAAGTTGCTCTTCCAAGGTAGGCTCTACCCCCGAGGTCCCCTGCCCGCATGCGGACAATGACCGCATTGAGGCAATTTGGGCGAATCAGTCTCCACGACACGGCAATTACATCAATCACATAACAGCAGCAGCATTGGCACGAAACGTGCGCTCCAAAGGGTTTAGGGAGAGCACGACAGGCGTTTCGAGGATCAAGCCAATGTTTCGTGCAGAAATCCGGTGGTTAGCGAGTGGTCCGACCCTGAAGTTAGAAGGCAAACTCGTCGCTGATTGGGCAGAGCAGGCCAGGTGCTTGGTCACGACGGACGTATTGCCTAAGGGTTTGGTCGTCGACCTTACCGAGGTGAGCTATATCGATTCAGTGGGCGAACAGTTGCTGAAGTGGTTGGCTAGTGTCGGCGCACTGTTCGTCGCCGGCAATGTCTATGCAATTGCCGTATGTGACCGGCTGGGATTATCACCTATGCAGAGGATATCCGAGCGACGCAAGCGGCGGCATGGGAATAACGAGGAGGGGTACTCAATTAGGCATTCCCGTCCAGTTGAGGCTGTTTGAGGACGAGATAGAGAGAGGAGAATCATGTCCCGGTTTCATTCGATCACAGAGGCAGTCGATGCCCGCAATCATGCATCGCCAGCCGAAATCGTGGCCTGCTTCCAGGATCAAAGAAATGTTCTGAGTAGGCTCGCGTTCTTGATCACTGGCGACCAAGCAGCGGCGGAACAGGCAGTTGTCCATGCTTGTGAGATGACGATTCAAGGAAACAGCCCTTTCCGCGATTGGCTTTTCGAGTGGGCCAAGGCTGCGACCATTGCGAGTGCCATATCACACGGAACGGAGGCGATTCGCATCTGTGAAGCCGCGTACAAGGATCGACGATGTCCACATGCCGAGCATTTATCGCAGGACGACGCTGAAGAACGCGCGGCTAGTCTCGACCTCATTCTTGCGGCCGACGCCCAAACACTGATTGCGGAATTGGACCCGCTGTGCCGGGCCGTCCTGGTACTCAGAGTTGCAATCCGATCGTCGATTCAAGATTGCGCTTTACGCCTGAACGTGTCCCGCGCTGCAGTGCTCGCGGCTAATTGTCATGCCATGACATGGCGTCAAAACGGCCACGCGAAGCCCGTGGAGGAGAATCACAACGCTTCGCACGCTGTGTAAGAAACGCGGGCACCAGAGTGAAATAGAAGCCTGCAGTTTGGTTTTCTTGGAACGAGAAGCACGATTCCGCTCGGGGCAAGCCAATTTTAGCGAGGATCTCATGATTATCGAACTCAACGAACGACGAGAATGCTGCATACGTCCTTCTCGAACAAGCGCAGGAACACTTGAGCTATGCGGATACATCCGAAGTAGCCGAGAGATTATGCAGACTGGCGACCAGATTCGAGCGCCCCGTTAGAGAACTGCCAAAAACAACGATTGCATGAGTGCGAACTTGACGACCGACCAAGATGATGTTGCCATCAATGGTGACCTAACAAGATACCGTGCGCTACTAAAGATCTCCGGCACCGTCGGAGCTCAGCCCACGGTCGACGCGGTTCTCCACAGCCTCGCTACCCTGTTGTCTAACGTAGTTTCATTCGAAAACATCGCGTTGCTCTTGTTCGATCCTTCTGGCCAACGACTGGCACTGCGTGCCTTCGGGCGCAGCCGCGACAATGCGGCGATCGAGGCCGGTACGGAAATCACGTACGCAGGTACGGGGCTCGGGCGCGCGCTTAAAGAGCAAGTCCCGGTCTTCGTTCCCGACGTTAAGCAGGAGCTTGCAGTCTATCCGGAACTCGCCTCCCGAGTTAATCAGGCGGAGAGCGCATACATATTTCCAATCTTAACGCCGCGAACAAAGCTCGGGGCTTTGGTTTTCGTCAGGCAAGAGAGACTTGAATTTAGTCCCGCTGATGTCGAACTCATGCGCTCTATTGCCGGACATGTTGCTGTTGCCCTGGAGAATGCCCTTGCCATAAGTTCGGTGGAAGCGTATCAGCGTGATTTGACACGCGAGCGCGATCGTCTCAGCCTTCTGTTGGAGATCAACAACCATGTTGTGACGATTCTCGATATCAACGATCTCTTCCGGGCCGCATCGGTGTCGATCCGCAAACACTTCGCAAATGATTTCACCAGCTTCATGCTATTCGACGACTGTTCTGATCGTTTGAAGGTTGCAGTGCTGGATTTTCCTGCCAGCCGTGGCTTCATGAGCGATATCCCGGTGCATGTCGCGCAGGAAGACCTAGATCGGTTGCGAGCCCGCCAGCCGAGGCTGCTGACACCTTCCGATAAGATGCCACCGGTGATCGCGCAGATGCTCAGAGCGGAGTCCATCGCCTCAGTTACTGCACTGCCGCTGGTTGGCGCAAGAGGCCCGATCGGGGCCATGGTGCTCGGGAGCCGGAAAGCGAACAGCTTCACCCAGGCGGATCTGGATTTGCTCTCTCAGGTTAGCAGTCAGATATCTCTGGTGATCGACAATGCACTGGCCTATGGACGGCTCAGCGCATCGCGAGATCATCTGGAAGACCAACGAGTATATCTGGAATCGGAAATCAGCTCCGAATACAACTTCCAGGACGTCGTAGGTAGAAGTCCGGCCTTCCAAAAAGTACTCGAGCAAGTGAGCATCGTTGCGCCGACGGATTCAACAGTTTTGCTTCACGGGGAAACTGGTACCGGCAAGGAGCTAATTGCACGGGCCATTCACAATCTCAGTTCCAGGCACCAGCGTACGTTTGTGAGATTAAACTGCGCGGCCATTCCTTCGGGCTTGCTGGAGAGCGAACTATTTGGGCATGAGAAGGGAGCCTTTACTGGCGCTCTAATGCAAAGAAAGGGTCGATTCGAGTTGGCGGACGGAGGCTCGCTATTTCTGGACGAGATCGGCGACATCAATCTCGAATTGCAGCCAAAATTGCTGCGCGCCCTACAGGAGCGGGAATTCGAAAGGCTGGGTAGCACTCGAACAGTGCAGGTTGACGTGCGTCTGATCGCCGCGTCCCATCGGGATCTCCCAGAGATGATTCGACAGGGCAGTTTTCGCGAAGATCTCTTTTATCGACTCAGCGTTTTCCCGATTGAGATCCCACCACTGCGGGAGCGGCCTGAGGATATTCCACTGCTCGTCAACTATTTCGTTTCGAAGCTATCAAAGAAAATGCGGAAAAACATCAAGTCCATCCCCGGGCAAGCAATGGAGGTCCTGACAAATTGTCCGTGGAAGGGCAACGTCAGGGAATTGGCAAACTTCATCGAGCGCGCAGTCATACTTTCGCACGGCGAAGAACTAGAAGTACCAATCGCCGAGTTCCAAGCCTCTCATTCTCGCAACGTTTCGAGCCCGGCATCTACTTTCCATGAAGCCGAGCGGAAGGTGATCCTCGATGCATTGAAGACGGCATCCGGGCAAATCTCGGGTCACGGCGGAGCGGCCGAACGCCTCGGATTGAAACGCACGACCCTGCAGAATAAGATGAGGCGCCTCGGAATCAGTAAGGGGGATTATCAACCACACCGTTGAGCCAATCTGTTCTGAAATTCCATTTAATTGAAGACCCGCAACGAGTTGGCCGCGTGCTTCCCTTCCCTGCACATTTCCTGGACTTATGAGCGGAGTGGACAGGGAACACGCTAGTGCGCGGCAGTGCTGATTGACCGCAACTGGCTGGGCTGAGAGGCAAATCCGTGGTTTCCTCCGGGGCTAGGGGAATACCTGCAATAAGCTGCATGCGATGAAGTCCTCAACGGCTTGCATCATGTGCTTCCACATTTCAAACGCCCGCCCCTCCTGATTGAGGAACGCGAGAGCCTGTTCTCGGCTCACTGGACAGCCCTGTTCGTTTCCCAATCGCATCAGATGCGAAAGTGTGATTTCCGCGATTACTCGTTCTCTGTCTTTCTTCTCGCTCACTGCTCTTGCCCCCACTGGTTCTATCGCGATTCAAGGGATGTCTAAACCTACCCGGGGAAACTCGCTTCCGTGACTTGCTAGAAGCGAGTGCACGGCAGAGACATGAAGGCATCTAATAGCTGTAAGTCGCCTTTGCGATGCCCAAGCGACGAATCTTGTTTTGTAGCGTCGTGCGCTTCAATCCCAGACGTTCGGCGGCGCCCCCCTTGCCTGCTATTCGTCCTGAGGCGGCTCTCAGGGCGTTGATGATCACAGAGGATTCCGCTTGTCGAAACGTAGAGGGCATTCCAACGGCAACCATGGTCTCGGATGAAGTGACAAGCTCGTTCACCGGCACCTCTAGCTCCTCACCCCGTGTGAGAATGACAGCTCGTTCGAGGAAGTTTGCCAATTCCCTGACGTTGCCCTTCCACGGACAGTTCGTCAGCGCCTCCATTGCGCGTTTGGGGATGAACTTTATCTGTCTCCCCATCCGCCACGCTACCTTTGACACAAAGTAGTTCACCAGAAGTGGAATATCCTCGCGCCTTTCACGCAGCGGCGGGATCTCAATCGGGAAGACGTTGAATCGATAGAAAAGATCCTCGCGGAACTTCTCGTCCCGAATCATAGCGGGAAGATCGCGATGCGTGGCGGCAATCAGCCGCACGTTCACGCTGATCGTCCTGGAGCTTCCCAGCCGCTCGAACTCTTGTTCCTGGATGGCACGCAATAGTTTCGGCTGGACTTCCAGGCTGATGTCGCCGATCTCATCCAGAAACAGCGAGCCTCCGTCCGCCAACTCGAATCGACCCTTCCTTTGCATCAGAGCGCCCGTGAAGGCCCCTTTTTCGTGTCCGAACAGTTCGCTTTCCAGCAGTCCCGACGGAATGGCGGCGCAGTTCATTCGCACAAACGCGCGCTCGCATCGAGAGCTGAGGCTGTGAATCGCGCGCGCAATCAATTCCTTGCCGGTTCCCGTCTCTCCATGGAGCAGGACGGTGGAGTCGGTGGGCGCCACGATTGCCACTTGGTCCAACACCTTCTGAATGGCTGAACTTTTGCCGACGATGTCTTCGAAGCAGCACTCAGGGCTGATTTCTGGTTCGAGATGAAGCTGCTGGTCGCCGAGCCCGCTCACATTGACAAGACCTGTTGCTGCGAAGTCTCCGAGGTTTGTGAAATCCATGGTCGCGCACCCCATATTCTCCTCCTTAACCTTTTACAGTTGCAGTGCTTTGCGAACTCTTTGCGGTTTCCAGACGTGGCGCGGAACGGCACGGGCGCCAGGCTGGGCTAAGCCGACCTCTTCGTCTGTGGGCCAAACTCGATGATTTTTCCGAGTTGCGGCTGAGCCCCCGTGCTTAACGGTTTCCGAAAGTTCTTCGGTATGTAAAACTCAATCACTTTGGCCATGACCGTCTCCTTGACCTCCGTTGGCGAGGCTGAAATCGCCTTCAAAATTGCGGCTCCGAACACTGAAAAGTTTCATCCTCGCGATATACGATCTCCCGTCCGTTCTCGTCCCATTGAATTACCGTGATGTGCGTGTAACCTTCATCATCGATGCGAACGTGGATTGATGTGCCATCTTCTGTCATAACGCTGCCTTTGTTTCTTTGACCGATCATGCGCACATTGTCAACCCAGTTCCGTTTGCGGTCAGCCCCACATCGGGGCAAATCGCAAACTCTTGGGAGAACGAATGTCACCCTCTTCTGAGGCAAGAAATTTGGTGGTATACGGGGAGTCTTAACGAGAGTGAGAGCTCGTTTTGCGGTGAGGAGCTTCGATGCGCTTCCAACCGAAAAGGCGAGCATCGATGGACCACAAACCCGGTCCTAACATTGCGAGAGCGGCAGCGGCAGTTCCTAACAGCAGCCACACCCATTTGTCCCCGGCTAGCGTAAGCATCTTCCAGATTTCAATCAATGCTATGGAAGTTCCCACGATTGGAGTCCACAAACCTACGATTATCAGTATTCCCGCTCCCATCAACAGCACAGCGGGAATCGTCACATTCATCGGTGGCAGATCGCTCCACAGCCTCACGCCCGCGCGTACAATCAGCACGGAGCCAACGACCACGCGCATGAGAAGCAAACCTGCGCCGGGCCAACCGCCAGCGAATGTGGAATACAGCCGTCGCAATGACGCACCTTTCAGTACATAACTAGAATCCCCCGTTTCGGGAGCCGATCGAAACCCCAAAAAGAGCTTTGACCGTCACTCTTTAGAGTTCTGCATTTTTCTGAGGCGGGCAGGCAAGGTGGTGGAAACTACAGCTCGATGATTCCTCTCTTCAGGCCGATCATTGCGGCGTGCGTTCGATCGTTGGCCCCTAGTTTAGAAAGAATGTTCTTGACTCGACTCTTAACGGTTTCCTCCGTGATTGAGAGCTGATCCGCAATCTGCTTGTTCGCGTTCCCAGCCGCGATCAGTCTCAAGACCAGGATCTCTGCTGGCGTCAGGGCGTCATCCGTGGCATGCTCGGCGATCTGGTGAGAGGCTTCCGGGGACAGAGCCTTCTTTCCAGTATGGACGGCACGAATCGTCTCCAGTAATTCCTTATGTAACGTATTCTTAAGCAGGTAGGCCTGAGCACCGGCTTTGAGCGCACGCAGAATTTGCGTATCGCCTGCGTATGTCGTCAGCACAATCACTTTTGCGTTGGGAAATTCGTTGCGAATCGCAATGAGCGCATCGATGCCATTCATCTCCGGCATCTGCAAATCCATGAGGGTGATGTCGGGATGGTGCGTCCGAAATTGCTGAATGGCATCGCGTCCGTTGGACGCCTCCCCTACCAAAACCATATCGGTCTGAATGCCAAGCAGGCCGGCGATTCCCTGGCGCACGATTGGATGGTCGTCAACCACGAGAATTCGAATTTGCGAGATGCCGGCGCTCATGAGCTCCTACTTCACGCCTTCGCCTTGCGCGAAAACCACGAACGTCTCTGTGCTGTCGCGTAGGCGCTGCTGGCAGGAATGCGCAGTTCCACTTCCGTTCCAGCATCGACTTCGCTCCACACTACTAGCTCACCTCCAATAAGAGTGGCACGTTCCCGCATCCCGGGCAAGCCGTAGTGTCCTTTACTGCTTTGGCCGGAGAGAATTGCTGGATCAACGCCTTTTCCATCGTCCCGCACCCGCAATCGGAATTGCTCATTGTCATAACGGATTTCAACCTCGATCTGCCGTGCTTGAGAATGGCGAAACGCGTTCCGCAGCGCTTCGGCAGCAATTTTGTAGATCTCGTCTCGGAGGATGGGATGGAGATTTCGCGCCTCGCCCTCAACGGCCACACGGAATGCAGGTCGGTGGTCGGTTGAGTCAGTCGTGAGTTCTTCTCCGAGCGTGCTTATGGCCATTGCGAGATCGTTGCTTTGTACCGTGGAGTCCCGCAATCCCTGAACCTCATCCCGGGCTTCTGTGATGAAGTTCGCGGTCTGGTCGATCGCATTGTCCAGCTTCTCTTTCGCCTCCATCGGGCGATCCGGCAGCAACTGCGAAACAGTTTGGAATCGGAGCAGTACCCCGTGTGCGCTTTGCAGCAGAGTGTCGTGAAGTTCCCGTGCAATCCGGGTGCGCTCGCCCACACGGGCCTCGAGCGTCATGTCGAATTGATGCTGCAATTGCCGGACACGCCACTGGTACGCCGCCCACAGCAGTGTCAAAAAAATGCACGCGCAGAGCGCGCGAAACCAATTCGTCTGGTAATACGCAGGAGCGATGGAAAAATCCAGCTTGGCGGCGTTATCGTTCCAGACCCCGTCGCTATTGGACGCGATCACCCGGAAGGAATACTTCCCGGGAGGTAAGTCCGTGTAGAACGCCTGCCGGCGCGTACCGGCCTCGTGCCAGTCACGCTCATAGTTCTCGAGCCGGTAGCGAAATTTTACCTTCTGCGGAATTGTGAAGGTGGGCGACGTGTAATCAATTTGCAAGTCCCTCGGATTAGGCGGGACTTTGAGGTCAGGCGTTGCTTTGAACTCGTTTCGGTCAGCAACCAGCGACTCGATATATGTCACCGCTGCTAGCGCTTTCTGCGAGAGCCTGGAGGGGTCCACCATCTGCACCACGCCGGAGTTCACAAACCACACGCGCCCATCCGGCGAGTTTGCCGCTGAATTGAAAGGTGGTCGCGCGGAGGGACGGGCTCCGTCTAGCACGTCGTAGAAGCGGGTCTGGATCACCGTATCCGGGTTGGCCCACCATCGCTGGAGCTCGGAGTCTGAAAACTCGACGACGCCACACTGCATGTTGAGCCACCAGCTTTTCTCCTTCGCCTGGACGAAAGAAAGGACACTGTCGCAGGGTAGACCGTTTTTCGTCGTCATCCGCTGCACTTTACCTTGCCGCAGCCCGACCAGTCCGTCGTCGAAAGCGACAAGGACGGTGTCATCCGGCTGAGCAACTATCTGATTGGCGAACGGACTCTTAGAACCCGGATTTACAGGGAACCTCTGCAGAGCACCGTTGCGAAATAGCACAAGTTCCGCACTGCGAGTGCCGATCCAAATTCCTCCGTGCTTGTCTGCTGCAATACGGCCCATTGGAACCTGCGGTGGGGAAAACTCTTCTTGCACTTTGAAATCACGGATACGGACAAGCTTTCTCGTGCTGCCTGAGCACTCTGCCCAGATATTTCCATCGCTGTCCTCGACCAATCCAAGTACCAGGCCAAGTGGCTCATGATTCAGTTCGGGCAAGCGGCGGAAGCTCCCGTCTTTGAGCAAATAGAGTGCGTCATCCACTCCTACCCACAGGTTTCCTGCGCGATCTTCCAATAAGGAAGAGACCTGCTGACCTGGCAAGCCATGCTTATAGCGAATGGATGAGACCGAACCGTTAACGATGTGATCGAGGGACTCGCCATTTGCAACCCAGATTGTGCCATCTCTGCTGGCCAGAATGCCTACCGCTTGGTCTGCTCCCAAGCCCTCCACCGCTGAGAAGGTGGTGACGCGCGGATCATGAAAACTGTCTACTCCATTGTTGGTGGCAGCCCAGACAATGCCTTCCCGGTCTTCAAAGAAAGCGCGGACATAATCGCCAGACAAGCCTTCGGTCCGTTCATAATGGTCCACAACGTTTCCACGCACACGAAAAATGCCTTTGCGGTCCGTACCAACCCAAAGATTGCCGTGGCCATCGAAGCGCAGGGAGAAGACCGGATATTTGCTTCCATCGAAGGTGGGGGTCACGAAGGATCTGACGGTACCTTCCTCGAATTTTGCAAGCCCTAGCCCCGGTCCGTCCGAATATATGCCGGCCCAGACAGATCCATCGGGCCCACGAGCCAGGGCAAGGATCCCCGGTCCGGCACCGGATCTCATACCCTTGAGCGCGTACGCTTCTGACACACCGCCATGCCAGTGCACAAGGGCAGCTTGCCCTCCCAGCCAAAAGCCGCCACTTCCGTCCGCCAATATCGCATCGATGGGAGTGATCGCTATTCCATCCGATTTTCCGAAACACTTCATGCCACGCTCGCTAACGTGGCAAACCGGCTCTGTAACGCTATTGTCGCCGCGCACAACCCAAATTGAGCCGTCAGCGTCCTCACTTACGTTATTCGTGTCCGGCAGCAGACCATCCAACTCAACCCGAGAAGTGACAACACCATTTTTGACATGAGCGATCCCGTCCGCTCCCAGCGCCCAAAGCCCACCTGCCTGGTCTCCGAGGATGTTTCTGATCCGGCCGATTGGTTCAGTATCAACAGGCGGATGCCAAAGACGAAACTGGACACCATCGAACCTGTAGATATCGCCGCGAGAAGACAGGAACCAGAGGAAACCATCGGACGTTTGCGCAATCGCGTACATGCCAGCCGGCGCGGAACCATCTTGTGTTCGCCAGGAGGTATGCATGTACTGCGTGACACGTTTGTTCGGATCGAGGGCGTAAACCACGCCTGCCAATAACAGCACGCAGGTAAGACAAGAGCCCAACGTCGCCACAATCGTGGCCGAGGGCCAGTTAAAGCGCAGCAGAAGTGATCGGCGAGAAGGTATTTTTGCCATGTTCGTAGCCGAGCAGCGTTAGAGACTCTGGGACCCGGTCCGAGGGGAACTCAGCCGTGGTGTAGCTCAATCACGAACAACCGGCCGTGATGTCAATCACGAAGCAGAAGCATCGAGATGAGCAGAACGAATTGCATTGCGCCCCAAGCAGCAACAGCCCGAAACGACACGAACGGGCGAATGCCCAAGTGGACCGAAGCCTCCGTTGTCGCTCTTAATCTAGCACTCTCGGCGGCGTGTTCGTCAATGATTCTGTCAACGAACTGTCAGCGGAACGGCTTTTGTTTTGGATCGGACCAACACAACTGTGGATCGCGGTGCTACTTGATAAATCGACCGCTGCAGCGGCAAACCGCATTCTGAGAAATCGTCTGGACTCGGCAGGTCGGTGTCCACAATTCTGACCCAATCTTGGGGCGCACTCTCCTGGATTTGGAACTGCAGTGCTTGCCAATATGCATTGATCATCACGTAGATATCGTCGTCGTCCTGGGACGTGCCATGCAGACAAAACGCCAGACTCCGGGAATCTGGCGATAGATCGACCATAGGTCCAACGCCGTACCACGAAACGTCTTCGCGCCAGAACCTGCTACGACACAGGGAAGGATGAGACTTCCGGAACCCAATCATGCCCTTAAAGAACCGAAATGTGTCCTGATTCGCCTGAAGCCGACTCCAGTCCAGCCAGCTGATTTCGTTGTCCTGATTGTAAGGATTGTTGTTTCCGAATTGTGTGTTCAGGAACTCGTCACCGGCCCGGAACATCGGGATGCCGTTCGAGAGCATGAGGAGGCAGAAGAAGTTTTTAGCCTGTTTCCGGCGCAGAGCCAGAACCTCCGCTGATGCACCCTCATCTCCTTCGTGCCCGCAGTTCCAACTGTAATTCGCGTCCATGCCGTCTTGATTGGCATGGCCATTCTTCCAGTTGTGTTTCTGATTGTAGGAAACCAAGTCATAGAGCGTGAAACCGTCGTGGCAATCGATGTAGTTCACCGTTTGGAAGGCATGATAGGCATGGTCGCGGCTGTCCGGAAATAGATCGTCGCTGCCATAAATACGACGCATCAGGTCTGGGACCATGCCCGCATCGCCCCTCACAAAACGGCGGACATCGTCACGGTACCGCGCGTTCCATTGCAGCCAAGTCGTGCCGGGAAATCCACGCCCAAGCTGATAGCCGCCGACGTCCCAAGGCTCCGCGATCAACGCCAACCGGCCCAACTCGGGGTCGGCGGCAATTTCACTGAATATCGGAGCATCTCCCCAATTCAGTGATCCGTCTGCATTGCGACTAAACACCGATGCCAGATCGAAGCGGAATCCATCGATGTGCATCTCGTTCTTCCAGTACCGCAAGCTGTCCATAACCATTTTGCGCACGTGTGCCTGACTGAAATTCAAGGTATTGCCTGTGCCGGAGTGATTGGCATACGGGTTGGTCGGGTCGGAGGACTGCATGTAATAGCCCGAGGGGTCGAAACCCTTGAAACTATACGTAGGGCCGAGGTGGTCCCCCTCGCAGGTGTGGTTGTACACAACGTCGAGCACGATGGCGATCCCGGCTTTGTGAAAAGCCTTGACCATATTCTTGAACTCAAGATGTTGCTCATCATCATCAACACTCGATGCATACTGCACATAAGGTGCGAAGAAGTTCAGAGGCATGTATCCCCAATAATCACCCTCATGAGGATCACGCTGAAATATGGGCATGAGTTCGACGACGGTGATCCCAAGCTCTTTCAGATACGGGATTTTTTCGATCAATCCAGCATACGTGCCGGCTTGCGAGGGATGCACACCAGAATTGGGATGCTTGGTGAACCCCTTAACGTGAAGTTCGTAGATGATCGCGTCCGATTCAGGCCGTGGCGGGAGATCTTCAGCCCAATCGAAAACAGCCCGTTGTCTGGGCAACACTCCAAGCGGCGCCTTTTCATCATTGGGTCCCGGCTTCATGGCCAGCTTGCGGTCAAATCCCGGCGTGAAGAAGACGCCTTTCGCGTACGGATCGAGAAGGACCTTTTCGTGATCGAAGCCGCG
>PLHW01000065.1 GCA_003139095.1 Acidobacteriaceae bacterium
CGTCCGAAAAAGCACTAGCGTGAACTGGGAGTTATCGAAGGGATGTCCTATTTCTGAGCATCGCTTTCTAGACGCCAGCGATGCCGAGTTGTGTTGACACTTGTCGTTACTCACACGTCTCGACCGCGAAATCGGTCTTACTTCTTGAGCCTCATCGGCCAGTTTGTTACCAACACCGCCCGCGATGGCCCGGTTCGTTCGCCGATCACCTTGAGCAGGAAGCGGCGACCGTCGGGCGTTGCGTCGAACGGTTCATCATAGAAGCCCATTGTCGGCAATCCCGCAACCGTGAACAGTGGCACCGGTTTGCCCGGTTCGATGGCGTCGTTTGTGACCTTTATGGGAAGTGCAAACACTCCGCCCGCGCCGGTAGCGAAGAATATGGTTTTCCCGTCGGCTGTCCAACGGTTCCAAAATCCGCCTGCGCTCGTAAGCTGCTGCTTGCCGCCTTGCAACAGCGAGGTCGCATACAACTCGTTCCGGCCAGTCTCAGCGGTTACATAGACAATCCACTTCCCATCGTGAGAGAAGCGGGCGTAATAGGTGGCGATAGGGTCGTCGGTCAATGGCCGCGGCTTGACATCCTGCGCCAACGGCACGATCAAAGTCGTGAGCGGAATCTTCCCATAGCCCTGCTCGACCAGCATGTAGCGCCCGTCCGACGACACGTCGGTGATGTGAACTGGCGCATCGTTTTCATAAACCGTGGTTTCCTGCCCCGCACCTTCGACCGGCTTGCGCACAATACGGCAGGTCTTCCCAACCGTGGAGTAATAAAGGTACTTGCCATCCGCGGACCAGGCCATGCCGTCGGAAGCGTATCCAAAGGTGAAACGAACCCGCGTTCCCTGATCGAGGTTGAGCAGCCAGATATCATGAGACGCGCCGGTACCCAAGGCCGCCGCTTTACGGCCATCTGGAGAAATGCGTATATCGAGATAGGCATTGTTGTCGCCCACCGGAACAGATTTTCCGTCTCTCGTAAACAGAAGCAGCTTTTCGTTACCATGACTCTGGCTGGCTTGATAGATAAGCGTTCCATTCTCATTGGCGTCGAACCCCGCTCTCCAGGTCGACAAGTTGAATCCCACGTCCGCAGCAACGGCCGCTGTCTCGCCGCTTACCTTGCCTCTTGCGGGATCGAACGCCTGAGCGAGCAAGGAGCCACCCTGCTCCCAAAGTAGATGTCCGCGTGCATAAACTACATTCGATTCTGCCGGCGCGACAAACTGGTTCTCTTTTCCGTCCAGCGAGGCGAAATAAATGCCGTTACGGGCGCTCGGATCCGGGGTCGAATGATTCGTAGCCAGATACAGGAAGTGCTTGCCATCGGGCAGCAGAACAGGCCAGCGATTCGTTGTGTGATCGCTGGCAACGGTAGTAACCTGCACCGGAGTGGAACCGGCATTCGGAGACACTCGAAACACTCCGCTCACCACATCCGGCGTGAACAGAATGGTGTCTCGTCCCCAGCTTCCACCGCGAGGGCGCTCGGCCTTGCAGATGTCGAGCACCGGACCACCATTCAAGGAAATGCGGCGCAGCCTGCCTCCGCTAAAAAATCCAAGGGATTCGCCGTCGGGAGACCAGAACGGATATGTCGCATTCTCAGTGCCCGGCACCGGCTTGGCATCTTTGTCGTCGAGAGCGCGGACGTAAATGCGGTCATTTGTCTGGTCGTCTTGCGCGACAAAAGCGATTTTCATCCCATCAGGCGAAATCACGACCGGCCCCGACGCATCGTCGAGTGTCAGGGTGAAGTTTGTCTTCTCGGGAGGAAGAATGTAGGCCTCGACCGACATCGGAGCAGCCGTACGGCGCAAAACGAGTGCCGTAATCACAGCGGCCGACAAAACGAAAACAGCGGCGACGAGCCACCACGCCCGAGTCAAGGGTTTCGCGCCCTTTTCCGTTTGTCCCGATGCCGCTTGCATCCCGCTTTCGCGCAACCACATCAACTGCAGCTTCAAATCGTGCGCACATTGCACGCGCTCATGCGGGTCTTTGCTCAGACAGATATTGATCAGGCGCTCGAATTCCGCGGGAACTTTCGGCTGCAGCGAGCGCAGCGGAGTTGGGTGATCCTCGAGAATCGCTGAAGCGACCTTGATCTGCGACTTGCCTTCGAACGGACGCTTGCCGCAGGCCATCTCGTAAAGCATGGCTCCGAAGGCGAAGATGTCGCTGCGCGCGTCTGCTTCTTTCCCCTCGATCTGCTCCGGCGACATGTACTGGATTGTGCCGATCATGGTTCCCTGTGTGGTGAGGGGCGAAACCATCGGACTCGGACCGGAGAGCGTCTGGGCCGCGGTGAATGTAGGGGCCGACGAAATGGCGCTGCTCGCCGCGGTCGAACTCAACGGCTTGGCGAGTCCGAAATCAAGCAGCTTCGCGCCGGATTTGGTGAGGATCACATTCCCTGGCTTCAGATCGCGATGCACGATGCCCGCGCTGTGTGCTGCCGCAAGAGCATCTGCGATCTGGATCGCAATGCTCAGGTGCTCAGCCAACGGCAGCGGGCCTTTTCGCACGCGATTAGCCAGGGTTTCGCCTTCCAGGTACTCCATGATCAGGAAGTCGGTGCCGCTGGCGGCATCGTGCCCAATGTCGTGCAGCACGCAGATATGCGGATGTTGCAGCGACGAGATGGTTCGGGCCTCGCGCTCGAAACGCTGTTTGAGTTCCGGGGTTGCGGTCAGGTTGGAAGACAGGACTTTGATGGCGACGGTGCGGTCGAGACGGGTATCCTTGGCGCGATACACTTCGCCCATGCCGCCTGCTCCAAGCGCAGACTGGATTTCGTAGGGGCCAAGTTTAGCGCCAGAGGCGAGAACCATGCGTGGGCGCAATTATAGCGCGTGCAGCATGTTGGAGAGGATGTTCACCAATTCCGTCCGGTTGGTCGCTAGCCTGGTAGTGTTGCAAGTTTCAAATGCAGATGAGTTGGCCGCCGAGCGTCTGTCAGTCGTGTGTTCTCAGGTTGCCAAATTGAATAGGCTGTCGATGAACTGAATCTGGCGAAGAAGGTTATCTCCTGCCACCCATCGAACCTGCCCCTTTCGGATCATGTGAAACGCCTCGTAGCCTTGAATCGTTCGCCGCGCCGCCTGGAATTCTCGAAAGCCTTGCTTGGCCTTCACTCGACGTTTGATGGCTCGATGGTCCTGTTCCAGAATGTTGTTTAAGTACTGCGCGGCTCGGTGTCGACAGCGCTCGCGCAGTGTCCCTTCCTTCTTACTGTCGGGAACCGCGGAGCTGTAGATCGGCGCCAGATCGGTGGTGATCACTCGAGGTTGGGGATGCGACCGATCGCCGAGCGTCTTGCGAAACAGCCGCTTGGCAGCATCGGCATCACGGAACGCTGACAGCAAGAAATCGATGGTGGCACCCTTGGAATCAATAGCCCGATACAAGTAGCACCAGCGACCCTTCACCCGAACGTAGGTTTCATCCACTCGCCAAGACTTGTTGGTCGGCTTGAGATGCGGTCGCAGTCGCTGCTCCAACTCAGGCCCGTAACACTGCACCCAGCGCCAGACCGTTGTGTGATCGAGATTGAGACCGCGCTCCTCCAGCAACTCCTCGACATCGCGCAGAGACAGCGAATAACGAAGATACCAGCGGACCGCACAAAGGATGAGTCCGGGTTCGGTCTGCCGCCATTTGAAGATCGCAGGTCGGGTTATCACTGCGCGATTCTTTCACATCACCCGCCAAACAACCCTGAAAGTTGCAACACATCCCTTCGCCGCGCCTTAAATCTCGCTTTCGAGTGGGGCAAACTCGAACGGCCGGCGAAGATCACGCTCGCGAAAGGCGAACGCCAACGCGACACGATTCTCTCTGACGTTGACTGGCAGCGATACATCGCAGAGTGTCCGCAGCCTTGGCGAGACGCTGCGATCATCATTCGCGGCACTGGGATGCGCCCTGGCGAAGCGTTCGCCCTACGCTGGGAGAATATCTATCTGAACGGCACGGGCGGGCTTATACAAGTCACAGAGGGCAAAACGAAAGCTGCTCGCCGTATGCTGCCAATGATCCCCACCGTCTATTCGGCATTAAAAGCGAGACGCGAATTGGCTGGGAACCCGGAAGGGGGTTGGCTGTTCCCTGCTTCCTCGCGTGAGGGCCATTTAAACAAAGACACCGCAAAGGACCAGCACAAACGCGCCATCGACCGCGCCAACGCTAAGGCGAAGTCGGAAGGGGCAAAGGAAATGAAGTTCTTCCAGCCTTACGTTCTAAGGCACACTGCCCTCACTCAATTGGCAGAGGCAGGATGTGACGTGTTCACTCTTGCGCGAATCGCCGGACACAGTTCAATCACGATCACGCAGCGATACGTCCATCCTCAGGCAGACGCGATTGAAAGAGCATTCCAGCAGACCGCACGAGGTACGCCTCTCTCCCTTCCTGCGGGAAGGTAGGCACAGCGAGAATGCTGGGTGGGCACAAAATTGGGCACAATGAAAAAAGGGCCGATTCAAGATCGGCCCTAACTTATTGGTGCGAAAGGGGGGACTCGAACCCCCACGGTTTTACCCGCCAGATCCTAAGTCTGGTGCGTCTGCCAATTCCGCCACTTTCGCGCTTCGCGACAAGTCGCTTGTTCCCTTGATTATACAGGCGGTTGTGCCCTGTCAATCACTCGGCTTGGGTCTTCACTATGCCCGAAACTATGCCCAACTTCAGTTTCGCGCCCCTCTTCGATCCTTCGCGCAGCATCTATTAGGTCGGACTCGCTCACGATGTTGTAGCGGTCAAACACGGCGCGCGTCTTGTGCCCTGAGATCGTCATAGACACACGCTCGGGGATGCCTCTCCGAACCATGTTTCTGACTGCCGAACGCCTCAGGTCGTGAAAGATCAGTCCCTCCCATTTCTCTTTACCGTCTTCGGTTTTGGTGAGTTGGCCGAGGCCGGACTTCTGGCAGAGCGAATACCACGCTCCACGGAAATCCAAAACGGGCTTACCATTCTTGCGCGTGAACAGGAGATCACCTGGACCTTTTCCGCGAACGCACCCCAGCAAAACCTCATAGACCTCTCGGGTCATTTTGATCGTTCTGCCCTCTCCATTCTTGGTTGTTCCTGGGTCCAGAGTAATCGTGCGATTGAGCAAGTCCACCTGCTGTGTCCGCATTTGCAGCAATTCTCCCCTGCGGAAACCGAAGCTATATGCGATTGCAAGCATTGCCCTCATCCAAGGTTCTTTGCAGTTTGAGCACAGCGTCTTGTACTGAGCTTCCTGCACAAAACCCTTGCGCGGTGCGTTCTCCTTCAAACGTGGAAACACAGGAACGTGATAGACCTTTCGCGGTGAGCTACGGTACCCAAGATAGAAGGCGCGTTTTAGGGCAGCGAGATCGCGGTTTATGGTTCCGTTCTGTGTCCCGCCCTCCCTCCGTTTCTCAATGTATCGGTTGATCTGGTCGGTCGTAACGTCCACGGCCCTCAATTGCCCGAAGAATGGCAGCAAATGGTTGTTCCACCTCTGCTCGGTCAGTCGGAGCGACTTTCGCCCATTGACTCGATACTCCCTCAACATCTCTTCCGCGAGTTCAGCAACGCAAATGCGCTCCGCTTGTGGCCCGCAGAAGTCCCCAGTCGCAACTTCGGCAAGGCGTTTCTTGAGGAAGTTCACCGCTTTGCCCTTCTTCGTTGTCCTAGTGGATTCCCGGTATGGCTTCCCGTTCCTGTAGTACTTAATCCACCAGACGGCACTTCCCTGCTGCAAGTAAACGCTGCCTGTGCCTCTCGGTCTCGGCATGAATTCTCCTCTCTTTTCGGTCATAGGTCGGTCATAGTGGCTTTGGAAACCCGCGTAAATACTGGGGAATCCGAGGCGCATCAGATATGGAATGCAATGCGAGCACCAAAGTGGAGAGTGGGAAAGTGCTGGAATGACTTCGGAATTTCCCGCAAGAGGTGTTAGGAGAGGATTCTTCCGCCCCAGGTTTAAGCTATCGTCACCGGGGGTGGCCTTGCTTGATGGATGGGACCCGCGCCCGAGAAAAATTTTAAAAATTTGAACGGGGCAGCATCGGGTCAATGAGGGAAATCGCGTACCTCAAAGAAAAGCCGCCCGAGACCGAGCGGCGTTTATGTGCTGGTTTAGTTGCGGAGTCACTTCGACGCCACCACCGTAAGCTGAGAGGCGGCGACTTGCGCCTTCACCTTCTGCAAAGACTGGCGTGTAGCCCGAAGCTCAGACTTCAGATCGCGAATCTCCCGTTGTTGCTGCTTTATTGCCTCGATCAATAGCGCCGTCAGCCGACTGTAGTCTACCCCGCGAGCGTCTTTCCCGTTCTGCTCATAACTGACCACTTCCGGTACCACTGCCCCAACCTCCTCAGCGACCACACCAATCTCGTGCTTGCCCGAGTCTTTCAGTTCGTAGGAGACGCCACGCAGGTGCTCGATCTTGCCGAGCGCCCCGTGCAGCGTTTGTATGTTTGTTTTCCAGCGGCGGGAGCTATAGGTGTCCCAGCCGTCGGCTATCGCATGGCCGAAACTCTGACCTATGGTAAAGATGTTAGTCGGAGCAGTAGTTCCGATGCCTACGTTGGTGTTGGATGTTCCGTTATTGACTCCGTTAATCGCGCCGAGAACAAGGGAATTGCTTCGCGTCACATATGCATTGGCGCCAATCGCGATCGCGTTTGCCAAAGCACCGGAGCCGACGTTAGCATTGAAGCCCAGCGCGGTGTTGCCGCCGCCGGTAGTGTTGCTATAGAGCGCATACATGCCAATGCCGGTGTTTGTGTAACCAATCGTGTTGGCGGAGAGCGCCTGACGGCCAACAGCGACATTGAATAACCCGCTGGTGTTGGACTGGAGCGCCCCTGTTCCATCTGCGGTGTTTTCATGTCCGGTGGTGTTAGATTGAAGCGCCCCATCGCCGCTGGCCACATTGCAGCAGCCCGTAGTGTTTTGCTGGAGTGCATAGGTCCCAGTGGCGACGTTGCAGCAGCCTGTGGTGTTGGACTGGAACGCTTGAAACCCGCTGGCAGTGTTGCCGCCCTCAGTCATTGTGGCATTTCCCGCAAAGCCAAGGAACGCGTTCCCAATGGAGTATGCGCCGAAGGCGAAAGGAGTACCTCCTAGATTGAAAGTTGTCGTCGCGTTCACAGCTCCGTTTACATCGAGCGTCGCCGCTGGAGTCGTTGTGCCGATGCCCACGTCCGAACCTGATTGATAGACCACTGAGTTGGCGATAATGTTTGATCCCGTCCACACGGGCAGGTAGTTCGCCGTTCCGTAAGGAGCAGCAGTCTTAACGGCCTTGTATGTGACAGGAGGGTGATCCGCACTGCCAGCTAATGGGGCAACAGAGGACGAGTTCTTGGCCGTTTCCTGGGCAACGGCAAACAGCCCAAAGCACAGGACAATAAGAATTACGCCAGCGACGTGAGTTTTCATCAGATTCTTTCTCTCCGTTTAGGTAAAAGGCCGGTATGGAAATAAGCTTCGGGCAAGGATAAAGGATAAAGGAAACGAGTAGGCCCAAAAACGTACGGCAAATTATGTTTGACGGTCGTTGCCCCTGTCAATCTGCAACTTTTTGCAGCCGTAAGGCGGGGCTGGCCTAGCGCCACGGGTGAGGCTGTTGGCGCAAACTCGCCTCATTGACAGGTCAATCACCAACACTCTGCTTTTTCAACTCCTCGCAAAAACGGGGTTCGCCCTAGCGCCGGAATTCATCCATGCAGGTTTTCCTGACGAGGTTAAGGCTTATCGCTCGGGGGTGGCCTTCGAGTTGGGATGGGACCCGCGCCTGAGAAAATTTTAGAAATTTGACTTGGGCCGGAGTTACGACGAGGAATCTTCGAGCCCCAAATTGTGCAATAATGCCCAGTCTTCCCCCAGATTGAATTTCCGAGGTGTGTGACTTGGTAAACGGCACATTTGCTGGTGTCGATGAAGCGAAGCTTTGGAGCATGGCAGATGCGCTTCGCAACAATATGGACGCTGCGGAATACAAGCATGTCGTCCTCGGTCTTATCTTCCTGAAGTACATCTCCGACGCCTTCGAAGCAAAACACGCTGAACTGGAAACGCAGAGGAATCAGGGTGCCGACCCCGAAGACCCGGACGAATACCGGGCGGCAAGTATTTTTTGGGTGCCGAAGGAAGCTCGGTGGGCTCACCTCAAGGGCAACGCCCCGCAGCCGAAGATAGGAACCATCGTCGATGACGCAATGACCGCCATCGAACGGGATAACCCGTCACTCAAAGGCGTCTTGCCGAGGGATTATGCTCGTCCTGGCTTAGACAAGCAGCGGCTCGGGCAACTAATTAACCTCGTCAGCGATATCGGCCTCGGCAGTCCGGCAGATCGTGCCAAGGATGTTCTCGGTCGGGTGTACGAGTACTTCCTCGCACAGTTCGCCAGCGCTGAGGGAAAAAAGGGCGGTCAGTTTTACACGCCGTCGCATGTCGTCCGCATTCTGGTTGAAATGTTGGCACCGTACAAAGGTCGCGTGTATGACCCGTGCTGCGGTTCGGGCGGAATGTTTGTCAGTAGCGAGAAGTTCATCGAGGCGCACAGTGGCAAGCTCGGTGATATCTCAATCTATGGGCAGGAATCCAACTACACGACTTGGCGTCTTGCAAAGATGAATTTAGCGATCCGGGGCATCGACGCACAGATCGCACATGGCGACACCTTCCACAACGACCGGAACCCCGACCTTAAAGCGGACTGGGTAATGGCGAATCCGCCTTTTAACGATAGCGACTGGCGAGGAGAATCGCTGAAGGAAGACAAGCGGTGGATGTATGGCGTGCCTCCCGCTGGCAATGCCAACTACGCATGGGTGCAGCACTTCATCTACCACCTCGCGCCAACGGGCTTGGCTGGATTCGTTCTCGCTAATGGCTCGATGTCGTCCAATCAGTCCGGCGAGGGTGAGATTCGCACGGCCATTATCGAAGCCGACTTGGTGGACTGCATGGTCGCGCTGCCGGGACAGCTTTTCTATTCGACACAGATTCCCGTCTGCCTGTGGTTTCTCGCTCGAAGTAAGAAGAACGGGCGATTTCGCGACCGCAGGGGAGGCACGCTCTTCATTGACGCCCGCAAGATGGGAACGCTTACCGAACGGGTACACCGTGAACTAAGCGATGAAGATGTGGCAAAGATCGCCGGAACATATCACGCATGGCGCGGCGATAAGAATGCGGGAGCATACGCCGACGTGCCCGGCTTCTGTAAGGCTACGAAGCTGGACGACATTCGAAAACATGGGCACGTACTCACGCCGGGGCGCTATGTAGGTGCTGAGGATGTCGAGGACGACGGCGAACCGTTTAATGAAAAGATGAAACGGCTGACCACAACTCTGCGCGACCAACTCGCCGAAGCTGCGAAGCTTGATGCAGCCATCGCCGCCAACCTAAAGGAGATTGGGTATGGTGCCTGACGGTTGGCGTGCTACAACATTCGACGAGTTAACGCTGTGGACTTCGGGGGGTACTCCTAGCAAGAACGTTGCGTCTTATTGGGGAGGTGACATTCCATGGATAAGCGCACTGTCAATGAAAACCAACCGGCTATCAGACTCCGAGCTACGAATCACGGAAGCAGGCTTAAAAAATGGAAGCAGACTGGCTGACCGCGACGCAGTGCTCCTTCTTGTTCGCGGAAGTGAGCTTCATAAGCGAATTCCGATAGGGATTGCGACCCGGCCAGTAGCTTTCAACCAAGATGTGAAGGCACTTCGAGCGAAGGAAGGACTTCTTCCGGAGTACCTCCTCTACTGGTTGTTAGGAAACGAGTCTTTGCTTCTGTCAAAAGTCGAATTTACAGGTATCGGGGCCGGAAAATTAGACACGGACGTGATGAAGGGACTCCCTGTCCAACTACCTCCACCTGACGAACAACAGGCGATCACACGTGTTTTCTCCACAATCGATGGAAAGATTGATTTGAACCGACAGATGAATGACACATTGGAGAACATGGCTCGGGCGTTGTTCAAGTCGTGGTTCGTGGACTTTGATCCTGTGCGTTCCAAAGCTCAAGGACGAAGCTCTGTGCTATCTGCGCCAATTGATGGGCTTTTTCCAGATTCTTTTGAAGACTCTGATTTTGGGGAGATTCCCAAAGGTTGGCGAGTCGGCGTTCTCGATGATCTTACAGAGTTCGTAATTGGAGGTGACTGGGGTGCAGAAGCGGCAACGAGCGAGGCTTCAGAGTTAGCCTTCTGCATCCGTGGTGCTGACATCCCGGAGCTTCAGCGTGGTGGATTTGGAAAGATGCCCAAACGGTTCCTAAAAAAGTCAAGCCTCACAAGGGACGATTGCAGAGCGATGACTTGGTAATCGAGATTTCTGGAGGCAGCCCGACGCAGTCAACCGGGCGACCTGCTTTAATCTCTGAGGGTTTGCTCTCTCGTCGTGAGTGCCCATTGGTTTGTTCGAATTTCTGTCGGCTGCTGAGGCTGAAGGACACCGAGTTCTCTGCGTTCGTGTACATATGGCTCCGCTGGCTGTATGACAACAACGAGCTTCTGCAATTCGAGAACGGAACAACGGGAATAAAGAATTTCGGGTTTACCCTCTTTAGTGCAACGTTCAAGCTAGTAATCCCAACGCCAGAAGTAGTCAAAGCCTTTGCTTCGTTAACATCCGATTTCTTCCATCAACAGCAAGTGCGTGCTTCAGAGAATGAGACCTTAGCGGCTCTTCGAGACGCCCTACTCCCAAAGCTCATTTCTGGTGAGTTACGTGTGCGGGATGTCGGACGAATCGTAGGAGGACAACCCTGATGGCCGATCCCGAGGCCCCGGACGCTTTCGTCATGCGTGGTGCCCGTGTTGCGGCAGCCAACGGCATTCCGCACATTGCTGAACAAATTGCGGCTCTAGAGCGTGCGGTCGTTGAGAATCCCAGCCTTGCCTTCGATCTAGCCAAGTTCATCGTAGAGAGCACTTGCAAGACAATCCTCACCGAACGAAAGATTGGGTTCGATAAGAAGGACGACCTCCCGAAACTTTATAAGGCAGTGACGATGAACGTTCCATTGCTGCCTGTGGCTGCCAGTGGTGAAGCAGACGCTCGAAAAAAGCTCCTACAGACATTAAGCGGGTTACACACTGCCTTGCAAGGAGTATGTGAACTTCGAAATTCTTGCGGCTTTACAGCGCACGGCGGTGATGCCCAGAGGCCAGCAATGGAAGGTGTTCAAGCAATTCTCGCTGCTCAGGCTGCCGATGCTATTGTGGGGTTTCTATTCAGCGCCCATCGAGTGGAACGTGATGGTACTCAGCCGAAATCAACTGATCACGGCCACACGATAGACAAGTTGCTTGATACGGTCTACGACCCCGTGGTCATGGTAGGCCAGCCATATGCCGTAAGCGAAGCACTGTACGCCACTGACCGAGAAGCGTACCTCGCCGTTGCAGCCTCGGTTGATGAGTCTCGCGATGTCATAGCCGAGCTTGCCACAAAATATCCGGACAGTCTTAGACCCTCGATCAAAGAAATCACCTTCGTTCACTATGACGGTGTTGCGTATTTGAAAACAAAGGATGACAAAGGGACTGTCAAGTTGGAGGATACCTCTTTTATCTCGCGCGGGCGAGACAAGCTGTTCTTCTCCCCCGAAGACTCTGCGGACAAGAATGGTGACCTGTTGGTTCATCAATTCGATCCCTATTCCATCATCAATTGTTTCGATCTATTCACAGATGCAGCGGCGCAGAATGTGGCCTTGCCTGAAGAAAGTCCCTCAGAGACGCTCTCGCTACCACAATCCTCGATCGGAGAGACCTAATGATCGCCAGCGAGTTCTCGGAGTCGGTCGTTGAACAGGCGGCCCTCGCTTGGCTAGAGGGTCTTGGATACGAGATTCTGTCCGGCCCCAATATCGCAGCCGGAGAGCCCGGCGCTGAACGTACCGATCCTCAATATCACGATGTCATCTTGGAGCGCCGTCTCCGTCAAGCTCTTCAGCGCCTCAATCCGAAGTTGCCTGCCGAAGCTATTGAGGATGCGTATCGACGTTTGACCCGTGGCGACGAGCCTTCGCTAGTGACTCGGAACCATGCTTTCCATCAGAAAGTCGTGGACGGCGTGACGGTGGAATATGCACGGCCCGATGGCACCATTGGAGGAGCCTTGGTGCATCTGTTCGACTTCGACAACCCAGAAAACAACGACTGGGTTGCTGTGAACCAGTTCACTATCGTCGAGGGTCAGAACAATCGCAGACCTGACATCTTGATCTTCGTTAATGGCCTGCCCATTGCTCTCATGGAGTTAAAGGATGCGACTAATGAAAACGCAACTATCTGGTCGGCATTCCAGCAGATTCGGACATACAAGGCACAGATTGCGTCGCTGTTCACGTATAACGAACTTCTCATAATCTCTGATGGCATGGAGGCACGGGTTGGATCGCTCACCGCCGACACAGAGCGGTTCATGCCGTGGCGGACGATCGAAGGCGAGGAGCTAGCTCCCGCCTCTTTGCCACAGCTTCAAGTGGTTATAGAGGGGCTGCTTGACAAGCGCCGACTGCTCGATTTTCTGCGCTACTTCGTGGTCTTTGAGGATGAGGGTGGCGGCGTACTGGTCAAAAAGATCGCCGGGTATCACCAATTTCACGCCGTCAACCGTGCCCTATCTGAAACGATCTCCTCTTCCGCTGAGGGCGGCGATCAAAGAGTGGGTGTAGTGTGGCACACGCAAGGCAGCGGCAAGAGCCTAACGATGGCTTTCTATGCCGGACGCCTTGTGCTCGAAAGGACTCTACAAAATCCCACAATCGTTGTAATCACAGACCGCAACGACTTGGACGATCAACTCTATGGCACGTTCTCACGCTGCTATGAATTGCTACGTCAGGCTCCGGTGCAAGCGACAGATCGGGAGCACTTGCGGTCGCTGATTCAGGTTTCGTCCGGTGGCGTCGTTTTTACGACAATTCAGAAGTTCATGCCATCGGAAGGCGACCGCTATCCGCAGCTTTCGGATCGCCGGAACGTCATTGTGATTGCCGACGAAGCGCACCGGAGCCAGTACGATTTCATCGACGGCTTTGCACGCCACATGAGGGATGCGCTCCCGAACGCATCGTTCATCGGTTTCACCGGAACACCCATTGAGAAGACCGACGCCAACACTCGATCCGTCTTTGGCGAGTACATCAGCATCTACGACATCCAGCGGGCAGTCGAGGATAAGGCCACGGTTCCTATCTACTACGAGAGCCGACTGGCGAAGCTCGAATTGCCCGAAGAAGCGAAGCCGAGAGTGGACACCGACTTCGAGGAAGCAACGGAAGGCGAAGAGGTCGAACGGAAGGAACGACTTCGAACGAAGTGGGCTGCGATGGAAGCCATCGTTGGCACGGAAAAGCGGCTCGGAACGGTCGCCAAGGACCTAGTTCGGCACTTCGAGGAACGGCTCGAAGCAATGGACGGTAAGGCCATGGTCGTCTGCATGAGCCGCCGAATCTGCGTTGACCTCTACGCGCAAATCGTGAAGCTCCGACCGGACTGGCACAGCGAGAACGATGACGCTGGAGTACTAAAGATTGTGATGACAGGCTCGGCCACGGATGGCCCGGAATGGCAGCAACACATCCGGGATAAACGCCGAAGGGAGGGCCTGGGGAAAAGATTCAAAGATGCCAAAGACCCTTTCAAGATTGTGATCGTCCGCGACATGTGGCTGACCGGATTCGACGTGCCGTCGCTTCACACGATGTACGTGGACAAGCCGATGAGGGGACATGGGTTGATGCAGGCCATCGCTCGTGTAAATCGTGTTTTCAAGGACAAACCCGGTGGTCTCGTGGTGGACTATCTGGGGATTGCACACGAACTGAAGCTTGCGTTGGCTACGTACACCGAAAGCGGTGGGAAGGGGCGTACCGCACTGCCTCAGGAAGAGGCCGTCTCGGTGATGCTGGAAAAGTATGAAATTTGTCTAGGTTTGTTCCATGGGTTCAACTGGTCGGCGTGGATGACAGGCACTCCAGCGCAGAAGCTTGGGCTATTACCGAACGCGCAGGAGCACATCCTCAAGCAACAGGATGGGAAGAGCCGGCTGATCAAGGCAGTCACCGATCTTTCGAAAGCGTTCGCGCTCGCAGTGCCACACGATGAAGCGATACGTATCCGGGATGACGTAGGCTTTTTCCAGGCCGTACGGAGCGTTCTGGCGAAATCCTTGACACAACAGCATCGGCCTGAGCAAGAACTGGACAACGCTATCCGCCAGATCGTCTCGCGGGCCGTGTTCTCGGGCGATGTAGTAGACATCTTTGCCGCCGCCGGTTTGAAGAAACCGGACATCTCTATCCTTTCTGAGGAGTTCTTGACGGAGGTTAGCCATCTTCCGCAGAAGAACCTCGCCGTCGAGCTTCTACGAAAACTGTTGAACGATGAGATCAAGACGCGCTCCCGACGCAACGTCGTGAAGTCACGCCTGTTTTCGGCGCTATTGGAGACTTCCATTCGCAAGTACCAGAACCGAGCGATACAGGCCGCACAGGTCATCGAAGAACTGATTGGCCTTGCTAAACAGATGCGTGAAGAATCGGCTAAGGGCGAGGAATTAGGTCTTAGCGAGGATGAAGTGGCGTTTTATGACGCCTTAGAAGTCAACGATAGCGCAGTGAAGGTGCTAGGTGATGCCACGTTGAAGACCATTGCCCGCGAATTGGTGGACACGGTTCGAAGAAATACGACCATCGACTGGACTGTCCGCGAGAACATCCGGGCGAACCTACGGGTCCTAGTTAAACGAATCCTCCGCAAGTACGGATATCCGCCTGACAAGCAAGAAAAGGCAACACTCACGGTCTTGGAACAGGCAGAAGTGCTTTCCGCTAATTGGGCCACGGCGTAAATAGGCAAACAAGTAGCCCGTTCTCCTACTTTCGCAGTGTGAGGAGAATGGGGCGAAGGGCCTACACGCCTTTCATCAATTCCGATACGCTGATCCCAAACCCCTCGGAGAGAACCTCCAGCATTGGCAGGCAGACGTTCTTTTTCCCGGTTTCGATTTCTGAGATGTGTCCACGGTCAATGCCGAACTGGTACGCCATTTCGACCTGAGACAGGCCCTTCCTGATTCGTAGTTCCCGGACTCGTTGGCCGAATCTCGCGGCAATCTTGCTGGACACTCCCCGATTGTGCGGTGTAGGCTGTAGCCGACCTATCGGCTAGTGCCGACAGGCAACCTCCGCAGCCATGAGGATCAGAGTTTGATCCGGGGTGATTTCTGTTCTCCCAAGAGATGAGTGATTTACCAAACTCGTCAAATTTCAAGGTATTAGCTGAACGGATCTATGTCGAGACAGTCCATCGGCGCGTTGCACTTCGTGTTGTCAGCAACGGCTCGCGGAATCAACTCAGATTTTACAAATGGAGAAGAGGCGACTCGGAATCCTCTTGGAAGGTTGATCTGGCGAGGTTCTCCATCGCCGACATTGACTTCTGCCGCCTCGTCTCCGACGCAATTGAATTGGCGCGTACGTTCAGAATTCGGCTCGATTGGCTTTCACTGGAGCAGTTGCAGGGCGTCGAGTTTTCGGTGCAAACTCTTCCAGAATGCCCTCAGTGTCATAGTGATCAAGTGCTCGCGACCAAGGCTCTAACGAAGTGGTCCTGTCAACAGTGTGAACACGAATGGGAATCGGGCTAGAGGCTCCTGCATTTGCTAAGAACCTTTAACAAAACCCGCATCTTTTCCAATTTGCTTTAAGTGTTGTAGTTTCAAGGAGTCCACATGGCAAATCCCCCGATTGGAACAATTCAAAAACGAGACAATTACTTATGCCAGTATTGCGGAAAGGACGGACTTGAATCGCTGGACAATTGGCATGACAGCACGGTCGATCACTTTAGGCCCCGAAAGTATGGCGGCACAGATGATTCGGAAAACTTGGTGACGAGTTGCGGTCACTGCAATTCCATCAAGGGTGATCGGCTATTCGGATCAATAGAGGAGTGCAAGGTATACATCCTCAAACGGCGTGCCGAACTCCAGATAACCTTTGAAGCAGTCAAGAAAGCGGTGCGCGGGTGATCCGCCATTTTCCAGCCTCAAGGGTTTTGTTAGAGCCTCTAAGGCTAACCCCGTTCTTCGCGAGGAAATTGAAAACCTCAACTGACAAGTAGGAGACCAGTATGAAATGTAACCGCGTGATCTTCGTTTCGTCCCTGTGGCTGCTTGCCGCAGTTGCTCCAGCTCAAATTACGACTCGACGAGTCGTGAAGTCCGGCGGGGCGTCCGCGCCTGCCGTACCGCTGATAGTTGCCCGAGTTGCTCTGACGGGTCAAACCGCCCCGATCCCGGCGACCACACTTTACACTCCCGTGAGGGATGGACTGTACAGAATTTCCTCCTACGGGGTGATTACCGTTCCTAACGCCACGTTTGGGCAATGGGACGTGCAGTTGAGTTGGACGGACGAGAGCGGGCCTGAGCTTTGCTCCGATTATCAGCCGTGTGCATTGATGCAGATGTGGTCCGACCCTGTTGAAACCCACTTCGGCGGCGCGGTAGGTAACCAAGGCGCTTTTGCGCCTAGCACAATTACGGTGGTTCGAGTGAAGGCTAGTACGCCTCTCGCTTTTGCGGTTGTGGCCGACCCGAACGGCAACCCCTCGGGGTCAAGCTACGACCTGTTCATCGTCGTGGAGCAGCTTATGTAAATACCGCTTCGCGGATTGGGCTATAATTCCTCGACTTTATGGCGAATGAGAATTTCGACGAAGCTTGGCGATGGGAATTTCGCGAATCGGACCCTCGGTTCTTTCACGAACTCCCCCCGGAAGAACAGGCATATTTTAGAGAAATCAGGTTCCGAGAGGCAGATCATGTTTTATTAGATTGGGCCAAGTGGCGGTGGCTGATCCGCTTCGCACTCGCCATGAGTCTTCTCGTTCCGCTGTTTTTGGCGGTTTCCCACGCACACCTTGAAGCCCGGACCTTCGTGTTGCGGTTCGCTTCGATTTTCGCGGCGTTTGCAGTGGGATTCCGATTCTTCGACGACATCGAAGTTCGATCTGTTTTTGGCATCAGACTCCCCGACAAAGATAATGAGCGATAGCTATCTAAATCGTTGGGCCGCAAATGTCTCCGCATGGATAGCCATTGGTCTCTTACTTGGTGGAACATTGAGCTGTGAAATTCCATCTCTTGAACACAAGTTCGAGTTGCTCTCAACATTGGGTGGCCTGCTCGGCGCACTATTTGCCATCCTAGTGATGCTCGCCGCAGAAGTTGCCGCTCATCGCAACAAAGCCGTTAGTCTTTCGGGCCTGCTCACGGCGCTCGCGGTCGCAGATTGGCTCTTTCGTACAAGTCGTATCACGCTCGGAGAGTATTTGCTGATGCGCCGGGCGTGGATTGTCCGGCATATTCAGAGCTGATTTGTTCTGGGCGCTGCTAGGCCCTCCAAATCCCCCCGGCGACCTGAAAACTCCAACAGCCAACTCCGATTCCCCTGTGTTTGCTTCGAGTTAGCGGCTTACGCAGGGTGCGACGGCTCTCGAAAATCCTCGGAAGCTGCTGAACAGCTTGAACTTGGGGGAATTCCTCCAAACTTAAACCAAAAAACGGAGCTCGAAACTCCTTTGAAGGCAAAAGCGGACAGCTATGAATCTGAGGGTGGCCTCGCATCGAGTTTCTCGGGTCCACACGAGAGGTTTTTCCGATTTTCCACGACAATCAGGACCTTGGCAGCCCAGTTCTTCCACTATTCCATTTAATAAGGGAATGAGGACTAGACTCAAGTGCCGGGCCTTCGATACGCGTGGAAAATCGGAAATTGGAGCTAGATCGCGTCCGGCAGCTCTAACGGTGGAACAGCGGAATTCCGCATGAAGCGGTAAACCCCTCGGGTCTCGGTCTCGGCGATGCACCCGAGTTCCTCAGCCCGGGCGATGACCGCATAGACCTTTGATTTTCCCCAGCCCGTCTTCTCGATCAGGTCGGAAGCGCGGAAATCGTGCTGCAAGGATTCGGCAGCATCCAAGAGTTCCTTGAGCTTGCTGTCTGGGCCTGTCGCATAGCAGTTTTCAAAAAGCTGCTTCGCGGTCGCATAGTCATTCGCGTCGGCCATCACCTTCTCGTCCCTCTTTTCCCTTTTGTGTTGATGCAGAAACGCAGACGTTTCGATGAGTCCCAACAACTTAGGAAAATCCCTGCGAGAGCGCACCCTCTCGCCCGGAAAATGCTCTGCCAGTGCTGGTGCGTATGGAATGGATATAAGCATGGATTCTAGACTCCTTAGATATTCGTGCCAGTTCGTGATGGATTCCAGGGCAGGAGGCGCGGCTCCGTCCGCTGCGGCCTCCGCCTGACGTTTTAGGATGGCGCATGTTTGCTCAGGACTTTCGTCCAGACTGATGAACAGCAATCTGGTCTCATTCTCGGGGTGTAGCACCGGGCGAGTCGTCGCTTGAAGAAATGCGATTGGACCTTTTACTCTATTTGTTTTCTTCTGGATTCCTTTGCTAGTGTCAACGAAGTGCCACTCTATGACTTGCTCAGATTGCATGGTACGAATGGCGTAGTCGGCTTTTGCGACTCCCTCGTATTCGGCGATGATTACGGCCTTATGCTGGAACTCGTCTTCCTTCGCGTACATTAGGGCCTTAGGGGTGAATCCAGTCGTCTCGTTTTTGAACTCATCTGGGATGAACGCGGTCGCGGAAGACAACAGATAATTCTTCCCCGAAGAGCTTTCGCCATTCACGGTTAAATTCAAGGGACGTGCGAGCCTTGCACTGAGCGCGCAAAGAAAGACGATAGCCGCATTGTCCTTCTCCCCGACAAGGCCTCGCTCTTCAACATCTATATGGAAGCGTCGAATCAGGTCTCCCTCGTCGGCGAGGTGTTTGGTGGTGTTTTCGGGTCTCTCTACTACGATTAGATCGCTAACTTCTATCATTACTGCTCCTTTTTCTGGGTTTCCGATTGTCGGATTTCTTCGGACATCTTGCGCCGAAGGAACTTTTGCGAGGCAAACAGGGCAGATGCTGCGACCGCTACTCCTGTGTCAAACTCAAGCTCTACCTGTGGCCCTAGATTGCCGAGGTCCTCAAATACGAAGCGAATCTTGCCGCTAGGCTGGGCCTCGCAGCGAAGGAAACGGAGCCTTTGGCTCGCGTGTAGGTAGATGGCAAGTTGGAGTCGTTCTGTCGAGAACGCCGTTGGGTTTTGAGAGTTCACTTTTTAGAAGGGGGGTTTAAGATTGGAAAGCTGGAAATTTGCTTTGTACTGATTTAGACCCTCGAAAACGGCAAAATGTAACAGGAGGAGGAGGAAGAGGAGGATTTTTTTTTGGCGACCATCCTAGAGAGAGAGACATCCTATAGGCATGGAGTAGGAGGGAGGCTTTCTTTTGTCACACAAGGAACACTTCAAAGTTTCAGGTTATGAGTTTCACCTCGACAAGGAGACTGTCGAGCAAAAATTGGCGACGATCAAAGCCGAGCCGATCACTAAGGTTTACGTGAGGGTCGGGGACAAGGATTTTCCGGTCAAGCAAGTTCTCTCCGAAGCCGTGCCGAGGCTAATTAGGTCGCGAATTGGCACTCAAGCCGCTGTCCGGGTGCTGGCGGCGCTCGGGTTCAATCCGAAAGAGAAGAAGACGAGAGAGGAACCAGAATAGCCTTCCGTTATGCTCCTATGCCGTTTGGCATTGCACGCCTTCACAGCCCCCTGTTTCTGCCCCTCGCTTGTGGGGGTGCGCTTGGAGCTACCTTCCTCGCGATCAACGGGGTCATCCGCCAGCGAATTCGGCCTATGCCCGATCTATGCCCGTTCCGGGCTGCAAAAGCAAAAACCGCCCCGAAAGAGGCGGTCCCTGGAAAATGAATTGTTCTGTGAAATCAAAGAGATGCGATTACAGCGTCTACAGGTTGAACGCCGCAAGGCGATCCTAAGTCTGGTGCGTCTGCCAATTCCGCCACTTTCGCGTTGTGCTGCGGCCACCGCGGCAATTCACAGTCTAGCGGATTCTTCCCTTCCCGGAAATAGAGAGCGAAAGATCCGGTCTCGTTCGCGACAGGCATCAAGCTATCATCATCCAAGGAAGGCGACGTCGGTAAGAATGCCATGCTTCTACCATGCTTCTGCCGAAGCAACCTCGCTGTCGACTTTGCAATCAACCTATCGATCTGAAAAGCGATGGCTCGACTGACACCCATTTCGACGCGCAACTCAGGACATGATGGGGTCATTGTTCCACCGGGGACGGGCGGCGGTGGCGGCGGGGACATGCCCGACCGGATGCCGAACTATGGGGAGCGGTTGCGGCATGCGCGGCTGGGACTGGCGGTGGCGATGACGCCGATCTGCATCCTGTTTATATCGTTCACGGTTGTGTACCTGGTGCGGCGCGGGTTTTTGAGCTTCGATCCGGCCAGGAATGCGTTTGTGCGGGAATGGGTTCCGGTGCAACTGCCGTGGCTGATGTTGGGGATTAACACCGGCATTCTGGTGCTGGGCAGCATCACGATGGAGCTGGAGCGGCGCGGAATAACGCGGGAGGCTGCGCTGGCTCCGATTCGGGCGATTCCGGGAGTTTCGCTGGGGAATGAGAGGCGCTTTCCGTGGCTGGCTTTGACGATTGTGCTGGGGCTGGGATTTGTGGCAGGACAGCTATTGGTTTGGCAGGACCTTTCGGCGCGGGGATTTCACCTGGTTGGCGGGACGAGCAGTTCGTTTGTGTATGTGCTGACTGCTATGCACGGATTACATCTGGCGGGAGGGTTGGTTGCGCTTTTTCTTGCCGCGGGCGCGGCGGTGCTTAATCGTAACGTGCAATCGCGGCGGATTATTGTGGATGTGATTTCGTGGTATTGGCATGGCATGACTGCGATCTGGATATACATTGTGGTGCTGTTCGCGTTTGCGGCCTCGTGAAAAGTTAGAAGGCAGAAGGCAGAAGTTGTCGGAAGTCGGAAGGCAGAAGGCAGAAGGCAGAAGTGAAACCCAATCGCACTGATTCGCGCCCGCACGTCTGAGGGTTGACTTTCGGACTTTGGGATGGGTTTACTGGGTGGTAATCTTTGGCCCTCTGGG
>PLHW01000062.1 GCA_003139095.1 Acidobacteriaceae bacterium
TGAAGGTATTGCGCTGCTGCCGGCACGAGTGGGACTCGTGCCCTTCCCGGTTGCGCTAACAGCGAGTTTTTCCGCAACCTCTGACGTCGGGCCTTCCCTAAGGCCCAAGCTAGCTGGCGGTGCGGGGAGAATCCCCTGAGGCATTCCGGGCGCGTTGGAGGTGCAGGGGTCCTTCGACTCCGCGCAATCATCGCTGCGCGATGATTGTGCTGCGCTCAGGATGACACCTCTTTAGGCGGCGGTGGTGAGTTTAGGCGGCGGTGGTTAGTTGGGATAGAAGTTTTTCTGCGGCTTCGCCTGGGTCCTGGGTGCCGAAATTCTCTTCTAATACTGTGATCTGGAGTTGGGGATCGATCTCTTCGAGCATTTTCTTCGTTGACTTGCCGTAGACGGTTTGCATTTTTGCGCTCAGGATTACCTGTTTGGCTTTGGTGGCTTTGAGGAGGATGCGGGCGTCGTCGATGCTCATGGTGGTGAGGGCGTTGTAGCCGGCGCTGCAGAGGACTTCGCGGAGGAAGGTGCAGACGTCGCTCGATTCGTAGACACAGAGGATGCGGGGACGATGGTCTCCGGCGATGCCCTTGGAATAGCGGGAGCCGAGATAGGCGGCGGTGATGGCCTCTTCGACGGCTTCGTAGATTTCGAACTGCTTGTTGAGGCCGGTCATTTCCAGGGTCTTGCGGGTGCGTTCGGAGACGCCGGAGAGCTTGAGGTCCCCACCTTTGGCGCGGGCGGATTGCATGAGGCGGACTAAGGCGCCGAGGCCGCTGGAGTCGACGAACTCGCAGTGATCGAGTTGGAGGACAACGTCTCCGTACTTGACGATGGAGTCGCCGACGGAGGAGTGGAGGGTGAAGACTTCGTTGCCGGCGACGATGCGGCCATGACACTGGACGATGAGGACATCGCCGACGGGACGGGATTCGAGACGGAGCAGCATGAGGGCCTTTTGGCCAGCGCTGGGGCTGGTCGGAGAAGTGTACATCAGTTCAAGGTTTCAAGGTTTCAAAGTTTCAAGGTTTCACGGAGGCACGAAATCGACTCTGGAACCTTGAAACTTTGAAACTTTGAAACCTCTGAACCTTTGAAACTTTGAGACCTCTTCTACTTGGGACTTCTTTGCGGCGGGGAATTGCGGTAGGTTATTGCTATTGCCTTGGGGGACCTCTGGTGGCTCAATCTGGCGCCACGCTTACGGTTGGAGACGTTGTTGGGAACTACAAGATTCTCGGCCTGATTGGGGCGGGCGGGATGGGCGTGGTGTATCGCGCGCTGGACGTGCGGCTGGAGCGCACGGTGGCGTTGAAGTTTCTTCCGGAACATCTGGTGGCGAGCGCGTCGGATAAAGAACGCGTGCTGCGCGAGGCGCGCATGGCATCGTCGCTGGACCATCCAAACATTGGAGTGATCCACGGCTTTGAGGAGATGGGGGGCGGGCGCGTCTTCATTGTGATGGCGTATTACGAGGGCGAGACGCTGGCGCACAAGACGCTGCGCGGGGCGCTGGCGATTGGCGGGGCGGTGGAATTTGCGATCCAGATGGGGGAGGGATTGGGGGCGGCGCACGCGGGGACGGTGGTGCATCGGGATATGAAACCGTCGAACGTGATCATCACGCAGAAGGGCGTGGTGAAGATCGTGGATTTTGGGCTGGCGCGGCTGGCGTCGTCGACGGGAAGCACGCAGAGCATGAGCACAGTGGGGACGATCGGGTATATGTCGCCCGAGCAGACGATGGGGAAGATGGTGGACCAGCGGACGGACATCTGGTCGCTGGGGATTGTGCTGGCGGAGATGGTGACGGGCAGGAATCCGTTTCAGCGGGAGACGGCGGCGGCGACGGTGTTTGCGATATTGAACGAGGCGCCGCGCGAGATGGACGAGGTACCGATCGAGCTGCTGCGGATTATTTACCGGGCGCTGTCAAAGGAGCCGGCGACGAGATATGCGAGTTGCAAGGAGATGGTGGCGGATTTGAGGGCGTTTCGCGAGCACATTGATGACGAAACGGCGGAGATGGTGGTGGGATGGACACCGGGAGATGCGGCGGCGGGGGGAACGGGGGCGCAGGCGGCGGGGAGGGCGTCATCGCGGCAAGCGGCGGCGCGGGTTTCGACGCGGCAGACGGGATCGCGGCAGTGGGGGCGGAATTCTTCGGCGAGCGCGCGAGAATTGCGGGTACAGATGGAGCGGGCGTCGCGGCCGATGTGGGGAGGCGCGGCGGAGGCGGGGCCGAGGTGGAAGGGGTGGGCGATTGGAGTGGGGATTGCGGTAGTGCTGGTAGTGGTGGGGCTGTTGCCGGCAGTGCGAGAGCGGATTGCGGGATGGTTTGCGCCGGCGGTGGAGCACATTGCGGTGCTGCCGTTTGAGAATGTGGGGAACGACCCGGGGAATGAGGCGGTATCGGCGGGATTGATGGACAATCTGGCGAGCCGGCTGACGAACCTGGAGGGGGGGAAGCAGTCGCTGTGGGTGGTGCCGACGAGCGAGGTGCGGCGGAGGAAGGTGAGCGATCCGGGGGCGGCGCTGCGGGAGTTGGGGGCGACGATTGCGGTGCAGGGGAGTTTGCAGCGCGATGGGCAGACGATTCACATGACGGTGAATGTGATCGACACGAAGAGTTTGAGGCAGATTGGATCGATTGGGCTGGAGGACCGGGCGGGGGATTTTTCGACGCTGGAAGACGAAGCGGTGGCGCGGGTGGCGAAGCTGATGAAGATCGAAGTTACGCCGGAGATGCTGCGCGCAACGGGAGGATCGGCGAATGCGGGGGCGTACGAGCTGTATCTGAAAGCGCTCGGATACGCGCAGCGGTATGACAAGCCGGGGAACCTGGATGAGGCGATTGAGGCGCTGAATGGGGCGGTGAAGGAAGACCCGCGGTTTGCGCTGGGGTATGCGGAGTTGGGGGAAGCGTACCGGTCGAAATACTCGCTCGACAAAGACACGAAGTGGATGGACGAAGCGCTGGCGAATTGCAAGAAGGCGGAGGAACTGGACGACCGGCTGCCGGTTGTCTATGTAACGCTGGGGCGCATCCACCAGAGCCTGGGAAAGTACGATCTGGCGCTGCAGGAGTATCAACGGGCACTGCAACTGGACCCGCGGAGCGCGGATGCATTGATTGGTTTGGCGAAGTCCTATGACAGTGCAGGACGGACGGCCGATGCGGAGGCGGCATTTCGTAAGGCGATCGCGTTGCGGCCGGATTCGTGGAACGGTTACAACCAGTTCGGAAGTTTCCTGGACGACCATCAGCGCTATGACGAAGCGATTGCGCAGTATAAGCATGCGATCCAACTTACTCCGGACAATGCCTCAGTGTATTTGAATTTAGCCGCGGTTTATATCGACAAAGGCGACACCAAGTACTTTGCCGATGCGGAGGAGGCATTGCGGAAGTCGATTGCGTTAGATGCGAGTTATCCGGCATATGCGAATCTGGGATATCTCTACATACAGGAGAAGAAGTTCCCGGAAGCGGCGGACGCGGTGGGGAGGGCGTTGAAGTTAAACGATAAGGATTATCTGGTGTGGGGAAATCTGGCGATCGCGTATGAAGGCCTGAAGGACGAGCAAAAGGCGCAAATGGCACGCGACCGAGAAATTGCGCTTCTGGAACAACAGGTAGAGGCCACGCCGCGCGATCCGATTGCGCACGTGAATCTCGCCCTGCTGTATGGGCAAAAAAAGATGCGCGAGAAGGCGATTTCTCACATACAATCGGCGCTTGCACTGTCGCCCAACGATCCGAACGTGCTGGAAACGGTCGGCGAGTCCTATGAAGCTTTGGGCGATCGAGCGCAGGCTTTGCAGTATGTCGAGAAAAGCATCGAGAAGGGCTACAGTCTGAACACTCTCAGGACCTTTCAGAGTCTGCAAAGCCTGTTGTCGGATCCGAATTTTCGGCCTAACGGGAAGTAAGTGAATTCAATTCTGAAAAGGAGCCAACCATGGCCGCAGCGCCCAATCTACCGATTGCAGACGATACACCCGAACCGCAACAGATTACGATCTCGAACACGGGTACCCTCTCACCGGCAACGTGCATTATCGCGAACGGGCAGGGAGTGGAGTTTATCAACAATACGGGCAACCAAATCACTGTCTATTTTGAGGCTGACCCTCAAGGAGTGTCGGTTTACGGCAGCCAAACTACGGTTCCGGGCAACGGCGGCACCACGACGCTCTCGACCGACGTAACGAATCGAACCGTGAACTATAACATTGACGGTTCGCAGAACTATCCGTATGCCATCCAGTTGGGCAGCGGACCGTTGTATATCCTAGTGGAAACGAGCAACACGGGTGTTGTGCTGGTTACGCCGTCGCCAGCGATCATTCCGTCCGGGGGCACGTGGCAGCTCTATAAGGCGTCGGGCGACGCTAATACGTACAACGTAACTTGGCCGAATGTCTCGGCTCCGCCGTTCCCCAATTTTGCGGTGAACAACACCACGCAAACCGCCAGTGGGAACACGAGCGGCTACGTGGCATACAAGGTCGAACGTGGACCCTCACCCAACGCGCTGACCGGACAGGGCGGCGGGACGATTAAAGTGGGAAACTAGGAAGGATTATTAGCGATGGTTTTTCACCCCGCGGCGAGTTTGCTGCGGGGTTTTTGTTTTTGAGGAGTCGATTGACTGCGGGAGCGTGGCCGGGGACTGCGGCGGGCTGGCGACTGAGCTTCGGGCGGTTGTTTGCGGCGGATTCCGCCCGCGCGGGGCTTCTATTCTCTGGCGAATCAATCGTCTAGGGCGTTCGATGTAAGTGGTTGAAATTGGGCGGGATGGTTGAAATGAGCCAGTGCGGGTTGCGAAACTTTTTGGGGCTTCGCGCGTTCAAGTACGTAGGCGCTTCAGAACGGAAAGTTGGAAGCTGAAGGGCGCAGGATGCGGTGATGGGCGGTTGGCCGATCGCCGGAAATCCTGAAGGAAGGGGATACCATGAAATACCTGAAATATGTTGCGATGCTGGCAGTGTTGATGGTGCCGCTGAGTTTGGCGCAGGCGGCCGTGGGAGTTGGAATTGGGATTGGAGTGGGGCCGGGGTATGGAGGGTATGTGGCGGGGCCTCCGGTTTGTGAGTATGGGTATTACCCGTACGCGCCGTATGCGTGCGCTCCGTATGGATATTACGGACCGGAATGGTTTGCGGGCGGAGTGTTCATCGGAGCGGGGCCGTGGTATCACGGCGGCTGGGGACGCTATGACCGTGGATACTATGGACGCGGCTACTACGCGCAACGCAGCTACGGACATGGGTACGTAGGACGCGGAGATGAAGGACGCAGCAGCTTCCGCGGTGGAGAAGGATTCCATGGCGGAGGCGAGGTGCGCGGGGGCGGCGGATACCACGGTGGTGGGGAATCGCACGGTGGCGGATCTCGTGGAGGTGGACGGCGGTAAGTAGCGTTTGGAGTGTGAATGGGGGCTGGCGGCTTTGGCTGCCGGCCCTTTTTTTTTTGGTCGTTGGTCGTTCGTCGTTAGTCGTTGGCTCTAAGCTCTTAGCTCTCAGCGCTTAGCTCCACAGCTCTAATCATCGTGGTTTAAGGTTTGGTTTCCTGGTGGGCTAGGGGTTCGGTGGTGGGGGTGGAGGAAGCTAGTTGATAGCCGAGCTGGATCATTACGTGGCCCCAGGCGGCTTCGATTTGGGCTACGGATTCGGGAGGGAGGACGGCTTTCCATCCGCCGGAGGAGGCTTTGCGGACGAAGGGCTTGTCCTGGCGCGTGAAGCGGGTTTGAACCCACTTGTCGCCCTGCTTCTCCTCTAATTTGCGCATGCGGTCGGCGGAGCTGAGGTCGGCGGCGCGCTGGCAGCGCTCGGGACTGGGATCGATGCCTAGGAGATTGGCGACCTTGACGAGTTCGCGGGCCGGGTTTTCGATCATGTCTTCGTAGCGGAGGACCAGGAAGCCGGGACGGCCGCTGCGGGTGCTCATCCAACTGGTGACGTGGTCGCCCCAATTGCCGAGGCGATCCCAGATCTTTCCTTCGATCCAAGCGGGAAGGAAATCCTGAATGGGGAGTTGATCGCTGAACGACCGCTGTTTCATTTCCCAGTGAAAATTGGAGACGGCGCAGTCGCGCGGGTCGCGCACGATGTAGATGACGCGCTTGTAGCGCGGGTCGAAGACCTCATGACTTTTGAGAATGCGCGGGCGGGGGAGATGGCGGAGGTAACGGTCACCGTGCTTGTACATGTCGGCGACGAGGCGCTCGACGTTGAGGAAGGTGACGGCCTCCTCGGTGTGGACGAGATTGCCGACGAGGAAGCGGGTCCAGGTGTTGCCGGAGCGAGGGTAAGAGGTGAGGAAGACGTCGTCGGGGAAGATGGTGATGTCGCGCTCGATGCGGAGGGTGCGGAAGAGGACGTCGTGGACGCGGGTGAGATGTTTGATGCCTCGCTTGATGAGCATGAAAACTCCTAACTCGGATGCGCCGGTGGTCACTCGGCGGCGTCGGGGCGCTGGTTGCGCTCGCCCTGGAGCCAGCCTAAAAACTTTTGTTTGCGCGCGAACATATTGCGGGCCTCGTTGCGGAGGGCGCCGATAATCTGATAGCGCGACTTGGTGAACCAGGGCACGCGGTGGGGGAGACACCCGTACTTCTCTTTGTATGTGCCCTCGCCACCCCAATCATAAATGGAGGCGCCACGGCGCTTCCAGTAACGGAGGGCATACCAGTGGCATGCCTCGTTGGGGCGAAGGCCCTGATGGGCGCGGAAGCTGGCGTTGCCCCAGAATTCGGCGATGTGGTTGAAGCCGGGATAAATGCCGGTGGCGATGCAGCGGCCTTCGGGATCGCGGGCGCGGACGAGTAGGACGTTGCCGCTGGGCTCGAGGTGCTTGACGAGAGAGCGGACGCGCTCAACGGAGTAGGTGGGAACGAGTCCCTGCTTGGCGAAGACGTCTTTGAGCTGCTCGTAATATTCGTCGGCGAAGGCAAGGTCGTGGGCCTCTTCGATGACGACGCCGCTTTTTTCGGCCTTGCGGACGCAGCGGCGGCAGGCGCTTTCCATGCCGTTGAAAAGCTCGTCTTCGGACTTGGTGAGGTCGGTGCGATAGGAGCCATAGTGCTCGGCGGTGAAGCCGAGGCCGTCGCCATCTTCGAAGGTGAAATGCGGGTCGGAGACCTCGAGGTGGAGGCACTTTAGGTCATCCCAGGCGAACTTTTCGAGGGCTTCGAGGGCGGCGCGGCGGGAGACGCCGGCGTGGAGATTGAAGCCGATGTAGGGGGTGGTCCATCCGGGAAAAGAGCTGCCGAGGACCTTCATGCCGAACTTGGAGAAGGTGAGTCCGGTAAAGTAGCCGACGAGGTGGGAGCCGTCGCGGAGCTCGGCGAGGACGGGGGTGGCGCCTTGGGACTCATGGATGAAGTCGAGCCAGGGGCGGGTTTGGAAGACAGTGCGGTCGTGGAAGCTGTCGAGGAGCTTCCAGTCGGCGGATTTGAAATCGATCTGGTAAAGCTTCAAAGGACTCCAGTCGTCGATGGGAGGGATACCCCCTCCAAGGCGGTTTTAAAGTCAAAGACTTAGCGGGTATTTGCGGCCAGGTCTTTGAGGAATAAGGAGTTAGAGATAAAGCCTTTATAAATCATAGACTTCGAGTGAATAATTGCCAACTATCTCTGGTCGCTCCTGTCCTGAGTATATCGTTCAATTCTAATTGGTTCCTAAGATAATTCTGCGCGGTGAGAGGGCAATGTCAAGGGGATTCAGGAGGCGAGAGTGACGGGGGTCAGGTGGCTGGCTGGCTTATTCTCCGCGCGGCTGGGGCGGGCAATACGTGTCTGCGATTTGGAAACGGAGAAAGCGGAATGGTCACTATCCTGATGGGAACGCGGAAGTGGACTCCACCACGAGTAGCGATTTGCCCTTGCCCGCTGCGATCGACGGTATCGTCCCGGGCATCCCGGTAATCCGCAAAATTTTTAGTTACCCGACCATGACCTTCTACTTACCAGGTCATGATTACTTACTTACTTACTTACTTACTCGATCATGCAATGATCGCGACTATGCGGAGGTGTACTATGCTCATCGTTCCTAAGGCGAAAGACCCGGTCGTTCTCTCTTATCTGGCGTTGCGAACAGCGGTGGGGGCGGTCGCCCTCGGGCTTCCGTTCGCGCTCTCGATCCCGTGGTGGGTGGTGAGGAACCACGTCATCGAAAGCTCAATCAGCGACTATTACTACACGGGAATGAGAAACCTGTTTGTTGGCAGTCTGTGCGCGATTGCCATGTTCATGCTGTGCTGCCGGGGATACGATCGGCAGGACGAGATTGCGGGGACGTTCTCGGCGATTTGCGCGCTCGGGGTCGCGTTTTTTCCAACCACTCCGGATTCGTGCGTGACGAAGTTTCAGGGCGATATCGGCACGGTGCATTATGTTTTTGCGGCGCTGCTGTTTTCGACGCTCGCCTATTTCTGCCTGGTGCTGTTCAAGATGACGGCCGCGAACAGGCAAGTGACGCGACAGAAGCTGCAACGAAACCAGGTCTACACGGGCTGCGGATATGCGATTCTCGCTTCCATGCTTTTGATCATTGTCCTGAAGATGATTTTCAAGGTCGAGAATCTGATTGGAAACCTCAGTCCGACATTTTGCTTCGAATCGACGGCGCTGATTGCGTTTGGATTTGCGTGGCTGGTCAAGGGCGGGACGTTCTTGAAAGATGAGAATGCGGAATACTCCGGGGCGGAAGGAACTGGGACTAACGGGCAGGGGTGACGAGGCGGCGTTAGATCAATTTCCGGATAAGGTGACGCCTGCAATGCCGCGAGCACTACAGCGCCGGTAGAAGACGACGCGCCTCCCGCCGATCCGGCGCTTGCTTCCGATGGAAGCGGCGAAGATTTTAAAGCCTGGATCAGGGCATCCTCGACCGTCGGGAATGCGCCCGTCTTCATCCAGTCCCGGATGAGGGCTTCGAGTTCCGGCTTGTGAATTTCAATTGTCATCGCGACAGTCCTCCTGTTCCCATATCGGCGCGGTTCGAAAAGCCTGCGGCGGTAAGACCTTGGCATTGAAGGTCAAAACGTGCTAAAACCAGAGCCATTATGAAGCCATCCGAAGCACTGATGAATCATCGCGCCGAATTGCGGCAACTCGTCAGTCGCTACGGACTTTCGCATCCCCGCGTGTTCGGGTCCGTTTTGTCGGGCAACGACACGGAAGAGAGCGACCTTGATTTGTTGGTCGAGCCTGCTGAATCCACAAGCTTATTTACAATTGCCGGATTACAGATTGATGCGGAGAAATTGCTCGGAGTGACGGTTTCTGTCTTGACCCCGAATGGGTTGCCGCCGAAATTCCGAAACGCAGTCTTAGGACAGGCTCAGCCTCTATGAAGCACCCGGAGCGTGTTCGAGACTACTTGGAGCACATCATGGAGGCGATAGATAGGGCGACCGCCTATCTCCAGCCTTTGCAAGACATCGGAAATCTTGAACAGAACCTGCGTTTCCCTTGGCGCGGTCAAACGGCCACGATGGACAAATAAGTCGGCCCCTTTCCCTCATTCAAAACTCGGCTCGACGCAATTCGGAGGAAGGTTCCCACTTACGGGCTGCCCGGCGCGGAACATGCAGGGATCCTTCGTCGCCAACATCTGAGCGCGGGCACTCGCGGCGATGGCTTGTGCTCCTCAGGATGACACTTGCACCACACAGCGCCGGGGTTAGTGGCCGAGGAGGGCTACCTGGAGGTTCCAGGTGAATTGGTCGGGGTGGGCGGGGACGGTCAGGCGCTTCATTACGAGGGGACCGTCGTTGGGGCGGACGGGACCGGGGGTGGTCAGGACGGCGGATTGGAAGCCGGATTCTTTCAGGATTTGGAGGGTTTGGGGGGACCAGTGGGGATTGAGGGCGGGATGCGGGTAGGAGAAATGCTCGATGGGTTGAGCGATTTTTTCTTCCAGCTTTTGTTTGGAGCCGGCGATTTCGTGGCGGGCTTCTTCGGGGGTGACCTGCGAGACGTTGGGGTGAGATAGCGTGTGGGCTCCGATGGTGTGGCCGGCGTTTTTGAGGGCGCGGACCTGGTCCCAGGTCATCATGAGGCCGTGATCGGCGTGGGCCCGAGTGGGGTCGGTTTCGAGGCTGCGCTCGATCTGGTCGATGAACTCGTCCTGGACTCTGCCCGTCAAAGCGGCGCCGCGATCCCAGGCGGATTGCATGGCGTCCTGGCGGTCACCGGGGAGGGTGAGGTTGTAGATGCGGCCGGACTGCGGGTGAGTCCACTGGGGAATTTTGGTAGTGTGGAAGGCAAAGCGGATTCGGCAGTACCACGGTAACGTACCGGTTTCGACCGAATTGAACATAATGTAAAACGTAGCGGGGACGCCGAAGCGGGCGAGGACGGGGAGAGCGATGTCGTGGTTGTCGGCGAAGCCATCGTCGAAGGTGACGGCGACGGCGTGGCGGGGAAGCGGGCGGCCGGAGGCGGCGAAGGCGGCGACCTCGGCGATGGTTACGGGAGAAAATTTGAGGGCGAGGATCTCGACGTGCTTTTCGAAGTCGGCGAGGGAGCGGGAGGCGCCGAGGAAGTAGTCGGTGAGGTCGGGGTTTTCGACGACGGAATGATAGGCGAGAATGGCGGCGGCGGGCGGGGAGAAGCGGCTGGCGGCGCGAAGGATGGAAGTCTTAATCAGCGCTTTTTTGAAAAAGCGCTTGGATTTGGCGGCCAGCAATTCCTGATCTCCAGTCTCGATTCCGTAATGGGAAACGCGATGTTCGCCGCGCAAAAAACGGTTGCCGGGGACGTGGGGATGCGCGGAGACGCTATGATAACATGGCGACTTAGGGGTTCCAGCCGGCGGTTTGCGGGGCAACCAGACGAGTTGAATTGACGTGAGGGGAAGGCTGCGGGAGAGCTGTCGGCGGACTTCTGTCGGCGGACTTGGCCAAGGCCGAATACGGGGAAAAATGGGGGCGACGTGAGCACTAAAGAGCAAGTAACGGATCTGTTTACAAAGACGGTGGACGATTGGGCGAAGTTTTATGACGATCCGGCGCCGCGGACGCTGACGGCGCAGAATTTCGTGTCGCGGCGGCGGTTTGCCATCCAGATGATTGAGGCGCGGCTGGAGAAGGGATCGAAGATCCTGGACGTGGGATGCGGGACGGGTCACCTGGCGGCGGAACTGGCGAAGCGTGGGTATGACACGTGGGGGACGGACCTGTCGACCGGGATGATTGACTACGCGCGGGCGAACTATAACGCGGACCGGTACCAGGTGGCGGACATCGAGAAGATACCGTTTCCGGACAATATGTTTGACGGGATTGTGTGCCTGGGGGTGATGGAATATTTGGCGAGCGATGGGCCGGCGCTGGACGAGATGCGGCGCGTCCTGAGGCCGGGCGGGTATGCGGTTATTACGACGCCGAGCAGCATTTGCCCGTTTTTTTATATTGACCGCAGCATTATTAATTTGCGGTTTGGGCTGATTCGGCCGGTGATGGGGGCGGTGCGGCGGGTGGTGGGCGGGAAGTTGAGCGATGCGAGCCCGTATCCGAAGGTGCAGCACCGGCGGTATCGGAAGGGGAACTGGGAGAAACTGTTGAAGTCGCATGGGCTGGAGCTGGATGACTGGGTTTGCCATGCGTGGGGATGCTACGGGGTGGAGAGATTTTTTCCGCAGGGCGGACTTTGCCGGGCGAGCGACAAGTTTGCGCGGAATGGAGCGGTGAACTGGCTGGCTTCCGACCAGTTGGTGCGGGTGCGGGCGGTGAAGTAGGCGGTCTGCTTGCGTCTGGGGGTTTTCAACGCGGAGGCCGCGGAGTTCGCAGAGGAGATTTGAGGGCGTGGTCTCGCGGCATGGCCCCCAGCGGCTGGAACGGGCTGCTGAAAAAGACGACCGGCTCGTCCGAAGCGACCACCGGGGCTGAAGCCCCTGACGAATTCAAAGCGACTTACGCGGCCCTGAAGGGCCGCTCTTGCACGTCCTACTTCCACGCCCAACTCAACAATTATTTTGCGTCGGAGTTTGCTGCGGCGTCCTTGCGGGTTTTGCGGACTACGCCTTTCAGGGGGCCGAAGTTGGCGGTGAGGTAGTCGAGGAAGGCATCGTGCTGGGAGTCAGGGACGGCGGCGCCAAGCGTGGTCATTTTGTCGAGTTCGTCGGACCATTGCTCGCGGGAGAAATGTTTTTCGGCGATGCGGTCGGCGGCGTGACACTGCGTGCAGGCGGCCTTGATTTTGGGCTGCATGGGCCCGGGCGGCAGCGGCTTGGCGGGCGGGTTCGCCTGGGCGAGAGCGAGCGTGCTGGCGACGAGGGCGGAGAGAAGTACGGGTCGCAGGGTTCGGGCGTTCAATGGATAGTCGGTTTTTGAGAGCATTCTTCTAATTTGCCACAAAAAATCGACGGCAAACAGGTGTCGCGGTGACGAGTTGTAAGCACGGGGAGAATGCCCTGCCGTCGATCGGGTGCTGGATATGGTGCAGGGGTCCTTCGACTCCGTTGGGACATCGGCGGAGCCGATGTCCCAACTGCGCTCAGGATGACAACCTAGGAGCACTACGTAAATGCTTCAACTTCTGACTCCGCCAAAGAAGGCGGAATCTGCTGGATACTGGGCGCGCGCACTTTGTTTGCATCAATTTTGTTGCATCAAGGCGTCAGCTTGAATACTATTCCGCAGCCCACGCCACCGTACCCGTTACTACAGCTAGCCGAGCCTCCGTTGAAGGTTGTGCCGTAGAGGTTGCCTTGGCCGTCCTGAACCAAGCCGGCGTAGGGGAACTCGCCGTCTCCGCCGGTTCCGGTAAAGCGGTAGAGGACGGTTTCGTTGCCGCTCGCATCGATCTTGAACACGGTTCCGCAGCCATACGGCGCGTCGCAGGAAGCGTCTCCGCCCGAGACGGTCGTGCCGTAGAGGTTGCCTTGGGCATCGCGCACTAAGCCCGCTTGAGGGGAGGCTCCATCGCCAGCAGTTCCGGTGAAGCTGTAGAGCGCGGTCTCCTTGCCGGTGGTGTCGAGCTTGAACACCATTCCCTGGTCGTACGTGCCGCCGCCAGCGGTCGTGCCGTAGAGATTCCCCTGCGCGTCGAGCACTAAGCCGGCGTAGGCGCGGTGCCGACGCCTCCGGTGAAGTGATAGAGCACAGTCTCCTTCCATTTCCCACCCACCACGGATTCCTTGAACACCGTGCCCCATTCGTCGTGACCCCAATCATAGGTGGTTGTGCCATAGAGATTGCCCTGCGAGTCCAGGACCAAGCCGGCTTTGGGGTTTCCGCTGTCGGCCTTACCGGTGAAGCTGTAAAGACGATCTTCAACGAACTTCTTACCCTTCTTATAAACCTTGAAGATGGTGCCGCAGCTGAGGTTTTCGCAGCTCCTAAGATGGCCGCCCCCGGACTCGGTAGTTCCGTACAGATTGCCCTGTGCATCGCGAACCAAACCGGATGGCGAATCGCCGTCGGTGCAATTCGCCTTAAGGCAAAAGCTATAGAGCACGGTTTCGACCCCGGCACTGGCGATCTCGAATACGGTTCCCCCGCCATTGCCGTAAATTCCGCTATAGGCGCCGCCGGCGATGGTCGTCCCATATAGGTTCCCTTCTGCATCCAGCACTAAGCCTGCGTCTGGATATGCTCCGTCGGGAGTTTGAGTGAAGCTGTGCAGCACGGTCTCTTTGCCGGTTGTATCCAGCTTGAAAACCGTTCCGCAGCCGTAGGGAGCGTCGCAGGAGGTGTTACCACCATAGAAGGTCGTGCCATAGAGGTTGCCCTGGGCGTCGAGTGCCAAACCGGCGGTGGGGCTGGCGCCGTCCGGTCCGGTAAAGGTATAGAGCACGCTGTAAGTCTGGGCGTGGGCAGAAGCGATCATCGAGATTGGAATTAACAATAGTACAAACGCCAGTGCCTTGCTTGCGGTCGCGAGAAATAACAAAGGAGATAAGTAAGTAGAAGTGTGCAGGCGGGTCATGGCTGGATCCTCCGAGCGCACCATAGCGCTGGCACTATTCGCTGTCAATGAGGTTTGTCACAGCGCTGACGGAGAGCAGATTCCTCGCTTCGCTCGGAATGACAAGCTAGGAGGTCGTCTCGGGATGACAACCAAAAACGAGTTAGCGCTGGTCGAGGAGATGGATGGTTTCGAGGATGGTGTTGCCTACGATTTCCAGGCTTCTGGGGCTTAGCTTGTCCATGGTGTCTTGCGCGGTGTGGTGGAAGACGTTGTTGTAGCCGTAGTCGAGGTCGATTACGTCGGCGACGGGGACGCCGCGTTTTACGAAGGGGATGTGATCGTCTTCGATGGGGCCTTGGCGGGCATAGAAGTGGGATTGATTGCCTTCTTTTTGAGCGGCGGCGTAGATGAGGTCGAGGAGCCAGGGAGTGGAGTTGGTGTCACGGTCGATGTTGAGGTCGGCGTCGCCGATCATGTCCATGACCATGAGGGCTTTGATTTTTTTCAGGGTGCCATCTTTTTCCCATTTTTCGGCGAGATGGCGAGTGCCGTAGAGGCTGTCGGAGTCGGACCAACTTTTGACGGCTTCTTCGCCGTCGGTCCAGACGAGCCAGACGCTGTAGCCGTCGCGGGATTTGGCGCGAAGCTGGTTGGCGAATTCGAGGAGGATAGCGGTGGACGAGCCGCCGTCGTTGGCGCCGACGTAGCCGATGTTGCGGAGGGGATAGTTGGTGTCGTAGTGGCCGAGGATGGCGATGATGCCGTCGTTTTTGCCGGGGAATTTGGCGATGATGTTGTGGACGGGGAATTTGCCTTCGACGGTGTCGGCGGTGAAGTCGTCGTGCTCGATCTGGTCGCCTTTTAAGTGGTCGAGGATGTAGCGCTCGAGTTTTTTGTGGGCTTCGTTGCCCATGTAGCGGGGGCCGAAGGCGGCGACCTCGCGGGTGTATTCGAAGGCGCGCTTGGCGTCGATGTGGGGGAGCGGGGCAGAGTCGGGGGCCGGCGCGGCGGCGGCTTCGGATTTGGCGATGGCCGCGGTGGCGGCGGTTGAGGGCGTGGGCGCGGGATTCGGTTTGGTGCAGGCGGGAGTGGAGAGCACAAGCAACGCCAAAGAAAATCTTAACCACGGGGGACACAGAGGGACACGGAGGGAAGTCGCACCTAGGCGCATGGGCTACGTCCCTTTCTTTTCGGCGCGTTTTTTGCGCTGGCTGGGATGGACCATCCAGGCGATGGCGATACTTAGTATGTACAAGCCGACCATGGGGGCGGCGAAGATGCACATGTTCACGATGTCGGGCGTGGGCGTGATGATGGCGGCGACGATGAAGATGCCGAGGATCGAATAGCGGATGTTCTTCCACATCCAGCCGGCGCTGACGATGCCCATGAGGGCGAGGAAGAAGACGAGGATGGGCATCTCAAAGATGGCGCCCATGCCGATGATGATGGTCACAAACAGCGAGGTGTACTCCTCGATGGTGATCATGGGCTGGAACTGCTTGCCGAAATCGATGAGGAAGCTGAGGGCCTGGGGATAGACGACGCGATAGCCGAAGTAGCCGCCGGCGAGGAAGAGTCCAACGCTGGAGACCATGAAGGGCATGACGTAGCGCTTTTCGTGGCGATAGAGGCCGGGGGCGATGAAGAGCCAGAGCTGATAGAGAACGAAGGGCGAGCTGACGAAAAGGCCGGCGACGCCGGCGACCTTGAGATAGAGATTGAAGGGATCGACGGGATTGAGATAGACGAGCTTTTCGGGGAGACCGTATTTGTGCAGGACCTGAATGATGGGGCGCTGCATGATGTCGACGAGACGGGAGGCGGCGAACCAGCAACCGAAGAAGCCGATGGCGACGGCGGCGACGGACCAGACGATGCGCTTGCGGAGTTCCTCGAGATGATCGAGGAAGCCCATGGTGGGCATGGCGTCTTTGGTAGAGTCGGCGAGGGGTGGAGAGATGGCCGCTTCAGGCATCGGGGGCGGCCTTGGGAGCGGGAGTCGGGGCAGGCGCGATCTCAGTAGCGGAGTCGGCCGGGGGATGGGTGGCTTCGGGCGAGGCGGTTTTAGATTCGGCGGCTTCGAGTTGCTGGGGCGGCGGGGGATTGAAGATGCGGCTGGCGAGCGAGCCGAGCGGGGCCTGGAGCGAGGGGAGGATCTGGGGCTTGACGTCGGATTGGACGGCGTTGATTTCGGATTCGATCTGAGAGCGGAATTCGTTGGAGGCGCGGCGGAACTCGTTCATGAAGCGGCCGATGGTGCGGCCGATCTCCGGAAGTTTTTTGGGGCCGAAAAGGATGAGGGCGAGAAAGAACAGAAAGATCATCTCACCCGAGAAGCCGAAATTCATGGAAACATCATAATGCGGCGGCGTATGGAATGACTAGGAAACTCTGGCATCGGGCCATCGGATCATCTGGCCATCGGGCCATCTAGAACCAACCCCGCGTCTTTCTATCGGAACGTGTAGCCAATGGATGCGCCGTAGCGGAGGGCGTGGAAGGAACTGAATTCGATGTTGTTGCGGACGATGTAGTAGCGAGCCTCGGGGCGAATGAAAAGATGACGCCAGGCGTAGTACTTGATGCCGCCGCCGACGTCGCCCATGAGGTGATTGGAGGTTCCATAGCAACTGCTGCCATTGCAGCCCTGCACATAAAAACGAGTGGTCTGGACGCCGGCGCCGCCGAGGACTTCGAAAGCGAGGTGGTGGGGCAGGATCTGAGAGGCGTAGATGGCGTTGAAATCGTAAAAGAAGGGGCGATAGGGAAGGTTGATGTATCCGGGGAGGTAGGTGCCGTTGTTCCAGCGCCAGGCGAGTTCGGCCTGCACGCCGATGCGTTTGTGGAAGAGCCAGTCGGCGCTGGCAGTGGGATAAGCGCCGCCGTCGAGGGATTGAGGCTCATGGTTGCCGGTGGCGAGACTGCCTGCGGGCGCGTAGATAGAAGCGCCGCCGACGGCAACGTCAATTTGCTGGGCGCGAGCGGTGGGGGCGAAGGCGAGGGCGAGAATGGCGAGAATAAGGGCGAGGCGCGGGAAGCTGTTCAATGGGGCTTCTCTTAATGGGGATTGTTTCAATTGTCCGTTTCTCAATGGAACCATCCAAAAAAAATATTTTTCGTTCAACGAATCCGAGCCGGGAGCGCCGGAGCGGAAATCCTGTCGCTATGAGAATGCGTGGGTACGAACAATGAATATACAGGAGACGGGAAGTGGACTCAAAGCGGGACGAGCCGAAGCCCGTCCCGCGAGGAGAGGGCAGCCACATCATTTAGTGAAAGGTGTAGCCGATGGAGACGCCATAGCGAGTGTTATGCCAGGAACTGAACTCCTGATTGTTATGGACGAGATAGACGCGGGCCTCGGGTCGAATGAAGAAGCCTTTGGTGGCATAGAGCTTGAGGCCGCCGCCGAGATCGCCGTCGAAGTGATTGATGGACTGGTAGTTTGAGCAGGAGTAGATGCCGCAGACGGTGCCGGTGTAGTAGTGGGTGTCTTCGGCTCCGATGCCGGCGACGAGTTCGAGATAGGTGCGGGGCGCGAGTCTGGGCGAGTAGACGCCGTTGAAATTGTAGAAGACGGGGCGGAAGTTGAAGCCCTGTCCGGCGTAATTATTGGCCTGGGAGGCGCGCCAGAAAATTTCGCCGCCGACTCCGACATTATGCCAGAAGAGCACGTCGCCGCTGAAACCGGGATAAGCGCCGCCGGTGAGTGAGACGGGATTGTGATTGCTGTCGCCGTTACTGGCGCCGGGGGCGTCCATGGCGCTGACGCCGAATGCGAAATCGATTTTCTGCGCGTGAGCCGCAGGGGAGAAGGCGCCGATGGCCGCGCAGACCAAAGACAGGACAAGGGCAATACGCAAAAGCTGTTTCAAGCAAAAGCCTCCAAAAATTTAAATTTGTTAGTTATGTGATTGGATGCAGATGGGTTGCCGGCGGATGGCGCGAAGAAGGGATTTACAAGAATTTACATGATCGGGTGATCGGGCCATCGGGCCATTTAAGCCCGCCCTAATAGGCTAGGAGGAGGCGGAGGTCGCGAAGGTTGTTGCCGGTGGGGCCGGTGACGATGTCATCGCCGAGGCGCTTGAACAAAGGATGGGCGTCGAAGCGGGACAGGGCTTCGCGGACGGCGTCGAGTCCGCCCGCGCGGACGACTGTGGTTCCATCGACGAGGGCTCCGGCGGCGGGGCTGTTGCCGTCGATGCCGTCGGTGCCGGCGCTGAGGATGGTGAGGTTGTCGCCGGCAATTTTCTCGGCGCAGGCTAGGGCGAATTGCTGGTTGCGTCCGCCGGTGCCGCCGTGGCGGACGGTGACGGTGACTTCGCCGCCGGAGAGGAGGCAGATGGGCTTCGGTTCGTCGGGAAGAGCGGCGGACGGATTTTCGTTTCGCTGGCGGGCGCGGAGATCGCGGAGGCGATTGACTAAGTAGGCGGCGGCTTTTTCGTAGTCCCAGTCGTCGCAGGAGTTGTCGATTACGACTTCGAAGCCGGCAGCGGCAGCGGCTTTGGCGGCCTCGTCGAGGGCAATCTGATTGGAGAGGACGGTCCACCAGCGGGCGCGGACGAAGGCGGGATCGTCGGACTTGGGGGTTTCTTCGAGGGCGCGCTCGCGGAAGAGATCGGCGACGGAAGGCGGGAACTGTTCGAGGAGCCCATACTTCGCGACTATGCTCTCGCAGTCGTGGATGGTGGTGGAGTCGGGCATGGTGGGACCGGAGGCGAGCGCGTCGGGCGTGGCGTCGGGCACGTCGGAGACGAGGATGGAAACCTGCTGCGCGGGATAGGCGGCCTGGGCGAGGCGGCCTCCTTTGACGGCGGAGAGATGCTTGCGGATGGCGTTGATTTCGGCGATGGGCGCGCCGGAGTGGACGAGCTTTTGATAGGTGGAGATGAGGTCGGGGAGAGAAATTTCGTCGTCGAGTGGCTTTTCGACGAGGGAGGAGCCTCCGCCGGAGAGCAGAAAGATGACGAGCGAGGAGGCGTCGAGCGAGCGCAGCGATTTGAGAATGGCGTGGGCGGCGTGAATGGATTCGGCGTTGGGAGTGGGATGGCCGGCGTGAAAATAACGGAAGCCGTGAAGCTGGGCAGCGGGCGCGACGGAGGAGGCAACGATGCCTTCGAGGTGCGGGCCCGTGCGGGCTTCGAGGGCGGCGGCCATGGTGTGGGCGGCTTTGCCGATGGAGACGACGAAGGTGCGGCTGTAGGAGTTGAGATGGTAGAGGTCGTCGCAAATGCGGAGAACGCCGCGGTGGCAATGGATGTGGCGGGAGAAGGCGCTCTCAATGGAGGCGTTTTGGAGCGCGGACGTGAAGATGACGCGGGCGGCAGGGCGCATGCGGCGGAATTGGAGGGCGGGGTCGGGGGCGGGGTCCGGCATGGAGGGATTATATGGAGGGGATTTGTAATTTGTAATTTGTGATTTGTAATTTAAAAACTCACTCTGCCTGCCGCACAATTACAAATTACAAATTGCCGATTACAAATTCTTCACCCAGGCTTCGATGGCGGTGCGCATTTCTTTCAGGCGGCCTTCGAAGAAATGGTCGCCGGCTTCGATGCGGACCAGTTTTTTTGGGTCGGCGAAAGTGGCGACTAACGCTTCGAGCGATCCGGGCGGGGCGAACTGGTCTCTTGATCCGCTGACGAAGAGCTTGGGCTTCACGCTGGTGCGGAGGAATTCGAAATTGTAGGTGCGGGCCTCGCCGGCGGTGCTGGGCACGGGGATGGCGGGCAGGCCGAGGGCGATGAGCGTATCGACGCGATCGTCGTTGTGGGCGGCGCGGAGGCCGACTGCGGCTCCGAAAGAAAAACCGGCAAAGACGACGGGAAGCGGGAATTCGCGCTCAAGCCAATCGAGTGCGGTGCGGGCGTCGTCGAGTTCGCCGACGCCGTGGGCGTGCTCGCCTTGGCTGAGGCCGGCGCCGCGAAAGTTGAAGCGGAGGACGGGGAATCCGAAGCCGTTGAGCGCCTTCATGGCGTGGAAGACGACTTTGTTGTGAAGGGTGCCTCCGAAGAGCGGATGGGGATGGCAGACGAGGGCGGCATGCGTGGCGGCGGGCGAGCCGGCGTTGAGGAGGGCTTCGAGGCGTCCGGCGGGGCCGGGGAGGAAGAGGGAGCGGATGGTGGAGTCGGTCACTTGGTCGTTAGTCTTTCGTCGTTCGCTATTCGATCTTGCTTTGCGCTCTTGAAATTCTATCAGCCTCCTTTCGGGACTCGTTCGCGGCTGGCGGCGCGCAATACTTTCGATCTCCAGGGCAGTGGGGAATGCAGGGATCCTTCGTCGCCGACATCTGGGCGCGTGTGCTCGGGGCGGTGATGCGGGCTCCTCAGGATGACAAGCTTTCTTGGGGTTGTAAGACAATTGACGGCTAACGACCAATGACCGGCGACTAACGGCGAACGACCGGCGAGAGACCCGACGATTCGACGACACACCCGACGGCTGACGACACGAGTGGCGATTGATTGCTGGCGGCTGATACGCTCTTGTGCATGAGCATGAGCGATCTGTTCGCGCTGGCGCGGCGGTTGATCGACATTGAATCCATAACTCCGAATGAGGGGGCGGTGGGGGAGTTTGTTTGCTCGGAACTTCTGCGGCGGGGATTTGCGGCTCGGAAGATGGCGGTGGAAGGCGAGCGGGCGAATGTGATGGCGACGTGGCCGGGACATGCGCGGCCGGAGGTTGTTTTTTCTACGCACATGGATACGGTGCCGCCGTTTATTCCATCGTCGGAGGATGAAGCGCGGATTTACGGGCGGGGGGCGTGCGACGCGAAGGGAATTATTGCGGCGCAGATTGTGGCGGCTGAAAAGCTGCGCGGGGCGGGCGTTTTCGTGGGGCTGCTGTTTCTGGTGGGCGAGGAGACGAATTCGATTGGGGCGCTGACGGCGAATCAGCATCCGATTGGGGCGCGCTACATGGTGAATGGCGAGCCGACGGAGAACCGGCTGGCGGTGGCGAGCAAAGGGGCGCTGCATGTGGAGCTGGCGGCGCGAGGGAAGATGGCGCATTCGGCGTATCCGGAGCTGGGCGAATCGGCGATTGACAAACTGGTGGAGGCGCTGCACCGGTTGCACGCGATGAAGTTGCCGGAGGTGGCGGACGTGGGGGCGTGCACGAAGAATGTGGGGATTATTGAGGGCGGACGGGCGCGAAATGTGATCCCGGACCGGGCGCGGGCGGAACTTTTTTACCGGCTGGTGGGGCCGGCGTCGGAGTTGAAGGCGCGGATCGTGGAGGCGGTGGGCGATCTGGCGGAGGTGGAGTTTACGCGGGAGACGCCATTTATGCGGATGCACACGCTGGAGGGAATGCCGACGATGGTGGCGGCGTTTACGACGGATGTACCTTCGCTGACGAATTGGGGCAAGCCGCTGCTGGCGGGGCCGGGATCGATTCACGCGGCGCATACCGAGGGCGAGTTTGTGGAGAAGCGGCAACTGGAGGAGGCGGTGGAGTTGTATTGCGGGATTGCGGGAACTTTGCTGGGGAAGGGCGCGTAGAGGATAGGGCGGGTGGTCGTTGGTCGTTCGTCGTTGGTCGTTCGTCGTTCGCGCTGTGCTGCTTGACCACTATGTTCAGGGCGCGGGGGAACGCCTTGCGACGGCGGTGTGCGCGGGGTAGGGGTCCTTCGACTGCGCGCAATCATCGCTGCGCGATGAGTGTGCTCCGCTCAGGATGACAACTAGTGAGACGGCAAAACGTCAGGGCGACTGGGATGACAATTTGTCTAACGGTGCATTTGTTGGGATCAAAATGTTGTGCAGGAATCGTGCGACGACAGATGCGTGCGAGGAAATAGATTTACAATGGCTCGCTTGGGGAAAACAGAAATCCGGCGGGATAGATGCGACTGGTCAAATTCAAGGTCTGGCAGGCTCAACGAATAATCCGACAGGTTTGGGAGATCACTCAATGATGAACAAAGTACGTATGGGGATGAAAGTGTGTTTGGGGCTTCTTGCTCTGGCAATGGTTGCGCCTGGCGTGTGGGCGCAGAGCGCGGACGACATTATTGCGAAGAACGTGCAGGCGCGCGGCGGCCTGGACAAGATTAAAGCGGTGCAGTCGATCAAGACGACGGCGACGCTGGCGATGGGACCGGGGATGGAAGCGCCGGGGAGCCTGATTCAGAAACGGCCGAACATGGCGCGGCTGGAATTCACGGTGCAGGGATTGACCGCAGTGCAGGCGTATGACGGCACGACGGCGTGGCAGATCATGCCGTTCATGGGAAAGAAGGATGCCGAGACGATGTCGGCGGACGAGGCGAAAGAGATGCAGGAAACGGCGGACATCGACGGGCCGCTGGTGGATTACAAGAGCAAAGGGAACACGGTGGAGTTGCTGGGGAAAGAGAAGATCGAGGGCACGGACGCGTACAAGCTGAAGGTGACGCTGAAGAATGGCGACGTGCAGACGATGTACATCGACTCGGATTCGTATTTGGAGATTAAGGAAGAGACCAAGCGGATGGTGCGCGGGACAGAGCAGGACGTCGAGTCGGCGATTGGGGATTATAAAGAGGTCAGCGGGATCATGTTTCCGTTTGCGGTGGAGAGCGGGGCGAAGGGCAGCGACCAGAAACAGAAGCTGACGATCTCAAAGATTGAATTGAACGTGCCGGCGGAGGATGCGAGCTTTAAGATGCCGCCACCGGCGCCGCCTGCACCGGCTGCGGCCGCCGCGCCGAAGACAGATGCGGCAAAACCGGAGGCTCCGAAACCGCCGAACCAGTAGTCGGTTCGCTTACCGATTGCGAAAAACCAACATTGCGAACATCAGGGATGATAGATCGAGAGCAGGTAGTCGTGCGATTCCGCTTGAGGTGAATCAATGAAGATGCGTATGCGTTCGCTGGGGATGATTGCGTTTGCCGTCGTGCTGGCCGCGATATTTGCGGCGGTGGTGGGAATGCCTGCGGCAGCGCAGGATGTGACGCTCGATTCCGATACGCTGAGCGGATTGCCGATCCGCGGGATTGGGCCGGCGGTGATGGGCGGGCGGGTTGCGGACATCGCCGCCGCGCACGAGGGCGAGAAGCTGACGATTTTTATTGGGTCCGCGAGCGGAGGCGTGTGGAGATCGCGCGACGGCGGCATTACGTTCAAGCCGGTATTCGACAAGCAGCCATCGCAGTCGATCGGCTCAGTCGCCGTCGATCCGTCGAACCCGAAGACGATTTGGGTGGGGACGGGAGAGTCGTGGGCGCGGAACAGCGTGTCGGTGGGAACGGGCGTGTACCGGTCGCGCGATGGCGGCGACAACTGGGAGGCGATGGGGCTCGGGGACTCGGAGCACGTGAGCCGGATTCTGGTTCATCCGAAGGACAGCAACACGGTGTATGCGTGCGCGCTGGGGCACCTGTGGAACTCGAACACGGAGCGCGGCGTGTATAAGACGACGGACGGCGGCAAGACGTGGAACAAGATTTTATTTCGCAATGAGAGCACGGGCTGCGCCGAGATGGCGATGGACCCGCAGGATGCGAATGTAATTTTTGCGGCGATGTGGGACGTGCGGCGCGAGCCGTGGAACTTCCGGTCGGGCGGGCCGGGGGGCGGGCTGTTTAAGTCGACGGATGCGGGCGCGACGTGGCATGAAGTGCGGAAAGGGCTGCCAGAGGGCGATTTGGGGCGCATCGGGATTGCGATCGCGGCGAGCAATCACCTGCGCGTGTACGCAGTGGTGGAGGCGCGCAATCATACGGCGCTATTTCGATCGGAGGATGGAGGCGAGAACTGGGCGGAGATTAACAATTCGTTCAACGTCAGCTCGCGGCCGTTTTATTTTGCGCGGCTTTTTGTCGATCCGAAGAATGCGGACCGCGTGTACAAGCCGGGATTCACGCTGACCGTGAGCGAAGACGCGGGCAAGAGTTTCAGCGGAGCGTTTTCGACGAGCGACGGTTTTGGCGGGAGCCTGCACAGCGATGTGCATGCGCTCTGGATCGATCCGGAGAACCCGAGCCAGTTGCTGGTGGGGACCGACGGCGGCGTGTACAAGTCACTGGACGGCGCGAACCACTGGCGCTTTCTGGCGGACCTGCCGATCTCGCAGTTCTACCACGTGAGCTACGACATGGCCGAACCGTACAACGTGTACGGCGGATTGCAGGACAACGGGACGTGGATGGGGCCGTCGCGAGCGCCGGATGGGATTGCGAACCGGGACTGGCGGAACATCGATTTTGGCGATGGATTCTGGGCGTTCTCGGATCCGGCGGACTCGGACTATGCCTACGCGGAATATCAGGGCGGAAGGATTTCGCGCTTCCGAAAGACGACGGGAGAGTTGCGCGACATCAAGCCGCTGCCGCGGGCGGGCGAGCCGGATTTTCGCTTTAACTGGAATGCGCCGATTGCCCTGAGTCCGACGAAGCCGGGGACGATTTATTTGGGCGGACAATTTTTATTTCGCTCGCGCGATCATGGCGAGTCGTGGGACCGGATTTCTCCGGACCTGACGACCAACGATCCGGAGCGGCGGCACCAGGAACTGTCGGGCGGGCTGACGATCGATAATTCCGATGCGGAGAAGTACGAGACGATTTATACGATTGCGGAGTCGCCGAAAAATGGCGAAGTGATTTGGGCGGGGACGGACGACGGCAATGTGCAGATCACGCGCGATGGCGGTAAACACTGGACGAACGTGGTGAAGAATATTCCTGGGCTGCCGGCGAATACATGGGTGTCGACGATTGAGGCGAGCCACTACGATGCGGCGGTGGCGTACGCGACGTTCGATGGACACGCGCTGGGCGACATGAAGGCGCACGTCTACCGGACCAAAGATTACGGGCAGACGTGGACGTCGATTTCAACGGCGGAGTTGAACGGGTATGCGCACGTGGTGCGCGAGGACCTGGTGAATCCGAACCTGCTGTATGTAGGCACCGAGTTTGGGCTGTTTATTTCGCTGGATGGTGGAGCGCACTGGGCGCAGTTCAAGGGGAATCTGCCGAACGTTGCGGTGCGGGATATTGCGATTCATCCGCGCGAGTCGGATTTGATTTTGGCGACGCACGGGCGGGGGATCTGGATTCTGGATGACCTGACGCCGATCCGGGCGCTGACGCCGGAGTTGCTGGGGAAGGACCTGGTAATGCTGCCGTCGCGGGCGTCGGTGCTGGAGTTGCCGGCGGGGCAGCAGAGATTCGAGGGCGATGCGGAATTCGTAGGACACACGGTGCCGGAGACGGCGTCGATTGTGTACTACCAGAAGAAGCGGCACATTTTTGGCGACCTAAAGCTGGACGTTTATGACGCGCAGGGGAAACTGCTGACGTCGATTCAGGGGGACAAGCGGCGCGGGTTGAACCGGGTGGAATGGCCGGAGCGCGGCAAGCCGCCCAAGGTTCCACCGGCGGCAGGGCTGGTGGAGAATGAGTTTGTACTCTTCGGGCCGCAGGTACAGGAAGGGACTTATAAAGTCAAACTAACTAAGGGAAAAGAGACTTACGACTCGGAAGTGAAGCTGGTGCCCGATCCGCGGACGAAGAGCACGGCGGCGGACCGGGCGTTGCAGCACAAAGTTGTAACTCAGCTCTATAACATGCTGTCGGACCTGACTTACACGGTGGATGCGACGAACGACTTGCGCGAGCAGGCAAAGCAGCGGGCGGCGTCGGCGACGGACAGCCAGGTGAAGGAACAGCTCAACGCGCTGATGCAGAAGCTGGAGGATTTTCGCGGGACGCTGGTGGCGGTGAAGGAAGGCGGAATGATTACGGGCGAGGAAAAACTGCGCGAGCACCTGGGCGATTTGTATGGCGCGGTGAACGGCTATTCGGGGAAGCCGACGCAATCGCAGATCGAGAGTACGAGCGTGATGCAGAAGCAGCTCGAAGATGCGGCCGCGAAGTTCAAGGCGATTGCGGGGACGGACCTTCCGGCGGTGAATTCGGGGCTGGCGGGAAAGAACCTGGCGCCGGTCAAGGCGATGTCGCGCGAAGATTGGGATAAGAAGCAGCAGTGAGGGGCGAGCCGAGCACCCACTCATCGCAAAAGGCGCGATGAGTGGGGCACCCGGCTTTCAGGCTCCTTAGGATGACAAAGCTAACCGGTCGGTCATTCTGCTAACCTGTCGATTGGTACTTCGTTCACAGCATAAGGTGAGGTGTGTATGCAGGGAGGGTTCCGTTTGCTGATTGTCTTTTTTCTTTTGTTCGTCGGGATGGCGGCGATGGTGATGGCCGGGGATTCGCCGAGCGCCTCGGGTCCGCCGAAAGCGAAAGTGGCGCCGGTGGAAGATACGGTGCAGGGGCACAAGATCGTCGATGCATACCGGTATCTGGAGAACGCGAACGATGCCGACACTAAACTTTTCGTGGATGAGGAACTGGCATATACGCGCTCGATGCTCGACCCGCTTCCCGGTCGCGACAAGATTAATGCGCGGCTGTCGCAACTGCTGGCGATTGGCACGGTGTTACCCCCGGAGATGGCCGGACCTTACTACTTGCATACGCAGCGTGACGCGGGCCAGAATCAGCCCACCCTTTATGTGCGGGAGGGCGTGAATGGCGAAGACCGGGTGCTGCTCGACCCGAACAAATTGTCGGCCGATGCGACGGTGGCGCTGGATTGGTGGTATCCGTCGGAAGACGGAAAGTACATAGCTTACGGATTGTCGCCGAGCGGTTCGGAGGAGAGCACACTGCACGTGATGGAAACGGCGACGAGGCGCGAGTTGGCGGATAAGATCGAGCGCACTCGCTTTGCCAGCATCGCGTGGAAAAAGGACAGTTCCGGTTTCTATTACACGCGCCATCCGAAAAAAGGCGACGTGCCGGCGGGCGAAGAGGTGTACCACGTCAAGGCCTTCTACCATCGGCTGGGCGACGACCCGGCGCACGATCCGCTGATCTTCGAGGACGAGAAACATCCGCAGAATATTCCGACGGTCAATCTTTCCGAGGACGATCGCTGGCTGCTGATCGACGTGCAGGAGGGTTGGACGAAGACGGAAATGTATGTACAGGATTTGCAGTCGAAAAATCCTCCGGTGGAAATTACCACGGGCAAGAGTTTTCTTTATGGGGCGGAGTTTTACGAGGGCAAGCTGTACATCATCACGAACGAGGACGCGCCGCATTACCGGGTGTTTGTGGCCGAGGCCGCGAACCCGAAGCGGGAACACTGGAAAGAACTGATTCCGGCGAGCGATGCGGTGTTGCAGAACGCGAGCGTGACGGGCGGAAAACTCTTCACCCAGTATGAGCACAACGTGTCGTCGGAGCTGAAGATCTTCTCGCTCGAGGGGAAGAAACTGGCGGAGATTCCGCAGCCCGCGATCGGAAATGTGTTCAGCGTCAGCGTACGCTACGACCGCAACGAGCTTTTCTTCGCTTTCCAGTCCTTCACGGTGCCGCCGTCGGTATATCGCTACGACCTCGGGTCGGGCGGGATAACGTCATGGGCGAAGGTGGACGCGCCGTCGATCGATCCTGCCGCCTACGATGTGCGGCAGGAGTGGTATGCGTCGAAAGACGGGACGAAGATTCCGATGTTCATTGTGAGCAAGAAGGGGCTGGTGAAGAACGGCCGGAATCCCGCGCTGCTGACGGGTTATGGCGGATTCAACATCTCGATGAGTCCAACGTTCAACCGCAGTTCTTATTTGTGGATGGAGCACGGGGGCGTTTACGCGGTGGCGAATTTGCGCGGCGGATCGGAATTCGGCGAAGACTGGCATCGCGCGGGCATGCTGGAAAAAAAGCAGAACGTGTTCGACGACTTTATCGCGGCGGCGGAATATTTGATTGCGGAAAAGTACACGGACAAAGATCACCTGGCGATTTCGGGGGGATCGAATGGGGGGCTGCTGATGGGGGCGATGATTACGCAGCGGCCCGATCTGTTTCGCGCTGTGGTGTGCCAGGTGCCGCTGCTGGACATGCTGCGCTACCAGAATTTTCAGATCGCGAAGCTGTGGATTCCGGAGTACGGGTCGGCGGACGACGCGAAGCAATTTGACACGCTGTACGCGTATTCGCCGTATCACCACGTGAAGGCGGGGCAGGAGTATCCGGCGATTTTATTTATGACGGCGGACACGGATACGCGGGTGGATCCGATGCACGCGAAAAAGATGACGGCGCTGATGCAGGCCGAGGCGAAAAATGGCGAGAGCAAGGACCGGCCGATTTTGCTGCGCATTGACACGAAAGCGGGCCACGGGCAGGGCAAGCCGGTGGCCAAGCAGGTGGAAGACAGCACCGACATGTATTCGTTTTTGTTCTGGCAGCTGGGTGTAAAGCCGTAGCGTCTTTACGCCGATTCGATCGTCTTCATGTAGGCGCGCAGGATGGCGTTGATCCTAGTTTGATAACCGCGCTGCCGGCGGAACCAGCGTAGCAGGTCGGCATCGAGGCGCATGGTTACGATCTCTTTTGGCGCCGGCATGATGACCTTGGCGCTCTTGCTGGGCTCGTCAGACTGCCGTTCGCTCTCCTCGCCCCCCCCTGCGTCACCAAGCAGTGTGACATGGGGCACTGAGTTCCTGCTATGCTCTGGTCCAGCCTCTGAGTGTAAGTGCGTTTTTCGCGCGCCTGGCCCTGCGGGCCCTCCACCCGCGCGAGCAATCGTTGGACCCCCGCTCGCTAACCGCGGGCAAATCTCTCTACATTTCGGTCGGAGGATCGTATGCTCCATCTGGACACCGGGAACACCGGTTTCATGATTCTATGCAGCAGCCTGGTCATGTTAATGACGCCGGGCCTGGCTTTCTTCTATGGCGGCCTGGTGGGCCGCAAAAACGTCCTGGCCATCATGATTCAAAGTTTCGTCTCGATGGGCTGGACGACGGTCATCTGGTATCTGTATGGCTACTCGTTGTGCTTCAGCGGCGATTGGCATGGCGTGATCGGCAACTTCCACTATGCCTTGCTGCGAGGCATCAATCTCAGCACGCCTTCGCCGAATGACACGATCCCCGCATTCGTCTTCATCGCCTACCAGATGATGTTCGCCATCATCACCCCCGCGCTGATTTCCGGAGCGTTCACCAATCGCGTCACCTTCAAGGCGTACATGCTGTTCCTGACCGGATGGCTGACCTTTGTTTATTTTCCGTTCGTGCACATGGTGTGGGGAGGCGGGTTTCTCCAGCAATGGGGCGTGAAGGATTTCGCGGGTGGCATCGTGGTGCATAACATCGCGGGCATCGCGGCGCTGGCCTCGGTAATTTATGTGGGCAAGCGGCGGGTGGCCGATCGCGGGCCGCACAGCATTCCGCTGGTGGCGCTGGGTACGGGGCTGTTGTGGTTTGGTTGGTACGGATTCAATGCGGGCAGTGAAATGCGCGTCGACTCCGTCACCGCGACCGCGTTTCTGAATACCGACGTGGCCGCCTCGTTTGCGGCCATCGCATGGCTAATGGTCGCCTGGTTGAACGAGAAGAAGCCGAAGTTCCTCGGCCTGTTGACGGGCGCGGTTGCGGGACTGGCCACCATAACGCCCGCCGCCGGCTTTGTTTCGCCGACGACCGCCGTCATCATCGGCATCGTCGCCGGTGTGGTGTGCTACTACGCGGTCGAAATGAAGAACAGGCTGCATTGGGACGACGCGCTCGACGTTTGGGGAGTGCACGGCGTGGGCGGTTTCCTGGGCATCGTGATGCTGGGCATCTTCGCTAACAAGCAGTTCAATCCCGAGGGCGCCAATGGCCTGATCTATGGCGACCCGGTCTTCCTGCTTAAACAGGTGACGGCGGTGACATTCTCGTCGGTGTGGGCGTTCGTGTTTACCTACGCCATGCTGCGGATTATTGATGCGTTTACTCCCGTGAAGGTCAGCGAGTCCCATGAGGAGATTGGCCTGGACGAGTCGCTGCACGGTGAGCACGCCTACGAGCAACTCACGGAACGAGACGTGATCCACGATCTGGTGAACTCGACTCGTCAATAAAAAGGGTATTAAAAGCACGATGGAGGCCCAGAGAGCTGCATGGCGCTGTCTTCGTGGCCGAATCATATTAGGAGGGGTGATGCTTGCATTATCCCTTCTTCTTTTTGCGCAAATTCTTTTTGCGCAGAGCATTCCTGAGCCAGTCAGCGCCGCGGCGGACCCGCCCGCTGTATCATCCGCGGTGACTTCTGACGCATCATCCGCCGGCGGCGCCGAGAGCAAGCCCTGGTGGAAGGGAATTACGGCCGACGGATTTGCCTCGCTCTCCTACACGTACAACACGAACGATCCGAGCACGCGGCTGAATCAGTTCCGAGTATTCGATTTCAACGACAACGAGCCGCAACTCGATGTGGCGCAACTGGTGTTTCAGCATCCCGTCAGCGAGTCCGGGCAGTTTGGTTTTCGTTACAACATGATTGCCGGCTCGGGCGTACCCGAAATTACGGCCGCGTATGGCATGTTTCGCAATACCACCACCGGCATCGCCCATCACTTCGATATTCCCGAGTTCTACCTCAGCTATATCGCGCCCGTGGGCAAGGGGCTGCGCTTGGACGTGGGCAGGTTCGTCACGCACCTCGGGTACGAAGTGATCGGCGGGTATGACGGCTACAACGATAATTTCAGCCGCGGGTTTATTTTCGGCTACGGAGTGCCGTTCACCCATACGGGACTGAAGATGAGTTATACGTTCAACAGCCGGATCTCGTCGGCGTTGCTGATCACCAACGGTTGCGACGCCGTGACTCGCCTGAACGGAGGCGCAACCTTTGGGGGCCAGGTCGCCGCCGTCACTTCAAAGACCACGACGCTGACGTTTAACTTTCTGCACGGGCCGGAGCGGCCGCACAACGCGCACGACCAGCGCAGCCTGTATGAGATTGTCGGCACGTGGAAGGTAGTGCCGCGGCTGAGCCTCGCGTTTGACAGTCTGTATGCGGACGAGGATCATGCGGCGGCCGACGGCAGCGATGCCATTTGGAGAGGGCTGGCTGGGTATTCGAAGTTCGCGCTGACCAAGCAGTTCTCGCTAGCCTTTCGCGGCGAAGTTTTTGCGGATGGGGGAGGGAGCCGTACGGGCACGTCGCAAACGCTGCGTGGATTTACGCTCACACCGGAATACGATTTGCACGTAAAAGTTTCCCGCCTGGCGTCGGAGTTCCGGCATTTCGACGGCAAGTTCGTAACCCGGGGCGAGTTCCGCCAGGATTTCTCCGATCAGGCGACCTTCCGCAAGGGAAGCGGCTTCACCACGCGGCAGTTCACGACGGCGGTGAATCTGATCTATCTGTTCTGAACGGATCTTCCTAAAACCCTAAGCGATGCAGCATGGCCGATGCGGGCTAAGCCCACTGCGAACCGAACCCCGGATGTGCCCGCCGCTCACATCTTCCGAATTTCACACCCGCGCGCTACCAAATTTGGAAGAGCGCCGGTTTTCTCTCTTCACTTCGGGATGCAACTCTATCATCCGACACAGTCTATCCCCGCCGCGAATGTGGAGTTACGATTGCTGACCAAGCTCCACAAGTATCATTTTTCTTGCACTTTCTTATTCGATGTGGTTTCTTATCTGATCAATTCTTAGCGGCTTTACAAAGCGTTTCTTTTTTTGACATCGCGACCGGCCGGTTGCAAGGCGCGGCTGCTTTCGTAATTCAGGCTTCATTCTGACACTTCGAAAGTCCGAGAGGGAGATGTATATGCCGTCGAATTTGCGTTTTCGTCAGATCGCACTGGGACTCGTCACGATCAGTCTCATCCTCGCCTCCTCCGCTATGCTTGCCCAAACCACCATCTCCACCGGGAGCATTCAGGGCACCGTGACCGACCAGAGCGGCGCCGTGGTTGCCGGCGCGAAAGTCACGATCATCGACAAGGCGACCAGCAAAGTGATCCCTGAGGCCACAAACTCTTCCGGCCTGTATGCCTCGGGCGCGCTCACTCCTGGCCAGTACGTTGTCCGGGTGGAAGCTCCGGGCTTCAAGACGATCGAGCTCCCCGTCACGGTGCAGGTGAACACGACGTCGTCAGGCAACGTGAAGCTCACCATCGGCCAGAGCAGTCAGATTGTGGAAGTACAGGGCAGCGATGTCACGATTGACACCGAGCAGGCCACCGTACAGGGCGTGCTGACCAGCGAGCAGATTGAGAACCTGCCAATCAACGGGCGCAACTTCCTCGACCTGGCGCAGCTCGAGCCCGGAGTCCAAATTCAGGATGGCGGCACTTTCGACCCCACCAAGAATGGCTTTTCGTCGGTCTCGTTTGGCGGGCGCTTCGGCCGTACGGCACGTATCGAAGTGGACGGCGTGGACATCTCCGACGAAACCGTGGGCACCACCACGCAAAACCTTCCCATCGGCGCCATTCAGGAATCGTCGCTGCAGCAGTCTTCGCTCGATCTGTCGACCGAGTTGACTTCCTCGGGTTCCGTCAGCGTGACCACGAAGTCGGGCAGCAACAGCCTGCACGGCGACGCGTTTTATTTCTTCCGCGACCAGAATGAGAACGCGGCGCTCCCCGGCGGCTCGACGAATTATTTCCAGCGCAATCAGTTTGGCGGCAGCATCGGCGGCCCGGTCGTCAAGGACAAGGTTTTCTTCTTCCTCGATGCCGAGCGGACCAAGCAGGACCTGCTCGATCCAGTGATTCCGGGCGGCGATTTTGCCGCGCTCGCCGGCAGTTTCACCTCACCCTTCCGCGAGACTGAAACCATCGCCAAGCTCGATTGGCAGACAAGACATTTCAAGATGTTCTACCGCTTTACGTTCGACCAGAACAAGAGCGTGCTGCCATTCATTCCGAATTCTTTCCAGCCCTTCGCAAACGTGAACCACGCGCGCAGCCATATTGTGGGTTTTGACTTCAATACCGGCTCGCTGACCAGCAGCATCCGGTTCGGCTACACCAAATTCCAGAACGGAATCGCGGACGCGGTCACCGGCTCCAGCATCTTCGATCCGGCTCCCGGCATCGAACTTGCCATCGGAGGCGATCCCAACTGCCTGACCGCGGGCCTTGACGTGTTCTGCTCCGGCCCGAATTTCCTGGCGCCGCAGGCCACGATGCAGTCCGATCACCAGATCAAGTACGACGGCAGCAAGCCGTTTAAGGATCACATTATTCGGTTCGGCATCGGATTCAACCACGTGCACGGCGGCGGCTTCGCCGAATTCCTCGGCCTCGCGCCGGCCGTCGGCTCGCCGGTACTCAGCGCCGGTCAAGTACTGCCTTGCGTGACGGCGGGCAATTGCCCGGCGGCCGGCGGCCCTGCAAACCCGTTGAACTACCCTGCCGACAACGTCACTCTGGGCAATGGGCAAGGCTTCTCGTCGGAGAAGGCGGCGTTTGGCTTGCCCGGTGGCGGACTGGGCCCGGATAACCGCTTCTCGTGGTACATCGGCGACTCGTGGAAGATCCGGCCGAATTTCACCTTGAGCTTGGGCCTGCGCTACGTGCGCGATACGGGCCGCACGGATAGCGATATAGGCCCCATCGCGGCGCTGGCGCAGTTCGACAATCAGTTCTATTCCGGCCTGGAAAACCGCGTGCACCAGCCGAGCTATAACTTCGCTCCGCAGCTGGGTTTCGCGTGGGATCCGTGGAGCAGGGGCAAGACCGTGATTCGCGGCGGCATTGGGTTGTTCTACGAGAACTCGATCTGGAACAATAACCTGTTTGACCGCCCCGGCCGATTGGCGCAGGGGCTTTTCCTCGGCTTGCAGCCGGCGTGTAACGCGGGATCGGGCTCCTATTCATTCTGCGGCCAGCCCGTTGGCACGGTCGCTTCGCAGATTGTCGCGGCCGAGCAGGCGTATCAGGCGGCGACGGTGGCTGCCGGTCCGGCGGTGAACGGCACTTACGTTGGCAACATTCTGGCCGACGGCATCGACATCACCAGCACAAACCTTTTCGCTCCCGACTACATCACGCCGCGCTCGGTGCAGATGAATATCGGCGTGCAGCACGAAATTCGGCGGGGAATGGTGCTGACGGTGGATTATCTGCGCAACGTGGCCACACACAATCTGCTTACGGTCGATACCAACCACATTGGGGCGGCGAGTTTCCGGGGCACTAGCCTGTTGAATGTGGCCGCGGCGCAAAACGCCATCTCCGCGACCAACGCCCAGTTTGGTTGCGGGAACGGCTTCGATCAGGCTTCGACCCAGTGTGCGATTGGCGCGGGGGCGAACATCGCGGCGTATGCCGGCAATGGTCTGGACTCGGGCTATTCGCTGTGCAGTGGTTTGCCTTGCTCCGAGGCGGGCGCGCCCGCCGCCGCTTTCCCCGGCATCAATCCAAACGTCGGGGCGAATCAGATGCTGTTTCCGATTGGCCGGTCGGTTTACAACGGCCTGCAAATGAGCTTCAAGCAGGACGTACACAATCCAATGCCCGGAGTTCGACTCTTGAACTTCCAGGCGTCGTACTCGTTCTCGCGTTATGTTTCAACCGCGCGGGATAGTGACTTCATCAACTTTGCGCAGGACAACAGCGATCCCACTCATTACATGGGGCCGAATGCGCTAGACCGAACCAACCAGATTTCATTTGGCGGCTATGCCGAGTTGCCCTACAACTTCCAGATCGGGTTGACGTCGCACTTCGATAGCCCGCTGCCGTTGAACCTGGTGTTGCCGACGAGCGGTACGGGCGGCGGCATCTTCCAGACCGATATCACGGGCGATGGAACGGGAGATGGCAGCATCGCCTCGAATGGCGGGCTGGGCGACCTGTTGCCGGGCACCAACGTTGGAGCATTTGGCCGCAGCGTGAAGATCGGCGACTTGAATGCGAAGATCAGCAACTATAACAACAACTACGTGGGACAGGCGACTCCGGCTGGGCAGGCGCTGATCACGGCGGGCCTGATGACGTTGAGCCAGTTGCAGGCGCTCGGCGGCGTCATTGGCGGCAGCACGCCGACGGCGACTGCGCCGTACGGGCCGCTGGCGCTGGCTCCGGCGGGCGCGGTGGGACAGTCGTGGCTGAAGACGTTCGACTTGAATCTGAGCTGGGCGTACAAGTTCCACGACCGGTTTGAGCTGCGGCCGGGCATCGCGTTCTTCAACCTGTTTAACTTCGCCAACGCGGATGGCCCCGCGGCGCCGTTCAGTTCGATTCTGGACGGCACGCCCGGCTCACCGAATGGCACCACCAACCCGCAACCGGCGAGCCAGTATCTCGGTCTCGGCTCGGGAGTGAATGCGCTCGGCGCGCCACGCGAGATTGAGTGGTCGCTGAAGATTCGGTTCTAGGCGGACGGATTGTGGTCGAGCAGTCGTTAGTACGGCTCACGTAATTGTGATTATTTTTGGGCCACCGGGAAGCCGGTGGCCTTTTTGTTTATTTGACAGCGGGCGGTAGAATAACTGGGAACTAAAAACTGAAGCCAGGAACCCGATGCCCGAAGCCAATTCCGATCAAAAAATACGCGTGCTGGTCGCCAAGCCCGGCCTGGACGGCCATGACCGCGGCGCGAAGGTGATTGCCCGCGCCCTGCGCGACGCCGGCATGGAGGTTATTTACACCGGCCTGCGCCAAACGCCCGAGATGGTCGTCAATGCGGCGCTCCAGGAAGACGTGCAGGTGATTGGCCTGTCGATTCTTTCCGGGGCGCACAACGCGATCGTGCCGCGCGTGATGGATCTGCTGAAGCAGCATAAGATGGATGACGTGCTGGTGCTGCTGGGCGGCATCATTCCCGACCAGGACATTGAGGGCCTGAAGACGCAGGGCGTGGCCGGAATTTTTCAGCCGGGCACGGCCATGGATGAGATCGTACAGTTCATCCGCAAGAATGTGAAACCGCATGGCGTGCCGGCGGGCTAGGGCGGGGACGACTGCACTTAGGGCCTATAAGTCCCGCACGGCGGCGGTGGGCCGGCGTCGCGGGATTGGTGAGCGATGCCGGGAAATCCCGTCTTATTGGGTAAATCGCGCTGAATCGATTATTCTGAGTCATTCTAATTCAATCGCCTTAAGTCACTCACTTGCCTCTTTCCGACGACAAAGAGTTTTTCATAACTCGAAAAGATCGCGTTGACGTTATTACTCTCGCATCTCAAGACGGCATGAATCGTCTTCGTCGGAGCAAAGTAATCTATCTAACTGAAGCAATTAGACGTCTCGGCGATTCTGAGTCGCCTGCATCGCCACTTGTGATCATCGGCCAAACGAACTTCTCCGTCGGCGCCGACCTGAATGAAATCACCGCACTCACGGGCCCGGAAGCGTACGCTTTTTCCGCGCTCGGCCAGGCGCTCATGCAGGCCATCGCGAGCTATCCTGCTCCCGTCATCGCTGCCATTGAGGGCCATTGCATGGGTGGAGGACTCGACCTCGCGCTCGCGTGCCATCGGCGGATTGCCGCGCACAGCGCTGTGTTCGGCCATCGCGGCGCGGCCCTCGGGTTGATCACAGGCTGGGGAGGAACGCAGCGCCTGCCGCGGTTGATCGGAAAGGGCCGAGCGCTGGAGTTGCTGGTTGCGGCTGAGAAGGTCTCGGCGGCACGTGCGCTCGAAATCGGGTTAGTCGACGTGATTGCCGACGATGCATTGGCAGAAGCCGTGCGACGATTGCGCCCAAGCTTATGACCCAGACTTATAATACGGGCTTATAACACCAGCGACCAGTTCAGGAACGCCCAAAGCCAGCCCAGATTGCAGGCGAACAGCCCCATGCACAGGAAGATGAAGCGGGCGCGGCTCATCTTATTAGCCCATCGCCCGAATGTAAGATATGCAGGATAAATAGGCAATAAGTATCGTGGCGCGCCGAAGAGCGGTGGTGAGCACACTCTTAGTAAGAGATGAAGGATGACGGCCAGGGAAAAACAGCGGTCTTCCATTCGCCGACGCGCCAGCACTCCCGCAATGAAGAAGAGGATCAGCGCTGCGAAGCTGATGGCGAGCAAAGGCTGGAAGCGATGGAACAGGGCAAGAATGGCTTGCCAAAGCGTTGTCCAAGGCGCCGCGACTTGGGTGTCCCAGTAAAGGCGATAAGCAGAAGCGATGCGCGGTCGTCCGGTTTCCCGAAGCCACAGCCAATACGCGAGCGTGCCGAGCGGCGCGAGGAAGACTGACCATCGCGCAATGTTGGAAGGGGGCCGGCGCGCGGGAGATTCAGGACGCGGCGGAGTCCGCGAGACAGCACGCGACGAAACTCGCAACCAAGCGCCGAATGCAATGACCAGCAGCGGGACAATTAGCAATGTTCCCGCCGATCGCGTAAGGCCTGCGGCGAGCGCGCAAAAGGCGGCCGAGAGCCAGTTTTCATCGCGGGCCTGCGCGATGGACCAGACGATCAGCGCCATGGCCAACGCTTCCGTGTAGGCGGCGAAGAGGAAGAAACTTGCGGGCCAAACCGCAGCCAAAGCCAGCACTCGCAACGGCAGAACATCTGGGGCCTCGCGGCGCGCGAGGCGCAGCAATCCCAGGAAGTAGAAAAAGGACGCGATGGTTGAGACGAGCAGCGCCGCGGCCACAGGTTCGACTAAGTAACTCACGAACCGAATCAGCGCGGGATATAGAGGGTAGAAGACGACCGATGCGGGAAGATCATATCCGCGCGCGGCGATGCGCAGATACCAGAGTGTGTCGAAGCGCCCCCAGATGCCGAGGAGCGCATAATGCAAGCCGGAAGAAGAGGGCAAGGTTTGGGCGAAGGCGTTGCTGCGGACGAGACTCGCCTGCGGATGCTGCGCGATGGCCGCGAACGCCGCAAACGTGGAATAGAAGACGCGCAGCAGGAGCGTGATCGCCAGCGCGATCTGCCAATCCGGGCGCAAGTGAAGTCTGCGGAGCACGGGGTCGAACGACTCGAAGGAACTCCGCAGGCGAGTCTACCAGCAGCGAACATGCTGGCGAGCGTGTTGGCGAAGATGGCCGCGAAGTCGCACCGGGCGCCCGCTGATATATTAAAAGAGCGTATGTCAGAACGCTCCGAATCCACAGCTATCGCTATCAATAACGTGATCGCCAGCAAGATCGATCCCGCGTCGCTCCGCTTTGAATCGAACATGCGCGCGCTCGCCGATCTGGTGGCGCAGGTGCGCAATGAAGAGGAGAAGATTCGCGAGGGCGGAGGCGCGAAGGCCATCGAGAACCAGCATGCGAAAAACCGCCTGACGGCGCGGGAGCGCATCAAGCTGCTCGCCGACCAGGGCACATTCTTCGAGCTTGGACTTTATGCCGCGCACGGCATGTATGAAGAATGGGGCGGAGCACCGGCGGCGGGCGTGATCACGGGACTGGCGCGAATCCAGAGCCGGCTGGTGATGCTGATCGTGAATGACGCGACGGTGAAGGCGGGAGCGTTCTTTCCGATGACGGCGAAGAAGGTGATTCGCGCGCAAAACATGGCGATCGAGAATCGGATTCCGACGATTTATCTGGTGGATTCGGCGGGCGTTTTTTTGCCGTTGCAGGAAGATGTGTTTCCCGACACGGACGATTTTGGGCGCGTCTTCCGGAACAACGCGGTGATGTCGGCGATGGGCATTCCGCAGATCGCGGCGATTATGGGCATGTGCGTGGCGGGCGGCGGATATTTGCCGGTGATGTGCGACCACGTGCTGATGACGGACGGGAGCGGACTTTTTCTGGCGGGGCCGGCGTTGGTGCAAGCCGCGATCGGGCAGAAGGTTTCGGCGGAGGATTTAGGCGGGGCGGCGATGCACTCGGCGATCAGCGGGACGGTGGATTTCCACGAGCCGAACGATGAAGCGTGCATTGCGCGCATACGGTCGCTGGTGGAAAAGTGGGGATACCGGCGGCAGTCGCTATGGGACCGCAAAAAGCCCGCCGATCCGGCGCTTTCGGCGGAAGAGATTTATGGCGTGTACGACGCTTCGCCGGCGCGGCCGTACGATATGCGGGAGATTCTGGCGCGCACTGTGGACGAAAGCCGGTTTGACGAATATAAGCCGGAGTATGGCAAGACGCTCTTGTGCGGATATGCGCGCATTGGCGGCTTTGCAGTGGGCATCGTCGCGAACCAGAAACTGCATGCGCACCAGACCGATCACGAGGGGCACAAGCGGGTGGAGTTTGGCGGGGTGATCTATACCGAGTCGGCGGAGAAGGCGGCGCGCTTCATCATGGATTGCAATCAAGCGCTGGTGCCGCTGGTTTTTTTCCACGATGTAAACGGGTTCATGGTGGGACGGGACGCGGAGTGGAGCGGGATCATCAAGGCGGGCGCGAAGATGGTGAACGCGGTGTCGAATTCTGTGGTGCCGAAAATTGCGGTGATTGTGGGCGGGTCGTTTGGCGCGGGACATTACGCGATGTGCGGCAAGGCGTTCGATCCGCGATTTGTGTTTGCCTGGCCAACGGCGCGATATGCGGTGATGAGCGGAGACTCGGCGGCCGGGACGCTGGTGGAAATCAAGATCAAGCAACTGGAGCGCAGCGGGAAGAAGCTGAGCGAAGAAGAACGGAAAGAGCTGTTCGAGTCAACGAAGAAAACCTACGAGGAGCAGACGGACCCGCGGTACGGAGCGGCGCGGTTGTGGATCGACAGGATCATCGATCCGATGGAGACGCGGCAGGCGATCACGCAGGCGTTGGAGGCGGCCGCGCTGAACCCGGAGGTGGCGGAGTTTAAAGTTGGAGTCTTACAAACATGATCGGGCGATCGGGCCATCTGGCGATCGGGACATCGGGTCATTGGAATCGGATCAAGCCATAGAGTTGACAGAGCGGGTAGAGAATTTCGGTACATGAGCAATTCAGTAAAACTGATTGAGTGCCCGCGGGATGCGTGGCAGGGGCTTAAGGGACAGATCCCTACTGAGTTGAAGGTGAATTATCTTCAGGCGCTGGTGAGCGCGGGATTCAAGCAAATTGACGCTGTGTCATTCGTGTCGGCGAACGCGGTGCCGCAGATGGCGGACTCAGAAGACGTGCTGAAGGGGCTCGATCCGCCGGATGATGTTGAGATCATCGGTATTGTGGTGAACGAAAAAGGCGCGCAGCGCGCGGTGAAGACCGATGCGGTGCGCACGCTGGGTTTTCCGTATTCGATCTCGCCGACATTTTTGCAGAACAACCAGCGGCAGACGCTGGAAGATGCGATTGAGGAACTGGAGAAGATCGAGAAGATTGCCGACGAAGGCGGCCTTGATACGGTCGTGTACATCTCGATGGCGTTTGGCAATCCTTACGGCGACCCGTGGAACGTAGAGGAAGTGGTGGACGCGGTCGATCTGCTCGAGGTGCAGAACATCAAGACGATATCGCTGGCGGATACGGTGGGACTGGCGTCACCGGAGCAGATTCGCGATGTGGTCGGGGCGGTGATGGCGAAGTTCGGATATTTGGAGATCGGCGTTCATCTGCACAGCCGGGTGGAAGAAGCGGCGGCGAAAATTGTAGCGGCTTACGATGCGGGCTGCCGGCGGTTTGACTCGGCGCTGGGCGGGCTTGGGGGCTGCCCGTTTGCGCAGGACGATCTGGTGGGAAATATTCCGACGGAGAAAATGATTGAGGCGTTGCGCGGGCGCGGGGCGCAGTTGCCGCCGTTGAAGCCGCTGGATGCGTTGCTGAAGGCGTCAGCCGAGATTGGCAGCCGGTATAAAATCTCAGCGGCGACCGAATGATTGGTTTCCCATGCGTGGGCCGGACGTCGTCGCGGGTGCTCTCGACGCCAAAGTACACTTAAGATAGAGATCCTTCGCTTCGCTCAGGATGACACCGAGAAAAATGTTGCGGGATCAAGAATGAACTACAGCACTCTCACACTTTCGTTTGATGGCGGCGTGGCTACGCTCACGCTGAACCGGCCGGAGAAGCGGAACGCAATCAGCTACGAGTTGATTGCGGATTTGCTGCAAGCGCTTGACGAGGTGAAGGACTCGTCCGCACGCGTGTTGATTTTGACGGGGGCAGGGAAGGCGTTTTGCTCGGGGATGGATTTGGAGAATCTGCAATCGCTGATCGGGCGCACGCCGGAGCAAAACGTAGAAGACTCGCAGACGATGGCGAGTTTGTTTCGGACACTTTACGAATTTCCCAAGCCGACGATTGCGGCGGTGAATGGGCCGGCTATTGCGGGCGGGACGGGGGTTGCGCTGCTGTGCGACTTTACGCTGGCCGGGCCGGAGGCGAAGTTCGGGTACACGGAAGTGCGGATCGGATTTGTGCCGGCGATCGTGTCGACGTTTCTGCTGCGGCAGGTGGGGGAAAAAATTGCGCGCGATCTGCTGCTGACGGGACGGATCTTCGATGCCGACGAAGCTCTGCGGATTGGGTTGGTGAAGGAGATCGTGCCGCAAGAGAAACTGATGGAACGGGCGCGGGAGTTGGCGGGGCAACTGCTGGAGTGCAGTCCGATGTCGCTGGCGTATACCAAGAAATTGCTGGCCGATCATGGACGCGAGGAACTGGACGCGGAAATTGACGCGGCCATCAAGGGAAATGCGGGCATTCGATCGACGGCGGATTTTCGTGAAGGCATCTCGTCATTCCTGGAGAAGCGAAAGCCGAGATGGACGGGACGATGAGCGGCGAACCTTCGCACGGCATTGTGAGTGGGCGCGGAATTGGGGACGCGGGCGGGGCGGTGAACGAGACACGCATTCGCGTGCGCTACGCGGAGACCGATCAGATGGGCGTGGTCTACCATTCGAATCATTTCATCTGGTTTGAAGTGGGGCGGGTGGAACTGCTGCGCCAACTTGGATTCAGCTACAAAGAGATGGAGACCAATGACGACTGCTTCATTGCGGTGGTCGATGCGCGATGCCGATACAAGGCGCCGGTGCATTATGATGACGAGGTTTTAGTGCGCACGTTTTTGAAGCACGTGCGGGAGAAGGTGATTCACTTCGGGTACGAGTTGCGGAGCGCCGAGGGCGGGCGATTGCTGGCCGAGGGCGAGACGACGCACATTGTGGCCGATGCGCGAATGAAGCCGCGCAAGCTGCCGGAAAAGTATATGAAAGTGTTTCGAGGAGCGGTCGGAAAATAGGGACCGCGGCGGGGAACGAAGACTGGGAGCGAAGGGCGAGTGCAGGAATTTTTATACATACTGCGGCTGGTGCGCGGGGATATGTTAAGCATAGGGCCGACCGCCGAGGAACAGGCTGTTGTGGCGGAGCACTTCGCGTATCTTCAGGATCTGAACGCGAAGGGTGTCATCATTCTGGTGGGGCGCACGCTGACCACCGACGAACACACAATGGGCCTGGCCGTGTTCCGGGCGGAATCGGAAGAGGCCGCGCGCAAAATCATGAATGGCGATCCGGCCGTGACGAATGGAGTGATGTCGGCAACGTTATTTCCGTTCAAGGTCGTGCTGCACGGGAAGTGAGAAACGAAGCCGGCGGAATTGGGAACACATTTGCAAGCTCTCCACATTAGCGGAAACGATTTGACCCTTGAAGCAGTGCGGGAGGTCGCGGCGGAGAAGCGGCCAGTGCTGCTGGCTCCGGACGCGCGCGAGGCGGTGGGGCGGGCGCGCGCGGTGGTCGACAAGCTAGTCGCGAACAATCAGGTCTCCTACGCGATTACAACCGGCGTGGGCCGATTGAGCGACGTGCGGATTGCGGGCGAGCAGATACGCGAACTGCAAGTGAACCTGATTCGCTCGCATGCGGTGGGCGTGGGCGAACCGCTGGCGACGGCGGAAACGCGGGCGATGATGCTGCTGCGGGCGAATTCGCTTTCGAAGGGCAACTCGGGCGTGCGGGCCGCGGTAATCGACACGATTTGCGAGATGCTGAATCGCGGTGTGACTCCGATGGTGCCGTCGCAGGGAAGCGTGGGAGCGAGCGGAGACCTGGCCCCGTTGGCGCACCTGGCGCTGGCATTGATGGGAGAAGGCGAGTGCATCGACGAGAAGGGCGCGAAGGTGGCGAGCGCGGAGGCGCTGAAAGCGGCGCAGATCAAGCCGGTGGTGCTGGAGGCGAAAGAGGCGGTTTCGCTGATCAATGGCACGCAGGCGATGCTGGCGATTGGCGCGCTGAGCCAGTTGGCGGCGGAGCGGCTGGTCGATTCGGCGGACGTGATCGGTGCGATGGCGTGCGACGCGCTCCAGGGGACGAATGTGGCATATGACGAGCGAATTCAGCAGGCGCGGCCGCATGCCGGGCAGATAAAAAGCGCGGCGAATTTGCGGCGGCTGCTGGAAGAGAGCGAGATTCGGTACTCGCATCGCGACTGCGGACGGGTGCAGGATGCCTATTCGTTGCGCTGCATTCCGCAGGTGCATGGCGCGGTGCGCGACACGCTGGCGCACTGCCGCGCGGTGTTTGAAACGGAGATGAACTCGGCTGTGGATAATCCGCTGGTGTTCGTGAAGAATCCGAAGGCGATGGACGGCGAGGGCGAAGTGCTCTCGGGCGGAAACTTCCATGGCGAGCCGGTGGCATTTGCGCTGGATTTTCTGGCGATTGCGTTGAGCGCGCTGGCGGGCATCAGCGAGCGAAGGCTGGAGAGGCTGGTAAATCCGGCGCTGAACGAGGGCTTGCCGCCATTTCTGGCGCCGGGGGCGGGATTGAATTCAGGATTCATGATGCCGCAGGTGACGGCGGCGGCGCTGGTGAGCGAGAACAAAGTGCTGGCGCATCCGGCGTCTGTCGATTCGATTACGACCTCGGGAAACAAGGAAGATTTTGTTTCGATGGGAATGACGGCGGCGAACAAGCTGACGAGGATCGTGGGCAATACGCGCAACACGCTGGCGATTGAAGCGATGGCGGCGGCGCAGGCGCTGGATTTTCTGGCGCCGCTGAAGACTTCGAAACCGCTGCAGCGCGCGCATGCGGCGATTCGCAGTGTGTGCGCGACGATGCAACAGGATCGCGTGATGTATCCGGATTTCGCGCGGATTGCGGAAGTGATTGCCAGCGGAAAATTGGCTGCCGTTTTGGAGTAAGTCCGTCCCGCACGGACACATTTTTGTCCAATCGCTGCACATGTGTGCAGTGGACGGATGGCAAAAGCTGTTTACAGAGCCCCTTCTGATGCTTTAGACTCATTGCCGCTTTGTGCTACGCCCCCAGGCACATCAAGACTGAATAGGTTTACCCTGAGTTTCCACTCAAAATGGAAAGTTGAACGGATAGAAAGTTAACCACAGAAAGCTAACCGAGCCGGATCGCAAGACCTTCGGTTAACCAGAACATAGGGGATCAAAACATGCGTGGATTTAGTATGAGCAAGTGCATCTCGGTGGCAGCGTCGGCGATGGCTGTCGCGATACTGATGGGTGCGAGCGCGCTTTTGGCGGGCGCCCAAACTGCCGTCACAACCTATCACTACGACAATTACCGCACAGGATGGAATCCGAACGAGACGACGCTGACGCCGGCGAATGTGAAGAAGCCGGGCTTTGGGCGGCTGGAGACGGTGGCGCTGGACGACCAGGTCGACGGACAGCCGCTGGTGGTGCCGGGCGTGATGATCACGGCAGGCGCGTACCAGGGGACGACGCACGATGTGGTGTATGTGGCGACCGAGGGCAATACGGTGTACGCGATCGACGCGCACAGCGGAACGGTGCTGCTGAAGCCGAATTTCGGGACGCCGGTAAGGTATCCGCTGGGATGCGGCAACAACGGTCCGAATGTCGGGATCAACTCGACGCCGGTGATCGATACAGGGAGCAACACGCTGTATGTGATGGTGTATACGCAGGGAAGCGCGCCGACCTACACACTGCACGCGCTCGATCTGGGAAGCCTGACGGATAAGGTTGCGGCGCAAACGGTGGTAGCGTCGCACACGCTGACGAACGGGACGACGTTCAATTTCAACGCGAAGTATCAGCGGCAACGGCCGGGGCTGCTGCTGGCAAACGGCAGCATCTATGCGGGGTTTGGAAGCTTCTGCGATTTTTCGGCGAACTTGTCACGGGGCTGGCTGCTGGGCTGGACGGCGGGCACGCTGGCGCCGTTTCCCTCGAACCAGTTGAACGACCTGCAACCGACCGATCACGACACATTTTTTCTGTCGTCGATCTGGATGTCGGGATACGGGCTGGCGGCCGACGATGCGGGCAACATTGTGTTCGTGACCGGCAACTCCGACGCGAACAGCTATGACGGGGTCACGAATATTCAAGAGAGCGTGGTTAAGGTCAACTCGACGCTGACGACGGTGGTGGATTTGTTCACGCCAGACAACCAGGTGTCGCTTGACCAGGGCGATGTGGATTTTGGATCGGGAGGCGTGCTGGTGCTGCCCGACCAGCCGGGGTCGATCCCGCACATGGCGGCAGCGGCGGGGAAAGACGGGAACCTGTACTTCATGAACGAAGACAATCTGGGCGGCTACTCGCCGAACCAGAACAACGTGCTGGGAACGTATTCGATCGGTGGGTGCTGGTGCGGACAGTCCTACTATCAGGCGGCGGATGGGACGGGCCGGGTGGTGGCGAGCGGGGGCACGCAGGTGCGGCTGTACCAGGTGCAAACTTCTCCGAAGGCCGCTCTGAATCTGCTGGAGATATCCGGGTACATCAACGGAGGACAAGACCCAGGATTCTTTACGGCGATCTCGTCGAATGGAACGAGCAACCCGGTCATCTGGGCGGTGTCACGTCCGAAAGGCTCGGGCAAGAACCCGCTGTTTCTGTATGCCTTCGACCCGAACGCAAAGAACAACAAGATGAAGCAGCTTTTCTCTTTGAGGGCCGGCTCCTGGCCGAATCTGGGCGGGAACTCCAACCTCGCCCCGGTGGTGGCGAACGGCGAGGTATTCGTGGCAAGCTACAAGACGCTGGAGATCTTCGGTTTGGCGGGCGGAAACGCGAAAGCGAAGAAGCACTGAAACGCCTCCTTAGCGACGCGGACGGGCCGGGTGAATCCCTTCACCTGGCCTTTTGTTCGTCCATTCCGGATGTGTAAAGATTTGCGTCTTGACACCTGGGCCGCGAGTGGGGGAAACTCGCTTCCCCTACTCAGTTAGGTTTCTCCTCGGTTACTGTGGCGGACGATCATCGACCCGATGAGAGGCTTTTGGTAGGGAAAATCTCTCTGGAGGGACACGACATGAATAAGAAACTCCCCTTGATTTGCGTTGTTCTGGGGTGTCTTTTGATCGCGGCGAACGTGGCTGCGCAAACGGGCGACGTCACTATCAAATGTTCCGATGTCAAAGCTAAGGGAACCACGGAGGTCGATAGCTACGCCGTCAACAATGCTGGAGTGATTGCCGGCGACTACCTGGACTCGTTGGGGGCGCAGCATGGGATGATCCTGGTCAAGAAAACGCTGACCAGTTTCGATGCCCCAAACGGCGGCACGACGATTGCGGCCTATGGCATCAACAACAACAACACCGTGGTGGGATGGTACGTGGATACGAACGGTGTGGACCAGGGCTTCACCTATGCCAACGGCACGTTCACCTCGATCTTCTATCCGAAAGCGACGGGAACAGAGGCCAACGGGATCAACGATAACGGCTGGGTAGTGGGATCGTACACCGACACGAATGGAAACACGAACGGCTTCTATTGGGATACGAAGAAGTATCACAAACTCGACGTCAAGGGAGCGACTTCGACCACGGTGTGGGCGATCAACAACTCGGGCGTAATGACGGTCTACACGACGGACCCGTCGTCGGGCCTGCCGATCGATGGCTATACGTATAGCAAGAAGAAGTTCACGGTAATGGATCCGCCGAACGCAGCCAACACGGCGATTCACGGTATCAACAGCAACGGGGATCTGGATTTCACGATCTTCGATGCGAGCAGCAACCGGCATGGTGTGTTGTACCAGGCGGCCACCGCAACCTACACGCAGTTCGACGATCCGAAGGGCGCGAACACGACGCGCGCCGATGGGATCAACGATTCGGACACGATGGTGGGGCGGTATTCGCCATCCTCGGGAACGCCGCCGAACGTTGGCTTTGAGTGCACGGCGAAATAGATTCGTTTTGACGGAGCCGATTCGTTTTTGACCTCAAGGGTCGGGTTTATGGCCCTTGAGGTTATTTTTTGATTTCGCTCCCTTCCAGACCAAGCGCCGCCGCGACGGTCTTCATCGCCTGAATGCAGAAGGCGATGTGCTCTTCCAGCTCAATCCCAAGATCGGCAGCGCCGTTGATGATGTCGTCGCGATTCACACTACGGGCGAACGCTTTATCCTTCATTTTTTTTCGCACGGACTTGGCTTCGACTTCGGCGAGCGATTTGCCGGGCTTGACGAGGGCGCAGGCGATGATGAATCCGGCTAGTTCATCGCAGGCGAACAGTGTTTTCTCCATGGCAGTGAGGCGGGGCACACCCGTGTATTCGGCGTGCGACAGGATGGCGCGACGGACCTCCTCGGAGTAGCCGCGTGCGGCGAGAATCTCATTGCCGCGGTAGGGATGATCCTCGAGGCTGGGATATTTTTCGTAATCGAAATCGTGGAGAAGGCCGACGATGCCCCAAAGTTGCTCGTCGGCGCCGGTCTTGCGAGCGTAGGCGCGCATGCAAGCCTCGACGGCAAGCGCATGTTTCCGAAGGCTTTCCGATAGGGTGAACTCAGTTAGTAAACACCAGGCGGGGTCGGTGCGATTCATGGTTTTATACCTGTTTTCTCCTGCATTTCGCCGTTTATTTACGGCTTTACTGGATAAACGCCGGGTTTCGCCGTCGTTTTTCCTTGACATCCACAGGCTGTATCCAGCAGATTACGCTTGAGTTGGCTTTGAGAGTAGCCCCTGCTCTGGCACTCCCAAAACCTGATGGCCACAAATCTAGCTCCTGTTGATTCACGGGAAGTCGTCCGTTGCGATCACTGTCTACTGGTGCAATTCCGAACCAGCAATAGCTTATGCCGGCGTTGTCATCTGTCATTAGATGAGGACGAGGCGGCGCTTGCCGCCATGACGGCGGAACCGGAAGCACCTCGGGTCAATCACAATTCAAATGGACGCGGGCATTTGCACCTGGCGCAATCGATTCGTGCGCTGCGTCTGCGGAACGGCATGAGCCAGCGCCAATTGGCTCTGCGCATGTCGGTGCCACGGACTTACGTCTCTAAGATTGAAAATGAGAAGGCGACGCCGACGTTGTCTTCTCTGGAGCGTTTGGCGCGGGCGCTGGAAGTCAGCGTTCCAAGCCTGCTTTCGGGCGGCGAGCGCAGCCGGCAGGAAGAAGTGCGCGAATTGATGGAAGATCAATTTGTGGCAGAGGTATTGCCGTACATCTCGCAGTTGAATGGAATGCAGATGTCGAGCATTCTGGCGCAGGTGCGGGACTTGACGGTGCGTCCGCGGCGGACGGCATGATGCGGCGAGCATCGACGCGACGGGCACCGATGCGACAATCCGATTGAAGTGCAGCGCGCGGTCGATGAGGGTTTTCGGCTGCGCTGCTGGGTTCACGATTTTTATCCGGGCGCACACCAACTGAGCAAGCCGGAGTTCGCAATGACTCCGGCTTTTTTGTTTGGCCGGCGAGAAGCTCGGGTTTGTTGCCGCGGCAGGGGTCGTAAGTGCAGAGATTTGCACAATGACATACCTGTCCGCCATCGCTGCGCAATTGTTTGCACGTTTGCCATCAAATGTTCCTAAAACAGGACGCTTTCCGCTTGACCCGCCCTGCGGGACAAGCTAACCTTCGGCCCACTGCCTGATTGTGGGGGAGTTGTTGGGCGAGAGTACCCGCTGGGCTGGAGAGGTGGTCATGAAGATTTCTCAGATCTGTGTCGTCGCACTCCTGGTGGTTTTGGCATCGACGTTGGCGTTCGGAGATCCGATCGGCGATCCGAAGGTGATTGTCAAAGGAGCGAATGGAGATGTTCCTCTCGGCAAGTGCCCGCAGTGCGTTGGTGTCGGCTTCAACTTCAGCTTCACGATTCCGGCTGGTGGATCGGGCAGTTTGTATTTCACCAACGAGAGCGGAAAAAATTGGAGTTCGCTGAAGCTGATCGAAACGGGCGTCCCGGCGGCGGATGTAAGTTGCCACTCGCCGTTGTTTGCGAGCTGCAAAACTGAGACGCTGAAAAACGGCTCAGTAGAGATTCTTCTCTCGAACGCCGGCGGCGGCCAAAACTGGAAAGATCATGGAATTTTGAATGGCCAGAATTTTGCGATTCAGTTCTCCTGCGTCGGCAAGAGCTGCTGGCCGGGCGGACTGAAGGTGAGCGGAACGGGATCGTCGGGGATGGGAACGATTCCGGAGCCGGCGACGCTGGGCCTGATGGCCACTGGATTAGGCGCACTTTTCTCGCGCCGGAAGCGGTGGTTGAAAAAGTTCGCCGCTTAGCGGTTTTTCTTCGAGTATTCGTTCACCAGTTGCGTGAACTGCGGCAGGGTCTGGAGCTTCTGAAGTTCGGGATCGTTCCAGGCCTCCTGCGCCGAGTAACCCTTCTGTAGCGCAAGGCGCAAGGACTTCAATGCGTCTTCGCGATTTCCGATCAGCGCCTTCACCTGAACTTCCGAATACAACAAGGGCAAGTCGTCGGGGCGGATGGCGCGCGCTTGACTGGTGTACTGGAGCGCGTTGGTGGCGTCGCCCTTCTTGGCGTAGAGCAGGCCGAGATCGCCCATGATGGATGCTGACCGCGGATTGACCTGAAGCTCCTGGAAAGCGAGAGAAATGGCTTTGCCATAGGCGGTGGCGGCCTGATCGGAATGTCCCGACCAGCGATAGGAGTCGCCAAGATTGCCGAGCAGCACCTCGTCATTCGGCGTCATCTCGACCGCCTTTTCATACATCTTTGTCGCCTGGTCGTAATTCTTCAGGAAGAAATATGCCGTGCCGATATTGGAGTAGGTGTCGGCATCGGGTGAGAGGGCCAGGGCTTTTTGAAACTGAGGAATCGACTCGCTCCACTTGCCATCGCGCAGATAGAGCGAACCCAAGTCCAGGAAGCCGATGGAATTGTCGGGCGCGATTTCGGTGACCTTTTGAAATTCAGGAAGCGCTTTGGCGGAGTCGCCGAGGTCGAGATAGGCCTTGCCGAGAGCGATGTGGTTCGCCCAATTGTAAGTGTTGGCGGCAACCGCTTTCTGGTAGGCCGCGATGGCATCGCCGCTTTGCCCGATGCGGCTGTAGGCGTCGCCCAGATTGCGGTAAGCTTCATCGGAATTGGGAGCCAGTTCGAGCGCTTTTTTGAGTTCGGCGATGGCCTCGGTGTTCTTGCCGGTGAAGGAGTAAACACTGCCCAGCGACAAATGAACTTCGGGCAGGTTGCTGGAGAGGCGTTGGGCTTGTTGCGCGGCGAGGGTGGCTTTCTGCGCCCAGATGCTCTCCTTAGTTTCTGAAAACATGTGCAGGCTGGAATCGGCTAAACCGGTGTAGGCGAGCGCAAAATTCGGGTCTTTGTCGATGGCTTGTTCGAACATGCCAACGGCCTGCTTGTAGGCGTCCTGGCTATGGCCGTTGCGCAGCGTGTTGCGGCCTTGCAAGTAAAGGTCATAGGCCTTCACGTTCTCGGTGGGATGGGAGCCGACGCGGGCCTGCTCTTCGTTGGTGGGCTTGAGCGCGAGAGCGGCGCTCACGTTGCCATAGATCTGATCTTCAAGCGCGAGAACATCGCCGGCAGCGCCGGAGAATTCCTGGCTCCAGACGCGTCTTCCGGTCGTGGCATCGTCGAGGCTCATGGTGACGCGCAGTTGATCGCTGTTGCCCTGGACTATTCCCTGAAGCAGCAGGTTCACGCCCAACTTGTTGGCGAGTTTGGCTAACGGCAGATCCTTGCCCGCCTCCTGATCGACGGCAGTGGCGGAGGCGACGTGGACTTCCTGCAACTGAAAGAGCCTGGCGGCCAGCGATTCCTGAATGCCATCGGCAACGTAGCCCAAAGTTTTTTCGTCGCCAACGCGCTTCAGGGGGAGAATCGCGACATATTTGCCCTGCTTCAGAGACGGGATGCCTTGCGCGATCTGCATCGAAGTGGTCTCGGAGCGGTTGACGAGTTCGCGTCCTGAGAAAATTGCGAGCACGATGACGAGCGCAGCCCCGGCGATCCACATCCAACTCTGCCCCGGAAGATCGAGGTTCAACCGGGACCGGCGCACGATGGGATGCGGAATCATCTTGGAAAGCGCCTGTGCCGTGATGGCAGGATTGGCTTCCCATGTGGTCAGTTGCTGGAGCAGTTCGACGACGGAGTGATAGCGATTATCGGGTTCGCGCTCAAGGCAACGGCTGACGATCGCACTGAGAGGTTTTGGGACCGAGGCATCGACGTCGGAGGCCGAACGCGCTTCCTCGCGCGTGCGCTTCATCAGGCTGGCGATGGCGGTATCAGCCTCGTACGGCGCTTTTCCCGTGAGCAGTTCGTAGAAGATGAGGCCGACGCTGAAAATGTCGGAGCGCTGATCGAGCGTCGTTCCGAGAGCCTGCTCGGGCGACATGTACTCGATGGTGCCAACAATGGCGCCGGTCTGCGTCATGCCCGATTCGCCGAGCGAGCGCGCCAGACCAAAGTCCATCACCACGACGCGGCCGTTTTTCTCGCGCATGATGTTTTGCGGCTTTAGATCGCGGTGAATCACGCCTTCGGAATGGGCAGCGTCGAGAGCGCGGCACACCTGCTCGATGACGGCGATGGTTTCTTTCGGCGAAAATTTACCCTCGCGGCGAAGCAGCGTGCGCAGGTCGTCGCCATCGACGTATTCCATGCTGATAAAGCGAATGCCGTCGGCCTCGCCGAGGTCGAAAATGCGCACCACGTTTTTGTGCGTGATATTGCGGGCGAGAATCAGTTCTTGTTTGAAGCGCTGGAGGATGGAAGCGTCGGTGGCGAGTTCGGGGCGGATTACTTTGAGCGCGATGAGGCGGTCGAGTTCGCGATCGCGGGCCTTGTAGACGGCGCCCATGCCGCCCTGGCCGAGGATGCCCAGAATTTCGTAGCGTCCCCCGAAGACGACGCCGGGATGCAGAGCCTGAAAAACCGAGATGCTGGAAATGCTGGCCGGCGGGCCCTCGCGGATGTAGGGCATGGCGGGAGTGGCGCCGGGAATGGGCGTGCCATGTGGAAGCGTGGGAGCGTCGGACGGAACATCGGAGTTGCCGGTGGAAGGGGGATCGAATTTCGGCCACTTGGAACTAGGCGGAGGAGTTTGCGCGGCGGCGGCCGTCCAGTCTCGGGGCAAACGAGTGTTGTGCAAAGTGGGGCTATCGGAGCCGTCGCCCTTATGATCGCGCTCGTCCATTGCGTTGCCAGGAAACCGGGAGCCGGCGTGGGAGTGCGTCCCAACGCCAAAGGCAAAACTCTGCCTCGGGTTGCCGATGGGGATTCGAGAACCCAGCACTCCTAAGAATAGTAGTGAGTATACCCCGGAAAGCGTTACAGAAAAATAGTTTCCTGGATGCAACGTGGGTGGAGGGACGCCGTCTTACTCGGACGCTTTTTCGCAGGCAGTTGCCGTAATCCAAGGGACAAAATTTGCCAATACGTTGCCCCATGTCGCGGGCACGACCTGATCGTCCTGGCTGGGCGAGTAGACCCAAATGAACATGGTCTGGCCGGGCTGATCGACTTTTTCGGGAAGAATGTAGCCGGTGCTCTGCGCGGCGATGGCGAGCGTTCGCGAACTCAGTTCGCTTAACGAACTCATGAAGACGCGGGTGGCATCGGGACGTCCCAGGCACTCCGAATAGGGCGACTTTTGCGGGTCGAAGAGAGCAAAACGCACGAGCAGGCGCGATTGATCCGCCTGCGCCCAAAAGGCTTTGAAGTTCGCGTTGTACTCCGGAGGAACGTTATTCAAAACGTCCCAAAGCCTGAACTCCGTGATGGGCTTTTGGTTTACCACCTTTCCATGATCGAACTTCCAAAGCAAGACTTTGGGGGATTTGTCGCTGAGATTGGGGACGAGATATTCGGGCACACGCGCCGCCAGCGGGGAACCGCCGTTCGGGACGGAGAAGCCCTGCCCGAGAAAGCGCTGATCGATGCTCATGCGATCCCAGAGCGCGGACTTGACGTTCTCATTGGCCAGGAGGGTCTGACCCGCCATCAGTTCATTGGCGACGCCGGGGGGACGCGACTCGCTCATCACAGACCCCAGATGGCTCGCCAAACAAGTATCCAATGGCTTTTCCGCGGCTTCCTTGTGCTCCATCGCTTTTTCTTTCTCAGCCGTGGTTTTCGCAGTGCTGACTTCTTCTTTGACGACTTTGTCGACCTTGAGCCGGTCCGAAGTGCAATCCGTGGAAGCTTTTTCGAGGTCGGTTTGCCATTTGAGCCACTTCTCGGTCAGTTGGGTGTTGAGCTGGGCGGCGCGGCGGGGAAGCTCCAGGAACACGAGAAAGAACACCAGGCCCGCGCTGATTAGCCAAGGCAGAGCGGCCCAGAACGCATACCCCTTTTGCGGACGCAACGCGTGCCGCAGCTTGGGAAAGAAGCGCATGACCAGGGCGATAACGACGGCTAAGCCTGTGACCCGGAAAGTGACCTTTTCGCTGGCGTTAAAAGCTAACAAGACTAACTGGACCAGAACCGGCAGACCGGCGATGGCGCGGCAGGTTTCGAGGAACTCGAGATACCAGCGATGGGCAGTGCGCGGGCGGATGCGCCGCAAACGGCGCGGGGCTGGCGGTGGCGAATCGATTGGTGGTGGCGCAGCACCCATAGTTTTTCTAAAGAGGAAGGCCTTTCGGAGGCGCACATATTACCACGCAATCATGGTTGGTCAAGAGGAAAATTGGCGATGGATGGGATTGGCGAAATTCGTCCCGTTTCGAGCTAAACGGACTTAGGTCGCAGTTATGCGAACGTCATTGCCAAGCCGACTGCAATCCAACCGGTCGGTAACGGCGTTTCGTCGCGACTGCGCTATCGTGATTAAATGGCGTTTAGGCGTTCCGCGCAAACCCCACGCGCGGCATCCAACAAATTTCGACAGCGCGGCCCTGGACTGTAGCGCAGATCTCTCCTTTTGGCTGCGGGCTTTGTTTGCGGGCATTGGCTGCGGACAGGTCGAGACGATTACTCAGAGCACAGGCGGAGGCGACTTGGATTTTCAACTGAATGAAGAGCAACTGCACCTCAAGAAAAACGTACGTGAATTTGCCACGCGCGAAATCGCGCCCAAGGTGATGGAGTGGGATGAAGCGGCGGAGTTTCCGCTGGCCACAATCAAGGAGCTGGGCAAACTCGGGCTGATGGGCACGATCTTTCCCGCGGAATATGGCGGAGCCGGCATGGGCTACGTGGAGTACGTCGGCGCGATTGAAGAACTTTCGCGCGTGGATGGCTCGGTCGGGATTATCGTCGCCGCGCACACGTCGCTCTGCACGAACCATATTTTTCTGGCGGGCAACGAGGCGCAGAAGAAGAAATATGTGTCGAAACTTGCGACTGGCGAGTTCATCGGCGCGTGGGGATTGACCGAGCCCTCGGCTGGATCGGACGCGGGCAGCGCGCGCATGACGGCGACGCGCGCCCGGGGCGGATGGGTTCTGAACGGCACAAAAACATTCATCACCAATGGCCGCTATGCCGATGTGGTGGTGGTGCTGGCGGTGACGGACCGCGCGGCGCACACGCACGGCCTCTCGGCCTTTATCGTGGAGAAGGATGCGACAGGTTTTCGCGCCGGGAAGAAAGAGAACAAACTCGGTCTGCGGGCGAGCGACACTTCGGAGTTGATTTTTGAAGACTGCTTCGTGCCCGCGGAAAATCTGCTCGGCGGCGAAGGCAATGGATTTATCGATGCGATGCGCGTGCTGGATGGGGGGCGCATTTCGATCGCCGCGCTTTCGCTCGGCATGGCCGAGGGCGCATACGATGCGGCGCTTAAATATTCGAAGCAGCGCGAGCAATTTGGCAAGCCGATCAGCGAATTTCAGGCCATTCAGTGGAAGCTGGCCGACATGGCGACGGAAATCGAAGCCGCGAAGATGCTGACGCTGCGCGCCGCCTCGATGAAAGACGCGGGCATGAAGACCACGCTGGAATCGTCGATGGCCAAGCTATACGCGAGCGAAGTGGCCGTGCGGTGCGCCAATGAAGGTGTGCAGATTCACGGCGGCTACGGATTTATTAAAGATTATCCGGCGGAGAAGTTTTATCGCGACGTGAAGTTGTGCACGATCGGCGAAGGGACAAGCGAGATCCAACGGCTGGTGATTGCGCGGCAGTTGCTGAAGGATTAAGGGGTTCGGCCGGGCTACAAGCGTTTCGCGGGAATCGAGCGCGGATGAACGGCTTCTATGTCGCTATAACGAGCAAAGTCCTTGTCATTAAATGTCAGGATCTGGCGGACCTCTTGTACTCGCATCGCGGCAACGAGTCGCGCGTCGTGAACCTGCACGCCCGAGACGTTGTAGCTGACCAGCAGCCTCCGCCATTCTTGATGAACAGCCGCGGTATCGGGAAGCAACTGTAACTTGTCCTCGAAGAACTTCGCCCGCCGGTCGGCCTCCTGAGGAGAAAGCCCGTATCCATTGCGATGGAGTGGACGAGTACATGTGTTCCAGAATTCGGCGACGTTCTGGGACGTGTAGCAGAGCGCCGCTCCTTGCCGAAGGACGGCATCAAGTGCCGACACGACGAGCGGATAGTCGCGATCATCCGGCTTGACCCAGCGAAGCAGAACGTTGCTGTCAACCAGGTATGGCGCGCCTGGCATCTAGGTGCGGTCCTTATAGAAGCTTTCGCGAGTGAAGGCTTCAGTTGGCAAGTCCGGCAGCTTTTCGGAACCCTCTGCCAGCGCATCCAGCATCGTATGAAACTCATCGACAGACAGGTTTCCCCGGGGCGCAGAGCGGGAGGCCAGGGCCTCATGTAAAAGGCGCTCAGCCACTTTTTCGAGCGGGACACCCTGGGCCTGAGCGACGGCGACAAGTCGCGCCTCAGCCTCGGGATCGAGTTCGACGTGGATCGTCATTGTGGCTTGCCTCCGTCACAAGCTTACCTTTGTTCTGAATCGACTTCCACCGCTTTTCATAGCATGTTGGTTGTCTGGCACGTTGTCCAGCCCGCCGAACGGCTAGGGGCGCCTCCCTATGCGAACTGGTCACGGCAATTCAATTTGGTAAATTGAGCCGAGGAGCATTCGCGATGATTACCGGTACGCATGTCATTGTCTACAGCAAAGATGCCGAGGCTGACCGCAACTTCTTTCGCGACGTGCTGAAATTTTCAGCCGTCGACGCCGGGCACGGCTGGTTGATTTTTGCCCTTCCGCCGGGCGAGGCCGCGTTTCATCCCTCCGAGAAGAACGACGTGCACGAGCTGTACTTTATGTGTGACGACCTGAAGGCGACGATGGAATCGCTGAAGTCGAACAAGGTGAAGTGCAGTGCGGTGCACGAGGAGCGCTGGGGCAGCCTGACGCATCTCACGCTGCCCGGTGGCGGGAAGATTGGGTTGTACCAGCCGAAGCATCCGACGGCGATCGGGCGGTAACAGCAGTGTTCCTGGAAATTGATCGCTGGCGAGGGCCAGAGTTTGGGCCGAGGTTGTTACACTAGTGTGTTTGACCTCTGCCAGCACACCATCCCTTGTTGACCGCCTGCGCTCCGGCGATGCGCGGGCGCTGGCTCGCGCCATTTCTATTGTGGAGAACCGGCGGCCGGAAGCGGTTGCGCTGCTCAAGACTCTCTTTCCGAGCACCGGCCACGCCCGCGTGCTCGGTTTGACGGGCGCGCCCGGAGCGGGGAAGAGCACGCTGGTCGATCAGATCGCCAAGCACTATCGCAAAGAAAATCAGACGGTCGGCATTATCGCGGTCGATCCGACGAGCCCCTACACGGGCGGCGCGATTCTGGGCGACCGGATTCGCATGCAGGACCATTACTCCGACCCCGGGATTTTCATTCGTAGCATGGCCACGCGTGGCTCGCTGGGCGGGCTGGCGCGCACGACCGCCGACGTGGCTACGGTGCTCGATGCCTCAGGCCGCGACCTGATCATGATCGAGACGGTCGGCGTCGGCCAGGATGAGGTTGACATCGTGCGGCTTGCCGATGTGACCATCGTGATTCTTGTGCCCGGCATGGGCGACGATGTGCAGACGATCAAGGCGGGCATCATGGAGATCGCGGACATTTTCGTGATCAATAAGAGCGACCGCGAAGGCGCCGAGCGCGTGGAACGCGAGATTCGCTCGATGCAGTCGCTGGACATTCGCAAAGATGGCTGGACGCCGCCGATTGTGAAGACCGTAGCGAGCGACGGGACGGGAACGAAGGAACTGGCCGCAGCGATTGGGAACTACGAGGCGTACCTGAAGAACGAGAATCTGCTGGTGCAGAAAAATGTAGAGAACTGGCGGGAGCGGCTGATTGAGATGCTGCGCGACGCGATGCTGGAGAAAGCGCGCGCGCGGATTACGGACGGCGCGTTGGACCGGTATGCAGTGGAGATTGCCGAACACAAGCGCGACCCGTATTCGCTGGTGGAAGAGATTGTGAGCGGGACGGCGAAGTAAATTGCAAATTCCTCGCTTGTTCCCGCCTTCGGCTGCGGACGGTTCGGAATGACAAGTCGTATGGGGGTCTTCATGGGATTTCAAATCGATCATCTGGGCATCGCGGTAAAGTCGCTGGCGGCGGCGAAATCGATCTATGAAACGTTGGGCTTGTCGATTTCGCCGGAGGAGACCGTCGCGCAAGAAAAAGTCCGGCTGGTGATGGTGCCCGTTGGCGAGAGCCGGCTGGAATTGCTGGAGGCGACGGCGGACGATTCGGCAATTGCTAGGTTTATTGCCAAGCGCGGAGAGGGCTTGCACCACGTTTGCATGCGTGTTCCGGATCTTGCGGCGGCGGTTGCCCGGCTGAAACGGGATGGCGTGCGCCTCGTCTCGGAGGAAATCAAGACCGGGGCGGGCGGACACCGATACGTTTTTGTGCATCCGCAGAGCGCGGGCGGCGTTCTGCTGGAGTTGGTGGACGGCGCGCATTTGTAATTTGCGATTTGCAATTTGTAATTGGTAATTTGGCAACCGCGGGCGATTGAGTAGCCACGCTTCAAATCACCAATTACAAATTACAAATTGTAAATATCGCAAATGTCTCAGCTCTTATTAGCGCTCGATACCTCCGGCAAACATGGCAGCGTGGCGCTGGCGCGCGTTGCGGGAGAAGCCGAAGTCACCGTGGTGGAAGCCGCGGCGCTGGCGGGGGGTACGTTCTCGGCGGAACTCGTGCCGCAGATTGCCGGTCTGCTTGCCAGGCATGGATTTAAGCCATCCGACTTATGCGGCTTTGCTGTAGTCTCCGGACCGGGCTCGTTTACCGGGTTGCGCGTGGGGCTGGCCGCAATCAAGGCGCTGGCGGAAGTGCTGCAAGAGCCGATTGCCGCTATTTCGCTGCTCGAAGCGGTCGCATGGTCTGCCGGAGGTCACTGCCGCGTTCTCGCCGCGCGGGACGCAGGTCGCAGCGAGGTGTATGTCGGCGATTATGAGGTGGTGGATTTTCCGCACATGCACAGCGAACGTCTGCTGACGCGCGAGGAATTTCTTGCCGAAGCGAGGGATGCCGCAGTGAGTGCCGAGGCGAGCAGGAAAGCGGGACGCGTAGTTACGCCCGATGCTGCGCTGGCGGATTTGCTGCATTCGGCGGGCGTTCCGTGCGAACTGGTTGCCTATCCGACGAGTGAGGTCATTGCGCGCCTCGGTTGGCACCATATTCAGGCGGGCCGGACGGTCGGCGCCGAAGAACTGGAGGCGAACTACATCCGCCGCTCCGACGCCGAAATTTTCTCGCCGCCGCGGCATTGAGCCGTCATGTCCGCGGGGGATGCCAATTCGCAGCGAGGCGCCGAGGCGGCGATCTCAATTCGCGCGGCTAATCTGAATGACCTGCCGGCAATTCTTGCCTTGGAGAAAACTGCGCCGGGTGCGGCGCATTGGAGCGCCAGTCACTACAAAAGCCGCGTTGAGAGCCAGCCAAACGCCGCATGCTTCCAGGTCGCGGAGCGCGTGGGCGGCGAAGGCGCAATCCAGATTTGCGGTTTTCTCTGCGCGCGCATTGTTGCCGGTGAATGGGAAATTGAGAATGTTGTCGTCGCGCAAAAATTGCGTCGGCACGGGGTGGGCGCGCAACTAATGCGATCGCTGATCGAGCGATGGGAAGACTCGGCGGGGACGGCTCTGATGCTGGAAGCCCGCGAATCGAACGCTGCGGCGCGGGCGCTGTATGAGCAGCATGGAATGCGTGAAGTTGGCCGCCGCCGCGATTATTACCGCGCCCCCGTCGAGGACGCAATTCTTTACATATTGCGGCGGGCGGAGTGATGTTCCCTAACCGGCTCAGAGCGGCCCTCATGGGGCAAAATCGTCTGCCAGTGCGGCTTTTGGCCGCACGGCGGAAAACAGCTGCGGCAGGATTGTCCGTCTGCAAAATGCCGCGCCGGCCACAAGCGAGCCGCATTTTCATCGACTTACCGGCACCAGTGCTTGCGCCTCCCGGTTCGGTGGGCATATTGCACACATTCCAGTGCATCTTCTCGTGCTTGGTTGTCCAGTCCACTCCGGCGCGCCAGGCATGCCCCGAATTCCCGATTGAAACCCGCATTCGCCTGTGCTACTTTTTAACCGCGCAGTAATAATTCAGGAGGTCTGTCAAGGATGCTCACTCCGAGAGACCATCTCCTGGCCAGTCATGAAGAATTCCAGCGGCTGGCACAGGAGCACTCGCAATACTCTCAAAGGCTGGAATCCCTCACCCAAAAGCGTTACCTCACCGACGATGAAAAATTAGAGGAAGTGCGGCTGAAGAAATTAAAGCTGCGCCTGAAAGACCAGATGCTCGACATGGAGCGCCAAGTGGCGCGCCAGTCGGCCTAGTTCATCGGCGACCCAGCGGGGATCAACGTTCGATCCTGTCCTCTCACGACCGAGGCGAAGTATGCGTTTCAGCAAGGCGCAAGTAAGCGCCTTTTTTTATTGCAGTTATGTAAAAATCTGATTCAGACCCATCGACGGTCGGGAGTTGTCAAAGGTGTCAGAGGCTCACGCGAATCCGCCACTGCGAACGCTTCACTCCGATTCATCGTTAAACGCGGCGAAGCTGAGCAAACTGGAGCGGCAGCAAACCGACGCGCTCCTGCGGTCCCTGGCGCCGGGTCAACGAGATGCGCTCAAAACAAGGCCGGATGGCACTATACTCGACGGGCATCACCGGATTTACATTCTTCGGAAGCGAGGCGTGAATGTGGATGCGCTTCCGCGGGAGATCATGGCAAAGGATTAGTTGAGCTATGTCGACGAAGCTGTATTGGGCCGAGGGGCCTTGGCCCGGAAAACTAGCTCTGGCGGCACGCCCGCGTGGCGGCGATTGGCTGGAGGATGAAATGGCCGCCTGGCGACGCGCCGGCGTCGATACAGTTCTCTCATTGCTCACGCCCGAGGAGGAACGAGAACTTGACCTCAAAAGCGAAAGTCGCGAGGCCAAACAAAAAGGAATGAAGTTCGTCTCTCTGCCCATCCCGGATCGCGAAGTACCACCCGCCGAGTCTGAATTGCGGAAGATCATAGAAAAACTCGATGCCGATCTATCAGCGGGGAAAAATGTCGTGATTCACTGCCGCCAGGGAATCGGGCGCAGCGGCCTGATCGCCGCATGTCTGCTCGTCACCAAAGGTCTCAGTTCCGGCGCAGCCGTAGAAACGCTGACCGCAGCTCGCGGCGCGGAAATTCCCGAGACGCCCGCGCAACGCCGCTGGATCGACCACTACGCGGCGACTTTGACGGGTGCCAAGTGATCCCCCATTTGATGGCCGCGATCTCATCGCGCTCGCATTGAATCCGCATGCGGCTGCGGTAAAGGCGAGACAGGATCGCGAATTGTGAGGAGCGGACAACCGGCGATCGACGAAGGCAGCCGCCTGACACCATATAATGAGGTCGAGCAAAATTCATGGTGCGTGACGGTTATTTCTATGGCGTAGGCAGTGCGGTCGCAGCGGGCTTGATCCTCTGGCTCGCGTGGTGGCCGTATGCTATTCCGGTGCTGCTGCTGGGAGCCTTCTGCCTCTGGTTCTTTCGCGATCCGGAGCGGCAAATTCCCAACCAGCCCGGCGCCATTGTTTCTCCGGGAGACGGCAAGGTGACCGATGTTTCCGTCATAAACTACGGTGGCGCGCCCCGTACTCGCATCAGCATCTTTCTTAACGTCTTTAACGTTCACGTTAATCGCGCTCCCATCGCGGGCGTGATCCGCGAGGTGCGCTACCAGCGCGGCAAATTCCTAAACGCCATGGGCGCCGCCTCCGCCGATGAAAACGAACAGAACATCGTGACCGTGGCAGGCGAGGGGCGCACGGTAGTGTTCAAGCAGATCGCGGGGCTGATTGCGCGCCGAATTGTCTTCGACATGAAAGTCGGTGACACCGTTGCCCGCGGCCAGCGCGTGGGCCTGATCAAGTTCGGCTCGCGCGTGGATGTTTTCTTCGATGCCGACGCCGCGATCCAGGTGAAACCCGGCGATCATGTAAAAGGCGGAGCCACCGTGCTTGCCCTGCTGCCTGTGCGGCAGCCCGGCAACTCTGTATCCGCCGCCGAGCAGGAGGTCTCATGGAAGAGATAACTCCGCGCCGCCGCGACACGGACCGTCCCCGTGGACGCATGCGAAAAGGCATGTACATTCTGCCCTCGCTGTTCACGACTGCCAATATCGCCGCGGGCTTCTTCGCCATTATCGAGACGGTCCGCGGCAGTGTGGCGGAGCCCCGGCATCTCGATTACGCGGCTATGGCTATCGGTTTTGCCGTGTTCTTTGACGGACTCGATGGCCGCATCGCGCGGCTTACCCACACGGAGAGCGATTTCGGAAAAGAGCTCGACTCGCTCGCCGACGTCGTCACCTTCGGCGTTGCGCCCGCCCTGCTCGCGTGGATGTGGGGTTTTCATCTGCTGCCCTCCACGATGCCCGCCGAGCTTCACCTGAAAGTTATTCAGTTGGGCACGATCGCTTGCTTTGCTTTCCTCATCGCGGGAGCCAGCCGTCTGGCGCGGTTCAACATTACGACCAACCCGCAACCCTCCAATCCCGGCCGCCCGGGCAAGAAATATTTTGTCGGCATGCCCATTCCCGCCGGCGCCGGCGTGATCGCGGCGGTCGTGCACTTTCTCGGGGGCGAGCCGCTCGTTTCCTGGCGCACATCGGTAAGCTGGTTGCTGATGGTGATTGTCGTCGGCTACCTCATGGTCAGCACCTGGCGCTTTTATAGTTTTAAAGACATCGACTTTCGCTCGCGCCGGCCCTTTCGTCTGATCGTAATTCTGGCCGTCATCGGTGCATCGATCTGGTTCTTCTCCGGTCCCGCGCTCTTTCTGATTGCGATCTTCTATATGGCTTCCGGCATCCTCTGGCGCCTGCAATGGATCTTCCGCCGCAAAGCGCCGCCTGCACCGCCGCCTCCCCGGGAGGCATCTCTTACACCATGACTCCTATTTCCAAGTCTGCTATTTCGCACGCCGACCTGCGGGGCACGAACCTTTTCCGCGTGGCCATTGTTGGCGCGGCGTCGCTGATGGGAAAAGAAATCGCCGAAATTGTGCGCGACCGGAATTTTCCTGCCGCCGATATTCGCCTGCTCGACGACGACGAATCGCTTGGCCGACTGGAGGCAGTCGGCGACGAAATGACTTTCATCCAGAGCATTCGCCCCGAACAGTTCGAGAACGTCGATTTCACTTTTTTCGCCGCCGATCCGCGCGCGACGCGCGCTAAGTGGGAGGTGGCACGCGATCTCGGAAATACCATCATCGATTCGACGGGAGCGCTGGAGGATGAGGCCGGAGCAACGGTGCGCTCACCCTGGATCGAGCGCCAGACGGGCCAATTGGTTCCACCGCAGTTGCAGCCAGGGCCGGTGATCGTGGCGCATCCCGCGGCTACCGTGCTGGCGTTGATTGCTCTGCGGATGGGAAAAATTGCCAGCATCGAACGCCAGATCGCAACCGTTTTTGAGCCCGCATCGCAATACGGCCAGAAGGGCATGGACGAACTGCATGAGCAAACCGTGAACCTGCTCTCATTCCAGGAATTGCCCAAAAAAGTGTTTGACGCGCAGGTCGCCTTCAACATGTTGGCGCGCTATGGAAAAGATTCCCACCATTCGCTCGGCGCGGCCACGAGCCGCATTCTCAATCATTACTCTCTGCTCGCTCCGGGCGCGCCGATGCCTTCCTTGCAACTCGTGCAGGCCCCCGTTTTCCACGGCTACACATTTTCGGTCTACATGGAGATGGAAAAAGCGGTTCCGGTTGAAGAATTTTCGCAGGCCCTGGCGGGAGAGCACGTTGAGATTACCGGCGCGGACGAGACGCCGAGCAACGTAAGCGCCGCCGGGCAGGAAAATATTCTGATTGCGCTTACTGGCGACGCTCAGCGCAAGAATGGCGTCTGGTTGTGGGTCGCGATTGACAATCTGCGTATCGCCGCGCTCACGGCGGTCGAGTGCGCCGAGAGCTTGACTGCCTCACGTCCGCGAGGCCAGATTCAATGAGACGGAGGCGCGCGTCAAAGTCGGCAACGGCGCTGGCCGTCATTGTTATTATCGTTGCCGCTGCCAGCGCCTGCGGCTATCACACAGTGGGCCACGCTGGCGCATTGCCGCCTGACATACACACCATCGCCATCCCCGCGTTTGTCAGCCACAGCCAGACATTTCGGATGGAGCAACTTCTGACGGATGCGGTGATCCGCGAATTCGACACGCGCACGCAATTCAAAGTAGTGCACGATGCGCGCGACGACTCCGATGCCGTGCTGCGGGGAACCATCTTATCGGCGACGGCCGCGCCCCTGGCCTACGACGCGCAGACTGGGCGCGCAGTGAGCGCGCTGATCACGGTCAGCGTGACGGTGACTCTGACGGACAGCAAGGGCAAAATTATTTTTCAGAATCCTTCCTATTTGTTTCACGATCAGTATGAAATTTCCGGGGATCTTCCGCGTTTTTTTGAGGAGGATTCGCCGGCGGTGAATCGCCTTTCCAACGATTTCGCGCGTACTCTGGTCGCCAATATACTGGAGGCCTACTGACGTTGGAGAATCAGTGATGCGCGCCTTCAGCCAAGCCGACCGCTTTCTCTCCGAACTGGAGTCGCGCAAGTTGCGGCCCGCCTACGTGCTGGTGGGCGACGAGGCATTTTTCCGCAAGCGCTGCCGCGATGCCATTCTCGAGCACATGGTCGCGCCCGACTCGCGCGACTTCAGCGTCTTCGAGTTCGACTTGAGTGAAACTTCGCTGAGCGAAGTGTTGGATCGCGCCCGCACGCCGTCGTTGATGGCGCCGTTTCAGGTTTTCTTCGTGCGCGGCGTGAAGGCGCTGTTTGGGCGCGGCTCGAACGACGAGAAAATTTCGGCGATCGAGCAGTACTGCAAGAATCCCAATCCCGACGCGCTGCTCGTCTTTGTCGCCGATCACATCAGCATCCCCGCCGATGTGCGCCGCATGGAGATGACCGACAAAGAGCGCTATCAGAAGATCCGCGAAGATCTCGGCCCGTTCTGCGGCATTGTCGAACTGTCGCGCGTGGAAGAGGGCGAGGCTGTGCGCTGGATCGGCGAGTACTGCGCGACGCGCGGCGTGAAGATCGACGCCGATGGCGCGCGCGAACTGGTCGATGCGCTCGGCGGCGACATGATGATGGTCTCGAACGAACTGGAGAAACTGATTCTCTACGTCGGCGAGAAGAAGCGAATCACGCTGGGCGATGTGGAGACCATGGTGCTCGCGGCCAAGCAACGATCGCTGTATGAGTTGACCGATGCGATTTCGTCGAAAGATCGTGTGCGCGCCCTTGGAGTTCTCGATGCGCTGCTTTCAACCGGTGACGGCGAAGAGGCGGCAATCGGCCATCTTTACATGCTGGCCAAGACTTTTCGGCAGATGCTGGTGATTCTGGAGCGCAATGTCCGCGACCAGCGCATGCTTTGGGCCGCGCTGTGGCAGGGCTTTCGCGTGCCGCCGTTTGCGGCCGATGACATTATCCGTCAGGCGCGCCGCTACAAATCGAAGCGCGAGTTGACGCGCGCCATTCGTCTGGTCGCGAAAGCCGACCTGGCGCTGCGTTCGAATCCTCCCGGCAAGCGGCTCATTCTGGAAAAACTTGTGCTCGACCTCGCCGGCGAGCCGAAGCTCGAAGCCGCGGGCGGATGGATGCAGGAAGAGTTGCCGGTCTGATTCGCCAATCTCCCTAATGAAAATCGTGCGATGGCGTGGTCGCGGCGCTGATGGAGAGCGGCTGAATGCTGCGCGCCTTGAGATGCACGATGTTGTCCTGATTCTGAACGATGCCGGAAACAATCACGAAGCGCTCATTCAAAACTACCATTCGATTCTCGTCATAAAAATCGGGACTGATAATCACGCGCGAGGTTCCGGTTTCATCTTCGAGGGTCATGAAGATGAGACCTTTGGCGGTGCCGGGGCGCTGGCGCGTGATGACGCATCCGGCAGTGGTGGCCGGTTTGCCGTGCGGAAGAGTGCGCAGTTCGAGCGCAGACTTAACGCCCCGCTCGCGCAGAACTTCCCGGCGGTACGCCATCGGGTGATGGCCGGTGGTAAGGCCGGTGCCGTGATAATCGGCGACTAATCTCTCTTCCACATTCATGGGCCGCAGCGGCGATGCCTCGTCGAACTCGACAATTCCTTCCAGCAGCGGGCCGGATCGTCGTACCGCTTTTTCCAGTTGCCAGAGAGCATCGCGGCGATGCAGCTTCGATTCGCCGGAGAGATGATTCAGCGCGCCAATGCTGGCGAGGATCGCGAGATTCTGGCGGCTGAGTTGAGGAACGCGGTGAGCAAGATCTTCGACGGAAGCAAAGGGCTGGAACGCGCGCTGGGAAACCAGCGCATCGGCCGCGCCCTGCTGCAAGCCGCGCACATAGCGGAGCCCGAGGCGAAGCGAGAGATGCGATTCGGCAGTGCCGGCTTGCGCAGGCGCTTCGTCCCGCCGAGGACATGGCGATGATTCAAGGATGCAGTTCCACTCCGAGCAGGTCGCATCCACCGGCTTCACGCGCAGGCCGTGGCGTTGCGCATCTTTCACCACCGTGGCCGGATGATAAAAGCCCATCGGCCAATTGTTGAGCAGCGCGGCGGTGAAGGCCGCCAAATACCGCACCTTCAAAAAAGCGCTGGCATAGGCGATGAGCGCAAAGCTGGCGGCGTGCGATTCGGGAAATCCGTAGAGCGCGAACGAGCTGATGAATTTTACGATCTGATCTTGCGTTTGCGGCGGAATGCCGCTGGCCGTCATGCCGGCGCGAAGTTTGGCTTCGATTTCAATCATGCGCTGTTTCGATCGCTTGCTGCCCAGCGCCCGGCGCAACTCTTCGGCCTCGCCTCCGCTGAAGTTCGCGCAAATCATCGCGAGCTTTAAGAGTTGCTCCTGAAACAGCGGCACGCCCAGTGTCCGCTTCAAAACCGGAATGAGCGATTCATGCGGGTATGTGACCGGCTCTTTGCCCTGGCGCCGCTTTAAATACGGGCTCGTCATTTCACCGGTGATGGGGCCGGGGCGAATGAGCGCGACCTGCGTGACCAGGTCATAAAATTTTGTGGGATTGTTGCGCGGAAGCGAGGCCATCTGCGCGCAGCTTTCGATTTGAAACATGCCGATGGTGTCGGCCTTGCGGATGGTGTCATACACGTCGGGGCAATCCTGCGGCAGATGCGCGAGGTCGACCTCTTCTCCATAATGATCCTGAATCAGGCCGATGCTGTCTTTTAAAACGGCCATCATGCCGAGGCCGAGCAGGTCCACTTTGATCAGACCGAGGTCGGCGCAATCGTCTTTATCCCACTGCACGACGACGCGGCCGGGCATGGTGGCGGGCTCGAGCGGGACGACGGAATCGAGTTGTCCCTGGCAAATGACCATGCCGCCCGAATGCTGGCTGAGATGCCGCGGCAAATCCTGCACGCGCTGGCAGAGATCGAGGTAGACGGCAATTTGCGGATGAGTGAAGTCGAGGCCGGTGCTGGTGAAATGCCGCTCCATCGTGTCGTTCGGATCGCGCCACTCAAAGCGGCCGACCACGGCCGACAAACGCGAGAGCGTGTCTTCATCAAAGCCAAGCACTTTGCCCATTTCGCGCGCGGCCGAGCGTCCACGATAAGTGCAGACGTTCGCGGTCATGGCGGCGCCGCGCTGGCCGTAGCGCTCGTACACATATTGAATTACTTTTTCGCGCTCATCGCCGCTGGGCAGATCGAGATCGATATCGGGCCACTCGCCGCGCTCTTCGGACAAAAAACGCTCGAAGAGCAAATCCATGCCGATGGGATCGACGGCCGTGATACCGAGCGAATAGCAAACCGCGCTATTGGCGGCCGATCCGCGCCCTTGAACCAGAATGCCATTGCGCTCGCAGAAGCAGACCAGATCCCACACGATGAGAAAATAGCCGGAGAGCTTGAGTTTTTCGATGAGCGCCAGTTCTTTCTCAAGCTGCGCGCGCACGCGCGCGCTCACCGGACGATAACGGCAGCGCGCGCCTTCCCATGTGCGCTTGTGCAGAAAAGAATCCATGGTTTCGCCAGCGGGCACGGGATAGCGCGGAAATTCGTAGCCCAGTTTCTCCAGCGTGAATTCGAGACGCGACGACAATTCGACGGTGTTGGCGATGGCTTCGGGCAGGTCGGAAAAAAGTTGGGCCATTTCATTCGCGCTGCGGAGATGGCGTTGCGAGTTGCGAGCCAGCAGGCGTCCGGCGGTGTCGAGGCGGCGTTTGTGCCGGATGCAGGCGAAGGTGTCGGCAATCTGCCGCTCGGCGGGCGTGGCATAGCAGACGCCGTTGGTGGCGAGCAGCGGGAGGTGAAGTTCGCGCGCGAGGGCGATTGCCGCCTGGTTGCGCGCCTCCTGAAAACGGTCGCCATGGCGCTGCAATTCGACGTACAAATTCTCGAGGCCAAAGATGGAGACAAGCTGCGCCAGCAATTCCCGCCCGCCGGCGATTCCATCTTTTACCAGCGCGTGCGCCAGCGGACCATTTTCATCTCCCGTGAGGCAGATCAAGCCCGTAGCATGCGCGTGCAATTCCGCGAGGCTGGCCGTGGCAACTGTTTTTTTCGGAGTGCGCAGTTTCGCGGTGGTGATCATGCGGCAGAGATTTTGATAGCCAACGCGAGTCGCGGCGAGCAGCGGATAATTTCCGTCTTCGGTTATGCAGACTTCCGCTCCCACGTGGGCTTTGATTTTGCGTGGCTGCGCCGCTATGTGAAAGCGCGCCGCGCCATAAACGCCATGCCGGTCGAGCAGCGCCATCGCCGTCATGCCACGTTCCGCGCCTGCGGCAATCAGAGACTCGGGCAGGGAAGCGCCTTCGAGAAAACTGAAAGCGGAGCGGGCATGGAGTTCGACGTAGGGCATGGAAGATGAAACCGCAGAGAGCGCTGAGGGCGCAGAGAGTTCATTTTGTAATTTTGTAATCGGGTAATTGTGTAATTTGAGGAACAATGGATTTCAAATTACACAATTACTCGATTACCCAATTGCCGAATCAGAACTCATAAAAATCCGCGTCGTTTATCATTAGTCAAACACTCCTTCCACAAACCACTGCTGCCGTATCGGATCCCGAAAAATGCGGTAAAAGCCAAGCCCGGCGGGCGTTTTCAAAGCCACGTCCCATTCCTCGCGCGTCCACGCGGACTCGCTCCACCAGTTGCCCGAGGTCGACCACGGCCCCGAGGCGGCGAGCACGCGGCGATGCCGATGCCAGAGCCGTACAAAATGCGGCTTCTCGCCATCGAGTTCCACGGACGTTTCAAGAACCGGGCGAAACATGCGCAGCGCGACGACGCGCGTGAACTCCGTTGATTTTCGGGAAGAGTAGAGATCCTTCGACTCCTCAGGTTGATTCGCTTCGCGAATCAGCCTGCTCCGCTCAGGATGACATTGCCGTTCTTCCTCGCGATGACATTGCCGTTCTTCATTCTGATCGCTGGAAAAATTGTGCACCGTAAAACTTCCCGGCTGGTGCGTATCGACCAAACTCGGTGAGCCCACGCACGCGATGCCATTCGGGTCGGCGCTGCCGACAACGCCGCGAATCCGCTCCAGCGTGATTTCAAGTTTTTCCGCCTCGGGCGAGGGCGGCGCAAAAAGATTTCCCTGTGCAACGCGCGGCCTGACTGGAACAACTTCGAGCAGCAATCGGCGAATGGGCGCCGATAAGGTGGTGTTCTCTAACTGGAGCCGAAGCAGTCCGAAGAGCAGGTTTTTATCTTGCGTGGGCACGGGCAGTTTCCACTCGTGCCGATACTGTTCGTCTTCTTTGTTACCACTCCGAATTTGCCGCACTTCCAGGCCGATGGTCAGCCGTAGTTCCTGAGCCGCCAGCGCGGCCGCGAGCAGTTTTGCGCAAAGTTCATGAAGCAGGCGATGGAGAACAAAGAAGAGCGACTCGAGCGTTTCGACGGGATCGTCAAACTCGAAGGCCGCGATGAACTCTGCGTCTGGCGTCGTCGTCAACAGCGGGCGGTTGACGTTGCCGCGCGCGAACTTTTGCAGATACAAACCTTCATGGCCCAGCCGCTCGACGATGGCCACCGTGGGCAACGCGGCCAGCGCGCGAAAAGTTAGAATCCCCCAACCTTTGAGTATTTCCAGCATTTCAGGCGAAATCGGCAGCGCGTCAACCGGCAAAGAGGCCAACCGCTGCGCCTCCTCGCCCGCGGGAATGACGATGGCCGGAGAAAAGTGCTGGGCAGAAAATCCGCGCGCGGCAAGAAACGCCGTGTCCGGATTTGCGGCAATCGCAACGCGAAGATCAAATCCGATCTCCGCCGCTTGCGTGGTTATGGCGCGGGCTGCGTTTTGCCAAAAATCCTCCTGCGATGAAAACTTTGTTTGCGGAGGTTGATTTCGCGGCGTCTGTGCGCGCGAATTGTTTTCGCATAAACCGTTTTGCCGCAATGCCAGCAGCTTCTCGGTTCCGGCAAGATCCAAAATAACCGCGCCCGGGCAGGTCGATTCCACCCGCGGAGAAAATTTTCCCGCAAAATTCACCAGCGCCGTTTGCGCCGAGTCTTCGTCCGCGAGCGAGCGCGGGCGCAGCCGCACGCCGCCATAGGTTTCCACTTGCAGCTTGGTCATTCCAATTTGAATGCCGGCGCGCCGGGCGGGAACATTGGTGGCGAAGACGCGCGGCAGGTTGGCAGGCCCGTCAAGAATGGCGAGAGGAGATTGCCGCAGCGTCGCCCTCGCCTCGGCCGGTTCGGGCAACAAAGCGGCTTGCACCGGAAAATCGGGAATATAAAAACAGGCGAACATCGTCGCTACCGTGCATCAGGCCCATTGCGTGTGGAGAGAAAAGCCCGTCCTTTGCGCGTAATTTTGCGAATATTTTTCGAAACATTTTTCGGAAGCAGCGGGCTTCTTCTCGCGGCTGCGTACCACTTCCACGTTGAGATTAAGATGCGTGAGCAGATTTCCGGTGAAGGGCGCGGTGCAGTCGATCATTCCCGCCCGTGAAAGCCGGGCAGCCTGCAAGCCCTCGCCAGGCGGGGCCGTTCCCACGCGCAAAACCAGTCCGGCACAACTGGTGGCGTGGGGCTCCTCGGCAACAAAAACCAGCGCCGCGGAATATTTTTCGATGACTCGGCTAAAGCGGAACCACGTGCTCAACGGAACCTTGCGTACCACTCGCTCGGAAATCTCGCTCAGGTTCACGGCCAGCAGCCCAAAGCCGCCGCTCTGCAATAAAATGTCGGCCACTTTGAAGGCCTGCTCCAATGGCGGCAGCTTGACCCGGGTTTTTCCGCATCTCACCCAAAGCAGCCGCGGCAAATGAATTCCGGCCGCTGCGCCGGAGGTGGGATCGAACGAGTCTCCGGCATCGACGAGTGCGCAATAACGATCGTGGGTCGCCTGCGCGAGCAGGGAAGTGAGCAGCGAAGTCTTCCCCGAAGACGCCAAATTGCTGCCGGAAATTTCCGTCAGCGCATGGAGCGGAACGCCCTGCACGGCCTCGTCAATTTGCGCGATCCCGGTGGGAATGCAGCCGCGTTCGGGCCGCCGGTACACGGTAAAAGCCGAGGGCAGTTTCTGTTCAATGCGGGATCGTAAGAGGGCGTTTTGCGACAGCATGATATTCGCCTTTTATTCGCCTGTAACGGTACAATAGACCTTCGGCAAAAGCATGTCAATGCTTGAGTCCCGGCATTGTGGCTAAGGTGTTGATTCATCTCGAAATATTTTTGCGTTTAAAAATTGGCGTAAGATATTGGGCGTAGGGGCAGGTAGGATAACCAACCCTACGTGGGCGTTTCGCGTCTCTGTAAATGATCTGCCCGTGACTCCACGCAGCCTGCTGCAACAAACTCCGTACCAGGCCCCGCGTAGGATGCCGGCAGGAGGATCCAATGTTCAGAATTTTCTCCCCCAAAAATTTGATGTTTGCATTGCTGGTAATGTGCATGGCGATGGCAATCGCGACGCCATCGATCGCTCAAATACGCATCTCGGTTGGCTTCGGCCCGCCTCCGCTTCCGGTGTACGAGCAGCCCCTATGCCCGGGCGACGGCTACTTGTGGACGCCCGGCTATTGGGCCTGGGACGGGGATTTCGACGACTACTACTGGGTGCCCGGCACCTGGGTGCTGGCGCCGGAAATCGGTTTTCTCTGGACTCCACCTTATTGGGGTTGGGACAACGGCGCGTACCTTTTCTATGACGGCTATTGGGGGCCAACGATCGGATTCTATGGCGGGATCGATTATGGCTTCGGCTATTTTGGAACCGGCTTCTACGGCGGGCGCTGGGAAGGCGGACACTTCTTCTATAACCGGGGAGTGATGAACGTCAACGCCACAGAAATCCATAACGTCTACAACGAAAGAGTCGAGCACAACGTCTACAACCACGTCGCCTATAACGGCGGCCCGGGAGGAATTTCCGCCCGAGCCACGCCACAAGAGGAAGCGGCCGCCCATGAGCGCCATATTGGGCGAGTGGCCGCGCAAAATCAGCAAATCGACGCTGCGCGCGGCAACCCCGAGTTGCGCGCCTCCGCCAATCATGGCAAACCGCCGGTGGCGGCGACTCCAAGGGCAGGAGAGTTTAAGGGGAAAGGCGTGGTGACGGCCAAAGAGGCGGGCGGCGAGTATCATCCGCCGGCCAATCGCGGCGCGGCTGCGGGTGGGGAGCACGCGATGAGTGGCGGGCCTGTCCATCCCAAAGATCTTCCGCCGATTGAGCGCGTCCATCCCAACACTGGCAATGCCAAAGCCGACCAGAAATACCAGCAGCAGCAGGAAAAACTAGCCGCGAAACAGGAAAGCGAACGGCAGAAGCTGCAGCAGAAGCAAGACAAGGAGCATCAGCAGCTCGCAAAACAAAATGCCGACGCCAGCCGCAATCAGCAGGTGGAGCAGCGCCATCAGCAACAAACCCAGCAGATGCAGCAGCGGCATACCCAGCAGCAGCAGAACTTGCAGCAAAAGTACTCTCCTCCACCAGCGCGTGGCGGAGGCCGAAAATAGCGGCGCTTGCGCTTTAGCGGTGCGCATCGAAAGCGCAGTGAGTTGAAGCGGAGCCCGCTTTTGCTTCTCCCGTGAGAGGCGAAGCGGGCTTTTTTCGAGGCGATCCGGCGCATAAATCGCCGTTTGGCCCGCTTCCTCTTTCAAACTTCATCATTGGCGGTCTTTTTCCATCATTGACACGAGCTTTCCTCGCCGCATAGCATTTGCGGCATCATGCGACTTCATCCATTCAGCCTCCCCCGAAAAAGTTCTCAGCCCATAGCCCAGAGATTTGCAAAAGCAATTCTAGTTTTTTTCCTGGTGCTGGTTTTGCCATTTGCGGCAGCGGGCGCGCCGCCTACCCTGCCCGCAGCCGATCCGAATCGCTACCTCGACGACATCAAGGCGCTCACCACGCCTGCCATGGAAGGTCGCGGCGCCGGTACCAAAGGTCTGACGCGGGCTCAACACCTTATCGAAAAACGCTATAAGAGTCTCGGCCTTGAACCCGCCGGCGTCAACGGCACGTATCTTCAGCCTTTCACCGTCATCACCGGCGCGCAGCTGAAAAGGAAGAACGAGTTCGAAGTGCTGATCGGCGGCCAGAAGCGCATCTTGAAAAGTAAGCAGGATTTTGTGCCCTTCAGTTTTTCTACGTCCGGCTCGGCGCATGCGCCGCTGGTTTTCGCGGGGTACGGCGTGACGGCCGACGAGTTTCACTATGACGATTACGCGGGCCTCGATGTCAAGGACAAGATTGTTGTCGTGCTTCGCTACGAGCCGCCGTCATTTGCCGCGAAAGCTGGAAACCAGGGAATGACCCGGCATTCGCAACTGGTGACCAAGGCGATCAATGCCCGCAATCATGGCGCGAAGGCGCTCGTCCTGGTGAATGGAAAGCTGGGCAGCGGCGAGGAGGACTTGCTGACCCGCTTTGGCAGCGTGAGCGGGCCGGAAGATATCGGGATTATTTTCGCGCAGGTGAAAAATGCGGTGGCGGATGAGTGGTTGAAAGCGGCAGGGAAGTCGCTGGCCGGATTGCAGGATCAAATCGACGGGTCGTCGAAGCCCGCATCGTTCGAGCTCGGCCCCAACGAAAGCGCATCGCTCGCGGTCAACATCAAAACCACGCGGGCCACCGTAAACAATGTGCTCGCCTATCTTCCCGGCAAAACCGACGAATACGTGATCATCGGCGCGCATTACGATCACCTCGGGCGCGGCAACTTCGATTCGCTCGCGCCTTCGCAAATTGGCCAGATTCATCCCGGCGCCGATGACAATGGGTCGGGAACCGCCGGCGTTCTGGAAATGGCCCGCATGTTCGCGCCGCAAAAAGGGCAGTTGCGCCGCGGCATTTTATTTATGTCGTTTGCCGGCGAAGAACTCGGACTGCTCGGCTCCGCAGCCTGGGTGCGCGAGCCGACGCACCCGCTCGACAAAGCCGTCGCCATGCTCAACATGGATATGATCGGCCGCATCAAGGACGGGAAGGTCTATATCGGCGGGGTCGGCACGGGTTCCACATTGAAAGCCGCGGTCGAGCAGGCTGCGGCCAATTCCGGATTCAAGATCGAATACTCGCCCGGCGGATATTCCTCGAGCGACCACACTTCATTTGTCGCGAAGAAAATTCCGGTGCTGTTTTTCTTCTCGGGTCTGCATTCCGATTATCACAAGCCCTCTGACACGTGGGACAAAATCAATCCGCAGTCGGCGGCGCGGCTGGTCGACGTGGTGGCTGCAACCGGCGAAGAGTTGGCCGACGCCAGCGATCGTCCGGCATTTATCGTGGTTGCAGAAGAGCGCCCGGTGGGAGGCTCGGGCGGCGGCGGCTATGGCCCTTACTTCGGATCGATTCCGGATTTTGGGCAAGTCGAGAACGGAGTGAAATTCTCGGATGTAAAACCCGGTTCGCCCGCGGCCAAAGCTGGCCTGAAGGCGGGCGACATTTTAGTGCAGTTCGGCGGCAAGCCGATCAAGAATCTTTACGACTTCACCGACGCGCTGCGCGGCAGCAAAATCGGCGAGGTAGTGGAAGTAAAAGTATTGCGCGACGGCCAGCCCATGACCGTTTCCGTCAAGCTCGAACAGCGGAAATGACCCGGTGGGCAAGGATTCCCGCGTGGAGAAAGACAACCGGGCGATGACTATGCGGATCGCGCCTCCTTTGCCCTGTGCGCGCCTCACGCGGTAAACTGCCTGCTATGAATACCAGCAATCAGCCCAATGTGAAATTCGTTCAAACGCCCGACTATCGCGACGCCTACTCCAACAGCGTGCAGATCCGCGTCAACGTGTGGGATTTCTTCCTCGTCTTCGGAACCATGCAGCAGAGCACGGAATCGCAGGTGGAGTTGCATAATTTTCAGGGAATCTATTTGAGCCCGCAGCAAGCCAAGGCGCTGATGTCGCTCTTGCAGCAGAATGTGGCGAATTACGAAGCCGCATTCGGCGAAATTAAGCTCGATCCGCGCGCCCCCGGTGGACCCGTTCACTGATGCTTGCGCGGCCAGCGGCTGCGCGTTTCGATGTGAAAACACAATCTCAGCCGGCCGGTATGGGAGTGCCACAACAGTTTCTTCTGTTCGCGCTCTTTTTTGCCGGCCTCATGCTTCTGCACGCGCCGTTGCTGCGTCTTCCGTATTTCTGGGACGAAGCGGGCTACTACGTTCCGGCCGCGCGCGATCTTTATTTAACCGGATCCTTCATTCCGTACTCGACGCCGTCGAACGCGCACCCTCCACTGGTGCTGGCGTGGCTTGCCTTGGCCTGGCGTGTGTTCGGATTTTCTACGCTGGTGACGCGCACGGCCATGTTGACAGTCGCCGCTTTTTCTCTGCTCGGAATTTTTCGTCTGGCGCGCGCCGTCGCCAACCTGCAAGTCGCATGGGCAACCACGATCCTCGTGGCAATTTATCCCGTGTTCTTCACGCAGAGTTCGCTGGCGCAAGTCGATCTGCCCGCCGCCGGATTTACATTCTGGGCGCTCCTCGCCTACGTCGAGGATCAGCCATGCAAACAAGTGGCGTGGTTCTCGCTGGCCGTGTTGGCCAAGGAGACGGCGATTGTCGCGCCGGTAGCGCTGTTTGCCTGGCACGCAGTCGCGCCGCGGATCCGCTGGCTGCACGCCTTTGCTCCGCCGAACGAGCGGCGTACGCGCGCATTTCACCTGTTGCTGCCCGCCCTTCCGCTCGCCTGCTGGTTTGCTTACCACCACGCGAAGACAGGTTTCATCTTCGGCAACCGGGATTTCTTTCGCTACAACGTCGCCGAAACTCTCGATCCCCTGCGCCTTCCCTTCGCTTTGGGAATGCGCGTCTGGCAAGTCTGCGGATATCTCGGCTTGTACGTGCTGACGTGTGCTGGTCTGCTCGCGATGTTCCGCCCCTCGCGCAAAGATGATGGAGTAGCGCGCCCGCGAATCGCGCTGTGGCAACAGGGCGCGTTCGCCGCCGTGCTGCTCGCGTATCTGCTCTTCATGTCGGCGGTGGGCGGCGCTGTGCTCGCGCGCTATTTGCTACCTGTAATTCCGCTCGTGATTCTGGCCTGGGTGTCCACGCTTTGGCGCCGCATGCGCTATTGGAAGCTGATCGTCGCCCTGGTCGCAATCGCGTTCGTCGCCGCGCTTTTTACCAACCCGCCCTATGGATTTTCGCTTGAAGATAATCTCGCCTACCGCGATTACATCGTGCTGCACGCGCAAGCCAGCCGGTTCCTCGCCCTGCGCGCTCCCAACGCGCGCGTGCTCAGCGCCTGGCCGGCTTCGGACGAACTCTCGCGCCCATGGCTCGGTTACGTGGCGCGGCCGTTTCCCGTCGTGCGCCTTGAGGATTTCACCGCTTCGCAAATTGAGTTAGCTTCGCTGGCACGCTCGCATTTTGACGCGGCCCTCGTCTTCTCCACCAAGTACGAACCCGCGCATCCGTTGCTCGAAGATTGGCCCGCGTGGCAACGCATCAAAGAAAAATATTTCGGCTATCATCGCGACCTGTTGCCCGATGAAATCGCCCAACGCCTGGGCGGACAGATCGTGTACCACAAAGAAGAAAACGGCCAGTGGATCGCGGTGATCGTGTTCGGCGAAAAACAGTAGCGCCAGCCCCGCAGCCGGAATAGGCCTACTGCCGCAGTAAATGGCAGGAATGCGTTTTGATGACGACCCAAACATTCTTGCCGGAGCTCAGGCTGAGAGCTTCGCGCGCCGCTAGCGTGAGGTGCACTTCAAATTCCGCCCCGCTGCAGTTCACAAAAGCTGAAATCATCCCCGCCCGCGACTCCAGCTTCTGAATCGCTCCCGGCAAAATATTGCGCGCGCTGAGGCCGCGCGGGCTCTCGGTGGCCAGCATGATGTCGCCGGCGCGAATGCCAATGCGTACCTGACTGCCGGCTTCCGCGCGAATCATCGGCGTCTCCAGGTCCAAACTCGCCGTGCCAATGCGGCAAGTCATCGTTCCGCGATCTTCATGCCCCGCCAGCACCGTGGCGTCAAATATATTTTCAAAGCCGGCCAGTTGCGCCACCGTCTCCAGCCGCGGAGCATCAATCACGTCTCGCGGCTGGCCCTGCGCCACAATTTTTCCCGCCTCGAGGACAATCACTTCTTCTCCCAGCGCAAACACCTCTTCCACGCTATGCGTCACGAAAAGAATCGGAATCCGATATCTCTGATTCCAGCGCCGCAGGTCTTCGACAATCGATGATCTGGTGGGACGATCGAGCGCAGCCAGTGGCTCATCGAGCAGCAAGGCGCGCGGTTCGGTGACGAGCGTACGCGCCAGCGCAACCCGCTGCCGCTCTCCTCCCGAAATTTGCGCAGGCCGCCGCTCGCGCAGACGATCGATGCGAAACGCTTCCAGCATCTCGCGGCTGCGGGCGCGCCGTTCGGCCGCGCCAAACTGCCGCAGCCCGTATGCCACATTTTCTTCCGCGGTCAGGTGCGGGAAGAGTGCGAGATCCTGAAGCACATAGCCGATGTGCCGCTTCCACGCTGGCACGTTGCGTTTGCCGTCGGAGTCGTAGAGTTGTTCGCCGCCAAGCGCGATGCGTCCCTGGTCGGGATCGGTCAATCCGGCAATGCAATCGAGCACTGTGGTCTTGCCCGCGCCGGAGGCGCCAAACAGAATCGTGAATCCGGCCAGGGCACGGAAGTGAACATGCAAGTGAAACGTGCCCTCCGGATGCGGGAAGCGCTTGCGAATGCGCACTTCGAGTTCGGAAGAAGTTTGCGGCACAGCCAGTGCTGGCGCGGTCCTCACCTCCACGGGCCCACCATTCCGGCCCGCCGGTTTACGCCGTAGACGATCGCCAGCAGCACAAAAGAAATCACCAGCAGCACCAGCGCCGTCTGGTTCGCGCTGGCGTATTGCGCGTCCTGCACGCGGTCGTAGATATCGATGGAAACAGTGCGCGTGACGCCCGGGATATTTCCTCCCACCATCAGCACCACGCCGAATTCTCCCAGCGTGTGCGCAAAGCTGAGCGTAAATCCCGTGACCAGCCCGGCTGTCGAAAGCGGAATGACGACGCGACGAAAAGTCTGCACCGGAGATTGCCCGAGCGAAGCCGAGGCGCGCAGCAATCGGGGATCAACCGCGCCGAACGCAGCCGCGAACGGCTGCACCGCGAACGGCAAGCTGTAGAGTAGCGATCCAATCACCAGGCCCTCGAAGGTGAAGGCCAGGGTGTGGCCGGTAAGTGATTCCCACCAGCGGCCCAGCGGACTCCGCGAGCCGAGCGCCACCAGAACGTAAAACCCGAGCACGGTCGGCGGCAGCACGATGGGCAGCGCAACCGCCGCCTCCACCAGAAACTTCCAGCGCCAGCGCGACGACGCGATCCAATATGCGATGGGAATTCCAATCACCAGCAGCACTACGGAGACGAGGCTTGCGAGGCGCACGGTCAGCCAGAACGCCTCCCAGTTCATCTCAATGTTTCTCCGCGGGCAGGCTGAAGCCGTAATCGGCCAGCACCGCACCGGCGGCCGGGCCGCGCAGAAATTCCAGAAACTTGCGCGCCGCCTTTTGCTGCTTCGAGCGGGAAAGCACGACCGCAGCCTGATTCAGCGTGGGGTAGGAGTCGAGCGGCACCGTCCAATACCGGCCCTTCGATTTCATCGCCGGCTGCATCGCGTGCGATAACGCAAGCAGCCCGGCCTGCGCGTTGCCCGATTCGACAAACTGCGCCGCCTGCGAAATGTTTTCTCCAACTACCAGGCGGCTTGAGACGCGATCGTAAATTCCCTCGTGCTTCAATGCCGCCTCCGCCGCGCGGCCGTAGGGCGCGTGCTGGGGATTCGCAATCGAAATTTTCTTTACCGCCGGATCGAGCAAAGCCTGCATGCCAAGCTTCTGCACGTCAACCGGAACATCGTTCGGCACCCATAGCACCAATTGCCCAACCGCATAGCGGTACAGCGTATCCTGATCCGCCAGTCCGTCGGCGATCAACTGCTTCGGGTACTCTTCATCGGCCGAGAAGAAAACGTCAAACGGCGCGCCGTTGCGAATTTGCGTAGACAGATTTCCCGACGCCCCAAACGTGAGCGCCACGTTCTGCCCCGTTTGCGATTTATATTTCGCGACGATCTCCGGCAGCGCGGCGCTCAAGTCGGCCGCAGCCGCCACGGTGATTTCCTGAGCATAAGCGGCCGCGCACAACATCGCGACGAGCGCGAGTCTAAGAAACATACCTGCCCCGTTTCCCCTCATGCCAGTTTCGTCCTTGACAGCGGCAACTCGCGAACGCGCTTGCCCGTCGCGGCAAACACCGCATTGCACAATGCAGGCGCAACCGGCGGAACGCCGGGTTCCCCAACGCCGGCCGGCAGCGCATCGCTCTTCACAATCTGCACATCGATTTTTCGCGGCGCCCGGTTCATGCGCGTAATCTGATAACCGTCGAAGTTACTCTGATCGACAATTCCTTTCGTGGCCGTGATCTCGCTGAACAACGCGAGGCTCGTCCCAAACACTGCCGCGCCTTCAAACTGATTGCGCACATTATCCGGGCTCACCACCGTTCCCGCATCCACCGCGGTCCACACATTCGGAATGTGTACCTGCCCTTTTGCATCCACCTCAACTTCCACCACCGTCGCAACGTACGTTAGAAAGCTGCGATGGGCGGCAATTCCCATGCCGTGCCCCTTGCCCATCGCGCGCTTTCCCCAGCCCGAGTACTCCGCCGCCATTTCAACCACACGCCGCAGGCGCGCCGTATCCAGCGGATATTGCTTCGCGTCCTCCGCCTCGTCGCCCTTAAGATCGAGCTGAACAATCCTCGCCGGCCCAATCAAATCGAGCAGATACTCCACCGAATCCCGATGCGCATTTTTGGCCAGTTCGTCGGCAAACGAGTGGATCGCGAACGCATGATAGATGTTCGCCACGCTGCGCAACCATCCAATGCGCACATGGTAATCGGCGGGCCCATTTTCCGCGCGATGATTCGGAATATCGAAGGGCAGATTGTTCCATCCCAGGCCCATCTCGTCGTCGGCATAGCGCGCCGAGGCGTCAAACGTCGAGGCAATCGGCGGATACACGGTGCGTTGCAGCCACGCCGTGGGCATGCCGTTCGCGCCAATTGCCGCCTTCATGTACATCGCCGCGACGGAGTGGAAAAAGTCGCAGCGAATATCGTCCTCGCGCGTCCACACCACCTTCACGGGCCTCCCGACCTGCTTCGACAAAATCGCGGCCTCGGCCACCTGGTCGGGCTTCGACTTCCGCCCGAACCCGCCGCCGAGCAACGTAACGTGGCACGTTACATCTTCTTTCTTGATGCCAAGCACACTGGCAACCGTATTCTGCACTTCCTGCGGATTCTGCGTCGGCGCCCACGCCTGCACTTTGCCGTCGCGATATTCGGCGACCGCAACATTAGGCTCCATCGCGGCGTGCGCAAGGTGCGGCGTGTAGTACTCGGCCTCTATAATCTTGCCGCCCTTGGCAAATTCCGCATCCACATCGCCCACGTTGCGCGCCACCTTTCCGGGTTGCCGCGCCGTCGCTTCGAGTGTCTTGCGAAATTCGGCCGAGTTGTACGACGAATGCGGACTGTTGTCCCACTCGATCTTCAATCCTTTGCGTCCCTCAAACGCGGCCCACGTGCTATCCGCAATCACCGCGACTCCGCCCAGGGGCTGAAACAAATGCGGAGGCTTGAACGTCTCAATGGTCACCGTCTTCTGCACGCCTGCCACTCTGAGCGCAGCCTTGTCACTGTAAGACTTGACCTTCTGGCCCAGCACCGGCGGATGTTCGATCGACGCATACACCATTCCCGGCATCGTCGCATCCATGCCGAACACGGCCTTGCCCGTCACAATGTCCTGGAGATCGAACAGCGCGTTGCTCTCTTTGCCGATGTAGCGCCACTCTGCCGGCTTCTTCAAGACCAGCGCATCTTTGTTCGGCACCGGCAGCTTAGCCGCAGCCGTTGCCAATTCGCCATACCCCAGCTTGCGGCCGCTTGCACTGTGCACGACGAAGTGCGGTTCGGTCGCGCACTCCTTCGCGGGCACATTCCACTGCGCGGCGGCGGCGCCGATCAGCATCTCGCGTCCGGTCGCGCCCACTTGCCGCATCAACTCGAAGTTGCTGCGCACCGAATGCGATCCGTCCGTGTCTTGCTCGCCGTATTTCGGATCGCCGATTGCCTGCTCGATCTTCACCCGCGACCAATCCGCGTCCAGTTCGTCGGCAACCACGAGGGGCAGCGCCGTCCGGCTGCCACAGCCCATCTCCGACCGGTGCGCCACGATTGTCACTGTGCCATCCGGCGCAATCGACATCCACACGGTGGGATCCAACGCGGGGGCGGCTTCGCCTTCCGCGGCCCAGAGCGGCTCGGCGGCAAAGCGCGCGCTCAAGATAAAGACGCCGGAGGCAAGCGCTCCTTGCAAGAATCCGCGGCGGCTGACATTTTCTACGATGCTCATGCCAACTCCTTCGCGGCCAGATTTTTCGCGGCTTCGTGTATCGCCGCACGAATCCGCTGGTACGCCCCGCACCGGCACAAGTTCGCGGACATTACCATGTCAATGTCCTCGTCGCTCGGATTCTTGTTTTCCTTGAGCATTGCGATCGCTTGCATGATCTGCCCGGTCTGGCAATATCCGCATTGCGGCACACGAATTTCCATCCACGCCTTCTGCACCGGATGCATCGGCGCGATGCCTTCGATGGTCGTGATCTCGCTTCCGGCCACGTTCTTCATGGCGGTCGCGCACGATCGGATGGCCTCGCCATTCTGATGCACGGTGCATGCGCCGCACAGCGACACGCCACAGCCAAACTTAGTTCCCGTCAGCCCGGCCACGTCGCGCAGATACCACAGCAGCGGCATCTCCGGGTCGCCGTCAAATGTTCTCTCTTTTCCGTTTACCTTCAGGCGGATCATGCATCCTCCGGCGCAATTCTCCAGCGCGAAAGCCCTACCACCGCCGGGAATTGGATGTTCCATATCCTAGTCGCACCGCCAAAAATGTGGAAGAGCATGGAACCGAGAAAGGACACCTCGCGCAGAGATGCCGAGACACCGAGAAATTCAAGAATGGTTTTCTCCGTGTCTCTGTGCCTCCGTGGTGAATCCGCCGTTGGCCGCGTCATATAATCGTCTGTCATTGCAGGAGGAAAATTGGCCTACGACGATCTGCGCGACTGGATCAAAACTCTCGACCGCGCCGGAGAACTCAAGCGCATCCGCACCGAAGCCGATCCCATTCTCGAAATCACCGAGATCGCCGACCGCGTGTCCAAGAGCCGCGACCGGCAGGGAAGCGTCGGCGGCAAAGCGCTGCTCTTTGAAAACCTCAAAGGCTACGCCGGGCAGAGGCTTCTCATCAACCAGTTTGGCTCCGCCCGGCGCATGCGGCTCGCGCTGGGGGTCGACGCGCTCGACGAGGTCGCCGATCGCATTCGCGGCTTCCTCGACGTGAAATCCCCGCAGGGCTTCCTCGACAAGGTGAAGATGCTGCCCATGCTGGCCGAGATGGGGAAGTTCTTCCCGAAGACGGTGCCGAGCGGCCCGTGTAAAGAGGTCATCCGGCGCGACGACTTCTCGCTGCTGGATTTACCCATCCTGCAATGCTGGCCGAAAGACGCGGGCCGCTTCATCACGCTGCCTTGCGTGATCACCCGCGACCCGAAGACCGGCAAGCGCAACGTGGGCATGTATCGCATGCAAGTGTATGACGCGCGCACGACGGGAATGCACTGGCAGCGCCAGAAGGTTGCGGCCGAGCACTACCGCGAGCGGCTGCGGCAATCTGCCTCCAACGACGGCAGCGCCGAGGGTGCCCCACCCAAGCCTTCTTTTGGCTTGGGTGGGAACTCCGCCGCGGTCGACATCATGGCCCGCTCCTCCGGCGGCGCCAAACTCGCCGAAGGCGAGCGCCCGTCGGGCCGCATGGATGTTGCCGTCGCCATTGGCACCGAGCCTGCGCTCACGTTCTCCGCCATTGTTCCAGCGCCGCCCGACGTTGAGGAGTTCATCATCGCCGGCTTCCTGCGGCAGAAACCGGTTGAACTGGTGAAGTGCGAGACGGTCGACCTCGAAGTTCCCGCCGACGCGGAGATCATCCTCGAAGGCTACGTCAATCTCGACGAACTGCGCACCGAGGGGCCGTTTGGCGATCACACGGGCTTTTACTCGCTCGAAGACGAGTATCCTGTTTTCCACGTCACCTGCATCACGCACCGCAAGGACCCGATCTACGCGACCACTGTTGTAGGCAAACCGCCGCAAGAAGATGCCTGGATGGGCAAGGCGGTTGAGCGCATCTTCCTCCCGCTCATGAAGCTCACGATTCCCGAACTCGTCGACATCAACCTGCCCATTGAAGGCGTCTTCCACAACCTGATGATTATTTCCATCCGCAAGTCGTATCCCGGACAGGCGCGCAAGGTGATGAACGCGATCTGGTCGCTCGGCCAGGCGATGTTTACCAAGTGCATCATTGTGGTGGACGAGGACGTGAACGTTCACGACGTCGGTGAAGTCACGTTGCGCGTCTGCAACAATATCGACCCGGAGCGCGATATCCAATTCACGCTGGGACCAGTGGATTCGCTAGACCACGCAGCACGCTTAGCCAACTACGGCTCGAAGATGGGAATTGACGCTACGCGCAAGTGGTCAACCGAAGGATTCACCCGCCCCTGGCCCGACGAAATCACGATGGACGCAAAGACGCGGGCGCTGGTGGATGGTAAGTGGAAGGCGCTGGCGAGGGAGTTGGGGATGGAGTAAGAGTTGCTGATCCGATTGTGTAGCGCGGACACTCCTTTCCGCGCGGGGGCAGTCGCTCGGCTGTCCGGTCGAGCCAAGCTCGGAAGCAGCTTGTGCTGCCACCGTTGCATCAGTGTCTGCACCATATTGGCCGTATCTCTTTCGAACAGGCAGCGACTGTGCTTGTGCCCTCCGAGACTTCAGCTAGGCTTCGGCTGATAGCGTCTAAGTTAGTAGCAGCGTCCGACTGAAGGGAATGTTGGTCTAACTCCAAATCGTAGATCCTCGATTGAACTTTCTGTAGTGCGACAAAATTGACTAGGTTGCTCAGAAGTAAAGCGGCCAGCAGAAGGGGAGTCCAAGGAGCGCGAGTGAGCTTTAACCACATTTGTAACCTCCAATCAGCAAGAGATTAGCAAAATCTCTGATGTCCGATATAAAACTTTGGCCAGTTCTGCGCACACGCCCATTCGTCAAGGCGACTATACGGTAAAATAAGACATATGGAGCGAAAGTCAATTCCACGAGATAGGGCAAGATTAACAGGTGTAAGAAAGGCAGTGCGGATTGTCTGTCCAAAAGAAGGATGCGGTGCAGGAACGGCGGAAAAGCAGACGCGAGTCTCTCCGCAGTCCGTCCATATGACTGAAGATCATGTAGTCGAGGCGAGGCTTGATCCCAAAGGAAAACTTTTCAGGTGCAGGCATTGCGGTTGCGTTTGGGAAGCATTTCGAGATCAGTACGGCGACCGCCCGAGAAGAATCGTTGGTAAGTATGACGGCGTAACATACACACCGTATCGCGAGTCCTGCTGAATATTTCCAGTACGCTGCGGTGACCTTACGAATCAAACGGCCCACGCCGGGTCGTGCTATTCTGACCGCACTATGTCCACCGCAAAACAGCAAGTCGAGTCGCTGCTCCACAAGCTTCCTGAGAACTGCACCCTGGAGGACATTCAATACCATCTCTACGTACTCGACAAGGTACGGCAGGGTCTGGATGACGCGCGTCGGTACGGCACCGTCTCGCAGGAAGAAGCGGAAAAGCAATTGAGCAAATGGCTCACCGAGTAGTCTGGTCCACGAGAGCGCTCGCTGACGTTGATGCGATTGCCGCCTTTATCGCCGCGGATTCCTCCTAACTATGCTGGCACGGTTGTTAGAAAAATCCTTTCTTTAACTCAGACCCTCGCTGCGTTCCCGCTCGCTGGAAGAAAAGTACCGGAGTTTGACGACGAAAATTTCCGCGAGCTCTTCGCCTACAGTTACCGGGTTATCTATCGCGTGGATCAGGATGCAGTCACCGTCGTAGCTGTGATTCATGGCAAACGGATGCTGTAAGAGAGTGACAGCGCCCGCGATAGGCGGCCTATCCAGTTCCCGCGGCTTTAAGCCGCTGGGGTCACGCCGCCGAGTCCGATGGTTTCAGCCGCTGCGGCATTTCATCCGGACCATGCACGGTGCCCCAAGTGCGCCTCAATCGGCTAGGCGCTGACGGACGCGGAGTAGATATGGTATAGTAATTATATCTTTACTATACCGGTCGGGGGAGCCCCCGAGATCCTATGAGGTTCGAGTATGATCCCGAGAAGAGCGCCCAGAACGGGCGGAAGCACGGCATCGACTTTGAGGAAGCCCAATCGCTTTGGGCAGACTCGGCGCTGGTGGAGATTCCCGCCCGCACCGGTGATGAGCCCCGCTGGTTGCTGATCGGCAAGATCGATGACAAGCACTGGTCGGCGGTCGTAACGCGGAGAGGCGAAAGCATTCGGCTCATCTCCGTTAGGCGTTCGCGGCCTGAAGAGGTGACAATCTATGAAAGCGAAGACATTTGATCGCCAGTTCGATTCCGGCCAGAATGTCGCAGACCATCTGGATATGAGCAAAGCGCGCCGCTTGAACACAGATCCCAGACGCGTGAATGTGGATTTCCCCTCCTGGATGGTCGATTCCCTGGACCGCGAGGCTCGCCGCCTGGGAGTGACCCGACAGTCGCTCATCAAACTCTGGTTAGCCGACAGATTGGGCTCACCCGCGTCCGCCGGAAAACACTAAACGCCGGATTGATCGCTTGGCGTTTGGCAACCCCGGTGACGTTGGGCCTGTCGGAGAAGGTGTCAGCGAATTACGAATACATTATGGCCCCGGTTATCGTGTTTATTTCGTGAAGCGGCGCAGAACGTTGATCGTCCTGTTGTGTGGCGGTGATAAGAGCACACAAACCAAAGACATCAAGGCAGCAAGAGCGCTTGCGGCCAACCTGGAGAATTGAGCCTTGGCAAAAAAGAAAACAAAAACCTCTCCTTATGACTCTGCCGAATATCTGGACAGCGCTGAAGCCATCAACGCCTACATGGAAGACGCTCTGGAAACGGACGATCCAGCCTTTATTGCCAAGGCCCTTGGTACCATCGCCCGCGCCCGTGGCATGTCGCAGATCGCCAAGAAAGCCGGCCTATCCCGTGAAAGCCTCTATAAAGCTCTGAGCACAGAGGGCAACCCGGAATTTGGCACCGTCATCCGCGTGATGCACGCTCTAGGGCTGAAGTTTTCCATCACGGCGGCGAACGCGCGTTAAATCCCTCATAGTGTCAACTCGATCCTCGGCAACTTCCCGTTCTCCGGCAGAATGGTGCCTGAGGCCGATGACGAAAATCTGCGCGAGGTATTCGCCTACAGTTATCGCGTCATTTACCGAGTCGAAACGGACGCAGTCGTTGTGGTTGCCGTGATTCACGGTAAGCGGATAATTTAGGAACTTCGCGTACCACCGGCACGGCGATTGTGGGCAGTTTGGAGTCACCCGAACTGAGCCGGGTGACTCCGTTTTTCGGTCACTGATTGCCTTCGAAACTACTGGCGGACCGTCGTTGGTTCCGCCTTCACCGTGCGTATCGCCGAGCCACTTCGTGCGTCCGCCTTGAGGGTGGCTTGGATTGTCTTCACTTGCCGAGTGAGCCGGGCGATCTGCGCTTGCTGCGCGCTGATCTGTTCCCTTTGTTCGCGAATCAGCGCCTGCTGTTCCTTCGTAGCCTCGATGAGCAGCGCGGTGAGTCGTCCGTAATCGACGCTCTGGGCATCTTTGCCGTTCTTCTCCCAGGTAACAACCTCCGGCACGATGGCGCCAACTTCCTCGGCGATTACGCCGACCTCGTGCTGGCCATTCGCTTTCAGGTCGTAAGACACGCCGCGCAGCTGTTCGACTTTCCCGAGCGCGCCGTGCAGCGTTTGAATGTTGGTTTTCCAACGGCGTGAACTGAACGTAGCCCAACCATCGCTCACGGGCAGACCTGCGCCCTGCGCGATGGTCAAAATGTTGGACGGGGTGGCCGTGCCGATGCCCACCTTTACCGCGTATTTGCCGGTGCCCCCGAGGACGAGGGAGTTACTGGCACCGACCACGGCGTACGCACCGATGGCCGTGGCGTTGTTGAGGCCGTCGGCGCCAGCGTTGCACTCGTAACCGATGCATGTAAGGTCACTGCCTGTGGTGTTGTCCGCGAGTGAGTAATCGCCAACGGCAGTGTTGTAGTTGCCTGTGGTGTTCTGATAGAGCGCGTAAACGCCGGCGGCAGTGTCCCCGGCTCCTGTAGTGTTGTGATAGAGGGCGACCTCGCCAACTGCAGTGTTGTAATAGCCCGTGGTGTTGCTCAAGAGCGCACTGCCACCGGCGGCGGTGTTCCCGTCGCCCGAAGTGTTGTTGGTCAGCGCCCAGACTCCGTCGGCTACGTTGAAGATGCCAGAAGTGTTGGCGGCGAGTGCCTGGTAGCCGGTAGCGGTGTTGTGGTCGGCGCCGTTGGCGGCCAGCGCCTGGTAGCCAGTGGCGGTGTTGCCCGACCCCACCATCGCGGCATTGCCGGCAAAACCGAAATAGGCGCTCCCCCAGGAAACCGAACCGAAGGCAAAGGGCGTGCCTCCCATGTTGAAACTGGTGGCCGCGTTGATGGCGCCGTTCACGTCAAGCTTGGCGGATGGCGTTGTCGTGCCAATGCCAATGTTCGAGCCCGACTGATAGAGGGCGGAGTTGGCGACCGTGTTTAAGCCGGTCCAGATGGGCACATAGTTTGTAGTGCCGTAGGGAGCAGCAGTCTTGACGGTCTTGTAAGTGACGAGCGGGCCGGCCGCGTTGTCGGGCATCGCAGCGGCAGACGATGTGGTAGTGGCCGTTTCCTGGGCTACGGCGAACAACCCGATGGACAAGATAAGAAGAACTGTGCAAGCCGAATAAGTCTTCATGAGATTCATCCTTCCTGGTTTGGCAGAAATCCCCGCGCTATCTTGCATTGACCGAAGGTTAAGATCGGAATTCGATCACGGGCAGGAGCCACCCGGGTCAAACCGGGTGACTCCTTCTTTCTCGCGCGATTCATTGTCGAAAGACTGGCGAACTGTCGTTCTTTCGCCTTCACTACTTACTCTGGTTTGCCGAGTTAGAGTGCGATCCAATCGCTTGCCGCTCTGTCGCACCAAACAGTTCCGGATGCAGGTAATGTCCCCGCTCTTTCGGCTTCTTTTCTTCTTCCACCGGAATGCGATATGCGTTCGCGTAAGCGTCCTGGCGAATGCCGGTGACTTGCCAGGAAACTTTTACGTTGGGCTTGTCGGTGCGAATGGTGAACTGGTTGTTACTGATCTCCGAGGCCACAATAGCCTGAGCGAACTGGCCGATTACCGTGAGCTGATACCGGAAATCCCGGTTGAGCGCCTCAAACCAATCCGGCAGGCTGACCGCGGCCACGCCAGTGTCGTCGGTGACGACATTGCCGTTGTAGATGTTCATCATGTCCGGCGATTCGACAAAAGAGTGATAGAGATATTTGTTCGCTGGATCGAGCGGATGGTCGATCTTGAATGAACCACCTCCCTTGGTAAGGTTCTTGACATAGACATTGCCTTCAACGTCCAGCAGATAGTTCATATTGGGGGTAGTGGTGCCGATACCTACCGTGGTGTTGGCGGTTGCGCCGTTTACTCCGTTAATGCTGCCCAGCACCAGGGCATTATTCTCACCGACGACAGCTAACGCTCCGACCGCAGTTGCATTGGTGAGGCCGTCGGCGGAAACATCGCATTCGTAACCAATGCAGGTAAGTGAGCTGCCCGTTTTGTTGTGGGGAAATGCACTTGCTCCAACGGCCGTGTTGTTGCTGCCGGTTTGGCTGTAATACAGGGCAGAAATACCGACGCCAGTGTTAGCGCCGCCCGTTTGGTTGGATAGTAGCGCCTGAACACCAATCCCCGTGTTTGCGTTGCCGAGGGTGTTGTCTTGGAGCGCGCGCTGGCCGAGGGCGGTGTTTACGCTGCCATTGCCATTCTGGTCGCCCGTGTTGTTCACCAGCGCATAAGTGCCGGTGGCGGTATTGCCGACCCCCAAGGTGTTCCCGGCAAGCGCGAAGTAGCCACTGGCGGTGTTTTGGGCGCCTGAGGTGTTGCTCGAAAGCGCGTTGTCACCGGTGGCCGTGTTGTAGTAGCCCGCGCCATTGGAGAGAAGCGCGGCGGAGCCGATGCCGGTGTTACCCTGGCCCGTGGTCGTGGTGTTCCCGGCAAAGCCGAGAAACGCATTTTGGGTAAGATAAGAGCCCGAGGCGAACAGGTAGCTGCCAATCTGATAGCTGCTGGCCGATACCATTCCGGTCGTGCTGAGGAACCCGTTCACCTCCTGACTGCCACTGAACGTGTTGGCCCCCAGCGAAGCGAAAGGCGAACAAGAGAACGGCAGAGCGGTCAACGCGTCGCCCAATGGACATTCATTTGCCGCGAGGCCGAGGGTGACGTTGCCGCTGGTGCCGCCGCCGGTGAGGCCAGATCCCGCCGTTACGCCCGTGATGGTCCCAGATCCGGGGAACTGCTGGCCGGAAGCGAAGTTCACCAGGCCGGTGAAGTTGCCCGTCCCGTGCACATCCAGGGTGTATAGCGGAGAGGTCGTGCCAATGCCGACGCTGGTATTGGCAGTCGCGCCGTTCACGCCATTGATACTGCCCAGTACCAGCGAGTTGCTTTGCGTGACGTCGGAGTTGGCGCCGATGGCAGTCGCGTTGGTCAGCCCTGTGTAGGTCTGGTCAAATGCAGCATCGTAGCCCAGAGCGGTGTTGAAGCTGCCCGTCGTGTTGTAATACATCGCCTGCGATCCGACTGCCGTGTTGCTGCCGCCGGTAGTTGTCGAATAGAGTGCCGCATGGCCATCGGCGGTGTTGTCGCTCGTGGTCGCGGAATAAAGGGCGCGCCCTCCAGTGGCCGTGTTCCGGTTTCCAGCGACGTTGGCGTAAAGCGAGCCGCCGCCGAAGCCGACGTTATAACTGCCGGTGGTGTTGCTGAAGAGCGTATACGTGCCGATGGCGGTATTGCCCATGCCGGTGGTGTCGGCAACCATCGCCTGATAACCGGTGGCGGTGTTGGAGCTGCCTGTCATCGCCCCGTTGCCCGCAAATCCCGTGAACGCGTTGAATAATGCGTAGTTGCCTTGGTCGAACACATTGCCGGCCAGATTGAAGCTGTTGGCGGCATTGATCGCGCCCGCGCTGAAGTTGCCGTTGCCGTCGCGCTTCACGATGGCATTGGGCGTGTCGTTGAAGTCGGGAGCGACTAGCCAGCCGAGGCCGAGCGTGCCGCTGGTCGTCACCGGCGAGCCAGTGACGAGAAAGTCGGTGGAAGGGGCGGTGAGGCCGACGCTGGTGACGGAACCGCCGCCGCTCGGACTGGCGCATACCCAGGCTGTGCCGGTCCATTGAAGAATTTGATTGGCGGCACACGTATTGGTGAGGCTGAGGTTGAGGGTACCGCTGGTGCCGCCACCGGTGAGGCCGCTGCCCGCGCCAGTGAGCACGCCGGTGATGGTGCCACCGCCGGCGCTGCTCGCGAACACGATGTCGAGTTCGGGCGGATGGCTGGTGGTGGTGGCTTCTTTACTGTCGAAGGTCGCGACCAGCGGGCTGTTAGCCACCAGCGCGATGCCGTCGTTCGCAGTGCCGTTCAGCCAATCGACGACCGCGGGCGTGACGTCAACTTCCACATAATCCAGTTTGTTGGTCGTGACCAGCGGAACACTGGCGGCAATCGTAGCGCCGAGCGCGGGCTGAAGGCTGTAAGTGATCGTCTTTTCCGTCCACGTGCCGTTGACCAGATCGACGTTGAAACTGCCCGCCTTGGTGCAGGTGTCCACGTAGAGTTTGAGCGTGGCCTTGGCAATGGAGGCGCCGGTGTAGCCGCTGGGCACGGCAGTCAGATCGAAACGAATGAAGGCGGTGTCAGCGGCACTGCTGAGATCGAGCGTTTTGGCAGCGCCATAGTTGGTGGTGGGGGCGGCTGAGTTGATATAAGCATCGTCGCTGGGCGTGAACTGTGCGTAGGCGACGGTTGCAATGAACAGCAGGAACATCAGCACTGCCGCTCGGCGGGACAAAGGGACAAGGGGGATACAGGTGCGCATATTAATCTCCTTGGTTGATCCGCAACGGGAAAGCCAATCGCCGGACGGTGGCCTGAAGCTTGCGGGCCGAGAGTTCGGCGCCGAGAGAAAAGACGAGCGAGCGAGAATTGCTCGGGGCAACTGTAAGCAAAAACTCGGAGAAAGGTCAGTGACGAAGTTCACGCGCCGAGGTGATAAGACGGCAGCAGTCGACTTGCTTCTCGTCGGAGCGGAAGAAAGTTAGCGCTGCGATTTGACGCGCCATGTCGTTTACGGCACTCGTCTTATAACCGCCGGTCAAGGACGGGCCAAAGTCCCCATGCCCAAACGAGTATCACCCCGCCTCTCAAGCCATTGAAGAACAGTTTGCCGATGGCGTATCTTAAATTGACCGAAGGTCAGGACCTGCGGTCGGACCGAACCCAGGGGGGAAGTTTTGGAGGGAATTGCAAGTAGGCTGTCTAAACCGGTACAACTGCGGCGTGACGCGAAGCCGCGTCCGCGCTCGGAGGCCAAACGGGCGCGCATTGTGGAAGTGGCGATTCGTCATTTTGCGAATCGCGGCTACAGCGCCGCTCGCGTCGAGGACATTGCGGCGCAACTCGGCATCGCAAAGGGCTCCGTCTTTCAGCATTTCAAAAGTAAAGACGGCTTGTTTTTTGAGGCATACAAAAAGGCGGTGCTGTCGTTTCCAAAGTATCTGGACGTGCCTCCCGAATTGCGGCAGCGCGGTTTTTTTGAAGTTCTGCGCTACTGGCTGGCCCGCTCCGAGCACATGGTTCACGACAATCTCGCCTCCTATCAAATTTATCTGGTGGGCAATTACGGCACGGACCTGGCGTTGCGCAAGGAGATCAATCGGTTTCTGGTCGCCGAGGACCCGTATGGCTGGCGCGAGTTTGTGAACTTCGGCATCCAGCGCGGAGATCTGCGCGCGGATCTCGACGTCGACATGATGGGCTCGATTCTGGAGTGGACGATGGATCGTTTTCAGGATGCGCTGCTCACCGAGGAGCTTGATCCGGGGCTGTTTCGAAAATCGGGCTCGGTTCCGGAGCAAAAAGAGGCGCGCATCGAGCAGTTTATTGAACTGCTGCGGCGGGCCATCGGATCGGACAAAGCGCAACTGGCGGTGAGGAACTCGTGAAGTCGAGCGGGTTGGCGCGGGAATGCGGGTTGGAGGAGATCGTCGCCAGCTATCGGGCGAATGCGCCGCTGGCGGAAGCTTCGACGATTCCGGCGCCGTGGTATGTGGATGAGCGCGTTGCCGAACTGGAGCGGCAGACGGTTTTTTCGCAATCGTGGCAGGTGCTGGGCCGGGCTGCGCAGGTGGCACAGCCGGGACAGTTTGTGACCGCAACCATTGCGGGCGAGCCCATCGTCGCTGTGCGGGGCAGCGATGGCGTGCTGCGAGCGTTTTACAACGTGTGCCGGCATCATGCGGCGGCGGTGGTGACCGAGCCGTGCGGCCAGGCGTCGATTCTGCATTGTCCCTATCACGGATGGAATTACGGGCTGGACGGCGCGCTCAAGGGCGTGCCGGAGTTTGATGGCGTGAGGAATTTTGAGCGGGTGGAGAATGGACTGGTTCCGGTGAAAGTTGAAACCTGGGAGCAGTTTATTTTTGTCAATCTCGATCCGCACGCCCGGCCGCTCGGAGAGTTTCTGGGCGGGCTGGTGAAGCGGGTTGCGCCGCTCGGGCTCGGCCGGCTCCATCACTTCGCGACCAGGATCTACGACATTCACTGCAACTGGAAGGTGTTTGTCGATAATTATCTCGACGGCGGCTACCACGTGCCGCATCTTCACAAGGGGCTGAATTCGGTTCTCGATTACAAGCAATACACGATTGAGAATGAAGACCGGTACTGTTTGCAATCGAGCCCGATGGTGAGCTCGACGGCGGATGCAGCCACCGCCTCGACGCGGAAGGGCGAGCGCGCGTGGTATTTCTGGCTCTATCCCAACTTCATGTTCAATTGCTACGAGGGTTATCTCGACACGAACCTGGTGGTGCCGGTGGACGTGGACCATTGCCGGGTGATTTTCGATTTCTATTTCAGCGATGTGAGCGAGGCAGCGCGCGCCTACAACGAAGAAAGCGTGGCGGTGGGAAACCGCGTGCAGGACGAGGACCTTGGAATTTGCGAGGCCGTGCAGCGCGGGCTGAAGTCGCGCGCGTATGGGGCGGGGAGGCTGTCGGTGCGGCGCGAGGCGGGAGAGCAGTGGTTCCACCGCTTGCTGGCGGCGGATTTGAAGAGCGGGTTGGCGGGAGCGAACTCGGGCGGGCGCTAAGAAAGGCGTCACTGAAAGCGGACGCTGCAAGTCAGGAATGCAATTCGTCAGGCGCGACTCTGCGCCTTCGTGATCGTTTGAAATTTTGTCTGGAACTCCCGGTTTAGCGGATGCCCGGCCCGCCGCCAGGTGGCGGCATGTGGGGTCGTGGGGTTGGGCCGGGCAATGCTTTACTTCCCTTGGTTCTATGAAGTGTTACCTTTGTACCCCCACTCCGACTGCCCCGGCTGTGATTGTCGTCACAGGTGGCTGTGACCCATTGGCCACACGGGCCTGTGATCATGGTCACCGATTCTCCGGCGGATAGGCCTTACCTTGTGGAGGAAGTCATAGCACTAAGGAGTGAGGAGAATATGGCATACGTAATCACAGACAATTGCATTAAGGATCACCTCTGCGTGGATGTTTGCCCGACCGACTGCATTCATCCTAAAACCGACGAGCCCAAGGTCGAGGAAGTGACCCAGCTCTATGTCGACCCGGCCGGCTGCATCGATTGCGGCGCCTGCGTGCCCGCCTGCACCTCCGACGCGCTGTTTGCCGCCGAAGATCTGCCCGAGGACAAGAAAGAGTTTCTGGACAAGAACGCGGCTTACTACAGCAGCTAGCCCACTCGCTGGTTGCTCCCTCCCACCCGCGCTCCAACCCCGGGGCGCGGGTGTTCATTCTTAGCGGCGAGCCGGGCTCGCAGCCTTCAGCAAACATCCATCTGATACCTTCTGCCTGCTTCCGCGCTTGACACCGCCCGCTTGCCTTTCTATCGTTGCTCAGCGATGAACATTGTTAAGGCGACAAAGAGATACGAGAAATGGCTCGGGCAACACTTGCAGATTGTCGATCCCGACATGCGGCTCAAGCACGAGGAGATGGCCAAGTCCCGGTTCTGTTTCTTCCGCGCCACTTTTTATCGCTGGTTGCAGCTTTGGGACGAGGAATGCGCACCGCTGAACAAAACTCCCCGGCTGCTCTCGGTGGGCGATTTGCACGTCGAGAACTTCGGCACGTGGCGCGATACCGAGGGCCGGCTGATTTGGGGAGTGAACGATTTTGACGAAGCCTCGTACTATCCCTACTGCCTCGATCTGGTGCGGCTGGCGACGAGCGCGTTTTTGGCGTGCCGGGAGAATCAGCTCACGCTGGAGCCGAAAGATGCCGCCGCGGCGATCCTCACCGGATACACGCGCAGCCTGGAGCAAGGAGGCTGCCCCTTTGTTCTGGGCGAAGACCACGTCTGGTTGCGCGCCATCGCCGAGAACAAGCTGCGCGATCCCGTCGCGTTCTGGAAAAAGATGGACGCGCTTCCCGCCGTGCGCGGGCCGATTCCGGAGAGCGCTCGCGAAGCCTTGGAGGCGCTACTGCCGGAGCGCGGCATTCCCTACAAAGTTGCGCATCGCATTGCCGGCCTCGGCAGCCTGGGGCGCGTGCGTCTGCTGGCCATTGCCGAATGGAGAGGCGGCCGGGTGGCGCGCGAGGCCAAGGCGCTCGCGCCCTCGGCGTTGAATTTTGTCGATCCCACTAGGCCCCGCGAAATCCTGTATCAGGCGATTGTGCAGCGTGCGGTGCGCTGCCCTGACCCGTATGTGCAACTCCGGGGCCACTGGATCGTGCGGCGGCTCTCGCCCTATTGTTCGCGGATTGAACTGGCGGCCCTCGGGACCGGGCGCGGCGAGTTGCGGCTGGTCGAGGCCATGGGCCGCGAGACCGGCAACATTCACGCCGGTTCCGGCGAAGCGCGCCGCGTCATTTTGAAACATCTGCGCAAGAGCAAGGCAAACTGGCTGCTCCAGGCAGCCGCGGTCATGGAAGAAAAGGTCGATCGCGACTGGCGGGTATGGAGGGAGCGCCGGCAGTGCTAGTGGTCTTCGCTAGCTCTGGTCAGACTTGGGCCAGATCTTGTCGTCCTGCCGGCGCCTTAATGAGGGTTAGTTGATGCGTGGACTGTTGTGCTGCGCTTACCAGCTCGGCATCCATCCCATCGGCCTCGTTGTGCGGCGCAAACGGGATAAGAGCCTCGACAATGCATTCCAGCGTTTCCGGCGAGCCCAACCAGACCCGGGAAAAGCTCTCGCGAAACACCGATAATTCACCGAGCAGGCGCCCCAGGTATTGGGGTTTTCGCTCCGCCGCGGGCTCCGCCTGAGGGGGCACGGCGGGCGGGCTGGAAACGACGGTTTCGGGACGGAGCCGCAGGCTCGCCTCTTCCAGCCAGTGCGCGATCAGCGTCTTCAGATGCTCCCGGCAGCATGCGCTCTTGACGCCGGTTTGCATGGCCAGCGAGAAGTGCCAGGTCAGAATCTTCAGCCGGTCCAGCCAATGATCCTCGATCAGCAGGAACCAGTTCTCGTGACCATAGCTCTCGCCTCCGCAAACCGCGCACGCCAGCCGCCTTGTCGACGCTTTCTCCATGCGCTTCCTCTTAGGCTCCTCGCGCCATTGCCGACCGTGCCCCGGGCGAGCGAATCACCGCTCGCTCGCCCAGGGGCACCGTCAGCATTCCCAGGGTGGAGTCGAAATGCAATGTGAAATGAGCCGAACACGCCCCGCACAGCCAGAAGTGTTCGCGCTTGCGCGTCTTGCGGCGGTTCCCATCGAAGTTGGAATCCACATCGTTCGTGAAGGTCTCGGCCAGAAATAATTTGCCCTCGCGAAGAGAGCGGAACGGAACGCTGCAGCCCGGATTTGCACATTTTTGAAGCATTGGCTGGTCCAATCTTCTCCGTGAAGTTTTCCAGGAGACGAGTGAACAAACCAGCTGCAAGCCGAGTGCCAGATGCTCCCAAAGCGGACTTACTGAAAATTTGCCAAGCAGTTACAGCTAGTTAGATCGAGTAAGGCTTCAAGGAAAAAGGTCCCAGTTTTCAACAATTGCCCAAGTGCCGCCGATTCCGACGAATGATAACCAAAACAACCCAAGTCATTGTGACGGAGATCACACAATCAATTCTAGAAACGCGTGAAAGCGCCGGCTGGCGCGAGGTCCGCGCTCATTTCTCATTCGCATTTTCGAGGATTGAACCCGCTACTCGACCAGCTCCAGCGCGCGCGCCTCGCAGTCTCCGCAAAGCGACGTTTCCTTTAAGTCAATCCATTCCACGGCATGCGAAGGCGCCATGGCGCACGAGTAATCGCGGCAGTGGGTCAGGTCAAACGTGTGGCCGACCTCGTGTACCGACTCCTTGACCAAGCGCTCGACCAGTAGATTGGGATCGGGCGGCAACCCGTAGAATTGCTGCATCAACCGGTGATAGGAGACGACCGCGCACGGCCCACCCATTTGCGCTTCGCCAAAAACGAAGGTGAGAATCGGAATATAGAGGTCGACGCTGGTGACGCCGAGGACACGCCAGGCTCCTTCGTTGGCATAGCGCTGCATGGCCTGGAGAATTTCGGAGGAGTGGTGCTGCCCGCGCTCGGGATGGAACGCGAACTGCGGATCGAGGCGCGCATCCCGTATGCGGCACGGAATGCGAAACGAGTTCGCCAGCGCGGGAGCCAGGCTCTGCAGCAGCCGCGCGTCGAGGTCTCCGATCGGCAGCAGGTCGAGCATTTTCATCGCGTTTCGAGGGGGCGGCTCCAGCCGTACTTCTTCAGCTTGTGATGCAGCGTAACCCGGTCAATCTCCAGCGTTTCCGCGGCCCGGGTCTGGTTCCAGTTGCACCCTTCCAGCACCCGCAGGATATGCGCCTTCTCCATGTCTTCGAGCGACTTCGGCGTCCCGTTCGACGCCCCCACGCGGGGCTTGAAGGCGAAATCCTGCTCCACAATCTCCGGCTCCCGCGCCACTACCATTGCCCGTTCCACGGCGTTCTCCAGTTCGCGGATGTTGCCCGGCCACGGCTGCTGCTGGAGCAGGTCCATCGCCGCCGGGCTGACCCGGTTGATCTTCTTGTTCATCTGCAACGAAAACTTGCGCACGAAATAGTTCACCAGCAGAGGCACGTCATCGTGGCGGTCCCGCAATGGCGGCAACTCAATGTGGAAAACATTCAGGCGGTAAAACAGGTCGGGCCGGAATTTCCCCTCCTCAATCAACTGCTCCAGATTCTTGTTGGTGGCTGCCACGCAGCGGAAGTCGACGGTGATGGGCTGCGTGCTGCCTACCCGCACAATCTCATGCTCTTGCAGAACGCGCAACAGGTCGGTCTGGGTCTTCAGGCTGATGTCGCCAATCTCATCGAGGAAGACGGTTCCGCCTTCGGCAATCTCGAATTTTCCTTTCTTGCGGTACTGCGCTCCCGTAAACGCTCCCTTTTCGTGGCCGAACAGCTCGCTCTCCAGCAGCGTCTCGGTGAGCGCGCCGCAATGAATGACCACCAGCGGATGAAAACGCCGCGGGCTGGCATGGTGAATCGCCCGCGTCACCAGTTCCTTGCCGGTGCCGCTCTCGCCGGTGATGAGCACGGTTGCGTCGGTGGGTGCCACGGTCTCGATCGCGTGATACACCTTCTGCATTGCCTCGCTCTCGCCGATGATCTCCTCGGGCCGCGCCACTTCGGCCACCGTTTCGCGCAGGCGCACGTTTTCCTCTTCCGTGCGCTTGTGGGCGAGCGCCTTCTTCACCAGGTGCGCAATCTCGTCGGGATCGAGCGGCTTGGTGACGTAATCATAGGCGCCGTTCTTCAGCGCCGTCACTGCCGTCTCTACCGAAGCATAACCGGTCATCATGATCACGATCAGGTTGGGATCGATCTCATGCATGCGCCGCTGGAGTTCGATGCCGTCCGTGCCGCGCATCTTGATGTCGCACAGCACCGCATCCCACGACTTCTCGGCCAGCCGGGTCAAGGCTATATTCGCGTCTTCCGCCGTGCCGACCTCGTATCCCTCTTCATGAAACCACTTGGCCAGCGAGTCGCGCACGCTTAATTCGTCGTCCACAATCAGCAGTTTTGGTGTTTGCAAAACAATCACCTCGTCTCAATTCCCGCGGCGACCGGGGCAGGTTCAGGCGCTGGGCCAGAACGGCCGGGCACGGGCAGTGTGATAGTTACGGTGGTTCCTTTTCCAAGCTCGGATTCGATGGAAATCTTGCCGTTATGCCGCTCGATGATGCCGCGGCTCACGGCCAGTCCCAGACCGGTTCCGTGCCCGTTTTCCTTGGTGGTGACAAACGGTTCGAAAATCTTCGGCATCACGTCGGGAGGGATGCCCGAGCCGTCATCGCGGACCGTCAGAACGACCCGGGAGCCTTCTTCCGATAGTTTCGATTCGACCCACAGATTGCCGCCTTTTGGCATCGCGTCGGCCGCGTTCACGATTACCGCCAGCAGCACTTGCTCGATCTGCGTGCCGTCACATTGCAGCCGCGGCAGATCCTCCGCCAGCGAGGTGTGCAGTTCGACCCCGCCGATTTCCAGGTTGTGCCGCAGCAGCATCGTGCATTGCCCAATCAGCCGGTTGATATCGGTAGGCTGTACATTCATCGGCGACTGACGCGAGAAGCTGAGCAGATTCTTGACCAGTTCGCCGCAGCGCCGGCTCTCCGACGAGATCAGATCCAGGCACTCGACCGCTTCTTGCTTCTTCTCTTTGCTGACGCTGTCGTTTTCCACCCACTTTTTAAGCAGCTTGGAGTAGGTCAGGATCCCCGAGAGCGGATTGTTGATCTCGTGGGCGACGACGGCCGCCATTTTACCCACCGACGCCATCGTCTCTACGTGCAGCACTTCGTTGTGCGCGCTGCGCAGTTCGGCGGTTTTCTCTTTGACCCGTTCCTCCAGGTCCTGTGCCCACGCCACGATCTCCTCGTTGGCGGCGCGCAAGCGCAGGCTCATGATGTTGAACGACTCGGCCAGTTCGCCGATCTGGTCTGGCGAGTGGGTCTCGATCTGGTAGCCGAGGTCTCCCTCGGTGAGCTTCCGGGTTCCCGCCTGCAATTCGCGCAGCGGCGCATCCACCACGTGCCGGATGAAAATCCAGCTCAAGAGCGCAATCGCCGCCATGGCCAGCGCGTCACAAGCCACCATGCGCCAGGAAACTTCGGCTAACTGCTGGTCGGTGCGCGCCAGCGAAAGATGCGTATCGAGCACACCCAAAATCTGCTGGCTCGCCGGATGCGCGTGGCACTCGGCGTTCGAGCAGTCCGGCTGGTTTTCGATGGGCGTGATGATGGCCAGCACGCGCTCACCTTTCGCAGGATAAATCCGAAAGCGGTCGGGGCGATTCAGGCGCGATAGTGCCTGCTTCTGCGCATGGCAACCGTAACAGGCTTCGGCGGCCTTATCGACAACCTGATCGATTTCCGGCGTTTCCGAGGAGTAGCTGATCCGGCCTTCGCGATCGAACACCCGAAGCCGGACCACCCCTGGCTCGTTGGCCATGGCAGAAATCGCGTGGTGCAACCCGTCGCGATCGTTGCGCAGCATGTATTCGGTGGTATTTCGGCGAATCACGTCGCTGATCCGCTCCGCGCTCAGGAGGGTGGCTGCTTCCATGTGCTGCCGCTGCAAGCGCAGCGTCAGGTAGCCGAGCAGCGAGAAAATCCCCAGCATGGCGCCCAGCAGCAAGATAATGAGCTTGGTTCCCAGCCCATATCCAACTCGCGCCAGTATGCCGCCCGCTTTTTTTTCAGTCTCCCGCATGGCTCAAAACCCGGGCGCCGACCGTCACTTCCGGTTCCTCGAGCTTGTGTGCCGATTCGCTTTCGAAAATGGGCAGATACCTTACCGCCAATCCGAACAGCGCGAACCCCATGGCCACGATCATCAGCGTGATGCTGAACTCGGTCCACTTCGGCACGTAATGATGGCCGACATAGGTTTCAAATCCAATGAGCGCGATGTTGAGGCGATTGGTGATGAATCCCAACACCGCCGAGATCGAGGCCAGGTACAGCAACTGCGGCGAGATGCGCACCTTCTTAAAGCTGAGCATTGTGATCGGAATGACGAACGTCAGGATCAGTTCGATCCACAGGAAATACGCTTCATAGCTGGGTTTGAAGATCATGCCGAGTACGCCACGGTGGTAGAAATCCTCCACCCGCAGCAGCAGATTGACCCACAGCGCCACCAGCAGTGCGCCGCCCAGCGTCACCAGAACCGGCAGTTCGAGCTGACGGCCAAACGCCTTCGCGCTCTGCGTCGACTCGAAAATCGTCATCGCCAATCCCACCGCCACCGCCGACGCAAAGAAGAAGAAGGGCAGTGCCGGCGTGTACCAGAACGGATGCAGCTTGCTCGGCATAATCAAATACAGCGAGCCGAGCGAGCTTTGGTGCAGCGTGGAAAGCAGGATGCCGGCCACAATCAGCACCGGATAAATTTTGTTGATCCACTTGATCGGCGTCTTCCAGTTCAGGCGCTCGAATACGTTGGGCAGGAACTCGAAGAACAGCACCGTCGTGTACGTCATCACGCAGAAGCCGACCTCGAACATGACCGAGTGCGGATTCATGTAGATCATCTGGTGCCAGATGAACCACGGCCGCCCCAGGTCAAACAGCAATCCCACAATAAACAGCAAATAGCCCAGGAACGCGGTCAACACAGCCGGACGCACCACCGGATGCAGCCGCTCGACGTTAAAGAGGTAGACGGCCCCGACCATGCAAAAGCCGCCCGCCGCCAGCATCACGCCGCACAGGCAGTCGAAGCCGATCCACAGGCCCCAAGGAAACTGGTCGGTCATGTTGGTGGCGGCTCCCAGGCCATGGAAGTAGCGAATGTAGGAGGAATACAGGCCCAGGGCCATGATCACAATAAAAATAACTCGCCAAAGAGTCAGCTTGAATTTCATCGCCTGCCCCCATTCTTGCTCTCCGCTTCCGCCTCTGCCACTTCATCGCGCCGGTGAGACACCCAATAGATTCCGCCCAGCACCAGCGTCCACAGCGGAATGAAATCCGGAATTCTCTCCATCACCCTTCCCGTGTATTCCGGCATGGGTGTGTCCCCGATCTTCGCCGATGACGGATAGCCGTAATCCTCGACCTTGGCGTTCGAGATAATAAGGACCGACGTTCCACCCACCTCTTCAAGGCCATAAATATGAGGCAGGTAGTTGGAAGGATTTTGTTGAATCCTGAGCTTCGCTTCGTTGATCAGGTCGTCGCGCTCGCCGAACTTGGTGGCGCCCGTAGGACAGATTTCCGCGCACGCCGTCTGTTTCCCCGCTGCCAGGCGGTCCGGGCACATGATGCATTTGCGTATTCGCGGGTTCAGCGATTGCCATTCGTACTTGGGCTGGTTGAAGGGGCACGCCACCATGCAATACCGGCAGCCAATGCACTTCCACACGTCATAAACGACCGGCGCATTCGCGGTCTTGTGCAGCGCGCCCACCGGGCACACCGAGGCGCACGCCGGCTTTTCGCAATGCATGCAAAGCCGCCGCATGAACTTGTCGTTTTTGGTGAGAACCACGGTGTACTTGTGGGCCGACTGCACCGACTCGGCCGCGACGGTGTCGTCGTACGGCAGTTTGTTCTGTTGCGCGCAGGCGCCTTCGCACTGCTTGCAGCCGATGCACATCGTTGCGTCGTACAGAATGGCCTTGCTCATGAGTGATCTCCCGCCACTCCGGAACAGGGCTGTCAGCGCGCACTACGACTGTTCGCGCTCTTGGACTGCGGCGAAGTGGCAATCAAAAGCCGGCTCGTGCCGGTCGTGCCGTTCTGAGAAGGAAGCCCAGGCCCCACACCGCTTGCTTTGGGCCCCCACGGCGGCCTGTCTTGCCGCTCTGGGGTGGAAGAGAGCCTGGGCCGGGCTGTTCCTTTTATCGTTGCGAAGGCCTCTTGGCGCTCACTCAGGTTCGAGGGCGTCGGGCGCGGTTGCGATGCCTCCAGCTTGATCGAGCACCGCAGCCACGCACCTTCGCAAGTTTCCGCCGCAGCTTGGGGGAAAAGCCGCGCCGAAACCACAAGGGAACAGCCGTATCCCCTGACTACTTCAATCCCTTTAGGTAGGTCGCGATCGCTTTCACGTCGTCAGCGGCCAAGCCCTTTACCCCAGCCGGGTGCTTCGCTGTCTCGGCGACGCCCTTGGTGATATCGGCCTCGGACTTTCCCGCCAGCGCCGGAGCTTTCATCGCCGGCTTGCCGGCTGCATCGGCGCCATGGCACGCAGCGCATTTCGCCTTGTACAACCCGGCGCCGTCATCGGCCCACGACAGACTTGGAATCAGAATGAACAATGCGACCGCGATCGTCAGCACGAGCGCCGCGATTTTGGTAGTTTTCATGATTTCGTTTCCTCTCGAATAATTAAGTTGGCGGAGGCTAGGCAGTGTCCAAAGTAACCTGTTGCTTTTCTCACCATCGCCGCTACCTCTTTCCGTCCCGCTGTGGCGATTCACTGCATCTCCTGCCGCACTGATGTGAGTTTCAACAATGTGGCAAAACACCGCCGTGACGGGGGTCACCGCAGGCCGTGACCCGCCTACGATCCCCAATGGTCATCCCGCACAATTTGAACAGCTTGTGAATACGGCACGCCTAAAACACCCCAAAAAAGAGGGCAGAACCCCCCACCGGGTCTGCCCATTCCATTCAATGACTTGTGTGTTGCTTTCCCGATCCTGCCCTAATGCAGCAGCCACGTTGACGCCGCAATCAGCGCTCCTGCCACCGCAATCAGCATGCCCGCATGCCAGAAAATTCTCTTGCCCGAAAGCAGCGTAATCGACGTAATTACCAGCGCCACTTCCAGAAACACCTCACCCAGGTCAAAACGGTCCGCTTTCCTGTGGGTCAGCGCGAATTCCTGCTCCAGTTCGCGCGCCTTCGTCTCCAACTCCTTCTTATCGTCTTTGTAGCGGTCTGCCTCCGTCCGCGCCTTCTCCTGGAATTTTGCCGCCGCCTCGCCGTCTTTCGACGCAATTACGCCCGCCAGGTCCGCAAACAACTCATCGGTATGCATGCGAATGTTTTTCGCCTGGTAATAGCTCCACTGGTCGGTGACTTTATTTTGCAGAATCACCTCTTCCGTGTGGGTGCGATGTCCGAGCAGCGAAACCGTCGCCACCAGCACCGCCAGCACCGCCATCGTAATCGTCACCGGCGCCAGGTCGGGATGCTCCCGGGCGTGCTCGGCGTGCTCCTGCAATTCATGGAGTTCTTCGCTCATGTTGTCCGGCTCCTGATAAGGGCTCATGAAAATCGAGGTTAGAAGTCGGAGGTCAGAGGTTAAAACCCGAACTTCGGAAGCTGAGGTTTGTCCCTCTGACCTCTTATTTCTGACCTCGCGATCTACGAGAATAACCCATGTCCCTCATTCTCCCATCACTTTAATCACAATTCTTTTGTCGCGCTGTCCGTCAAATTCCGCGTAAAAAATCTGCTGCCATCGTCCGAGGTCGAGCCTGCCCTTGGTCACCGGCACGATCACCTCGTGGTGTACCAAAAGCGACTTCAAATGCGCGTCGCCGTTATCCTCGCCCGTCTGGTGGTGCCGGTAGTTCGGATCGAACGGCGCCAGCGTCTCCAGCCACCGGTCGATGTCTTCGATCAGGCCGCTCTCGTCGTCGTTCACGTACACGCCCGCCGTAATGTGCATCGCCGAAACCAGGATCATTCCGTCCTTGATCCCCGACTTTTCCAGCGCCGCCTCCACCTGCGGCGTGATCCGCACATACGCGCGCTTGGTCTTTGTATGTACAGTAATGTACTCGGTATGAAATTTCATTTTGGATGACTCATTCGCCTGTGAGCATTACCCATGTGAGCATAGTCACGATGGTCAGACTCACTCCTCACTGCCGATTCGTAGTCCTCCATGTTATATGAAGACATGGATGCGACTCGGTTCGAGCAGATCAGTCGCGAACTTCTCGACTTGCTCGATCAACAGGTTGTGACCATCGTAGGGCGCTCTTTCAACGAGCTGACTGCGGAAGAGGTGCAAGCCTACCAGAGCCGCAGCCGCAGGATCATTGAGTTGCGCTCCGCCCTAAGTGAAGTTCTCAAGCCCAAGTAGGACGGACCGCTCTTTGCAAGTCGCTCCAGTATGGCCGTGATCGGAGCAAGCGTTTTGCGCAGCGAGGATCTGCCGGATGAAAGCCGAAACGATCGAAGCCGGCGCAGCGAGGCCGTTGTCGTCAGCGTGCTCTTGGAAGAATGAAACGGGCTAAAGCCCCGGCTGGCGACGCGATCACCGCGCGCTCCGCTATCTTAAGCTAGCTGTTGGTTTTTTTCGGCTTGCCCTTCGCTGGTTTTCCCTTTGGGCGCCGGCCGTCGCCATCGGCTCCATGGCGCCCCTCCCCGGCAGCCTCCTCGTATTCTCTCAGCAACGCATTCATCTCATCGATGATCGCCGAGAGTTCGGCCGCAGTTTTTGCGTGCTTCGCTCTCTCCTGTAGGGCCAGCCAGCCGAGAGGTGGAGGGAGAGGCATTGTTTTTCAATCAGCGAGATTCTGAATTATGTGCTTAGTCTCGAGGTCCAGCAATGACTCGAACGTTCAGGTACTCAAGGAGACCACCATTATCGCATGGACTCTTCGGTTTCGGACAGCCAGTCGGGCCGCTTGAGCACTTCGCGCGGCTTGGGGCCGTCGGCGGCCCCTACAATGCCGTCCCGTTCCATCAGGTCGATCAGATGCGCCGCACGCCCATAGCCAATCCGCAGCCGTCTCTGCAACAGCGACGTCGAAGCCTTGCCAAACTCGATCACCAACCGCACCGCATCGTTAAACAACGGATCGTTCTCGTCGCCCGAAATTTCTTCGCCCGTCTCCGCATCCACCAGCGCTTCCCGCTCTTCCTGCGGAGTCTCCAAAAAATGCTGCTGATATTGCGCCTGGCCCTGCGCCTTCCAGAACTCGACCACCGCCGCAATTTCTTTCTCGGTCACATAAGGCGCATGCAGCCGGTGTACGCGCGCCGAACCCGACGGCAGATACAGCATGTCGCCGCGCCCCAGCAGCGACTCCGCGCCATTGGCATCCAGAATCGTGCGCGAATCCACCTTCGTCGCCACGCGGAACGAAATCCGCGCCGGGAAGTTCGCCTTGATCAATCCCGTGATCACATCCACCGACGGCCGCTGCGTTGCCAGCACCAGGTGAATGCCCACCGCCCGCGCCATCTGCGCCAGCCGCGTTATCGATTCTTCCACGTTGTGCCCGTCCAGCATCATCAGGTCCGCCAACTCATCGATGATGATTACGATGTACGGGATCGGGCCGTCATCCGCCGATTCCGGCCCAAACAGGCTCGGCGTATCGTCAAACAGCGCATTGTAGCCGGCAATATTGCGCACGCCCTTCGACGCCAGCAGCTTCAACCGCCGTTCCATCTCGCGCACGGCGTTGCGCAGCGCATTGGCCGCCAGCTTCGGTTCAGTGATGATCGGCGTATAAAGATGCGGCACGCCTTCATAGTTCCCCAACTCCAGCCGCTTCGGATCGACCAGCACCAGCCGCACCTGCTCGGGCGTCGACTTATACAGAATCGACATGATCATGGCGTTAATCGCCACGCTCTTGCCCGTGCCCGTCGAGCCCGCAATAAGAAGATGCGGCATGCCGGCGAGGTCGGCGACCGCCAGCCGCCCGTTGATGTCCTTGCCCATCGCTACCGTCAGCTTCGACTTCGACCCGATGAATTCCTGCGACTCGATGTTTTCCCGCAGCCAGATAATCTCGCGGTCGCGGTTCGGAACCTGTATGCCGACCGTGCTTTTGCCCGGCATGCGCTCGATCAGAATGCTTTCCGCCCGCAGCGCCAGGCACAGGTCGTCGGTCAGCCCCGTAATGCGGCTGTACTTGATGCCCGCTTCCGGCTTGTACTCAAAGGTCGTCACCACCGGCCCCGGATTGATCTGCGTCACCTGCCCGTGTACTTCGAACTCCGCGTACTTGTCGGTCAAAACCTGTGCCAGCAGCTTGAGTTCTTCTTCATGCACCGCTTGCTGCTCGTCGGGGCGATGCAGCAGGCTTGAAGGCGGCAGCTTGTAGCTGCCCGCGATCTTCGGCATCACCGTTTTCGCTTTGCGATCCGTGTCGGCGCGGTCTGTCACCTCAATCTCTACAGGCGCTCCGTCTGCCCGCGGCTCGGTGGGCGCCATTTGCGCTGCGGGAGCGAATGCCGAATCGTCTTCCTCCGCCATCCGCTCAATGCCTGTCTTTTGCAGCGCGAGCGCCACCGCGCCTGCCGTCTCATACTCCGGTCGCGCACTTTCGTTCCGGATCGGCTCCACGCTCGCCGCCTCTCGCCGCGCCACCGGCGCGCGCGCCGGCACAAGTTGCGCTGTGACCACCGGCTTCTCCGCTCGCCGCTTTTCCAGTTCCTTTTGCTGCCGCGCTCGTTCTCTTTCGTCCTGCCAATCTCTCCAGCGGTCGCCGAGCGCCACAAAAAACGCAAACCGCGTCGGTGCCCACACTTGAATCGCGGAGAATGAAAAGGCGGTGGTCAGGTAAAGCGCGACCGCCAGAACCGTCGTGCACACGATATATGCGCCGGCAACATTCAGGTAATGAATGAGCATGTCGCCTAGAATTCTGCCCACCAGTCCTTCAATCGGTATCGCTCCCATCCAGCGCACGTGTCCGGGAAGAATCGCCAGCAGCGCCGGCACAAACATCAGCAGCCAGAGCGCGCCCAAGGTCTTGGCAATCGGCGCCTGCACCGCCCGCGACCGGAACCACCGCGCGCCCAGCATGGCTAGAAACACAGGCAGTAAAAACGAGCCAAGTCCCAGCCCCTGCAAAACAATGTCCGCCAGGTACGCGCCCAGAATGCCCACCCAGTTGCGCGCCGCATGCGAGCCGGTGAGCACGGACGCGCTATTCAGCGAGGGATCAAGCGGGGAGTACGAGACCAGCGCGAGAGTGAGGAGGAGCGCGGAGACGCACAACAGGAATCCGACGAGCTCGTTCAGCCGCCGGTTTTTCCCGGGCGCAAAAATCTTGGACAGAAATTTCATGTGGCAGCGGCAGCCAGCGCTCAAACCAAAGCCGAAGGCCGAACCCAAGCCTCAGCCAAAGCCCACACGCCAACCGTCACGAGCCAGAGCCTAGTTATTATGACAAGAACCGGCACCCCCGACAACCGGCGAAAGCCTCAACGTTGGCAAGTTGGGTACAGGTCTTTATTTCCCCGCCGGATGAACTACCTGCAGCACGACCGGAGACGTGCTCGTAGCCGAGTTCGAGTCGCCGGTATAAATTGCCGTAATCGGCAGCGTGCCAACCGGCAGGTTCTTTCGCACCAGCGTCCCCACTCCGCCGCTGATCGTCGCCGAGCCAATTTTTGCGCTGCCATTTTTAAACAGGACCGTCCCGGTTGGCGCCGCCGGCCCAATCGACTTTACCGTCGCCGTCATCGTCACCGCTTGGCCCTGGCCCGATGGGTTGGGGCTGGACGCCAGGCTCGTGCTCGTCTGGTATGGCCCAATATTCAGCAGAACTCCCAACACGCCCTCAACGGAGTCCTTGGGGCCTTGCAAGTTTGACAGCAGCAGGTCGGGCCTGCCGTCTCCATTGACGTCGGCGACGGCTAGCGTTTTCAGATTGCCGCCGCCGGTTCTGTAGATTTTTGCTGTGTCGAATGTGCCGTCGCCGTTTCCAGCAAGCACGCCAACCACCGTGATCTTGCAATTGCTTCCATTCTTGGCATGCCCGCAGCCGTTGGTGATGGCGATATCCGGCTTGCCATCGCCATTCAGATCCTGCAGCGCCACCGAAACGCTGAAGTCTCCGCCTGAGGCGTACCCCGTTGCCGGTTGGAAAGTGCCATCGCCATTCCCGAGCAAAACTCCCACACCGCCGCCATTCAGGTCGTTATAGATCAGATTGAAGTTTGCTGCCACCACGTCCAGCACCCCGTCGCCGTTCACGTCACCCACGGCCAGCGAGTTGGCCTGGTATCCGCCCGAGTTGTAAGTCGCCGGTGGTTGAAACGTGCCATCGCCGTTGCCCAGCAAAACGCCAACCGTGCCGGCGCAATTTTGATCGCCGCACCCATTGGCCACCAGCATGTCGAGTTTCCCATCGCGGTTTACGTCGGCCACGGTGACGTAGAAGACATCGGACCCGCCGGTTTCGTAGGTCGTTGCCTCCCCAAGTTCTCCATTGCCTTTTCCCAGCAACACGCCAACTACCCCGTCGCAATGCGGGTCCCCGTATTCCAGGCACACGTTGGACACCAGCACATCGGGTATTCCGTCGCCGTTTAAGTCGGCCACCGCGACCCACCACGCATACCATCCGCCGGAGAGATAAGTCTTGGCCGCCTGAAACGTCCCGTCGCCATTGCCGAGAAGCACGCTGATCGAACCGCCCTCCGTGCATGAATAAATGACGGCGCACGTGTTGGAGACGACCAGATCCGGCTTTCCATCGCCGTTCAGATCCGCGATCGCCACTGACATCGAATTTCCGTCGACCGTACTGTAGGTCTGCACCGGTTGAAACGTGCCGTCGCCGTTGCCCAACAGCACTCCCACCACGCCCGGTTCACCTTCGTTGTAGTCGCAATTTTCCTGGAGCGTGCACAGGCTTGCCACTACCACGTCCAGCTTGCCATCTCCATTCAGGTCCGCCACGGCAATGCCGTACCCCAGGTTGCCTCCCGATTCAAACGAAAGCGCTTTGCCGAAAAGTTCGCTGGCTTGCAAGGTCGTAGAGGCGGCCATGGCGGCCACCGCTGCACATGCGAGGAATAGAAAGATGCGTCTGCGAGACATAAGTCCTCCGGGAGGAATTTCTAGGAGCAATGATCTGAGAGCCCAACGGGGAGGGGCGAGCCGATTTCCAGGGATGAACTAACTTCAAACAAGCCGGTCCTGCGTCCACTTTACGGCCTTAAGCAAACGCCGCTCGACCGGAAACGAACGGCGCAATGCCAGCCAGAATCCCACTTCTCTTGTCGTCTGTCAATGGCCGGGATCATGAGTAATGGTGCAGTTTGAATGCTGCCCCGTCCTGGATCTTACCCTCGATCCCTTCAGGTCGCAGACATAAGGCTATCACTTTAGGAACCGGAGGACTGTACCGCAGCGCACACTTCCGGGGCAAGCTGGTCACCAATCACTAGCGGCCTAAGAGCGTATGATGGTCTTGTACTTGGAGAGTTGAAATATGCAATGTCAGCCACTAGCTGTCCGGCTTTCACCCATCGTATCGCCATCGGCATGAACCCTCGGGGACGCTTCCTGATCTGCCTGGACTGTCCCCTACACTTTGAATTTCCGCACACAACGACTTATGTTACGGTAGCAAAAGAGTTCGGATCGCACGCCTGCACAGTCACGCTTCCTGCCAAACTTCTCGAATAGAAAATTCAAACTGCACCAACTGTGACCAGCACAATGCGGTAGATTGCGATGGTCCGCGCTTCTGGAGAGCGCCCGCGACCCATTGCACACGTACCCGTGATGCCTGTCACCGACGCCGCGTGACGAATCCATTAAACTCGCGCCGTTCGTCGAGCAGCTAGCATGGGGAGATCATTCCCCGACCTCGGTTGCCGCGAATTCCTTCCCCTAAGTCGGTAGCCGAGCCGGGCTCTTATCTTCTATCAGATACCCAGACACGACCGCAGAACCTATAGAACGCACCTTGCGGACGGTGACCGATGCACGCACGATTTCGCATCAAGCTCTAGCCCCCACCGCTGACGCTTGAGCCATCGCTGCGGGAAAAGCATAGCCGAACGAGCCAATAAGAAAAGGAGCGGACTTATGAATAACTCACGGCAACATCGAAGTTTGATTTTTGGAATATACCGGCGAGTGGCAGTCGCCGCGCTGGCGTTGGCGATCATGCTGGTACCGGCAGTCCTGGCAACCGGATCGGCTCAGGCGCAGACTTACTCTTACAAAGTGCTGTATTCGTTTACGGGCACTCCGGACGGTGCCTATCCCGGCTGGTACGGGGCAGGGGCGACGCTCGACTCGAAGGGCAATCTATATGGCACGACCCCCGCGGGCGGCGCTAACAATAATGGAACGATTTTCAAGGTGGATACCAAGGGCAAGGAGACCGTGCTCTACAGCTTCACCGGTGGGACGGACGGATCGAGTCCCAATGCAGGCTTAGTGCGGGACGCGCAGGGCAACCTTTATGGCACTGCCGCGGGGGGCGGCGGCAACGGTGCGGGAACGGTTTTCAAACTGGATACGGCCGGTAACCTGACCGTGCTTCATATCTTCGCAAGTCAGGCCCCCGACGGTCTCTGGCCATCGGCGGGCTTGGTCGCCGACACGGCGGGCAACCTGTATGGGACGACCACAATGGGCGGCACTAACTACGGGGTGGTGTTTAAGGTGGATACAGCCGGCACCTTTACTGTGCTCCACAGCTTCGCCAATACTCCGGACGGCGCAAATCCCAACGCAGGCTTAGCCCTGGATGCGCAGGGCAACCTGTATGGCATGACCACCACGGGCGGCGCTTTCGTCTCGGGTACGGTGTTCAAAGTAGATCCAGCCACCGGCCAGGAGACCGTACTCTACAGCTTCTGCCCTCAGCCGGGCTGCACGGACGGCGTAGGGCCCTACGCAGTTCCAGTGCTGGACGCGCAAGGCAACCTCTATGGCACTACGAGCGGGGGCGGCGCTCTCGGCTGGGGAACGGTGTTCAAGCTGGACACGACGGGCAGCGAGACCGTGCTCTACAGTTTCGCCGGGGCTCCGGACGGCGACGGTTCCTATGCAGGCTTAGTCATGGACGCGAAAGGCAACCTCTATGGCACCACCCCATCGGGCGGAAATTCTGGGTGCGGCGTTTGGCAATGGTGCGGGACAGTGTTCAAGGTGGATACCACTGGCAGCGAAACCGTGCTCCGCCGCTTCACTGGCACAGGGGGCGACGGCGGAAATCCCTGGACGGGCTTAGCGCAGGACGCCAAGGGCAACCTGTATGGCACTACCCTCGATGGCGGAAATATTGCCTGCCAGTCCTACGGGTACTGCTTCGGGACGGTGTTCAAGCTGACACCTGCGAAACTGACCAAGACCACGACCACGCTCACGTCTGCGCCGAATCCGTCCACCTATGGAGAGCCGGTGACCTTCGCAGCAATGGTCGCGCCTGCGCCGCCGGATGGAGAGATCGTCTCGTTCATGAAGGGCAAAACTGTATTGAGAACGGGACTGTTGAGCAGCGGCACAGCCACGTTTGTAACCTCGACGCTAAAGGTGGGCACTACGACGGTCACCGCGGTCTACGCCGGCGACTCGGATTTCAAGGCCAGCAAGTCGAAGCCGGTCAAGCAAGTGGTAGAGAAAGCCGAGGAGTGAGGGATAGTGATGTTCGTCATTTTCGGCAATAAGAACTAACTTAGGGAGCGGACTTATGAATAAATCAAGGCAACATCGAAATTGGATTCTTGGGATATGCCGGCGAGTGGCTGAAGCCGCGCTGGCTTTGGCGATCATGCTTGTACCGGCAATCCTCGCAACCGGATCGACGCAGGCGCAAACTTACTCTTACAAAGTGGTCCATTCGTTTACGGGCACGCCGGACGGCGCCTATCCCCCGTCATATGGCGCAGGCGCAACGCTGGACGCGAAAGGCAACCTCTACGACACTACGGCCAGTGGAGGCGCTTACGACTTCGGAACGGTGTTCAAGGTGAACCCCGCCGGCAAGGAGACCGTGCTTTACAGCTTCACTGGTCAAGCGGACAGTGGGGCTCCCAACGCAGGCTTAGTGCGGGACGCGCAGGGCAATCTTTATGGCACTACCTTTGGTGGCGGACAAAGTATCTGGGGAACGGTGTTCAAGCTGGATACGGCCGGCAACCTGACGACGCTCTACAACTTAGCCAACGCACATGCGTTGGCAGGGTTGGTGGAGGACGCGCAGGGCAACCTGTATGGCACTACCTACGATGGCGGCGTTCCAAATGGCTCGGGGATGGTGTATGAGGTGGATAACACCGGCAAGGAGACCCAGCTCTACGCCTTCACCGGAGGGGCGGACGGCTCAACTCCCTACGGAGGTGTAGTGCTGGATGCGCAGGGCAACCTGTACGGTACTACCGCGTCGGGTGGCGCTTATGGCTCGGGAACGGTATTCAAGCTGGACACGGCCGGCAACGAGACCGTGCTATACAGCTTCACCGGCCAAGCGGGCGGCGGAGGGCCCGAGGCAGGTCTAGTGTTGGACGTGCAAGGCAACCTCTATGGCACGGCCTCCGGGGGCGGAATAAATAATTGTAACTATGGCTGCGGAACGGTGTTCAAGGTGGATCCGGCCGGCAACGAGACCGTGCTCTACAGCTTTGCCGGGGCTCCCGACGGCGCAACTCCCTTGGCAAGCTTAGTGCGGGACGCCGAGGGCAACCTGTATGGCACGACCTTTAGTGGTGGAAATTCCGGGTGCGGCCCTTGGCAACGGTGCGGGACAGTATTCAAGGTGGATACCACCGGCAGCGAAACCGTGCTCCACCGCTTCACGGGCCTTGGGGGGGACGGCGGAAATCCCTGGGCAGCCATAGCGCTGGACGCCAAGGGCGACCTGTTCGGCACCACCTACGATGGCGGAAATCTTGCGTGCAACGCGCCCACAGGCTGCGGAACGGTGTTCAAGCTGACGCCTGGGAAAGTGACCAAGACCACCACCACGCTCACGTCTGCGCCGAATCCATCCACCTATGGAGAGGCGGTGACCTTCGCAGCAATGGTCGCGCCTGCGCCGCCGGATGGAGAGATCGTCTCGTTCATGAAGGGCAAAACTGTATTGGGAACGGGACTGTTGAGCAGCGGCACAGCCACGTTTGTAACCTCGACGCTAAAGGTGGGCACTACGACGGTCACGGCTGTCTACGGCGGCGACTCGGATTTCAAGGCCAGCAAGTCGAAGCCGGTCAAGCAGGTGGTCGAGAAAGCCGGAGAGTGACGCGTCGGGATCTTCCTCATTTTCGGCAATCAGAACTTAAGGAGCGGACTTATGAATAACTCACGGCAACATCGAAGTTGGATTCATGGCGTATGCCGGCGAACGGCATGCGCCGCGCTGGCGTTAGCGATCATGCTGGTACCGGCACTCCTAGCGACCGCATCGGCACAAGCGCAGATCTACTCCTACAACGTGCTCCATAAGTTCACCGGCGTGCCCGATGGCACAAATCCCTTTGGAGGTTTAGTGCTGGACGCACAAGGCAATCTGTATGGCACTACCTGGTTCGGGGGCGACCCTGCATGCAGCTGCGGAGTCGTGTTCAAGGTGGATACAAGCGGCAAGGAAACTATCCTCTACTCTTTCACCGGAATTCGAGCGGACGGACGGCCTTGGGGGAACTTGGCGATGGACGCGCAGGGCAACCTGTACGGTGCTACTTACTCCAGCTGGACGATTTTCGAGGTTGACACGAATGGCAATGAGACCGTCCTCTACACCTTCACCGGCGGAGCCGACGGCGGGAGGCCGACCGGAGGCTTAGTGCTGGACGACCAAGGCAATCTGTATGGCACCACTTGGTACGGCGGAAATTTGAATTGCCAGGAGGGAGGACAGGGTATCCCCGGTTGCGGAACGGTGTTCGCGCTGGACCCCGCTGGCAACCTAACCGTGCTTTACACCTTCTGCTCGCAAGAAAATTGCGCGGACGGTGCTCTTCCGAATGGCGGTTTGGTAAGCGATGCGCAGGGCAATCTCTACGGTACGACACAGGTGGGCGGCGCTTACAGGGGTGGGTTTCGCACGCCATGCGATCTGGGCTGCGGCACGGTATTCAAGGTCGATCCGAGCGGCCACGAGACAGTGCTCCACAGCTTCAACTTTAATCCGAGCAAAGGAATCCTGGACGGCGCATATCCCTCCGGGGGATTGGTAATGGACGGACAAGGCAACCTCTATGGCACTACTCGCGGTGGCGGCGCTGGCCCCAAAGGCAAACGCGCAGGGACCATCTTCAAGGTGGATGCAAGCGGCAATGAGAGCCTGCTTTACAGCTTTGGCGGCAGCAAGCCTGCGCCATCTTCTCCCGTCGGTGCTTTGATCATCGACGCCGCAGGCAACTTCTATGGCACGACAGATCTTGGTGGTGCCGACGACCTGGGGACGGTATTCATGCTCGATACTAGTCTCAACCTGGCCGTGCTTTACAGCTTTGCCAGCAAGAATGGGTTCGACCCATATTCGGGTTTGGTCATGGACGCTTCGGGCAACCTGTATGGCACGACCTTCGCCGGCGGCATCCAGTCGGACAGCTACTGCGATGTCTCATGCGGAGTGGTGTTCGACTTACTCACGGCGTCGGCGGCGACTACAACCACCCTCACCTCTTCGCCGAATCCCTCCACTCATGGACAGCCCGTGACTTTTACTGCGGTGGTCCAATCCGCCGCCGGAACGCCAGCCGACGGGGAAACTGTCTCGTTCATGAAACGAAAGGCGGTGATCGGAACAGGAACGTTAAGTGGCGGCTCGGCGAGCTTCACGACCTCCAAACTGGGGGTAGGTACCGTCCCAATCATGGCCCTGTATCCCGGCGACCCGACCCATAGCCCCAGCACATCGAATGTGGTGGAACAGGTGGTTGAGAAGGCCGCGAAATAACGGGCGCACCTGCCTTGCTACCGAGGGCGCCCTACCCTTCGCGATTTTCGGAGATGGGATTCAGCGGCCGGGTCCTGCCAAGCCATCCAAACACTTGTTACTTCCCAATCAACCCCGCCGCCCAAGCCAGCACCAGCGCTCCCAGCACAATCCGGTAAGCCGCAAACGGCGCGAACCCGCGCTTCCTAACCCAATTCATAAACCACGCCACCGCCCCGTACGCCACGATGAACGACACTACGAAGCCAATCGCCAGCACCACCCACTGGTGCGGCGAAATCTCGGCCACTCCAATCGGGTTCGCCTCGTCTTTCCCCTTGATCGATTTATACAGCGTGTACAGCGTCGCCACGCCCATCGTCGGCATCGACAGGAAAAATGAAAATTCCAGCGCCGCCGCCCGAGACATCCCCGCGATTTGCCCGGCGCCAATCGTCGACATCGACCGCGAAGTACCCGGAAATACCGCCGACAAAATCTGGCACGCGCCAATCCACAGCGCCTGCCCGCCGTGAATGTCGTCCATCTTCCACGTGTGGATCGGCGAGCCCGGCGCGCCCTCGCCCGCCTTCTCCCACGGCGCCTTCATCGCGTCGATGATCCACATCACAATCCCGCCCACGAGTAGCGCCGTTCCCATCACATACAGGCTTTCCAGGTTCTTGCCGATCACTTTCGTCAGCAAAAACGCCGGCGCCGCCGTTACCACGAACGCGATCATTACCAGGCTGAGCGGATGCGTCAAATAATCGCAATCTCGCTTCTCGCCCTCCGGCCACGTCGAAATCAGCTTAGCAATATGCGAGCGGAAATAAATCGGCAGCACCAGAATCGCGCCCAACTGGATCACGATCGAGTACATCTTCCAATAGCCGCTCGAAAGCGGCACATGCATCAGGTCTTCGGCCAGCCGCAAATGCGCCGTCGAACTCACCGGCAAAAACTCGGTCAGTCCTTCAACAATTCCCAGCACCACAGACAAAAGATATTCGTTCAAGTTCCCTCACAGGCAGAAGCCACACAGAATTTGTGAACGCATTAGTATACGCAGAGAAATAGTATACGGCAGAGAAAACAGGATCCGCAGATGCACCAGTATAGACTGGCGCGGGCATTCAAGGTTGCGCCGCGCGGCAATTGGAACCGCCGCTTCGCGCGGAGATGAGCGCGTAGAGATGGATCGACGCCTTCAATCTTCCGATTATTGCCGTTTCCAAAACGAACCGAGGGGGTTCCATCCGGCCTTCACAGGCCGCTTAGCGCGGAGGAAGTTCACCTTCTGGGGCGGGCGCTACTTTCTTTCTGCGAAGTTCAGGCGGAGGCCTGCGCGGAATAGTATTGGCGGGCCTACGTTGACTATTGGGGTGCGGGCTACCTGGTAGCGCTGGCCGGTCAGGTTTTCTGTTGCGCCGTAGATTTCCAGATGGCCGGCGAACTGGCGGCCTACCTCTGCGTTCATGGTGTAAAAGGCGTTGAGCGGAAAAGTATTCAGGTCGTCATCGAACTGGCGTCCGATGAAGCGGCCTTGCACGCTGGCGAAGAAGCGCGACGGATTCGAGTAGCGGGCTTCCCAGGTGAAGACGTTGCGCGGGACTTGCGGCACATCGAGGCCGACCAGGTCGACGCCTCCGGGGCTGCCGGGATAACTGAGGACGGTCGCCTCGGTGTAGGCGTATCCGGCGGAGAGTTGCACGTCGCGGCTCACGTGGAGGGTGCCATCGAGTTCGACGCCGCGGGAGCGGGTGCGGCCGAGGTTTTGTTTCTGCTCGGTGATGAGCGATTGCGTCACAGTGAGTGTCACGTTCTCGACGGGGTCGACAATGTCGCTCCAGAAAAATGTGCCGCGCAGGTTGAGGCGGCGATCCCATCCGGTGAGGTTGACGCCGGCTTCGGCTCCGGTGAGGCGCTCGGCGGTGAGCGCGGGATTACTGAGCGTGAGGATGTTGCCCACGCGAAATTGGCGATAGAGTTCGTTCAACGTGGGTGCGCGAAAGGCGCGATAGACCGAGGCGGTGACGGAGACGTGTTGATTTAATGCGCGCAGCAGGGAAAGGCGCGGATTGAAGGCGAGTTTGCTGCGATCGGGAAACTGGGTGAGGACGGGCGCGCCGGAACGCGGGACGACAAAGGTGCGACCTTGAAAGTTGCTCCAGTCATCGACGCGCGCGGCGAAAATCACGGTCCACTTGGCGCGATGAAAAATGTCTTCGCCAAAGCCGCCGACGTTGCGCTGGCGCCCACCGCCGATGGAGCTTTGATTTTTGCCGGTGAAGAGCGACTCGTCGGTCGCACCGATTACTTCGTTCAAGTCCACTCCGGCGATGAAGGTCTGGTTGCCGAGGAGGTGGGTCCATTGCGCGCCTCCGCCGACGACCTGCTCGGGGACGTGCTGGAGATCGGTCAACTTCTCGCTGTTGCGATCGCTGGCGACGGAAGAAAAACTTTGGTGGTAGGTCTCGACGTCTCCGTAAATGCGCATGGAGAGCGCATCGTTATTGCCGAAGGCCTTGTCGAGGCCGCCGGCGCCTTCGCCGATCTCGGTGTCGTTAGTCTGAATAACCGTGCCGTTGTGACGGTATTCGGTGAAGTAATTGCCGCGACCGAAGATGCGGCCGTTCGGGCCGAGTTGGTGGCCGATGGTTGCGTAAAGGGTCGCGTCTTCGACGTTGGCCTTTTGGTCGATGGCGCCGCGATACGGCACCGGCACGACATAGAATCCGTCGGTGCGAAACATTTCGGTGGTCGCCGAGTAATCCCACTGTCCGACGCGGCTGCCGGTCCAGAAAGAAAGGTCGGGCGTGCGCTCGTTGCCGAACGAAGCGTCGAGCGCAAAGGCGGGCGTTTCGGGCTGGCGCATGAGGGCCTGGATGACGCCGCCCATGGCATCGCTGCCGTAGAGATTGGAAGCGCCGCCGCGCGAGACCTCGACCGTCGAGATGGCGGTGCGCGGAACACGATCCCAATAGACCCAGCCGCCGAAGGGATCGATGAGAGAGATGCCGTCGGCGAGAACGAGGGCGCGACTGGCGGCGGTGCCTCCGAGGCCGCGCAAGGAAACGCCCTGCGAGGAGGCATTGGCGCTGCGGCTATCGGAGCGGCGAAACAGAGAGAAGCCGGGCACATCGCGCAGAACGTCGTCGAGGCGGACGGCGGGCGAGGCCGTGACATCGGAGGTGGAGAGAAGGACGGTGCTGCCGGGCGTATCGGCTAGGCGAACCTCGGTGCGGGCGGCGGAGACGACGACCTGCTCGTTGACGAGCGCGGGCTGGAGGGCGATGTCGAAGTGCAGGGGAGTTTGCGCGCCGGGATCGATGTGGAACGATTTGTGCGCGACGAGGAATCCCGGGGCGGTCACGTCGAGAGTTGCATTGCCGGGCGGGACGGCGGTGAAGGAAAAATGGCCGGTGGCGTCGGTCTGGGTGGCGGCGCGAAAAGGGCCGCACTCGAGGCGAACCGCGGCGGCACGAATCACCGCTCCGGAGGCGTCATGCACGAGGCCGTCGACGATGGTGGACGGATTGTTTTGGGCGGAGGCCGCAGCGAGGCATGCGAAAAAAACAGAGAGGATCGCGCGTCGAAACATTTCTCCAGGGCCTTCTCGATGTGCAAGTTTGGCTGCGAAACTCCATGTTACAGGGTGGGCGGGGCGGCGTCCTAATTTGGCTGCTGCGGCTCTGCACTGTTCACCACGGAGACGCGGAGTCACGGAGAAAATCCCATGCAGCCCCGTTCCCCGCATCTAAATTGGCATGCTACGCTTTGAGTTATTGGAGAACACTGATCTGGTGAAGGCTGTGGCGGCGACGCGACGATTTCTTGCTCTTCAACTTCTTCCTCTTTCTCATTCGCGCATGATGCGGGTGTGTTTGCGCGAAGCGATTCTGCCTGCGTTGGTGTTGGCGATGCTGCTGGGCGCGGCGAGCGCGCCGCTCTCGGCCGCCGATCACGGGACGATTGTGCGCGAGGGCATCATTTATATATCGCCCGACGCGAATTCGCACAAACTGGCGCAGGTGGAGCGCGGACGCGAGGTTGTGCTGCTGGACAAGAGCCACAACTGGCTGCAAGTGGAGGCGCTGCTCGGCTTCGCCAACAATCCGGACCCGGCGTTTATAGAAGATGAGGACGCCGAGCGCAAAACGGTAACGGGATGGATTGTGGACGCGGGCGTGGTGTGGGCATCGACGCCGAATGGCGACCGGATTATTTATGGCGCGGCGGTGGATTCGGAAGACGAGGCGAGCCGCGCCCACGGACGGCGCGGGGCGGCGCAGGACGCGCTGCGACTGTACCGGCGGGTGTATGACATTTTTCCGAGTTCGCCGCTGGCGGCGGAGGCGCTGTATCGCGCGGCTGATATCAGGTGGCAGATTGAAAAGTCGGACATGCAATCGCGGCCGTCGGCGCGCGAGAAGGATTCGTTTTACCGGCAGGCGATCGACGAAGAACAGATGAAGCTGGTGATCAAGAAATTTCCGGGGACGAAGTGGGCGGAGATGGCGAGTTTTCATTTCATCGACAACAAGCTGTGCGGCGATTGGCAGGGGACGTCGAAGTGTCCGGACAAGGAAGCGGACATGTACGAGAAGTACGCCAAGGAGCATCCGCAGTCGCCCTCGGCGCCGGAGGCGTTGTATGACGCGGCGTGGCGGCGGGCGGCGCTGATTGAGATCTATAAGACGGAAGAGCAGCCAAAGAAATCGGACAAGGCGCGAGAGCAGGCGATTGGGCTGGCGCAGCAACTGGTCGCGCAATATCCGCAGAGCGACTGGTCGTCGCGGGGGCAGACGCTGCTCTACTTAGTGCAGCAGGGTGTGCCGACTTATGGAAATGCAATTCAGTAATCGGCGCAAAAGCTCGAGATGAAAATCAAGACCCTCGTCCGCTAAACGCCTTCTACACCATGAACGCCGAGGTAGGCCGCCAGTTCGCCCGCCATCTGGAAATCTACAGCGCAACAGAAAATCTTGCAGGGTGAAATCTACGGTGTCACCTCGTAGACCACGCCCAAGTTATGGGCTCCGCCATAGGTTGTTGTGCCGTAGAGGTTGCCGCTGGCGTCGCGGAGCAGCGCGCCACCACCGCCGCCGCCATCGGCGCCACCTTTGAAGTCGTAGAGCACGGTGAAGGTCCATGCACCGCCGCCGGTGGGAGGAGAAAGTTCATAGACCGAGCCGAAGGTATTGTGGCCCGAGGTGACACCATAAAGATTTCCCGCATCGTCGATGATGAGGGCGCTCGGATGACCGCCGTCGGCGCCGTCGGTGAACTCGTAAAGAACGGATTCGGTCCAGCCTCCCTGGCCGTTGGGGCTGAGTTCATAGACGGCGCCAACGCCGGCCGCGCCGCCGTAATCGGTGGTGCCATAGAGATTGCCGGCGTGATCAAAAACGACGCTGGCGGTTGGGTTCGTGCCGTCGGTGCTCGTTCCGAACGGCAATCCCTGAAAGAAATAGATCGGCGTCTCGGTCCATTTTCCTTTGATCTTCTGCATCTCGAAGACGGTCCCGGCAAGATGCGGCCCGCCTTCAAAGGTGGTGCCATAGATGACGTCGCGCTTCTTCGAAGGGGGGTAAAAGATGGGAGGCGCTTCGGGAGCGGTGCCATCGTTGTTTCCACCCATAAAACTGTAGCGAACTGCTTCCTTCCACTTTCCGCCCGTCTTGGGTATGAACTGAAACACCAGGCCTTCATTATTCTTGCCGCCGGCAGCCGTCACGCCAAATAAGTGGCCGGCAGGGTCCAGGACCAGGCCGTCGCAAGAGAGGCCGTCATTGACCGTTGGGAAGGTACCGAGGATGGTTTCGCTCCAACTGCCGCCCGAAGGGGCCAGTTGAAACACGGAGCCTGTGCCATGCGGGCCGTAGTATAGGTTGCAGCCGGAGAGATTGCCGCTCGCATCCATCACCAGCAAGGCGTAGGGATTGCCGCCGTCCGTGCTCTGGTCGAAGACGTGGATCACGCTTTCGCTCCAGGAGCCTTGGTTCGGGGTCATCTCGAAAACAACACCGCATCCGGCCGAGAGCTGGGTGCCGCATTCATCGTTGCCGCCGGTGTTGGTCACTCCAAAGATGTTGCCGCTGGCGTCGAACAGGATTCCGTCTGGATAAGCTCCATCGCTTCCGCCGGCGAAACTGTGCAGCACTTTTTCGGTCGCACCCAACGCGTTCTCCGCGAGTATCGACCAGAAACAAAGAACCGCTAGAGAGAACAATAGCCCGCAAAGCCTTCGTAAACGCATGTGGAACCCCTTTCGCTCGTGAGGTGGGAAGCGGCAGTCAGCCGACGAATTGGGCTAACTAAGTTTGGGACGGAATTGTCGCAAAAATCCAAGAAGCAATCAACTGAGAACCGAGAGCTGAGAGCTGGGTAGTGTCTGAAATGCGCACCTTTCAGACACCGCCGAGAGCTGGCAGGCCTGTGGGAAACCGGCGTGAACAAAAAATCCGTCGTCACTAAGAAAGCCAGCGACTTGGCACGGATTGACCGCATGAAGGATCGCGGGTGGGCCAGTCTTCCGCTCAAATCACTACGAAGTGGGTGCCCCATCCTTCGCGCACTTTGCGAAGGGTGGGTGGCAGACTGATCGCACCGTGGGCGTCGCCTAGCTCACCCCCTATTCCGACCCAGATAGGATCGTTCGTTATTGAGCCCGTTTCTGCGTCGCGTACAATGGCGGCATGAAAAGCACGACGAATGTAAAGAGAGAGGAGGGCGCTCGGTTCCTCCACTATTTCGGGCCGTTGCTGGACGCTCTGCGCGCTTTGGGCGGATCGGGAACACCCGACGAGGTTGTCGAACGCGTCGCACTCGACCTTAATCTCCCCGATGAGACTCAAAACGAGACCCTTCCGTCTGGGGAATCGCGATTTCGAAACCAGGTTGCTTGGGCACGTTTCTACCTCGTCCGAGAAGGCCTACTGGATTCGTCAAAACGTGGCGTCTGGAGTCTCACAGAGCGGGGCCGATCAACAAAACTCTCGCTCGAACAAGCGCGTGAGATTCGTCGTAGGTGGGTTCGTGTCTTTGAAGAAGCGCGCCGTAAGAAGTCGGATTTCCCAGAGAGCGATCCAGAGATAGACGAAGAGTCCGAAACAGACCTGCAGACTCAACTCATCACGATGCTTCGCACACTTCCGGCTGAGGGCTTCGAGCGGCTGTCGCAACGTTTGCTACGCGAAGCGGGTTTTGTCCAGGTAGTGGTTACAGGCCGAAGCGGCGATGGCGGCATCGACGGATATGGCACCCTCCAAGTTAATCCGCTTGTTTCCTTTAAGGTCCTATTTCAGTGCAAACGTTATACAGGGTCCGTTTCTCCCTCTCAGGTTAGGGATTTCAGGGGCGCGATGTCGGGTCGCGCCGACAAAGGCATCATCATCACGACCGGCACTTTCACCGCCGAGGCCCGTCGCGAAGCCTCCCGTGACGGCGTCCCACCGATCGAGTTGATTGATGGCGAAAAGCTCGTCGAGATGTTCAAGGATCTTGAGTTTGGACTCAGGCCGGTCAAGACCCATGAAATCGACAAGACATTTTTCGAAGAATTTCAGAAGAAGTAGGGGGCCTCGTGCCCTACTCATCGCGCACTTTGCGATGAGTGGGCTTTACCGCGACGCGACTTCGTCCAGTCGCGCCAGCGTGTCCGGATAACGGCGCACCAGCAGCACAAGGGCCGCCGCCTGTGGATTCGGCTTGGCGCGCCCCTGTTCCCATTTCTCCAACGTTCGCTCGTTAATGCGCAGCCTGCGTGCGAACACCGCGCGCGAGCAGCGCAGTTTCTTTCGTGTGTCGAGAATGAGTTTCGAATCGACTTTGGGGAGCGGCGCAGACTCAACCTTGTAACTCCGCAAAGTGATCTTGCCTTCGCGGTGGCCCTTCATCGCCGCCACCCCCTCCATCAACTCACCGAAAATGTTTCTCTTCGCCATGGCTGACAGTTCCGAAACCTACTCCCCCAATCCGAAGCTCATCATCCCTACCTGCCCGACTTCACAGCCACCAGCATCTCGCGCCGCAGGATGGCGTTGATCCGGGACTGGTAACCCTTCCCCTGTCCCTTCAGCCAGTCCAGCACATCGGCATCGACGCGCGCAGTGATCTGGCGCTTGCGCGGGCGATAGAAGTTGCCCCGCCTCGCGTTCTTCCACTGTTCCTCGGTCATCTCTGGGATATCGCTGGTATCAATCTCGCTGTCGGCACGCCCCGCCAGCGCCATCAACTTCGCCCGCCGCCCTTTCGTCAACGCGGGCAGTTTGTCCAATGTGTAGCTAACTATTTTCGTCTTCATAGCGTCGCCTTTCTTTCCGGGTCGCGGGCCGAGCCGAGATGATGCGAATGACATCGACTAGGTTGCTGTGACTAAGTCTGCCGTCCTCGAGTCCTTCCCGCACGGTGTGGGCCACCGTGAGCAGAAGTAAACCCTCGACCATACCAAGGGTCTGCCAACGCTGCTCCCCGCCCTCGATGCGGTCCTGCACGGAAACGTACAGCGGGTCGCGGAATACCTGGCACGCCTCCTCGAAGCTCACGCCGTGCTTGCGCTGGTTGGAGAGATTCTTGGTCTCGTCCCACTCGAAGCGGATGCCTGCCACGCCATTATTATAATTATATTTTTGTAATTATACAAAAATCCTGAAGGAGGCTTGCGCGCTTCCCATCCCTGTCGATTTTTACCTAAAGTATTTATTCCTCAATAACATACCCGCAAAAATCCACTCAAAATGACCGCACAAATCGAACTAACTCATTGATTTAAAAATACTTTAGACGTAAGTCCTTATTTCTCAAAGACCTGGCGTTTCTTGCCGCCAAGTCTCTGATTCCAAAAGACCGCTCCGGGGGGGACTCCATTAACCAACTGATAAACTTCACCTGACTGAACATCGACCACGGACGAGTTGACAAGACCTCAACCACTCCTGTAAACAGGCCCCCAATGACTGCTTCCGCCCCACAAATCACCATCCGCGATCTCCGCACCATCGACGAGCTCGATCAACTGAAGGCTGTCGAGAAAGAAGTCTGGGGAATGGCCGACGAAGACTCGCTCCCCATGACCGTGGCGATCGCGCTGAAGGCAGCCGGCAACATCTTCCTCGGCGCCTTCGCAAAAGACAAAGCGGGGAAAGAGAAGATGGTCGGATTCGCCTTCGGATTCCTCGGGCGCGAGCATGGGCAGACCACCATCCACTCCCACATGCTCGCCGTGCTCGATGCCTACCGCCATCTCGACCTGGGCGCGAAGCTCAAGCACGCCCAGCGCGAGCGTACCCTCGCCATGGGCGTGCACGAGATGACGTGGACCTTCGATCCCCTCCAGAGCCGCAACGCCCATTTCAACTTCGCCAAATTCGGCGTCGTGTCGGATACCTACAAGATAGATTTCTACGGCCCCGAGACTTCCAGTGTGCTGCACCGCAACGGCACCGACCGCCTGTGGGTGCGCTGGCTGCTGAACTCGCGCCGCGTCCGCGACCGCATCGCGGGGAAGAGCGCAGGCAGCCGCGCCGAGACGCTGGATGCGCTGCGGCTGCTGAAGCCGCTGGTGCGCTTCGACGGCAAGGGCCAGCCAGCGCGGGCCGAGCTGGCCGAGGCGCTGCGCCGCGAGCGCGTGAGCATCGAGATCCCGGGAGACATCCTGGCGGTGGAGAAGACAGACGTGGCGCTGGCGCGCGAGTGGCGCGACGCAACCCGCTGGGCCTTCCGCGAGAGCCTGAAAGCTGGGTTCTTCGTCGCCGAGTACTGCCGCTCTCTGCGCGGGCAGCAGGGGCCGGGGGCGTACCTCCTTCAGCGTGGCCCGCTAGCCGACTTCATCGCCGGGTGAGGGGGGCCGGGGTAGTGTTCCACGTGGAACACTTTGCGGGTTGGGGAATGCTCCCAATGTTCCACGTGGAACATTTGTGCATGTGTAAATATATGTACAGTTTGTACGTTCGTGGGCGAAGATAATGCGAAACTTGGAGGCGAAAATAAATTTGGTTTTTGGGTGGCGTGAAAGTGGGCGAATCGGGGATTTTTCGTTGGCGGGATGTTTACTATCTGGTTATAGAGCGCCTTCTTTAATCTTCGTTTGACCTATGAGAAGGCTGGAGTTAGCGCGGGTTTCTGGTTTACGGGTCTAGAATCAAGCACTTATAGCGAAGTGTTTGGGAGTAAGGGACTTACTAGTGGCGAGTTACCTCGCTTTGCGTGTGATAGGGGGTTTCTGGGGCTGGATTTTGTCAAGTTGACAGGGCGTGCTATGGGAATTGAAATTCGGGAAGAGCGGCGCGAAGGGGCATGAAGTCACAGGCAATTCAAGCATCCCGGGAGAAAAGGACGGGTTACGGTGCCACATCCGGAGCGGGATATACCGATTGGCACACTCAAGAGCATCGAAAGGCAGGCGGGACTCAAGCTGCGGTGATCCAAACTTGGTCCAAACTGCGGATGATCGAGATCAACCAATCCCGCCCGGACAGGGGAGCGTATGGAATACATTGCCTATCTTCATAAAGACCGGGGATCGGATTACGGCGTGAGCTTTCCGGATTTTCCCGGATGCATCACCGCCGGACGGACTCTGGACGAAGCGAGCCGGATGGCGGAGGAGGCGCTGGCCCTGCATATCCAGGGCATGATCGAGGACAGAGACCCGGTGCCGGAACCCTCGAAGCTCGAGGACATTGCGAAGGACGCAGCCCGGCAGGGAGCGATTGCCTTCATGGTGAAAGTGGAAGCGCCGGATGCGACCGTGCGCGTGAACATCACGGCGCGGGAAAGCCAGATCGCGAAGATCGACGAGTTAGCCGAGGCTGCCGGCATGACGCGGTCCGGCTATATGGTGCGCGCGGCCATCGGCGGCCAGCGCGGCGGGATGCGAGCTAAATCGCGCGGCAGGCAGTTCCGGACCCGCCAATAACGATGAGGACCGGCATGGCGAAAATCTGGGGTACGTCCCGTCTGTCCCCGGGTGTCGTCCCCGGGGATCCGGGAAAGTCTGTACAAAACGTCTCTACGAAATCTGAGCGCAGGCGCCCACCCGCGTTTTGAAACCATCAATTCCGTCCTGCATGCGCTCGGCGTGAAGTTCGCCGTCGTGGGTGAACGCGAGAGTTAGACCGGGCTGCCGAAGGAAGGTCTCAGGCGGTCGGCGGCTGTGGCATCCTACCCTTCGAAGAGCGAAGGGTAGGGCACACGGCTCCCACAACCAACACATCGTAATGGCTGCTCTGCTATGTTCAACCCCGGAAACCAGATAGGCACTGTTTTTTGTCTTCATCTTTTGCTACCAGTTCTTGAGGGTGCAGAGGTCATGCAGCCGACGAAGACGAATGGCACAGCGAAACAACGCAGGAACCAAACGGGTGTCGAGCGGAGTCGGCCCGCCTACCGACTTAGACTTTGAGAAGGCTCTGATGTTTTTTCATGCCTACATGTATGGCCCTCTGCAGGGCAAGCTGCGCCTATACCGGGCGCGCGATGTGCATTCTGTGGGCAAGGCACTTTCTTCTGACTGGGAAGTCTTCGCGTCCATCCTTGTCAAGGACATCGGCACGAAGTTGACCAAGGGTGTGGATTTGAGCAGGTACGAAGTCAAATCCGCTGAAGACGGTGGGAGCTATGAATACCAGTACCACAAGATCTCGGGGAAGCAAAAACTCGTAGACGACAAACGAGTCGGACACTTGTTCTTTGACCACAAGGACAATCTTCGCAGCGTTGATCTCCGCTACGCATCTGGCGCGGCCCTGTCAGAGTTCTTCGACAAATGGCTGAAAGAGTTCCCTGACCCGTACAAACAGCGTTATCGCAAAGGTATTCCCTTTCGTTTTGTCAAAGAGAATGGCACCCTGCTGATGAGCTTGCGCGACGGCGAGGTCACATTTCCACGCCTTCAGGCGGCGGGTTCGCGGAAAGCGACCGAGGGACTGGCTACCGACGAAGACGCGTGAGTGCGAGAGAGACGCCTGCACTGAAGGGTCGTCTTCCAGCGTGCTGAAGGGTACGCTAGATTCCCACAGGACTACCGTGCTATGTTCTCGACGAGAGATTCTCACAAGGCCCCATGGTAGCTGCGACAGCTGTTGTTGATCAGCCCACGGCTGATTCATATCTCGAATCTGTCGAGCGCTCACCTTCCGACGAACTTAACTGCATCGAGTTTTTTGCTGGCATCGGGCTGACCCACTTGGGTCTTAGCGTACACGGTTGGAAATGCGTCTACGCGAACGATATCGAACCCAAGAAAAGACGCATGTATGAGGACCGCTTCGGAAAGGCAGACTACTACCACGTTGAAGACGTCTGGAAGACCGACAGGATTCTTGCCAGAATCCCGTCGCGTCGCGTTGACCTTGCGACCGCTTCCTTCCCGTGCGTCGATCTGTCGCTTGCGGGCAATCTGAAGGGTTTGTCGGGCAGTGAATCGAGTGCATTCTACGGTTTTATCAAGGTGATGAAAAAGCTACGTCAGGAGGGCCGCGCGCCGAGAGCCGTGCTTATCGAGAACGTAATCGGGTTTCTCAGTGCGCACGACGGTAAGCACTTTCGGGCGGCGCTTCAGCAGCTCGCCGACCTCGGCTACTTCGTAGATGCGTTCGTCGTCGATGCGAAACACTTCACACCGCAGAGTCGCCCGCGTGTGTTCATCGTGGGCTTCGAAGACCGGCTGATGCCTGCAAAGCGGTATCAGTACTATCTCTTCGAGGGAGATACGCTTGACACGTTTCGAGAGAACCCAGAGCCTCTGGAAAGCGCATTGCGGCCCAGAAGACTGCTTGAAAAACTCAGTGCCTCGAAGTTGCGGACTGGATGGATTCCCTTGTCCTTGCCACACCTGCCTGGAGAACAGCGCAGCCTTCACAAGTCCATCGACACAGACGATTCACAAGAATGGTGGCAGGAGTGGCGTGTCAAGAAGCACCTTGCTGAGATGCACCCGGCGCACCTGAGCCGTGTGACTGAACTAAAGAAGGGCAAGGAACTCAGCGTGGGCACTATCTACCGTCGGGTGCGACATGGCAAATCGAGGTCGGAGATTCGCACCGATGGGCTTGCAGGTTGTCTGCGAACGCCGCGTGGTGGCAGTAGCAAGCAGATCGTATTCACTGCTGGCAAAGGCAAGATTCAGATGCGGTGGATGACGCCACGCGAGTACGCACGTCTTCAGGGCTGCCCAGATTTCCCCATCAAGGTCGAGCGTAACGAGGCGTTGTGGGGCTTCGGCGACGCTGTGTGTGTGCCGGTAATTAGTTGGATTGCAGAGAACGTGCTATCGCAGATTTTTCCTGCCACGATTCGTCAGCTTCAGCAAGCGGCTTGCGACTGAATCGGCATTCTTGAGCGTGCATTCCCAGATCACGGCGGTTCGCCAGCCAGCTTTGCGTAGAGCTTCGCGAACGCGTCTGTCGCGCCTTCGGTTCCCGTCGATTTTCTGCACCCAGTACGCCACATTCGACGTTGGCAGCGCCGCGTTCTTGCAGCCCTTGTGGGCGTGCCAGAAGCACCCATGTACGAACAGAGCCAGGTTGGAAGCTCGAAGGATGAAGTCGGGTTGTCCCGGTAGGTCGGCGTGTCGACTGAAAGGCAGCTTCAGCGACCGCAGCAACGCTTCGCATTTATTTTCTGCACCCGTGCCTTTTGAATGCACGGCTCGCATGATCTGGCTTCGCCGGGACTTGTTAAAGGTATCGGCCATGACATGTGACGACTTGTGACGACTCACTTCTTCGTGAACGGGGTGGCGTCTTTGTGCCTTGACGTCGCTCATGATGTTACGCAGCGCGGCAATCACCGGCAAGTGATTCTGTCGAGCGATTTTCAGACCTCGCCGCTTACCTGGAGTTACTGCGGCACTATGTCGTCCTGCGCCGTCTTTCTTTGGTGGTACTGGCTGATATCCAATCACGTGCACTTGATCGTGGACCTCGAACGCCGGCGAGCGCGGAGTTTGATGCGCCACCGAGGGCGGGACGCCGGCGCTATGCCATCGGCTGGAGATCCTTGAGAGCTTTTTGTCCCTGGAACCAGCGGTAGACGAAAAAGGCGTGGACTCCGAAGGCCCAGATGGAAAAGACCGCCATGAGAGCGAGCATGTCGAGAGCGTAGAGGGCGATGCCGAGAATGAAAGCCCAGCGATATCCTTTGCGAGCGGCGAATCCGAGGGCGCAGAGGACGACGATCCACAGCACTACCGTTCCCTCGAATACGGTGGAAAAGTTTTCTCCGAAGCGGCGGCCGTAAAGGCCTAAGAGGTCGAAGACGCCGATGTTGATGAGAAAGTGGATCTGGATGGGAAGGATGCCGCTGCTGGTGGCGGCCAGTCCGGCGGCGTAGAAGAAGTAGGTCGCATCTCTCTGGCTATCTTCGCGCAGTTCGTCGCGACGCCATTGCTGAGCTTCCTTGTACTCTTCGTCCGTTCGGCCAGCGCCTGCGTTGAGTAGCTCCATGGTTGATCCGGGAAAACGTGGTGAGTGTAACACGGAGAGGGTAGGTGAGTGGGTGAGTAAGAGCGAAGGGCCTCGACGGCTAAGAGCCGGGTGGGAGTGGGGTTTCATCGCAGCGCTGAAGCGCTGCGCCACCCAAAATCGTCGGGCATCCCTGCGGGGTTTGGGTCGTAGACGTTCTTTCGCCCCTTTTGGGGCTGCGTCGTGTTTCCATTTCCACCCACGGCTTGCGCCGTGGGCTGCATTCTTGCGCCGCTTCGCGGCTGGCAGTGCGGGATTTGAATCAGCGTGGAAATGGCTTTCATAAGATGGTCCAGCCCGGCCACGGGGAGAACTCCTTGCATTGCCGGTTTGCGCTGCCGGCTGGCATGGGGTCCTTCGACTCCGCAGCCTCATCGCTGCGCGATGATGCTGCTCCGCTCAGGATGACAGCGTTGTAATAGATGCGGACTTATGGGGATTCTATGCTCAGGATGACAGCGTTGTGATGGATGCGGATTCTATGCTCAGGATGACCAGCGTTGTAATAGATGCGGACTTATGCGGACTTATGCTCAGGATGACGGCGTTGTAATGGACAGCGCTGTAATGGATCTAAGCTCTATCTGGTGGCGGTTGCTATGTATTGGGGGCCTTTTACCGCTTTCATGTATTGGGCGCGCTCGAAGGCGGAGGGGTCGGGGCAGCGCTGCTGGCTCATGCTGCCGCGCATTTGCTGGACCGATTCGTATTCGTGGGCTTCCATCCACTGGCGGACGCCCTGCTCGATGGAGCGCAGGTGGTTGATGCCGTTGCGGAGGAGGGTGGAGCAGAGCATGGTGACGTCGGAGCCGACCATGAGGAGTTTGATGACGTCTTCGGCGCCGTGAATGCCGCCGGTGGCGGCGAGGGCGGCTTTGACGCGGCCGTGGAGAACGCCGATCCAGGTGAGCGGGAGGCGCATGGCTTGCGGCGTGCTGAGGAGGACGTGGGGAGCGATGGAGAGAGTTTCGAGATCGACGTCGGGCTGATAGAAGCGGTTGAAGAGGACGAGGGCGTCGGCGCCGGCGGCGTCGATGCGCTGGGCCATGTTGGCGAAGTTGCTGAAGAACGGGCTGAGCTTAATGGCGACGGGAATGTGGACGGCGGTTTTGACGGCCTGGACGATGTCGAGGTAGTGCTGCTCGACTTCGGCGGAGGACAGGTTGGGGTCGGTGACGACCCAGTAGATGTTGCACTCGAGGGCGTCGGCGCCGGCCTCTTCGATTTGGGTGGCGTATTGGATCCAGCCGCCGACGGAGGAGCCGTTGAGGCTGGCGACGATGGGGATTTGCACGGCGGCTTTGGCTTTGCGGATGTGCTCGAGATAGTCGTCGGGGCCGAGGTGGTATTCGCTGGCCTCGGGGAAGTAGCTGAGACTCTCGGCAAAGCTCTCGGTGCCGGCGCTGAGATAGAAGTCGAGTTCGAGGCTTTCTTGCTTTAATTGCTCTTCGAAGAGGGAATAGAGGACGACGGCGGAAGCGCCGGCGTCTTCGAGCTGGCGGATGGAAGAGATCTCTTGCGAGAGCGGGGAAGCGGAGGCGACGAGGGGAGTGCGAAGCTGTAGTCCTAAATAGCGTGTGGTGAGGTCGAGCATGTCTTTCTCCTGTCAGAAACTTTGAGCTATGGACTGCGAGCTTCTACTTCACTACTAACTCCGGCTTGTTTGTCAGTTTTCTTGAGGCCAGGTATTCGTAGAACTTGAATCTGGCTTCGGCATCGTGCTGGGCTTCGGCCCATAGGATCTTGGCGTGTTCGGGATTGCTCTTGGTCAACATTTTGAAGCGCGTTTCCATTTGCATGAAGTCCTGGACTTTGCGAGTGGGAGTGCGCGAATCCAGGGCTAGCGGATTTTCTCCGGCGGCGACGCGGTCGGGATTGTAGCGATAGAGGAGCCACTCGCCGGAATCGACCGCGGCTTTCTGGTCCTGCATGCCGGTGGTCATGTCGATGCCGTGGGCGATGCAGTGGGCATAGGCGATGATGATGCTCGGGCCGTCGTAGGCTTCGGCTTCGAGGAAGGCTTTGAGCGTGTGCTCGTCTTTGGCGCCCATGGCGACCGAGGCGACGTAGACGTTGCCGTAGGCCATGGCCATCATGCCGAGATCTTTCTTGCCTCCGGGCTTGCCGCCCGCGGCGAATTTGGCGACGGCGGCGCGGGGCGTGGCTTTGGACTGCTGGCCACCGGTGTTGGAGTAGACCTCGGTGTCGAGGACGAGGAGGTTGACGTTTTTGCCGCTGGCGATGACGTGATCGAGGCCGCCGTAGCCGATGTCATAGGCCCAGCCGTCGCCGCCGACGATCCAGACACTTTTCTTGACGAGCATGTCGGCGAGTTGGAGGAGCTGTTTGGCTTCGGGCGAGGTGGCATTTTTCAGTTTGTCTTTGAGTTGAGCGACGCGCTGACGCTGATCGTAGATGTCGGCTTCATCTTTTTGCGGAGAGTTGAGGAGGCCGTTGATGAGTTCGTCGCCGAGCTGGCCATTGCAGCGCTTGACGAGCTCGCGGGCGAATTCGGTTTGTTTGTCGATGGAGAGGCGGAAGCCGAGGCCGAATTCGGCGTTGTCTTCAAAGAGCGAGTTGGACCAGACGGGACCGCGGCCATCGGAATTTTTTGTCCAGGGCGTGGTGGGGAGATTGCCGCCATATATAGAAGAGCAGCCGGTGGCGTTGGCGACGAGAGCGCGATCGCCGAAGAGTTGGGACATGAGTTTGAGATAAGGAGTTTCGCCGCATCCGGAGCAGGCGCCGGAGAATTCGAAGAGCGGCTCCTGGATCTGCTGCTGGCGGATGTTGCCGACCTTGATGTTGCGGCGGTCGAGCTCGGGGATTTTGAGGAAGAAATTCCAGTTGTCGCGCTCGGGGATGCGGAGCGGGGGTTGCGGCTCCATGTTGATGGCTCGGAGGCGCGTCTCCTGTTTGTTTTTGACCGGGCAGATGTCGACGCAAATGGCGCAGCCGGTGCAGTCTTCGGGGGCGACCTGGATGCTGAGCTTCATGCCGGCGAATTCTTTGTCGCGCGCGTCGGTGGATTTGAAGGTGGGCGGCGCGGAGGCGAGTTCTTTGGAGTCGAAAACTTTGATGCGGATGACAGAGTGGGGGCAGACCATGGCGCACTTGCCGCACTGGATGCAGATTTTGGTGTCCCATACGGGGATTTCGAGAGCGAGGTTGCGTTTTTCCCATTTGGCGGTGCCGGTGGGGAAGGTGCCGTCGTTGGGGAAGGCACTGACGGGGAGCTCGTCGCCGCGATTTTCGTAGATGATGCCGAGGACGTTGCGATCGAAGTTGGGCGCGGTTGTGGGGAAGGGCTCGGCGATTTCGAGAGTGCTGGTGACGGTGGCTGGAACCTTGACTTCGTGCAGGTGAGCGAGGGTTTCGTCGACGGCCTGCATATTTTTCGCGACGACGTCTTCGCCCTTGCGGCCATAGGTGTCGCGAATGGATTTGCGAATGGCTTCGATAGCTTCATCGCCGGGAAGAATTTTGGAGATGGCGAAGAAGCAGACTTGCAGGATGGTGTTCATGCGGCTGCCCATGCCGGTGTCGCGCGCGACGGTGTAGGCGTCGATGACGAAGAGGCGAGCCTTTTTGGCGATGAGCTGCTTCTGGACGGTGCGCGGAAGTTTGTCCCAGGTTTCGTCGGCGCCGAATGGACTGTTGAGAAGGAAGGTGCCGCCATCGACGAGGGCGCTGAGCATGTCATAGCGCTCGAGGAAGATCCATTGATGGCAGGCGACGAAGTTGGCTTTGGAGACGAGATAGGTGGAGCGAATGGGATTGGGGCCGAAGCGGAGATGCGAAGTGGTGACGGCGCCGGATTTTTTGGAGTCGTAGACGAAGTAGCCCTGGCCGTAGTTGGGCGTGTTCTCGCCGATGATCTTGATGGAATTTTTGTTGGCGCCGACGGTGCCGTCAGCCCCGAGGCCGTAGAACTGGGCGCGAACTACGGAGTCGGGCTCGGTGGAGAAAGAGGGATCGTAGGTCAGGCTGGTGTGGCCGAGATCGTCGTTGATGCCTACGGTGAAATGATTTTTGGGGGCGGGAGCGTTGAGATTGTCGTAAACGGCCTTGACCATTGCGGGGGTGAATTCTTTTGAAGAGAGGCCGTAGCGGCCGCCGATGACTTCGATGGAGCGGCGCTTGGACTCGTGGAGGGCATTGACGATGTCGAGGTAGAGCGGTTCGCCGGCCGCGCCGGCTTCTTTGCAGCGGTCGAGGACGGCGATCTTTTTTACTGAGGCAGGAAGAGCGGCGGCGAAATGCTTGACTGAGAAGGGGCGATAGAGGCGGACTTTGAGGAGGCCGATTTTTTCGCCGCGAGCGGTGAGAGCTTCGACGGTTTCGTGAGCGGCTTCGGCGCCGGAGCCCATCATTACGATGACGCGCTCGGCATCGGGAGCGCCGACGTAATCGAAAAGATGATAGGAGCGGCCGACGAGCTTGGCGAACTTGTCCATGGTGGCCTGGACGATTTCAGGGGCGGCGTCGTAGATGGGATTGATGGTCTCGCGCATCTGGAAGAAGACGTCGGGATTCTGGGCGGTGCCGCGGAGAACCGGATGATCGGGTGAGAGTGCGCGCTGACGATGCTCGAAAACGCGGTCCATATTGATCATGGCGCGGAGGTCGTCGTCATCGAGGACTTCGATTTTGTTGACCTCGTGCGAGGTACGGAAGCCGTCGAAGAAATGGAGGAAGGGGATGCGGGTTTCAAGCGAGGCAGAGTGGGCGATGAGGGCAAGGTCCATGGCCTCCTGCACGGAGTTGGAGGAGAGCAGGGCATAGCCGGTGGTGCGGCAGAACATGACATCGCTGTGGTCGCCGAAGATGGAGAGGGCGTGAGTGGCGATGGTGCGGGCGGAGACGTGGAACGCGGTGGGGGTGAGCTCGCCGGCGATCTTATTCATGTTGGGGATCATGAGGAGCAATCCCTGAGAAGCGGTAAAGGTGGTGGCGAGGGCCCCGGTCTGGAGCGCGCCGTGGATGGCGCCGGCAGCGCCGCCTTCACTTTGCATTTCGGTGACCTGGGGAACGGTGCCCCAGATGTTGAGCTTTCCTTCGGAGGCCCACTGATCTGCCCACTCACCCATGTTGGAAGAGGGAGTGATGGGGTAGATGGCGATGACTTCGTTGACGCGGTAGGCGACGCTGGCAACCGCTTCGTTGCCATCCATAGTCTTGAACTTACGCATGGAGAACCTCCTCGGTATTAGGGGCAGCGGCTGCCAACGAAGCAGCCCAGGTTGAAGAGCGAAAAGAACATGATAAATCCGCCGGGCGCGGCAGTACACACCCACCGACGCACTCCACTATGCCGTAGAAAAGGGAGGAGGGGTGACGACGTGGGTCACACGAAGATGTGACAGAAATCACAGGGAAGGAACCGCGTGGAGACGGCGGTTTCCCGTGTCGCAGCCTAGGGATTGGTGACTTAGTCACTAAGGATGGTGATTTTCGTCACTGTCAGAGATGAAAGCTGTTATACAATTCGCGCGCATCTCCCGGCAGAAAAAAGGGCCCCAAGCAAGGGCCGGAAGATGTGGTGCGGCGTTGCATCGCATTCAAGTAAGACAGGAGGAAAGGGATGCAAGTGCGAAGGCGAGTTTTATGGAGTCTGGTGGTGTTGAGCCTATTGCTGGTGACCACCGCGGCGATCTGCGAGGACCGACCGGCGGCAGCACAGGCGAGTACGACAGCAGCGGGCGATCCGCTTTTACAGCTACTGGTGAGCAAGGGAGTGCTGAGCGCGGACGATGTTAAGTCCGTGGCAGGAACTCCGGAAGAGCAACGAGCAAAGTTACTGGAAATATTGCGGCAGAAAGGGATCTTGAGCGCGGCGGACTACGACAAGCTGGCCGGGCCATCGGCGGCGGCGCAAGTGGATCCGAACCTGGTGGCATCGACGACACCGATTCTTCCGGTGGCGATAACGCAAGCGGCAGCGCCGAAGTCAGAAGCACCTGCGCCGGCTCCGCCGGCGGTGATAGCGGCGGTGGTGCCGATCCGGGTGTTCCCAGTGGACGCGCCTAAGACCGGCGGTCTAAACGGCATCAAAGTGGGCCCGCTCACGCTTGCGCCTTACGGTTTCGTCAAGGCGACGGTCGTGCATGACAGCAGCGACCCGGATGGCGATGACTTCCCGTTTCCTGGCATCTGGCTGAATTCCGGGAATATTTTGAGCACCGGCCCAACGAAGGATCCGGAGTTCCACGTCAAGGCGCGCTCCACCCGTTTCGGGCTCAACCTGGAATGGCCGGACATTTCAAAAAACCTGACGCTTACCGGGAAGATCGAGGGCGACTTGGAAGGCAACTTCAGCGAAGTGGACAACCGCGACGTTTCCTCGATTCGCAGCAGTATGCCACAGCTGCGCTTGGCATACGTGCGTATGGATTACCACGCCGGCGAGAACACCGACATTTTCTTTGTAGGTGGACAGGACTGGACGCTTTTCGGATCCGGCGCACTGATGAATATAGTGGAAACGACGTTTAATGGCGCATATTGGGGCAACACTTATACGCGTTCGCCACAACTGCTGGGTGGGTTTATAGAGACGCTGAGCAAGGAAAACCACGTCAATCTCGAGGGTCAATTTGGGATCATGATGCCCAGCACGGGTCAAATCCTGAAGCTCGGGACACTCGGTCTCGCGGGCCAACTCGGGCAAGGCGAGCGCGAAGGCGCCGACTCCGACCGTCCTGAATGGGAAGGCAGAGCGGCGTTGAGTTTCCAACTCGACAAGGCCCGAGGTGTCGCCCCGGCACAGATCGCGTTTGCTGGATTCCGTGCCAGACGCACATCAATCGCTTACAATTTGTCCGCGGTCGGTCCGTCCGGAACGTACGCGGATTTGTGTGCAGATACCAACTACTGCAGTACCTTCCCGAACGGCTTTCAGGCTTCCAGCACAATGTGGGGCGGCCAAATCGTGGCGCAATTACCCACGCGATGGTTCACGCTGGTTGCGACTGCCTATAAGGGAGGCGACCTGCGCTTCTACTTCGGCGGCCAAATCAACTCTTTCGCCACCGATGTTAGCGGGCTGAGCGGCTTGCAGGGACCGTTCCCAACACTCGATGGAGGTCCGCTCGCTGCTGCCGGTGGCGCCGTACTGGGTTGCTCGGGCACGTTTACCGCGACGGGAGTGACGCTGAAGGACGGGATTACCCCTGGAACCTGCGGCGGCACGGTTGAGGTTGCTTCGCAGCGGCCCATCCGTTCCTTTGGCGGATTCGTCCAGCTCGGCTTGCCACTTTCACGCTGGTTTAATGCCGATCCGCATGGTCACAACGCGGGCTGGCAGCTTCAGTTCACGCTCGGCAAGGACCAGGTGGTGGATCGTGACCTGAATAATCCTGGTTACGTTGGCGCCTACAACGGCGGCGGGACGGCTCCATTGCCGCTTTTGATGGGCAAGTCGGCCATCGGGACCCTGTACTACAAGGTCAACAATTGGGCCACGTTCGCCTTTGAGCAGTCGATCTATGCGACGCGTGGTTTGGACCACGCCAACATATACACGATTGCTGGAAATCCATCCAACGAATGGCAAGATCACCGGACGGAGTTCGGGCCGATCTTTACGTTCTAAAAACAACCTGGAAGACGTTCGGCGCCGGCGAGGGAATCGCCGGCGCCGGGCGGGGTTGTGTATGTACCGGGGACGAACTGGCGGGACTAAGCGGTTCGCCACTGCCGGCTAGTGTCCTCATTTGGAATTGCATTCAGAATTGAGATTAGGGCAGCGCGTAAAGGCGAAAGCAGTTGTGCTCGGCGCGGCGAGGGAGCACAATGTACGGAATCTGAGGCTAGTAATTAGAACGGTAACAAAGCGGTTCAGGCAAAGTTTGCAAGAAAGCAGGCTGGAGAGGTTGGTTTGATGAAAGCGAGTAGAACGGCGGGAGTGCTGGCGGGTTTGCGGTGGATGGAAATTTTGCGGAGGGGGTGCGCGTCGATCGCGAATGTGTTGATCGCGAGCGTGTTGATGGCGAGCGCGGCGAACGCGGCGACGCGGGAAGAGATGCGGATCAAGGTTCTGGATTCCGAAACTCGATCCGTGGCCGCTGACGACAACGGTGTTCCCTTGAATTGCGATCAACTCACTTTCGACGCATATTGCCGTTCCAGTAGGACGGCTCCGCTAATAAACACCTTGCTGGTGCAAGAAGGGGACGGCCCGCCGTTCCGCATCAACTGCAAGGCGGAGTCGAGATTATCGAGGTGCGTGCCGCTGCCGAAGGGAGTGAGCTTCGAGGCGAAGCGAGAGAAACACGGCATCAAGGTGTATTACATCGACGACCAGGGCAAGGCGCGGAGCCAGTTGTACACGCTGGTAGGGAAGGAAAAGGGCGAGGGAGCGGAAACGGGGCAGGCGAGTGCGGCGAGTGCGGTGCAGCAAACTGCGGCGCCGACCGCGGCAACGCCAGCGGGTGCGGCGGCGGGAAATGCGAGAACGGTTTCATCGGAGAAGGCGACGGCGGGAAATGGGAAAGAGAACGTGAAATGCAAGTTCACTTCGACTCCAGCGGGAGCCGAGGTGACGGTTGACGGGAAGTATGTGGGCAGCACACCTTCGGTGCTGAGCGTAACGACGGGGAAACACATGGTAGTGGTGTCAATGGCGGGATTTGGCGACTGGAAGCGGGAAGTGGATGTGACGGCGGGATCGGATTTGACAGTGAATGCGGTTTTGCAGAAAGCGCAGTAGGGCGGCGCCGCATCGTCCAAAGGACGTGCAAGATGGCGAACGGAAGCTTCTCGAGAGATACGAAGCAGGCGATGATCTCTCAGTTCCTGGGCTTTGGGCTGGACGCATACGACATGGCAATGGTCGTGGTGATGGCCCCGATCCTGGGCAAGCTGTTCATCTCGCCGGGAGGAACCGCAGCCTGGCAATACACAAAAGTACTGCTGTTCTATTCGATCACGATGGCGGCGAGGCCGGTGGGGTCGGCGTTTTTTGGGCACTATGCCGACAAGATTGGCCGGAAGAATCTGCTGATTTTCACGATTGCAGGAGTGGGCGTGATGTCAGTGCTGGCAGGATTTTTGCCGACGTACGCGCAGGTGGGAGCGTGGTCGTGGCTGATCTTCAGCGCGCTGCGGTTTATGATGGGATGCTTTTTTGGCGGCGAGTATGCGGTGGGGCATACGTTCGCCATTGAATTTGCGCCGCAAAGCAAGCGCGGACAGGTTTCCGGATTTGTGCAGTCAGGATTTCCGCTGGGGTACGTGTTTGCGGCGCTGGTGGTGGCGGCGATCTCAGGGATTGTGGGCGACGCGAACATGCTGAGATACGGCTGGCGAATCGCGTTTGTCACGGGGGCGGTGCCGGTGCTGCTGGCGCTGTGGATCCGGTCCTCGCTGCACGAGTCGCCGGAGTTTGAGCGGGCGAAGGCGCATGGCGAGGTTTCGAAGGCGCCGTTTTTGAGTTTGTTTGTGCCGCCGCAGTTGTGGGCCTTTCTGCAAGTGCTCGTCTTTATGACGGGACTTTTTCTTACCGACTACTCGGTCTACGGATATCTGCCGAGCATCCTGACGCTAAACGGACGCGGATTTGGCACGACGCAATACAGCCTGATTTACGGGTTCGCGCTCTTCATGTCGTTTCTGGGCTACAACTTTTACGGGTGGTTGTCGGACCGGACGGGGCGGAAGATCCTGACGCAATATTACTGCGTGTTTCTGGTGATATTCGCGATTCCGGTGTATTACATCCTGTACCACGCGGCTCTGGCGCGGAATATCAAGATGGCGATTGCGGGTTGTGTGATGGCGGCGATGCTGAAGCTGGCGTGGGGGATGCTGCCGGCGTATTTGTGCGAGCGGTTCCCGACCAAGACACGGGCCACGGGAGTGGGATTCGGGTATTCTTCGGGCGCGTTGATTGGAGCCTGGTTCAGCGTTTACGTTTTGTGGGCGCACAAGATTCCGGTGGTGGCGGGAATCGAGAAGCAGGATCTGTGGCTGTCGCCGGCGGTGATTCTGACGATCGGGTCGATTATGACTTTTGTAAGTTTGTGGTTCTCTCCGGAGACCCGGCACCTGGAATTGGGTGAAGTGGGAGAGGTGGAGCAAGTGGTGGAACCGGCGGTTGCTTGAAGGCAAGGAAGGCGAGGCGGGAGTCCCATCGCTTGCGGAAGTGAGGGGCGCCCGAAGACAGGAAAATCCTTAAAGGAGAAAAAACTGTGGCTACTTCGGACACTTCGTATACGGGAATCAGTCGTTGGTGGCATGTGGTTGGCGGAGTGGTAATGAATCTGGCGCTCGGCTCGCTGTATGGCTGGAGCGTTTTTGTGGCTCCGCTAGAAAAGGAGTTTCACTGGAAGCGCCTGGACACCTCGAATGTATTCATCATCGCGGTGGTGGTCTTCGCGCTGACATTCATTGTTGCGGGAAGGCTGCAGGACAAACTTGGACCTTTCAAAATTTCGATCATCGGCGCGATCCTGGTGAGTCTGGGATTTTTCCTCTGCTCGTATGCCGATAGCCTAACCAAGTTTTTCATTTTCTTCGGTGTGCTGGGAGGATTGGGCAACGGTTTCGGATACGCGACGCCGATTCCCGTCATGTCCAAGTGGTTCCCAGATAAACGCGGGTTGGCGGTGGGACTGGCGGTGGGTGGATACGGGGCAGGGTCGGCGATCTTTGGTCCGCTAGCGGCGAACTATCTGATCCCGAGCTTTGGCTGGCGCTCCACCTTCCAGATTCTGGGCGGCATTTTCTTTGTGATGACGATGGTTGGAGCATTCCTTTTAAAGAACCCACCGGCAGGCTACCGGCCTGCAGGGTGGACTCCGACACCAGCTGCGAAAGCTGCGGCCAGCACATATGACTTCACGCCTGGCGAGGTGCTCCGCACTCCTTCGTTCTACCTGCTGTGGATCGGGTATGCATTTGGCTGCGCGGCAGGCCTGATGGTGATCAGCCAACTGGTGCCGTTTGCGAAGAGCGTGGGCATCCCCACTACCACCCTGGCGGCGTACGGCTTGGTGGTGGGAGCGGTTGGCAATGCATCGGGCCGCATTCTTTCCGCCTGGATGTCGGACCATCTGGGCCGAATCAACGTATTGCGGCTGATGATCGGCATCTCGATGGTGGCGATGCCGATTTTGTATTTTGTGGGCGGCCACGTGGTGGGTCTGTTCGTGATGCTGTTCATCGTGTACTGGTGCTATGGCACGCAGCTTTCGGTGAACGCAGCGACGGCGGCCGATTTCTGGGGAACCAAGAATGTCGGGATCAACTACGGGATGCTGTTTACGGCGTGGGGCGTAGCCGGACTGCTGGGCGGCAAGATCGGCGGCTGGATGTTCGACGCATACCACAATTATCAGATGGCGTTCTACACGGCGGCCGGACTGGCGGCCGTGGCGCTGGTCTGTGAATTGGCGGCGAAGCGTCCGGCGTTGCCGGCGGGAGCCGCGGCGGGAAAGAAAGCGCCGGCGGCGGCGTAGAAACGGGGCGGCGCCGCTCGAAGCGTTTGACGCGGGGCGGTGAAGCTTCATGAACCGGGAATAGCAAGGCAGAAGGCGGCGCTCGCGGCGGCGGGCGCTGTTTCCTGCGCGCAGGGAATTAATCGGAAGGCGAGGGACGCCGCCGGTCGGGACGCGGCGGCGGAGAAGCGCCAGCAAGGCAGCACTCATTTCAGAAAACTCATTTCAAACAAGGGGTAAACGCATATGGCGGACATTCAGAGACCGAAAGTGATTGAAACCAGCGAAGCGCAGATTGCGGTGCATTGGCGGGAAGAAGAATATTACTACCCGTCGTCGAAGTTCATTGGGCAGGCGAACCTAACCGATCCGGATGTACTGAACCGCTTCAGCGAAGAGAAGTTTCCGGAATGCTTCCGGGAATACGCGGATTTGCTGAGCTGGGATGAGTATTGGCACACGACGCTGGATACGAACGATCCGCCATTCTGGAAGTGGTTTGTGGGCGGAAAGCTGAATGCGTCGTATAACTGCGTGGACCGGCATCTGGCGAAGTACAAGAACAAGGCGGCGCTGATTTTTGTTCCGGAGCCGGAAGGCGATCCAGTCGTGTCGGTGACCTATCGCGAGCTGTATGTGAAAGTGAACGAGTTTGCGGCACTGCTGCGGGATTTCTGCGGGCTGAAGAAGGGCGATCGCGTCACGATTCACATGCCCATGGTGCCAGAGTTGCCGATCACGATGCTGGCGTGCGCGCGGCTGGGAGTGATTCACTCGGTGGTGTTTGGCGGGTTCAGCGGCGAGGCATGCGGCACGCGCGCTGCCGATTCGGCCAGTCATATCCTGATCACGATGGACGGGTATTACCGCAACGGCAAGATGCTGGACCATAAAGCCTCGGCCGAAATCGCGCTTGAGGTCTCCGCGAAGGAAGGCCATAAAGTAGATAAGGTCCTGGTGTGGAGGCGGCAGCCGGGCAAGAGTGCGACGGCCACTCCGTTTGTGCAACACCGCGATTACTGGGTAGATGAACTTCTTCCGAACTACGCAGGTGAAATCGTGCCGCCGGAATCGGTGGACGCGGAGCATCCGCTGTTTTTGATGTACACGAGCGGGAGCACGGGGAAGCCGAAGGGATGCCAACACCGTACAGGTGGCTACATGGCGTACGTGACCGGCACCTCCAAGTACATCCAAGACATTCACCCGGAAGATGTGTACTGGTGCATGGCCGACATCGGCTGGATCACGGGTCACTCCTATATTGTTTACGGCCCGCTGGCATTGGCGGCGACCAGCGTGATCTACGAAGGGGTGCCCACCTATCCGGATGCGGGCCGAGTGTGGCGGATTGCGGAGCGGCTGGACGTGAACATCTTCCACACGTCGCCGACGGCGATTCGCATGTTGCGGAAGTCAGGGCACGACGAGCCGCCGAAATACAACTATCACTTCAAGCACATGACGACGGTGGGAGAGCCGATTGAGCCGGAGGTCTGGCGCTGGTATTACGAGACGGTGGGCAAGCGGGAAGCCGTGATCGTGGATACGTGGTGGCAGACGGAGACGGGCGGATTCCTGTGCAGCACGAAGCCGGGAATCGATCCGATGAAGCCGGGAAGCGCGGGGCCGGGAATGCCGGGAATTTATCCGGAGATTCTCGACGAGATGGGCGAGGTGATGCCCCCGGGCGCAGGGAAGGCGGGCAACATTATTATCCGCAATCCGTGGCCGGGAATCATGCAGACGATCTGGGGAGATAAAGATCGCTTTGTCAACCAGTACTACCGGAAGTATTGCAAAGATCCGAACAGCAAGAAATGGCAGGATTGGCCGTACTTTGCGGCCGACGGCTCGGTGCAGGCCGTCGATGGATATTTCCGGATCCTGGGACGCGTGGATGACGTGATCAACGTGGCGGGACACCGGCTGGGCACGAAGGAAATCGAGTCGGCGTGCCTGACGGTGCCGGAGGTGGCGGAGGCAGCGGTGGTTCCGGTGGTGGACGAGGTGAAGGGCCGCGTGCCGGAGGTTTACATCGCTTTGCAACCGGGAATTGTAGCCAGCCCGGAGATTGCGGAGAAGGTGAACAAGGCAATCGAAACCATCATCGGCAAGATCGCGCGGCCGAAGCATATTCACATTGTTCCGGATATGCCGAAGACGCGGTCGGGCAAGCTGATGCGGCGCATTCTGGCATCGATCTCAAACCGGATGGCGACGGGCGACATTACGACGCTGGCGAATCCGGACGTGGTGGAGAAGGTGCGGGAACTGGTGCAGGGCAAAGAGCCGGTTGCGGTGCTTGCGGATGGGCCGGAGGATCTGAAGCAGTTCGGGAAAGAAGAGTAGAACCATCGGGTGATCGGGTGATCTGTGATCGGGTCATCTGAAAACCTTTCACGGTTGAGATCGCGAGTGCGCCGGGGAAGATCGGGCTGATTGCCCGTCTTTGCGGCGCACTTTTTTGTTGATGGGGAATTGATTTTGTAATTGGGTAATTCTGTAATTTCGTAATTGAAAGTCAAGAACTTCGGGGGAATGCGCTTAGCGCGAGTTGTGGGCCTGGGTGGTTTGCTGCATTTGTTCCATGAAGACTTCTACGGGGAGTAGCGCGTTTTGCTGAAAGAGGTGGACCAGGGCATCGTCGACAGCGGCGTTGGAGCCGGGCTGGTTCGGGGAATCGGCCAGGGACGGGGAATGGGGATGCTTGTGCTTGTGGGGCGCGGGTGCGTTTTCGGGCGGGGACTCGAGACCATCGGGGGCGACGTGAATTTCGGGAGAGTCGCCGGCGACGCGGAGGGCTTTGAGGATTTGTTGCAACTGCTGCTGCTGCTCGGGGGTGGTGCGGAAGAACTCGATGCCCATGCCGAATTCGGGATGGGTGAGGCGAACGACGCCGCTGGCGCGAATCTCTGGCTTGTCGGCGGGGAGGGAGAGAATGACGCGAGTGGATTTGGGGAACGGGGAAACGGTGGTGAGATAACAGGCGCCGGGGCTGAAATTCTTGACACGGCAGACAACGGGTGGATCGTCGGGCTCCGGTTCAGGAAGCTGGGAATTCAGCCACGTGCGCAGCGTCTTGCGCTGAGGGTCGGTAACATTCGTGAAGCGGACGCCAGCGCGGTCGCCGCCGCCCTCCCACGCGAGTTCGCCCCAGAGATCGAGTTTGTCAGTAATGCCGGGCAGGGCGAGGGAGAAACGGAGATCGCTTTCGCGCGGGACGCGGCCGGTGAACTGGATAGCCATGCCGCCTTCGCACAGATCCAGGGTTTTGGCAGGGTAGCGGGCGGAGCCGAGGCAGGAGACGGGCACTTGCACGGGCACGCGAAGCTGAAGACGGCGCTCGCTTTTCATGAGAGCGCGGACGGCGCGGAAGCTGGCTTTGGCGCGCTCGACGGTCAGGGGTTTGTGAAGAACGAAATGTGCGCCTAATTCAAAGCCGCCTTTGAGGCCGACGGAGGCTTCGACGAGGACGATGGAAAGGGCGCGCTTATTGACGGGAGCGGCTTTGCAGGCGCGCATGACGTTGCTGGCTTCGGCGTAATCGGCGCAGTCCACGATGATGGCTTCGAAGCGCTCGCGGGTGATGCGGCGGATCGCATCGTCGCTGGTAGAGGAATGCACAAAGCCGATCTCGAGGTCGCTGAGCACGCGGCGCAGAACGCGCACCGTTTTGTCGTCCGAGCTTAGTAATAGAAACTTTGCTTCCATGGCACAGCATCCTTGGGAACGAGGGCGTGGCAATTTTCTATGGACAGGTGCAAGATATTGCAGCCAGGTCGAGAGCGGCGGACTGAGGCTGAGATCATCGTGACGCGGAACACTCCCTTTCGCAATCTACGGCGAGCGGCGGGAAGGGGTCAACGCAGTAGGGGAACAGTCGATTACGGTGGTCACCCGGAGACTTCCGGCGCTAAGAAAGGTGCCCATTTCGGGAGGGCGTAGGCAGTTTCGGCGAGCCAAGGGGACATGACTGCAGGGGTCGAAGTTGGAAAACATGGCCCATGGGTGGAAGTTTTTCTTGCAAGCGATTGTTTTCAAAGGGAATGTTGCTATGTGCCTTTGGGAATCCATTTTTCTATTGACTAATTCTAGAAAACCCATTATTATCAATAGCTTCCGTAGGCACCTAAGAGGGGTTCCGGAGCGGTTTCCGGAGTTCGCTTCATGCCGTGAATCCCTAAGGAGTTTTTTTGAATCAAACTTAGCAGGGTAGGGTACGGAAAGTAGTCATTTCACTGATACGAGGGAATAATTTTCATGGCCAAGCGACGCGGAAATCCGAACTGGGGAAAGCCGGAACCCATCGGACCGATCACTCCAACGATTACGGAGTTCGAACAGGTAGTGCACGAGTATAAGTTGTCTCCTGACCAGTACTTGCGGTCGACGCGGCTGCGGGAATGGGCGCGGAGGAACAAGAACTCGAAGTACATCCCGGAGCCCTTGCTGGAAGCGTGGGGCTTTGAGATTGAGTCCACACTTTAAGCGGGTAAGCTAAGGAAGTTGTCAAAAAGGGTCGCGATTGCGACCCTTTTTCTCGTTGTCCCTTTTTTCGGGGTCCCTGAGGGTCGTGCTGGTATGCTGGCGAGCGTGAAATTCACGGGCGGAGATCTGGCAGGGCTGATTGTGGCGATCAGCTTTGCGGCGGGGTTGAACCTTTACGCGACGGTTGCGAGCCTGGGGTTGATGGCGCACGCGGGGTGGGTAGATCTGCCTCCGGGGCTGCACCTGCTGGAGAGTTGGTGGGTGATTGGGGCGGCGGGAGCGCTGTTTGCGATCGAGTTTTTTGCCGACAAGATTCCGGCGTTCGATTTGGTGTGGAACGCGCTGCACACGTTTGTTCGCGTGCCGGCGGCAGCGCTGATGGCGTATGGGGCGACGATGCAGCTTTCGCCGGCGAAGCAGGCGCTGGCCATGCTGGTGGGCGGGGGGATTGCCATGGCGGCGCATGGCGGGAAGACGGCGGCGCGAGTGGCGGTGATGCCGTCTCCGGAACCGTTTTCGAGGATTGCGATGAGCACGGGCGAGGATACGACCGCCGTGTTGCTCACCTGGTTTGCGATCATGCATCCGATTCTGGCGGGATCGGTGGTGGTGGTATTTTTGGTGGCGATTGTGATTGTGATACGGGCGGTGATGCGGGCGATTTGGAGATTGTTTCATCGACACCACGGGGGGGTGGCGCCAGCGAAGAGAAGTTTAACCGCGGCGTAGGAGGGTGGCAGGGCCTTGGCGTTGGGATCTTTCAGCTATCGCATCCTTTTTCTCGCGAAACGCGCTATCCCTGGCAGCTTGCAATTCATTGACGTGCTACAGCCGGGCGCCTAGTATGGTCGCGCACAGAGCAGAATCACTTCATGATCGGCCGGACCATTTCGCACTACCGCATCGTCGAGAAGCTGGGCGGCGGCGGGATGGGTGTGGTCTACAAGGCAGAGGATGTGAAGCTGGGACGGTTTGTGGCGCTCAAGTTTCTGCCCAAAGATGTGGCCAAAGACGCGCAGGCGCTGGCGCGCTTTGAGCGGGAAGCCAAGGCGGCGTCGGCACTGAATCATCCCAATATTTGCACCATCTACGAAATTGACGATCAGCACGGCGACGCGTTCATCGCCATGGAATTTCTGGATGGGGTGACTTTGAGGCACCGGGTTGCGGGGCGTCCGCTGGAAATGGACCTTCTGCTCGCGCTGGCGATTGAGATCGCGGACGCGCTAGACGCGGCCCATTCGGCCGGCATCATTCATCGGGACATTAAGACGGCGAACATCCTGGTTACCAAGCGCGGGCACGCGAAGGTGCTGGATTTCGGGCTGGCGAAGAGGACGGATGCAGGCACGAAGAGGGAATCGAACTCAGGTTCGGACGATCCAACCCTGTCGATAAGAGATCTGACAACTAAGAACATTGCTTTGGGGACGGTGAGCTACATGTCGCCCGAACAGGTGGCAGGAAAGCCACTCGACGAACGCACCGATCTATTCTCGTTTGGCGTGACTCTGTACGAGATGGGGAGTGGGCGCACGCCCTTCGATCGAGACACGGACGGAGCGACATACGGGGCGATCCTGCACGAAGGCGCGGAACCGCCCAGCCAATGGAACCCCCAGTTAGCCCCGCAGCTGGAAGCGATCATCATGAAAGCTCTGGAGAAAGATCGCGCACTGCGGTACCAGCACGCCTCGGAGATGCGCGCCGATCTGCAACGGTTGAAACGCGACACAGAGAGCGGGCACCGTGCAGCGGCGGGTTCGGGGCCAGTGGCAGTGGCGCCGGAAGTGGCTGCGCCGAGGCAACACGTTTCGCGAGGGTCTACGGCGGGGACTTTGCCAGGGACTTCGTCGGAAACTTCGCGAGGAACGACCGGGGCGAAGCCGGGGAAGCTTGCAGTCCCGGTTCTGCTCATTGGATTGCTCGTTGCCGGTGCGGTCGGGGGCGGGGTCCACTATTTTCATTCTCGGCAAAACAAGCGCCTGACCGAGGAGGACACCGTGGTTCTCGCCGATTTCGCTAACAGTACGGGAGATGCGATTCTCGACGACACGTTGAAAACGGCGCTCACCGTTTCGCTCCGGCAATCGCCTTTTCTGAATGTGCTGCCGGATAGTGAAGTCGCGAAGAATTTGCAGCGCATGACACGGCCTGCGGATACCAGGCTGACCCCTGAGATCGTTCGCGAGCTCTGCCAGCGGGCAGGCAGCAAGGCCTACATCGCTGGCTCGATTGGGAGGCTGGGCAGCGCGTATGTGCTAGGACTGAAGGCGGTAAATTGCGCGAGCGGCGACACGCTTGCCGAGGAGCAGGCGACGGCGGCGTCCAAGGAAAAAGTGCTGGACACGCTGGGCGGGGCGGCCTCGAAGCTGCGCGCGGAGCTGGGCGAATCGCTCGCCACCGTGCAAAAGTTTGATGTGCCCCTGGCGGAGGCGACCACGTCTTCGCTGGAAGCGTTGAAAGCGTACAGCATGGCCGGGAAGGCTGACAGCGAGAAAGGACACGTAGCTGCCTTGCCTTACGATCAACGCGCGATCGCGATCGATCCGAACTTTGCCATGGGTTACCGCGCAGTGGGCAACGACTACCTGAGCATCGAACAGACCGGGCGAGCCAGCGAGTATTACACGAAGGCATTCCAGTTGCGGGATCATGCCAGCGAACGGGAAAGGCTGGCGATTGCCGCCGACTATTATGCGAACGTCACCGGCGAACTAGACAAAGCGGCGGAGAACTTTCAGCAGGAGATTCAGAGCTATCCGCGGGATGACGTCGCCTACAGCAATTTGGCGCTTGTGTATGGGGCGCAGGGGCAGCATGAGAAGGCCATGGAGGCGGGACGCGAGGTTTTGCGCCTGGCGCCCGACGACGTGTCGACCTACGAGAATCTCGCGTCCTCCGCCCTGAGCTTGCAGCGCTTCGATGAAGCGCGACAGATTCTGCAGCGGGCGCCGGCGCAAAAGGTTGATCATTATCTGTTTCACTCTTGTCTCTATGCGCTGGCGTTTCTCGGGTCGGACTCGGCGGCGATGGCGGAGCAGCAACAGTGGTTTGCGGGCAAGCCGCAGCATGAGAATGTCGGACTGGCGATTGCCTCGGACACCGAAGCTTACGTCGGCCGTCTGGGCAAGGCTCGAGAACTGACGCGGCGAGCGGTTGACTCCGCCATACGCGTTGACAGCAAAGAGAACGGGGGAATCTGGCAGGCGAATACCGCAATCGCAGAAGCGGCGTACGGGCATTTTGCGGAGGCACGGCAGGCCGCGGCCGATGCTCTCAAACTCGCTCCCGCAAGTCCGGGAGCGGAAGCAGAATCCGCCCTCGCGTTTGCCATGGCGGGCGACGGGGCGCGAGCCGAGTCGTTGGCCCAGGATTTGGGCAAGCGATTCCCGCTCGATACGCAAATGCAACGACTATGGCTGCCCGCGATTCGCGGCCAAATCGCGCTGAACAGGAAAAACCCGGCCGCCGCAGTTACCGGCTTGCAGGCTGCCTCCCCGATCGAATTGGGGGAATTCCTTTACACGAACAATGGTTCCTGTCTGTATGACGTGTATCTGCGCGGAGAGGCATTTTTGGCGCTCCAGCAAGGCAGTGCGGCGGCAGCGGAGTTTCAGAAGATTCTCGACCATAGCGGCATCGTGTGGAACTGCTGGACGGGGGCGTTGGCGCATCTGGGAGTGGCGCGTGCGAACGTGCTGCAGGCGGGCGCGGCGCAGGGAGCGGATGCCGATGCGGCGCGCGTGCGAGCGCTGGCGGCCTACAAAGACTTTCTCACGCTCTGGAAAGACGCCGACGCTGACATGCCGATTCTGAAGGAGGCGAAGGCGGAGTATGCGAGGCTGCAGTGAGGGCGGGAGTCAGAAGTCAGAAGTCAAGCGGTCAGATTGCAGAGGTGAAGAGCCCACGTGGTTTGTGACAAGATCTAAGTAGCGAATGGTATGGGGAAATAATTATGCCGAATTCACCATTTACGGATGTGGCGACTGCCATCGAGGATATTCGCGAAGGGCGAATGGTGGTAGTGGTCGATGACGAGGACCGGGAGAACGAAGGCGACCTGACGCTGGCGGCGGAGAAAGTTACGCCGGAGGCGATCAACTTTATGGCGAAGTTTGGGCGCGGACTGGTGTGCCTGGCGATGACGGAGGAGCGGCTGGATCATCTGCGGATTGGAAATATGACGGCCGAGAATACTTCGCAATATGGGACGGCATTTTGCGAGGCGATCGACGCGCGCGAGGGCGTGAGCACGGGGATTTCGGCGTATGACCGGGCGCACACGATTCAGGTGGCGATCGATCCGGCGACGAGGCCGGCGGATTTGGCGCGGCCGGGGCACGTGTTTCCGCTGCGGGCGCGCAAGGGCGGGGTGCTGGTGCGGGCGGGGCAGACGGAGGCGTCCGTGGATTTGGCGCGCATGGCGGGCATGGTGCCGGCGGGGATCATCTGCGAAATCATGAGAGACGACGGCACGATGGCGCGGGTGCCGGACCTGATCGAGTTCTGCACGGTGCACAACATGAAGATGCTGACGGTGGCGGAGTTGATCCGGTACCGGATGCAACATGAGCGGTATGTGCATCGCGTGGGCGAGGCGATGGTGGAGACCAAGCACGGGGAGTTCCGGTTGATTGCGTACGAGAGCGAGGTGGACGGCGGGGATTCGCACATTGCGCTGATACGCGGAGATATCAGCGATTCGGATGCGCCGGTGCTGGTGCGCATGCACGCGCATTGCCTGCTGGGCGACGTGTTTGGCGCGACGGGGTGCGAGTGCAACCGGACGCTGGAGGGATCGCTGGAGATGATTGCGGCGGAGGAGCGGGGGGCGCTGATTTACCTGCATCAGACTTCGCGGGGATTTTCGGCGGAGAAAGTTGGCGAGCAGTCGTTTTTGACATTTCATCGGGAGCGGCGGCTGCCGACGTTGCCGGATAGCGAGCGGAAGATACAGCGCGAGATTGGGCTTGGGGCGCAGATTCTATCGAACCTGAATTTGAAGCGGATCCGGCTGCTGACGAACCATCCGCGGCGGGTGGCGGCGCTGGAAGGATTTGATATTGAGATTGTGGAGCAGATTCCGGTGCGGCTGGGGACGCGGGAGTCGCGATAAGGTCTAAGCGAAAAAATTCTGCACCTCGGATGCGCACGGATCCTCGCGGATGTGGCCTGATCCTTTTTGGATCAATCCGCGTTCATCCGCGTCAGTTTGCGGGGAGAAATTTCAGTTGGCCCGCGTGCCCTTAGGCTGCGGTTGCGCTGTTATCCAATCCTCTATTTAAGCCTTGATTCAGCCGTTGATTGAGGGACGGCGGGTTGCAGAGGTCCACGCCGAAGGCGACTTCGGCTTTCCTCACGAACTCGTCTTCATCTTCTTCGGTGAAGAGTGCGACCCACTCGGCGGGCGAGAGGCGGGCGTGGGTGGCGGCGAGGACCTCGGCATCGGCGCCGACCGGATAGCGCAGCTTTATGGCACCCTCCTGCACCGCGTCATAAATGGCGCGCGCGACGACATCGGGCATCGTTCCTCCCTCAAGCTGCGCACCAAAGACGCGGAGAAGGCGGCTCATGCCCTGCTGGTAGAGGTAGTCGCCGGGGGCCGGTGTCTCGGCCTTGGTCCAGATGGGAGTGAGGATGACGCCGGGTTCGATGATGGCGACTTTGATGCCGAAGGGGAGCGCCTCGATGGCGAGCGCCTCGCTCGCGGCGGCTAGTGCGAACTTGCTGGCGGCGTAAAAACCGTGGCAGGGGAGTGTGATGCGGTCCATCATGGAGGTGACGTTGACGATGGTGCCGCCGCGGCGCGCGCGCATGGAGGGAAGCACGGCTTGCATCATGCGGACGGCGCCGAAGAAATTTGTTTCGAAGAGCGCGCGGACGGTCTCGAACGGAAGGAGTTCAATGGCGCCGGCGATGCCGATGCCGGCGTTATTGATGAGGACGTCGATGGGGCTTTCGCGGAGGACTTCGGCGACGCAATCGCGGACACTGGCGTCCTGATCGACGTCGAGCTTGACGGGCACGATGTTGGGGTGGCGCTCGACGACCTCGGGCTTGCGCGCGCCGGCGAATACGCGATAGCCGTTGCGGGCGAAGTGGAGCGCGGTTTCAAGGCCGATCCCTGTGCTGGTTCCGGTGATGAGTGCGGTGGGCATCGGAGTAAATTAGCACAGGTCCGGTGGTGGGTCCGAGTTTTCTACCACAGAAAGATAGAAGCACAGAGAAACCCGATTTCCTTGAAAAACCTTTGACTGCGATTCGGCTGCTCCGTAAGATGGGGCGACCGTCTGGCCGAGCCCGGCGTGTTCTGGCGGGGGATGCGGCTTTTGGGGCGATGGCGGCGGATCGCGGACAGGAGTGTCTGCGCTGCACGCGCGGCGCGGGGCAGAGCCCCGCCCACATATAAGCAAAAAGAGAATATAGAGTGATCGGCGAAACCGTATCGCATTATCGAATTGTCGAAAAGCTGGGCGGCGGGGGAATGGGCGTCGTCTACAAGGCCGAGGACACGGAACTGGGCCGGTTTGTAGCGCTCAAATTTCTGCCCGCCGATCTGTCGGGCGATGCGCAGGCGCTGGAGCGCTTTCGGCGGGAGGCACGGGCGGCGTCCGCGCTCAATCATGCCAACATCTGCACAATTTATGAAATCGGAAAGCATGGCGAGCAGTCGTTTATCGCCATGGAATTCCTGGATGGGGTAACGCTGAAGCATTTGATTGCCGGCAAGGCGCTGGATAACGAGACGGTGCTGGCGCTGGCGATTGAGATTGCGGATGGGCTGGACGCGGCGCACTCGCAGGGAATTGTGCATCGCGACATCAAGCCGGCAAATATTTTTGTGACCAAGCGCGGGCACGCGAAGGTGCTGGATTTTGGGTTGGCGAAGGCGATGCCGGGAGGAGGGCCGTCGAGCAGCGCGTCAGTGGCGGATACGATGACGGCGGTGGAGGGCCAGCATTTGACGAGTCCGGGCTCGACGCTGGGTACGGTGGCGTACATGTCGCCGGAGCAGGTGCGGGGCAAGGAATTGGATGCGCGCACGGACTTGTTTTCGTTTGGCGTGGTGCTGTACGAGATGGCGACGGGAGCGCTGCCTTTTTCGGGCGAGAGTACAGGAGTGATTTTCGACGGCATCATGAACCGGACGCCGGCGGCGGCGGTGCGGTTGAATCCGGCGCTGGGAGCGGATTTTGAGCGGGTGCTGGAGAAATCGCTGGAGAAGGACCGGGGGCTGCGCTATCAGTCGGCGGCGGAGATGCGGACGGATTTGAAGCGCATCCAGCGGGCGACGGAGTCGGGGCGGACGGCGGCGGCGCGGAGCGAGGCTGGCGAGGGCGGGCGATCGAAGCGCGCGTTTTTCTTTGCCGTTGCTGGGTTGCTGTTGGTCCTGCTCGGGGCTGCAGGGATTGCGTGGTATGAGAAGCAGCATTCGACGGCGCAATCCGCGCCCACGGCCGCGAAGCCGTCCGTCGCTGTTCTTCCGCTGCAAAACTTGAGTGCGGAGCCGGACAGCGCGTATTTCAGCGACGGCATGACGGATGAGATCACGACGAAGTTGGCGAAGATCGAGGGGATCGACGTGGCCTCGCATTCCACGGTCGCGGCACTGAAAACCACGGACAAGAGCGCGGGGGAGATCGGGAAGGCGCTGGGGGTGCGGTATCTGCTGGAGGGAAGCGTGCGCAAGGCGGGCGAGCAGGTGCGGATCAATGTGCAGCTGATCGACTCGACGAGCGGGTTTCAGGTGTGGGCGGACGATTTCACGGGAGAAATGAAAGACGTTTTCTCGCTGCAGGAGCAAACGGCGCTGAAGATCGCGCAGTCGCTGAATCTGAAGCTGAGCCCGAAGGAAGAGGAGGCGATTCAACATCGTTATACGGGAAACCCGCAAGCTTATGACGCGTACTTGCGGGGTCAGGCGCTGGTGCAGTATCCGGATGACCCGGCAAAGCTGGAAGCGGCACGGCGGGCGTACGAGGAGTCACTGAGATCAGACCCGAATTACCCGCTTGCTCTGGCCGGGCTGTCGTGGGTGGAAGCGCAGATCTATCGCAATCTCGACTCGACGCCGGCGCACCTGCAACATGCCGAGGAATATGCGCAGCGGGCGCTGGCGATTGATCCGAAATTATCCGAGGTTCATGTGGCGATGGGGACGGTTTTGATGGACAAGTACGAATATGCCGAGGGAGCCGGCGAATTTCGTACCGCGACCGAGTTGAATCCGAGCAACGCGCATGCGTGGGATTTACTTTCGTGGGCGCTCTGTTACAAGCAGCCGCCGGAACCGGAGGTCGCCGAGAAGGCGTCGCGGCAGGCTTTGCGCCTGCAACCTTCGTTCGTTCCCGCCTACTATCATCTGGGGCGCGCCCTGCTGCTGCAGAAGCGCTACGCGGAGGCCATTGCTTCGTTTGAACGCGAGAAAGAACTGAGTCCGAGCGGCACGATGGCGGATCTTGGCCTGGGGCAGGCGTATCTGGCGCAGGGAGACTACGACCGGGCGGTTGCGACGCTGACGAAAAGCTCCCAACCGGCGGGCATCAATTATTTCTGGATCAGCGCGGCGTATGCGGGGCGTGGCGACAAAGAGAAAGCGTTGGCCGCGTTGCAAAAAGCATTTGACAAAGGATTCCACGATTTTGCCGCGCTCGATGCGAGCCCGTACTTTGCATCGTTGCGCGGGGACGCGCGGTATGAGGAGATGGTGCGGCGATATAGGAAGTAGGCCGGGCTAAACGCCTTCTGCCGGGTTTGTGCGATCAAGAGAGTTTTTGAACGCAGAGGTCGCGGAGTTCGCAGAGAATTTGTAGTCGCCGTCGGGGCGGCGGCGCAACTTTTTAGAATGGTTTGCGGGGGGTGATGACTTCGTCTTTAATGAAGAATTGGGCGGAGCATTGTTGCGAGCCACAGATGGTTGGGAGTAAGCCGGCCATCTGTTTGCGAGTGATCAAACCCAGGGTGCCGCACGAAGGACAGGAGAGGACGGCCCAGTAGGGATCCTCTTTTTCGCCGACTTCACCGGCATTTTCGAGCACGAAAACGGTGCCCGGTTCCATCTGCTCGGGAATCCACTCGTTGATGATGCTGAGTTCGCCGATCATCATGCCTCCCGGGTTTCCTTAGGCTCTGCGGGCGCGGCTTGCGGGCCGGCCTCGTTCCGATGCTGCGTGTTTTCTTTCGAGTCGATTTTGGTTGGCCGCGATTTTCTGCGACGCTGCATTGGGCGAATCCGCCTGGCGCGACAAAATTTTGGCCCTGACGCGGCGGACTTCGTCGCTGAGGCATATATCAAACATCGGTTGCGAAGAATTTTTCAGCAGGTCCACAACCTGCCGGGCGGACGTACGCAGGTATAGGTGCGTACCATCGGTGAGCAAGTGATACTCGGACGCGGCACGGACAGTCGTGGCCAGATTGGTAGAGAATTCGCGCTCCAGGAAGGCAATGACCTTGCGCATGCTCTGGAGGGAGAAGCCGCGGCGGCGAAGCTGGGCGATGACGGCGGCGGTGACAAGTTGGTCCCACTGGTAGACGCGGCGATGGCCATGGCGCTCGGGCTGGACAAGGCCGCGCTCATCCCACCATTGCAACTGGCGGGCGGTAAGCCCGGTAAGCGCGATGACGTCATTGGTGGTGAAGTGGCGTTTCATTTGGACCGCGTTTTGTTTCAAACAAAAAACAGTATGAATGTTTGGAACATTCTAGGCGGAGAGCGGGAGAAATCAATCAGGGTTTGTGTTTTTAATAGTGACTAGGCGGATACCGCGGAGCATCGGGTGATCGGATGATCGGGTCATCTGGTGATCGGAAGACCAAAGGCTGCTGACACTCTGCGTTTGTTTCGTTGTGCGAATGCTATGATGACCCTCCTCTTGCCGTTTACGTTTTTGGGCGGCGGCATTACCATTAGCAGAACTTAATTTCTTTCTTTTGGGGAACAAAACCGTGAGTATCCAGCGACTGTTCATGCGCGGCGCTTCGCTTGCGCTGCTCGTAGTATTGGCATGCCCGTTTACGTTTGCGCAGCAGAAGGAACGGAATCGCGCGCAGGATGCGACGCAGAAGTCGGCGGCGGCGATGGCGAACGAGGCAGCAGCGAAAAACGACGGCGACGTCGCGGAAAAGAAGGATGAGGGCGATCCGTTGTTTCGCGGGATGAAATACCGGCTGATAGGTCCGTTTCGGGGCGGGCGATCGCTGACGGCGGCGGGAATTCCGGGCGACCCGACGACTTATTATTTTGGCGCGACGGGCGGAGGGGTGTGGAAGTCGACGGACGGCGCGATCACGTGGACGCCGATTTTCGAGCACGATGGATCGCCGGCGATTGGGAGTCTGGCGGTGGCCGTTTCGGATCCGAACACGATTTACGTGGGAACGGGCGAGGCGTGCCTGCGCGGCAATATTTCGCAGGGCGACGGCGTGTGGAAGTCGGTGGATGCGGGAAAGAGCTGGAAAAATGTGGGGCTGAAAGATTCGCGGGCGATCGGGAAAGTAATTGTGAACCCGCGCAATGCGGATATTGTGTTTGTGGCGGCGCTGGGGCATCCGTATGGGCCGAACACGGAGCGCGGAGTATTTCGCACAACGGACGGGGGGAAGACTTGGGAGAAAGTTCTTTATAAAGATGAGAACACGGGTGCGATCGACGTGGCGTTCGATCCGCATAATCCGAATATTTTATTTGCCGCAATGTGGCAGGTGCGGCGGGCGCCGTGGTTGCTGACGAATGGAGGACCGGGCAGCGGGTTGTATCGATCGAGCGACGGCGGAACGACGTGGAAACAGTTGGAAGAGCATGGGCTGCCGAAGAGGCCCTACGGGCGCGTGGGCGTTGCGGTGGGGGCGAATTCGGAGCGCGTGTACGCGATCATCGAGGCAAAAGAGGGTGGCGGGTTGTATCGGTCGGACGATGGTGGCGAGAGTTGGGAGCAGGTGAACGGCAGCCACAGCCTGACGCAGCGGCCATGGTACTACATGCACGTGATTGCCGATCCGCAGGATATGAACACGGTGTATGTGGCGGACGTGGAATTTTTCAAGTCGACGGATGGCGGGCGCAATTTTAATAAAGTGCACGTGCCGCATGGGGATAATCACGGACTGTGGATCGATCCGAAGGACAACAAGCGGATGATTGAGGCGAGCGATGGCGGGGCAACGGTGACCCTGGATGGCGGGAAATCGTGGACACGCGAGGATAATCAGCCGACGGCGCAGTTTTATCACGTGATCACGGACACGCGGACGCCGTATTACGTGTACGGATCGCAGCAGGACAATTCGAGCGTGGCGATTGCGAGCCGGAGCGATGAAGGCGCGATTGGGCGCGACAGTTGGTATGCGGTGGGGGGCGGCGAAGCGGGATATATCGCGCCCTATCCTACCGACCCGAACATTGTGTACGCGGGCGACTACCAGGGAAACATCACGCGGTTTGACAAGCGGACCGGGCAGGTACAGAGCATTGCGGTGTCGCCAGAGTTGGGCGACGGAGGCGGGGCGGCGCGGCTGGAACATCGTTTCCAGTGGACGGCGCCGATTGTGACTTCTCCGTGGGACGCGAATACGGTGTATTACGGGGGCGAGCGCGTTTTTAAAACGAGCGACGGTGGAAATCACTGGGAGGCGATCAGTCCCGATTTAACGCGGAATGACAAGTCGAAGCAGGGGCCGTCGGGCGGACCGATCACGATTGACGACACGGGAACGGAGTACTACGACACGGTGTTTTCGATTGCGCCCTCGCCGGTGGCGAAGGGATTGATTTGGGCGGGGACGGACGATGGGCTGGTGCAGATCACGCGGGATGAAGGGAAGAAGTGGACGAATGTGACACCGAGGGATTTGCCGGAGTTCAGCCGCGTGAGTTTGATTGAGGCGTCGCCGAACGATGCGGGGAAGGCGTACGTGGCGGTGGACCGGCATCAGAATGACGACATGGGCGTCTACATTTATAAGACGACCGACTACGGGGCGACGTGGAGCCGCATGGGGAGCGGGATTCCGGAGGGAGCGTTTGTGCGGGCGGTGCGCGAGGATCCGAAGCGAAAGGGATTGCTGTATGCGGGTACGGAGCGGGGGATATTTGTGTCGTTCGACGATGGGGAACACTGGCGGAGCATGCAGTTGAATTTGCCGCTGGCGCCGGTACACGATTTGTGCGTGAAGAATGACGACCTGGTGGTGGCGACACACGGGCGGGCGTTCTGGATTCTGGACGATGTGACGCCGCTGCGGCAGTATGCGGATACGATTGCGGGCGAGGACATGCATCTGTATGAGCCGGCAACGGCGTACCGTGTGCGCGGGGGCGGAGGCGAGGATGCGCCGTCGCGGGCCGTGTATGCGGGGAAGAATCCGCCGAACGGGGCGGTCATTTATTACTACGTGAAAAAAGCGGCGAAGGAGGAAGTGAGGATCGAGATTCTAGATGCTTCGGGGGCGGTGGTGCGCAGCTATTCGAGCAAGCGGACAGAGCCACTGGATGAGCCGCGCGATCCGGACGACAAGAAGCCGGAGAAGCAGATCAAGGTTGAGGATGGATTGAACCGGTTTGTATGGGATTTGCATTATGAAGATGCGCATCGGGTGCCGGGCTATTACCTGTGGGAGTATGGCGACGGAGCGCGCGGGCCGCTAGCGGTGCCGGGCAAGTACCAGGTGCGGCTGACGGCGAATGGGAAGAGCGAGACGGCGGCTTTTGAATTGAAGATCGATCCGCGGGTGACGGTTTCGCAGGCGGATATGGAAAAACAGTTCAAACTGGAGATGGACCTGGAAGCGGAATTGAATCGCGTCTACGATGCGGTGAACGAGATTCAGGACGTGCGCGAGCAACTGGACGGGATCAAGAAACGGGTGGCGCCGGGGGATGCGTCGAAGGCGCTGCTGGAGAATGTGAGCGCGCTGGATACGAAGCTGGTGGCGGTGCGCGATCCGCTGATTAATTTCAAAATCAGCGCAAGCGAGGATTCGCTGGCATACGCACCGGGGATCGACGGGAAGCTGGCGTTTCTGTCGATGGCGGTGGCGGGCTATGCGGATGCGGCGCCGACGGCGGCGGAGTATCAGGAGTTCGACAAGGTGAAGAAGCAGACGGAGGATTTGCTGGCGGCGTGGGAGCAGGTGCGGAACGTGGACCTAGGGAATTTTCAAAAGGTGGCGGCGCAGGAGAAGTTGATGCCGATCCTTGTGCCGGCTCCGAACAGCGAGCGGGTGATGGGGGGAGAAGAGGCGCGGGAAGAGGAGTAGGGAGCTGCGAGTTGCGAGTCTCGAGCCGCGGATTGCGATGGCAATCTGGGAATTAGGCAACGAAGAGCGGATTCCTCGCCCACTCGCTGCGCTCGGGCTCGGAATGACAAACTTCAAGGGAAAAGACAAGCCGACAAACGTCGCTTCGACTAAATTAGCATCTCGTCTGAATATCTCTTCTAAATAAACATCTCGTCTTGCGGGACGCCCATGCCGTTTTTGCCGTGGCGGCGTTTCTGACCGAAGAAAACTTCTACGCCGGTGGAGATGGCGTTCATCAGACCGTTGACTTGGCGCAGGGGAGAGACGACGGTTTTGTGGACCATCTCGCTGGTGTCTTCGACTTTGTCCATGGTGCGATTGAGGAGTTCGTCGGCGCGAATGACCTGCAAGCGCGTGCGGTCGAGGGCGTCGGTGAGGGTGGCATCGATGCGCTGAAGCTGGTTGCGCACGAGCGTGCTGGATTCGGTGATGTTAGACGCAACGGTGTCGAGTTGAGGACGCAGGTTCGCGACATAAGGACCAATTTCCGCCAGGTAGGTCTGGACCGTGTCCATGACGGGGATCGCCTTGCCCTTGACTTCATTGGCAAGGGCTTCCATCTTGGCGGTGCTCTTGCGAACGGACAGATAGAGAGCCGCCAGAATCATCGCCTGCAGCACGACCGCGAAGGAGGTCACTGCGATAAAAACTTTTAGCCACGTGTCATCCATAGGCTGCTCCTCGAGAGGTTGGTGTTAGATATTCTTGGGCGGCTCGCCTGTGGAAGCGGCAACGGAGGCCGTCTCATTGTAGGCCTGACGTCCGGCCTCATAGGCGGTGCGGATCTGCTCCTTTTGCTGGTTGATGGCATCGCGGCCGCGGTCGACCCATTCGGATGCCTGCTCGCGCGCCCGGCGAGCCTGCTGGCGAGCGCGATCGGCGCCCTCCTGGGCTTTGGAGCGAATGGTGTCGCGCATTTCGTCTCCGGCTTTGGGGGCATAGAGAACGCCAACCAACGCGCCCACGCCGAGACCCGCAAGAAACCACAACAAAGTACTGCCGTCACGATCCGCCATAACTGCCTCCTAAATAGATTCTTGTTCGGATGGTAGCACCGGGATATGTGAAAGACAATTCATGTACCCCAGCGAGAAGTAGATGTGGCGAGAGGGAGAAGGGTTGCCACGAGTCGAAAGAACCTCCTGTGCAAAATGGGCGGCAAAGAAGCTCTTGTGCAAGAAGACGCAAAAGCGGAGAATGAGTCGGTTTGGGGAGGTGTTTTTGTCCGATCGCAAGTACCGCCAGCGCGGATACCAGGATTCTGGACGCCAGGATTCCGGGAGCGAAGCGAAGAAAACGTTTGAGAAGCCGACGCCGCGAAAAGACCTGACGTTTGGACCGCGGCCGATGAACATGCCGGGCACGCGGACGGTTTCGCGTTGCGCGGAGTGCGGGGCGCTGCTGGAGAATTTGAGTGAGACATTCGGGCAATGCCCGAAGTGCGGGTTTGATCTGCATTCGTGCAAGCAGTGCGAGCACTTCGACCCTTCGAGCCGGTTTGAGTGCAACCATCCAATCCCGGCGAGGATCTTCCCAAAAGACAAACGCAATGAATGCGCGTTCTATTCAATCCGGGTGAGGCTGGAGAAGGAAACGTCGAGCCAGCGGGCGCAGCGGCCGAACGACGCGCGGCAGGCATTTGAGAATTTGTTTAAGAAATAGTGCGCGGTCAGCTGGCAGCTATCAGTCCTCAGGCAAAGCCCACAGTGCCAGTGCCACATTTATGGCTTTTGGGTTGGGCGCAAAAGAATTTCGCTGGCGAAGGATTGCGGGGATTGCGTCACGAGCATAGCTACGGCGTGAGCGACATCGCCGGCTTGCAGCATTCTCTCCGTTTTCTTTCCTTCGTGCGGGCTGAGATCCGTATTGACCGAGCCGGGGCAGATGACCGCGACGCGGATGTTGTGAACGCGCAATTCCTCGGCTACCGAATAGCTCAGGCCATTGAGACCCCATTTGGAGGCCGCGTAGGCGGCGCCGCCGGGAAGGGCATTCTTGCCGGCGAGGGACGAAATATTAATGATGTGTCCGCTCTGGGCGCGGATCATGAGCGGAGCGAAGCCGCGAATCATGTAGTAGACGCCGCGCAGATTGGTGTTCATGGTGCGATCCCAGGCCTCGGGCGCGAGTTCGTGGAGAGGCAGTTGCGGTTCCATGATGCCGGCGTTGTTGACGAGGATATTGAGGCGGTTAAAGGTGCGTTGGACGCGGTCGGCGAGGGATGTGACCGAGGCGAGATCGGTGACATCGCACTCGATGATGGAGCACTGATGGCCGTTGTTTTGAATGGCGGCGGCGGTGGTTTCGAGAGCGGCGCGGGTACGGCCGCAGAGGACGGTGCGGGCTCCGAGTTCGGCCAACTTGCCGGCGATGGCTGCGCCGATGCCGCGGCCTGCGCCGGTGACGACTGCGACCTGCCCCGCGAGTGGTTGGGTTGCGCTTTCAGTCATGACGGACTCCATGGAAAATCAGGTCGGATTGTGGCAATGTCCATTTTGCGTCATCCGTTCTGCGTCACTCATTTTGCATCATCCAGGCTGCTCCCAGGGTTCATTGTAGGCCGGTGTTTTTTGTGTGTGGAGCGGATGCCGGGATGGGAATCCGGGTGCCAGGAATCCGGCATCCAAGTTGCCAAGGAGGGAAACGTGCGCAACTCCCTTGCCTAAGCGAGAGTACATCCTTATAATCCGCTCACCGGACTAATCTTAAGCCGCGCCGGTCTGGATGCGGCCAAGGTTTTGCGGGAGCAGGCCCATGGACCGGCAAGCTACTCCATGGTGAACCCCGGCGCGCAGATCGCCTGCCGGGCAGTACGTGAATCCCAGCTTTCCTATTAGATCGAAGGAGTCAGAGGAATGAAGAAAATCGTTCTTGCGATGTTGCTGGTAGCCGCAATTACCGCCGTCGCGCAAACGGCGCAGGCGCAGAGCCAAGCGACCCCACAGTCCAGTGCAGCGCCTGCGCAAACGGCGCCGCAAAAGAAAGAGATCAAAGATCCGGCCGAATACAACGCTTACGTTGGGGCGATTCAGCAAACGGATGCGGCAGCGAAGGTCAGCGGCCTGGAGGCTTTTCTGACACAGTATCCCAACAGCGTGATGAAGGAAGATGCTCTGGAACTGCTGATGGGCGCCTACGAGCAGGCGGGAAACGCGGCGAAGACGGACGAGACGGCGCAGAAGGTTTTGCAGGCGAACCCGTGCAATCTGCGGGCGCTGGCGTTGCTGTCATTCACCAAGCGCGCGATGGCTGAGGCAGGCCAGAATGCGGCGCAAAATTTGACCGAGGCCGGGCAGTACGGCGAGCGGGGCTTGCAGTGCGTGCAGACGGCAACCAAGCCGGCGGGCACGTCGGACGCGGATTTCGACAAGCTGAAAAAGGAAACCTCGGGAATTTTTAATGGCGCGGCGGGAATCGCGGCGTTCCAGACGAAAAATTATCCGAAGGCGCAACAATATCTGCAGGCGGCGGTGGATGCCGATCCGCCGGACGTGAGCAGTCTGCGGGACGTGTATCCGCTGGCGCTGGCGTACCTGACGCCGCCGATTTGTCCGCCCCCGGCTCCGGCTGGCGGCGACGCTGCGGCCGCTGCCGCGGCGAACACAGCGTGCTCGGGCCCGGACAAAGAAACGGCTGGGTTGTTCTACATCGCACGCGCGTCGGCCCTGGCGCAGGGAGCGGGCAAGGCACAGATCGCGAAGTTTGGTGCGAGCAAATACAACAAGTTTCATGGCAGCACCGAGGGCTGGGACGATCTGCTGGCGAAGGCCGCGACCGCTACTTCGGCCCAAGGCATCACTATCACGCAGTATGTTCCGCCGACTCCGGCGCAGCAGTGCGCGGATTTGCTGAAGACCAAGAAGGTGGAAGAGATGGCGTTTGCGGAGTGGGAACTGTGCCTTTCCGAGGGAGCGCCGGCGGATGTGGACAAGGTGTGGACGACGCTGAAGGGCAAGCCTCTGCAAATGGTGGCGCAGGTGATGAGCATCGAATCGCCAAAGGAGTTGAAACTGGCGGGCAGCTCGGACGACATCGATGCGAAGCGGGCCGACATCGATCTGGGCTTTGCGGCGGCGATTCCGGTGAAGGACCGGCCGAAAGAGGGGGCGGATCTGCAGTTTGAGGGGACGCCGACTTCTTATGTGCCGAAGCCATTTGTGATGACAATGAGCGATGGCGCACTGCTGGTGAAGGCTCCGCCGAAGAAGCCGGCCGCGACGCACAAGAAGGCGCAGTAAGCGCGCGGTTGCGGAAGTTGAAAAAGGGCGGCCCCAAACGGGCTGCCCTTTTGCATTGGTTAAGAGTTGGGGCACGCACCTGGCTCGGTGGAAGAGGCGCCTCCCGACAATCGACGTGAGAGCGTCTGAAACGGTCTAGCGGACCTGTTTTCGGTCAAGTGAAAAGGGGCGCGCGCTGCGCGGTGGGCGCTTGACGCCGGCGCGCAGGGAGCGGACGTCGATTTTCAGTTCCTGCATGGTGCGGCTGAGGGTGTTGCGGTGCATGCCCAGTTCGCGGGCGGCCTTGCATTGGTTGCCGCGATTCTCTTCGAGCACGGTGAGGATGAAGCGCTTTTTGAATTCGCGAACCGCCTCGGAATAAAGAATGTTGCTTTTGTACATCTGAAGGACGAGCGCTTCCAGTTGATCTTTCACTGCGGCCTCATTTCCGCACCTTCACGGACAAACTTGCCGATACTGGATTACTTGGACGGACCGTTTGGCGTTGGGCGATTGCTGTCCACCGCCGAGGGCGCGTGCCGCAAATAATCCAGTCCCTGGTAAAAGCGAAGGCGCAATTCTGACGGTGCGAGCCAGATCACCGCCCTTCCGCCAACCAGGAAATAGGGAGCCAATTGAGAATTCGCCAGCCACTTTTCGGCGGGCGCGAAGGCGGCGACTGATAGAAGGACAATCGCCACGACCAAAGCGCCGCGCAGCAACCCCAAGGCGGCTCCCAGAATACGATCAATCGTGCTTAAGCCGGCTTTCTTCATCGCCCAGCGCGCGATTCGTCCGGCGAAACCGGCCAATATCAGAACCGCGAAGAAGATGATGAGAAAAGCAGCAATTTCGCCGACCCACGGCGACTTCAAGTAAATTGCGAACCAACTCGCCAGACGCTGGTACTGCCAGGCGGCTAACAGGTATCCGACGACCAGACCGGCCAAGTGAAAGGCCTCGTGGAAGAAGCCTTCAATGGCCGCGCCGATCACCGAAAATGCCAGAAATGCCAGGATGATCCAGTCGGCAACGCTCATAGCCAAAGTTCCGGAGCGAGCGTGACGACTAGACTTCCAACTCGCGTCCCGTCAACTGACGATACGCCTCGAGGTACTTTTCGCTTGTCCGTCGCGCAACCTCTTGAGGGAGGGCAGGCGCGGGCGGTTGTTTGTTCCAGCGAATTTCTTCGAGGTAATCCCTTACATATTGCTTGTCGTACGAATTTTGCGCTTTGCCCGGTGAATACGTGTCGGCCGGCCAGAAGCGCGAGGAATCCGGTGTGAGAACTTCATCCGCCAGGGTGATGCCCCTGGCGGTCATGCCAAATTCAAACTTGGTGTCGGCAATGAGAATGCCGCGCTGCCGCGCGTAGTCAGCGGCTTTTCTATAGATGCTCAAAGTGAGATTGCGGAGCTGATGGCTCAGGCCGGGATCGACGAGCTTGCACATTTCTTCGAACGAGATGTTGATGTCGTGGCCGGTGGTGGCTTTGGTGGCGGGCGTGAAGATCGGCTCGGGGAGCTGATCCGATTCCTTCAGGCCGAAGGGCAGCTGAATGCCGCAAACCGTGCCGCTGGCTTTGTACTCTTTCCAGCCAGAGCCCGAGAGATAGCCGCGCGCGACACACTCGACGGGAAACATCTGGGCGCGGGCTACCATCATGGAACGGCCGCGGAGTTCGTCGGCGTGCTTGCGAACCGCCTCAGGGTAGCGGCTTACGTCGGCGGTGACGAGATGGTTGGGGACGATGTCCTGGAGAAAGTCGAACCAGAAAAGCGAAAGCTGAGTGAGGACGCGGCCCTTGTGGGGAATGCCGGTTGCGAGCACGTAGTCGAAGGCGGAGATGCGGTCGGTGGCGACGAAGAGCAGGTGGTCGCTGTCGAGGTTGTAAACGTCGCGGACTTTCCCGCTGGCGAATAACTCCAGATCGGTATAGTCGGTTTCGAGAAGAACGGGGTCTAGAATTTCGGGGCTCATGATCAAATTTAACCGGGAGAAAACTGACGCGTATTTTATTCGCCGTAGCGGATTTGTCAACGCCTTCCGTCACGGGGCTCAGGTTGGGTTGGAAGCCGCAGGAAGGAAAAGAGTTGACAGTTCCAGTGTACGCGAGAATGGGCGTCTGGCAGGCGGTTTGGCGGATTATGAGTGTGGAAAAACTGAGGAAGGTTCTGGAAAAAAAGGCGGCGAGTTTTTCAAGGAAACAAGCAGAAAAATGGCGGGTACGTCAAGGGCGAAGTGAAATTTTTCTTTCTGCGCGGAATCCTGAAGAGATTTCTTCAAAACCGGCTGGGCCACTTACGGGCGGCGTGGAAAACAAGCAGCAACTCTACAGTGTCTTCGCGCACGCGGTAAGGAACGATATACGGAGTGCCGGAAACCACCAGCTCCCGAGTGCCGGCTACGCGCCCGGGTCGGCCTGAAGCGGGAAACCGTTTCAGAATTTCGACCGCAGTAAGAATCGCCGCAACGGTTCGGTCGGCAGCGGCGGGACTTTCTTGCGAGATGTATTCGGCCTCGGCAATCAGGCTATCGAGGGCTACTTCCAGCCACTTAACGCGCACGGCGCGTCCATCGCTTCAGCCTTTGCTCTACTTCCTTGTCGCTGGCAAACTCACCGCGATCAGCCGCGGCAATCGCCTTCTTGATTTCATTGATTTGCCATTCGTTCACGGAAACATATTCCTGAATCGCCTGGGCGGCTACGAAGGAGCGGCTCCGGTTCATCGATTTGGACAAACGGTCGAGCCGGTTTTTGAGTTTGGCATCCAGGCGGAGCGTGAGAACCGAAGATTCAGACATAATGTATACATTGTATATCAGTTGTATACGGACTGGTCAATCCAGAATTTAACACGGTTCAAGCACATCTCCTATGCGGCGCCGAACCTGACGGACACCAGTTTTGAGATGCCTGGCTCCTGCATGGTTACGCCGTAGAGGACCGGGGCGATGCTCATGGTCTTCTTGCTGTGCGTGATGAGGATGAACTGCGTTTCGAGGCTCATCTCACGCACCAGTTCGGTGAAACGGCCGATGTTGGCCTCGTCGAGGGGGGCGTCCACCTCGTCGAGAATGCAGAAGGGGCTGGGTGTGTACTGGAAGATGCCGACCAGCAGCGCCAGAGCCGTGAGCGCCTTTTCGCCGCCGGAGAGCAGAAGAACATTCTGAAGTTTTTTGCCCGGGGGCGAGGCGACCACGTCAATGCCGCTCTCCGCGCTGTTTTCGAGATCGGTGAGGCGCATGAAGGCGTCGCCGCCGCCAAAAAGTTTGCGGAAGGTGGACTGGAAGTTGGCATTGATTTTGTGGAAGGCCTCTTCGAATTTCTGGCGCGAGACCTGGTCAATCTCTTTGATGGTGGCAGTAGTGTTCTGGATGGCGTCGATCAAATCCTTGCGTTGGGTTTCGAGGAACTGATGGCGCTCGGCGGTCTCTTTGTATTCTTCGAGGGCCATCATGTTGACGGGGCCCATGGCGTCGAGGCGAGCGCGCATGTCGCGGTTGGACTGATCGGCGGCGGCGAGTTCTTCGCCGATGAGGGGAGCAATCGTCGCGTCGGCCAGGAGCACGGGAGGTTCAATGCCCAACTCGTTGAGGCAGGTATCGGCGAGGTGTTGGAGGTCTGACGCGAGCTTGGCGGCCTGCGCCTGAAGCTCACCGCGGCGGTCGCGAGCGGAATCGAGTTGCTGGCGCGTTGTGCGGAGGAGTTCTTCGATTTCAGAGAGGCGCAGGCGAAGCTGTTCCGACTCGCACTGAAGAAGATCCTGCCGCGTCTCGCAGACGTTGCGCTCCGATTCGAAGTCGACGAGTTGCGCGGCGAGCTGAAGATTTTCTTCCTGGCGCCGGGCGATCTCCTCGTGGGCGGATCGCATTTGGGTTTGCAGGGCGGTTGCGCGTTCCTGCATTTCGGCGGCGACGGTTTCAATGCGCTGCAGAAGCGCGCTGGCGGAACGATGGCGCTCCAGGAGCGTGGCGACGCGGGCGGAGCGTTCGGAGATGGTTTCCGCCGCGAAGTCGCGACGGGCGCGCAGGGCAGTGAGTTGATCGTGGCTCGCGGCCAGTTGAGCCTCGAGCGCGACCTTCGATTCCTCGATCGCCGCCAGTTCGGACTGGCAGGATGCGATAAGTCGATCCTGTTCCTGGCGCTCGGAAGCGAGCCGATCAAGTTCGCGCGCGATGATTTCGATGCGCTCGCGGACACGCGTCATCTCGCCATCCAACTGCTGGAGCAAATGGCCGGAACTCATGGCCTGCTTTTCGGCGTCGCGCTTCTCTTCTTCGAGGCGATCGAGCAGGGAAGCATGCTCGCGAATTTCGCGGCCCAGGGTGAGCGCCAGAATCTCTTTCTCGCGCAGGGCGCGCTCGAGTTCGTCGAGCAACTGAACCACGTCGCGCAGCTCGCGCTTCATGGAGAGCGGGCCTTCGCTGCGCTGCTTGCCGCCGGTCACGGTGACGTTGTGGAAGCACTCGCCGGACTGCGAGAGGAAAAAAGCGTCGGGGCTGGAGAGGGCAAGCTCGCGCCCAACGCTCGCATCAGGCACGATGTAGCCGTTGCCGAGCTTGGGGAGAATGACTTCGAGCGATTTGCCGAAGCCGTTGAGCACGCGGATCGAGTTCTTAAGTGGAAGAACGGTATCGTCGGCGGGCGCGTAGTGCGTGCTCTCATCGGCGACGAAAGAAAATTTCGCCTGCGAATCTTCGGGATGAACGAGGAAGGTGGCGCGGCCATCGACATCGGAGCGCAGGAGGCGGAGGCCTTCATCGGCGGCGTCCCAGCTTTTGACGACGATGTAATTCAATTCGTCGCGCAGGAAGTCTTCGACGACGCGCTCGTAGCGCGGCTCGACCTCGAGGAAGTCGGCGAGGACGCCGGCGGGCATGTGTCCGCCTTGGAGGGCGCCCGACTGGAATAGACGGCGGACGGACTCGGTCGAATAACCGTGCTCGGCAATGATGGCTTCGAGGGAACCTTTTTTTCCGAGGGCGGTGGCGTATTCGGAGCGGATGGAATCGAGGTGGTGCTTGGTGTCCGTCTCATGGGCGCGCTTGGCCGCGAGCGTTTCGCGCAGGCTGGTGAGCTCGGCGAACAAGCCGCTGACGCGCTGGGAAACATTTTCGAACTCGAGCGCGAGCTGTCCGCGCTGGCCTCCGAAAGCTTCGGACTGTGTGAAGGCCGTGGCTTGTTCGGCGCGCAGGCGCTGCTCTTCGCGATCGATGCCGGCGAGGCGCTCCTGCCACTGCGTGAGCTGGTTGCGAAGGTGAGAGGCGTGGCCGACAGCTTCGAGGATTGAAGCGCGGCAAGACTCCTGCCCGCGTTCGAGAGCGGCCAGATCGGAGGTGGCGCCCGTGGCTTCCTGCTGCGCGAGCGCGAGCTCCTGCTGGGCGGAGGCGAGGTCGGCGGCGGCGGAGTCGAGGAGGCTGCGATGTTCGGCGCGCTCGGCTTCCAACTCCTGCAAACGCTGCGTCGCCTGCGCCAGTTCCGCTTCAGCAGAGGTGGTGCGCAGGGACAATTCGGCGGAGCGCTCCTCATTGGTGCGGATGCGCGCTTTGCCGCGGTCGGCATCGATGGCGATCTGGCTTAGGCGGTCGCGATTTTCGCGCGCCTCGGTTTCGATGGCGTAGCCGCGCTGGGTGCGGTCGGCGTGCTCGGCTTCCGATTGCTGGACGGCATCGGTCAACTCGTGAATCTGCTCGCCGAGTTCGTGGACCTGCGTGTTGAGCGAAGCGTTTTCGCGATCCATTTGCGTGAACTTGCTGGCGAGGACCACACGCAGGTTGGCGCGCATTTCGTCGCGCAGGCGGCCGTAGCGCTCCGCCTTGCTGGCCTGGCGTTTGAGCGAATTCATCTGCCGCGTAACTTCTTCGAAGATGTCGTTGACGCGGTTGAGATTCAGCTTTGACTCTTCGAGGCGCGCTTCGGCGAGGCGCTTTTTGGTTTTGAATTTTGTGATGCCGGCAGCTTCCTCGATGATGTTGCGGCGATCGGTGGGACGGCTGCTGAGGATTTGGCCGATGCGGCCCTGCTCGATGAGCGCGTAGGACTCGGGGCCAAGACCCGTGCCCATGAAGAGCTCCTGAATATCGCGGAGGCGGCAGAGCTTGCCGTTGAGCAGGTATTCGCTGTCTCCGCTCCGGAAGAGGCGGCGCGTGACGGCGATTTCGCCGGCGTGCGCGGGCTGCTGATTGAACTTGCGGCGGCGGATTTTGAGGACGACTTGCGGCTGAACGACTTGTAGACCGGCGATTGTGGTTGTGGTGACCGCGCTTTCGGCGGGCGCGGTTTGTGGAGACGCACTTTCCGTGACCTCGACACCTGCGATGTTGCCGGCGCCTACGCCGTCGCTCGACTCAGTTGCCGCTGACTCACTTGCCGCGCTGCCGGCCGCAGCACTTGCGGATGAACCTTCAACCTCTTCAGCCTTTCCCGGCTGGGCTTCTTCTACGGCGCGCTCGGTTTCAGCGGCGGCTTGCGTGCGCAATCCGGCCTCGTCCCAGTTCTCTTCGATCAAATCGTCCTGGATTTCAATCTCGGTGGGCGCGCTGGAATCGGCACCGGAGTAGACTTCGGGATCGATCAACGTCAGGCTGACTTCCGCCATGCCGGTGGGATTGCGATCGCGCGTGCCGGCGAAGATGACGTCTTCCATGCGCGAGCCGCGGAGGGTTTTGGCCGACTGCTCGCCGAGCACCCACGAGATGGCGTCGGCGATATTGGATTTGCCGCAACCGTTGGGGCCGATGATGGCCGCGATGCCTTCGCCGTGAAACTTCAGCTCGGTGCGATCGCAGAAGGATTTGAATCCGAGAATTTGCAGCTTCTTGAGTTTGAGCAAGGTCACTCCTTAATGCTGACTGCTGATGCGACCACAATGTCTGACGCCGAAAGCCTGCCGCTGGTGGCATCGGCGTCTGCATGTTGCGCGGATTATGTCCGCGTTGCGCGCTGGCTGGGTGCCCTGCTGCCGCGTTTGGCGGAGCCTCGCGGGAGTAACTGCCGAGGTTCCTCCTAGTCGCGTGCTGAGGCGCTTCGTCGGAAAACCGATTTTTGCACCCCGGCGTTTCACCAACTCTAAAGGCGAAAGGTGGGACGGGTCAAGTAGTAAAACACCATATATGGGGGCCCGTTTTCCACTACCGCCTTTAGTTGCACAGGCACTGCAGCAATTGCGCGTAAATATCAGGTGAGGAAAGGGAATTCAACTACGAGGTGGGGGAACCGCCAGAGCTAGAAATACTGTAGCGCCGGGTGGCGGCGGATGCAATGGCCGAATGTGCATCGCGCGGCGTTGCAGTGCCATGGCAAGCCGCGCTTCAGAATCTCATCGGCAATAATCTACTCGCGGAATCAACCCGCATGATTTGTCACCTCTATCATTACCATCTCATCCACGGCGCGACGGGCCTGATCGATGGCGGCTTCGGTTTCAGCGATGGCGGCGGAATCGCAATTGGCGATGGTGATGCGACCGAAAGGTTGGCGGCCGATGACCCACGGTTCTTCCCCCTCTTTCCAATCGGGATCGAAGAGAGAGTTCGGCATGAACGAGTAGCCGTGCGCCCAGCGATTGACGGTGATGCCGGCGATGTCGCGAGCGGGGTCGAAGCCTGAAGAGCCGAGCATGGCGCCGAGTTGCGAGCGGATGTTGCGCTCGAATGTGGTGAAGGGAGTTTCCATCAGCTCCTGGCGTCCGGCGCGGTTTTGCTCGCGAGCCGTCATGCCGGGTTGGCAGGGCGTGCGCAGCATAAAGAGGACCATGGGCTCTTCGGGATTGCTGGGGAAATGATAGGTGCCCATGCTGACCGGGAAATCGAGGGCGGTGAAGCAGTGATAGCTGCCGGGCGAGACGATCTGATGCACGCCGAGTTTGTGGAAGCTGGTCCAGTTCGAGATGGCGACGTGGGTGTAGACGAGCGGCGACTTCACCAAGTAGGAGAGCGATTGGCGCTGCTTCTCGGGAAGTTCGGGGCAGATGTAGGGGATCATGACGTTGTAGCAGGCGAGAATGCAGTGGGAGGCGCGGACGGTTTGCAGCTTGCCGCCCCGGTCGTAGGCGATTTCGACCTGCTTTGCGGTGTGCGCGGGGCCAACGTGACTGACGTGAACGGCGGTGCTGTTGAGGCGAATGCGCACGGGCGAGGCGGGATCGTCGAGACGGCTGTAGTCGGCGCGCGCGGTTACGACGTCGTCCATGGTGTGGCCGGGAATGGAGCCGGGCACGAGCGTGCGCACCAGCAGGCGCGCGACCGAGGCGTTGCCGTCGGGGAAATGGAAGATGTAGGGCTCGGTCTGGCGGTGCTTGATCTTCGCCGAGTCGGTTGAAGGTTCTTCAAGTTTGAGGCCGTCGAAGCCAGCGTAGGTCATGGCGCCGTAGTCGTCGCCCATCTGATAGCAATCGAGCGCGGAGACGGCATCGATACCGATGGCGAAGAGGTCATTCGTATAGGACTGGAAGAAGGGAAGCGCGGCGGGATTGAGGCCGCAGATCTTGGTGAGGAAATCGGCGTAGCTGGTTTTGTGCAGGCGCTCGAGTTTCTGCTTGCGGGTGAGTCCGTGGAGATAGTCTTTTTTCTCGGTGTAGACGCGGATGAGGTCGTCGCGGACGGCGGGGGGTAGGGGCGAGTTTTTCAGGAACTCGGGCCAAGGCGTTTTGCCCATGCCGGGGACGATGCGATCCTCGCCGAAGGTGGCCTTGTCGTAGAACATCGCGCTGCCGAGATTGCTGTAGAGCTTGCGGTCGAAGTCCTTGTAGAAGCGCTGCACGTCGATGCCGAGATCGACGAGGAGGCCCTTGGCCACTTTGCTGTAGAGGGCGGGATGCTCGATGGACATAGTGCCGCCGTGAGCGAGGAGGGTGCGGTCGCCGACGCGGAATTCGTTGCGCTTGGCGTGGCCGCCGAAGTCGTCGTGATTGTCGAGGAGGAGGATGCGGGCCTTTTTGCCGGCGCGCTGGCGATAGAAGTAGGCGGCTGCGAGACCGCTGATGCCGGCGCCGACGATGACGAGATCGTAGGTTTCCCCGGTGGTTTCGGGCTTGCCGGGGGAATCCCAGGAGTCGCCGTCGCGGAGTCCGTGGGCATAGGTGTAGCTGCCATCGTGGTCGCCGCGCATGCCCATGAGGGCGGGCGGATAGTAGTTGGGCGAGCTTTGGGAAGCGGGAGGCGTATCGCCGAAAGCGAGCGCCGAGCGCGGGATTACGGCGCCTCCGATGGTAAGCGCGACCCCGTTGAGGAAATCGCGGCGGGAGATGCTGCGGTGCATGCCAAGGTCTTGGTCGTGGTTGGTGTTGAGCGAATCGTGATTCTGAGTATTGTTGCGGCGTAGATCGTCGTTGCTCATAGGAGGGCCCGAACCGCCGACCATTATAGCGCTGGGTTGGTCGGGCAGGCTGTTTTAGAGCATGACAACAATGTTTTGGCGGATTAAGAGAGCTTATGCATCGTTGGTCATGGGGGGATCGTGGCGCGATCAGAAAGAGCCGGATGTCAACAGAGCAAGGTAAACCCGGTCAAGAAGAGTCTGGAAATGTGTCGGCCATCTTATTGAAAAATAAATATCTTACGTCTAAGTCCTTACTTTTTCAAAGATCTCGGAAGAGACTCAGCTAAGTTGTTGATTCTAAATAATAACCTAAGTCCTTATTCCTCAACGATCTAGCGGGAATTTCCAGCTAACCAATTGATTCCAAAAGATCGACTAAAGCGACATATGTTACTAAATGGTATATAGAATCTGATCGCGTGGCGAGGGTAGGGGTGCTTCGGCTGCGGTTGAGCTTCGCATTCTCACCCCAGCACACGAAAACCCGGCGTGCTGGGGGCCCCGATTCGCGAAGCTCAGTCCTCGCTCAGCATGACAGGGTTGGAGGCATGTCAACAGAACCGGTTTATCTCTAATTCTTTCTTGCTACCAGATAGCGCGCGAGGTCTTTCAGCGTGGTGGCACGGTCGCCGAATTTGTCGAGTTGCGTGCAGGCGCGCTCGACCAGTGCGTCGGCTTTGTGGAGGGATTCTTCGACGCCGAAGAGAGCGGGATAGGTGGCTTTTTCGGCGGCGGTGTCTTTGCCGGCGGTTTTGCCGAGTTGCTCGGAGGTCTGGGTTACGTCGAGCACGTCATCGACGATTTGAAATGCTAGGCCGATGGACTGGCCGTAGATTCGGAGGCGGTCGGTGTCAGATGAATCGGTGTCAGACAAATCAGTGTCGGATAAATCGGCGCCGGCATAGAGGCCTCCGCTGACGACGCTGGCGGTGATGAGGGCGGCGGTTTTTGAGCGGTGAATATATTCGAGGGTGGCGAGGTCGGGTTTTTTGTGCTCGGCTTCAAGGTCGATGACCTGTCCGCCGATCATGCCGTCGATGGTGCCGGTGGCATGGGCGATTTCGCGGATGATGGCGACGCGGGCCTCGGCGGGGCAGCGGAGTTGCGCGAGCACCTCATAGGCCTGCGTCTGCAAAGCGTCGCCGGCGAGGATGGCGATGGCCTCGCCGAATGCCTTGTGGCAGGTGGGACGGCCGCGGCGCAGGTCATCGTTATCGAGCGCGGGCAGATCATCGTGAATCAGCGAATAGGTGTGGAGCATTTCGAGGGCGGCGCCGAGACTTTCGATACCGGCGGGAAGGGGAGCGATGTCGGCGAGGGCCTCGGAGGCATAGCAGGGACTGCTCGCCACCGCCGCGGCGCGAGATGCGCGCGCCAACGATACAGCCGTGATCATGCGGCCCGCTTCCATGCAGAGAATGGGGCGCAGGCGTTTGCCGCCGGCGAACACGCTGTGGCGCATGGCCTGATGAATGGACGTGGGATGCTCGGTTGCGGCCGGCAAAAGCCGTTCGAGCGCGGCATCGGCGGCGGCGCGGCCTTGCTCCAGAATTTGTTTCAGCATGGCAAGGAAGTATAACAATCAATGGGCGCGGTGATCAGCGACTTACACCGCGATTATTGCCGCAGCAAGACTTGCTGAAATAAAAAAGGACGCCCGCAGGCGTCCTTTTGTTGAACCAAGTTTCTAAGCTGCGGCGGCCATACCGTGGGCGCGTTCGCGCAGCACGGAGCGGACGACTTCTTCGTTGCGTGGTTCGCAAACGTCGGTGGCGCCTTCGTTCATGGCTTCAGTCCAGAGATCTTCGTCGGCCAGGCGGTGCGTGGCAACGATGCAGAGCGAAGGGAATTCGCGGTGCAGATTTCGGAGTGCGTCAGTGCGCGATGTTTCCAGATCCAGCACCAGCACGTTGGCCCCATGCCGAGTGATGGCCGATCGAACTTCCTCATAATGCTTTACGAGATTAACCGGACCAAAATGTTGGGAAAGACTGGCCCCAAGAGCTTGAGCAGTTCTGGGGTCGTTGTGATAGATCAACAGGCTGAGTGCTTCCATACATCCCCCTGACTTTCACCGCAGGCGCGGTGTAGCCTTTGGCTGCGGACAGCAGTTGCCACCACAGGCGTGAGTGTCTCCGAGCGCGAACGGCGTTACTTGCGCAGCGCCTTCTCGGTCGGGGGCTCGAACGGTTCAGTTTGGAGCTTGCCGTTCTGTTTTAACAGAATCTCTACTTTTCCTTCCGCCTCCTCAAGTTGCTTGCGGCAGGTGGCGGAGAGTTGCATGCCTTCTTCAAACAGGGTCAGAGACCTTTCCAGCGGAACCTCCCCTTTCTCTAGTTCCAAGACGATCTTCTCGAGCCGCTCGAGGCATTCTTCAAACTTCACCAATCGATCTGCTCCTAAGCTGTATTGTAATGCCGTTTCGCGCAGGAAATGTCCAGAAAATTGTGAAAGAACGCATAATTTCTTGGACGCGATAAGTTCCAAAATAGGTTTGGCAGAGCGACTGAACGGCTGGTCGGGCGGAATGACAGGTTAGACGGAGGTGGACTGGTTGGAGCCGAGGGCCTCCAGAACATCGACAGCGGAGGTATAGCGGCCCAAAGGAGCGCTGATCTGAGCGCCTTGCACGCGGTCGCGGACGGCTCGCAGCATTTCGCGGGCGATGGCGACGCCCTCCTCGCGAGCGGCCTCGGGGGTGGTGACGCTGGTCATGCGATTGAGGATTTCGTCGGGGATGGAGACGCGGAGCTCGTTTTTCATGAACTCGGCGTTGCGGGCGCTGGTTAGAGGCCAGATGCCGGCGATGACGGGAATGCGGCAATGCTCGATGCGGCGAAGAAAATTTTCCAGCAGCCGGAGGTCGAAGACAGGCTGGGTGACCACGTATTCCGCGCCCGCCTGAACTTTGTATTCGAAGCGCTTGATCTCTTCGTCGAGATTGGGGAGGCCGGGATTGGCGCCCACGCCGATGACGAAGCTGGTGCCAATGCCGATGGGATGGCCGCCGATGTCGAGTCCGCAATTTAGATTGTGGACGATGTTGACGAGGCCGATGGAGTCAACGTCGAAGACAGCGGTGGCGTCGGGATAGTTGCCCATTTTGGGCGGATCGCCGGTGATGCAGATTAGATTGTTGATGCCAGTGGCGGCGGCTCCCAGCAAGTCGGACTGAATGCCGAGCACGTTGCGATCGCGGCAAGTGTAGTGGAGGATGGCTTCAATGCCCACGGCTTGCTGCATGAGCACGGAGAGCGCCTGGTTGCTCATGCGGGCGGAGGCGCGCGGGCTGTCCGGGATGTTGACGGCATCGACGCCGACGGATTTGACGAACTTTGCGCCTTCAATCTCCTTCAGGATATTGATGCCCTTGGGGGGGACGATTTCGACCATGGTGACAAAGTCGCCGGCGGCGATTTTTGCGCCGAGGCGAGAGCGCTTGGCCAGGGCGGTACTGGCCGGAGCCGATGGGGCCGAGGCGGAATGCAGGACTTCAGAAATGGCGGCGCTGCCGCGGGCCTCCTGCACGCGCAGGGACGACTTCATGGCGCGGATGTGGTCGGGCGTGGTGCCGCAGCATCCGCCGACGAGTTGCACGCCGGCGGCGACGAACTTGCGGGCATAGCTGGCCATGTATTCGGGCGAGCAAAGATAAATGTTGCGGCCCTCGACCGAGCGCGGCATGCCGGCGTTGGGCTGGGCGGCGAGGGGGAGGGAAGTGACGGCGCGCACGCGTTCGATGGCGTCGAGCATGGCGACTGGACCGACGCTACAGTTGATGCCGAGGACGTCTACGTTCCATTCCGTGAGGCGGGCGCCGAAGGTTTCAGGCTCGGAGCCGTCGAGACAATCTCCGTCTTCGTCGATGGTGACCTGGGCAATGATAGGAATGTTCGGAGCGACGTCGCGGCAGGCGAGGATGGCCTGGTGAATTTCTTCGAGGTAGCCGAAGGTTTCGAGCATGAGCAGGTCGACGCCGCCTTCGACGAGGGCGGCGGCCTGGGTGCGAAACGCGGCGCGGGCTTCTTCAAAAGAGGTTTTGCCGAGCGGTTCGATGCGAATGCCGAGCGGGCCGATGGAACCGGCGACCCAGACGTCGTAACTTTTGGCCGCCTCTTTGGCAATGCGTGCGCCGGCGATGTTGATGTCGCGCACCTGCTCGGCCAGGCTGTGGCGGGCGAGGCGAAAGCTGTTGGCGCCGAAGGTATTGGTCTCGATGATCTCGGCCCCGGCCTGGAGATATTCGTGGTGAATGCCGCGAATGAGTTCGGGCTGAGACAGATTGAGCTCGTCGTAGCAGCGGTTGATGAAGACACCCTTGGAGTATAGGAGGGTGCCCATGGCGCCATCGCAAAGGATGGGCGCGCGCTGGAGACGATCGTGGAAGTTCTGGGGCATTGCAATGAGGATACAAGAAGGCGCTGGGTGTGCGCATCTTTTGGTTAGGGAATCATCGGGTTAGGGAGTCATCGCAACCTGCCTCTAGCCGTGCATGATCAGAATGGATTATTATTTCTGTGAGCACCGAATAAGGTGCTTAGGATGGGAGGGTAAGCGTGCTTAACATCACCAAAGATATTCAATCGCTGACAACGTTCCGCCGGCGGTCGGGCGACTTCATGAAACAGCTTAAGAGGACCAAACGCCCGGTGGTGCTCACGGTAAATGGAAAGGCGGCGGCGGTAGTGCAGGATGCTAAAGCGTATCAGCGATTGCTCGACCTTGCCGCCGGGACCGATGCCGAGGAAGGCGTGCGGCAGGGCTTGGATGACGTAGCCCACGGACGCACCCGCCCGGCGAAAGAGGCTTTTGACGAGATTCGCCGCAAGCATGAAATACCTGGTTGAGTTCGCCGCTCGCGCCTTTCGCGATCTTGAAATCCTCTACTTGGAAAAGAACGCGGTGGAGTCGAGTGCTGCCGCTCGCTGGTACAACGGCTTGGAGCGGGCCGTGGATGCACTTGAGTCGTATCCGCATCGCTGTCCGGTTGCCCCCGAAGCTCGAAGTGCGAAGCGAAAGCTGCGACACCTGCTTTACGGCAAAAAGCCTCACGTTTACCGGGTCATTTATGAAGTAGACGAAGAGCGCCGAACAGTGTGGGTGCTGACGATTCGCCACGGCGCCAGGCGGAAGGTCAAGTCCGCCGATCTCGTCTAGGCCAAGTATTTCTTCCGATTGCGTGCCAGGCCAAAACGCTTTTTTTTGCCTTTGTTATAATCCCTGTTCCTGCATCCAAGAGATTATTCCTGAGAAGGCTGGACTGGCTGGTTTGAGAAAATACCTGATTTCTGGATTTCTGCTGCTGTCCGTGTGCGCGCTGCTGCCGGGCTGCGGGGGCAGCAGTTCTTCCACTAGCACTCATACAAGCGGAATTGCGAACCGGGCGTTTATCTCGAATAGCGTGAGCTCGCCTACGTCCGTGGCTGGGCTTGTGATCGTGAACGCGCAGACGGATGTGCGGCCGCCCGGCGTAGCGCCGATCTCGGCCGGGAATACTCCGGGAATGATGGTGGTGACGCCGAACCGGGCCTACACGCTGGTGTTCAGCGGCACGAACACACAGAGTTCCGACAATCAATTCACCATTGTCAATAACACCGGGGAAACCACGGCGGGGCACGTCGCTTTGCCGGGCTACACGGAGAGTTTTGTGGCCTCGCCGGATAGTTCGACCGCGTATGTGGCTGTGCCGACCGCGACCGTGGAAGGACAATCGCCGGGGAACATTGAGGTGGTTGGAGTCAGCACGGGCGCATTCACGGGCGAGATTGACATCCCGTCGGTGCACTACCTGGCCATCAACAACGGTGGCAACCGGCTGCTGGCATTTACCGATGTGCCGGCGTCGCTCTATGGACAGAGTTGCGATCAGACCCCGGCATTTGTGTTTGTGGTGACGCCGAGCGATGTGGGAGTGACGCCGTGTCCGGCCACGCCGATTCCCGGATTTGACTATCCGGTGCAGGCCTACTTCAGCAGCGACGATACGACCGCGTACGTGCTGAATTGCGGACCGGAGTGCGGCGGCATGACGGCGAGCGTGCAGCCGCTGGATATGACGACGCCGATCCCGACTCCCGGGACAGCGGCGCCGGTGCCGGCGGCGACCGAAGCGTTGATCATTGGCTCGACCATGTACCTGGCGGGGACGCCATATTCCGGTGGCGCGCCATCGCAGCCCTGCACCGGGCAGACGACGGCGGCCAAGACGTGCGGGCTGCTGACGATTTTCGATCTCGACAGCATGAGCATCGTCAACACTTCGCCGATCGTGATCACGGACGGGTATCACAACCGGATTGCGATGGGACCGAATGGACAGCTCTTCATCGGGGCGCGGACCTGTACGGAGATCGTGCCGCCGCTCAATCCGCCGCCTGGGACTGAGGTGCGCGGCTGCCTCTCCATTTACAACAGTTCGAGCGCCGCGGTCGGCAGCGCGGCGCCGGGCGGCGTGGTGATTCCTCCAGCCAACGGCGATGCCACGGGAATCCAGCCTATCAGCCAGCGCACGGTGGTTTATGTGGTGCAGGGGGGATCGCTCTCTGTCTACGACGCGACGATCGATGCGCTGGAATACAATCCCAACGATCCCAACAATCCGGGGCAGATCTTCGGGCTGATCGGGGATTTTGTCGACGTGAAGACGGTGGATTTCTAGCTGGGCTGCAATCGCGTAGCGAAGTGCGGCGGCTGAGACGTTGACGCATTAACTAGTCCGCAAAACTCACTCCTGATCAAATGGCTTTGGCGGCAGCAGCAACTGAATTCCGAAATAGCCGATGAAGGATGGCTGGTTGCTGCGAGCCGGCTCGAAGCCACGTCCGGCCATGAACAGCAGGATGAGAGGCGGATGGAGTTTGTAGCGCCCGCCGACGTCGAAGGTTGGCTGAGCGTAGCTGGGGCGCCAGGTTCCGGCGGCGTAGAACTCGGAATCGAGCTCCAGCTTTTTCGTGAGGTCGCGGCCGACGACGAGGCCGGTCAGCCAGCCGTCATAGCCCAAATGCACGAATTGGTAGCCGGCTTCCAGGTCGACATGGACGCGGCCGACTTTTTTGGTGAACTCGAGGGGAAGGATCAGGCTGGCTCCAGGCGGAGTGATATCGCGGCGGACGGCGTGATTGGGATTGTTGACGGAAAGTTGCGGGAAGATCGAGAACGCCATGCGGTCTTCGCCGCTGTCGTAGAAGCGCCACTTGACTCCGAGTTGATCCTGCTCCAATCCGTACTTCACGGGCCGATCGGGGTTGTGCACGCGCAGCCAGGCACTCTCATAGGTGAGCTGAATGCGATCTCCGAGGCCGAAGTTGATGTCCACGTCAGGCGTGTGGCTGATGGACTGGCCGCGGTAGAGGAACGGCATGTAGCCAAAATTAATCTCCCAGTTCTTATTGCCGGGAGTGCCGGGATCGTTCGTATAGTAGGGTGGTCCACCTTGGCCGAGCGAGGTGGCCGAGGCCGCAAGCAAAAGCAAACAGCACAGGATTGTCGAACGCAGAGAGAATTTGGCCTGGCTGCACTCGAAGTTGTCAGCCATCGATGACCGCGATCCGAATTGGCGGGATCTCCTCAACCCATATCGAAAATAACACGAGCCAGCGCGTCGTTCGGCGATTCCGGGGGACGGTTGGGGAGGCGTTGCGTTTACACGACGCCGGCGCGAATGGTTGGCGGGTTCGCGTTTGCGGCTCGCGGGCGGCCGACAATGGCGCCGAGCACAATCCAGATGCCGAAGGCCAGCCACTCCCAGTTGGAAAAATGCCCGGGAACGAAGGGGAGGAACTTCATCAGGATCATTGCCAGGCCGACGCATGCGCCGAGCAGCGCGATCAGGTAATCCCGCAGCGTGGGCTTGGTCAATAAGAATGCTAGGCACACGGCGAACCAGCCGATGGCCGAGGCGACCGATCCGACTTCGGAGATCGGAACCAGAATCGCGCTGCCGAGAAACATAAATAAGCCGGTAGCGATGCCGAGGGCGAGGACGGCCGCGCCGGGCGTGCGGTTTTGCGGATGCACGGCGGCTAGACGATCGTCGAGCAGGCCGCGGCGCGACATGGCGAAGAGCAAACGCGTGGCGGCGACGAAGTTTCCGTTGAACACTTTGAAGAGCGAGAGTATTGCCGTGGACAGGATGATGCTGACGATCCAGCGTGAGCCGACTGCGTACTGGAAGGCGGCGGCCGTCATAAAGGGAGTGCCGGTCAGTTGCCGCCAGGGCGCGACGAATCCCACCGCCGCAACCACCACCACATAAAAGAGGAAGCCAACGACGATGGCGGTGAAGATGACGCGAGAGAAGCCGACGGCGCGAAATTCGGGACTGGCTTCTTCCGCGGCCTTGGTCACGGATTCGAAGCCGTTCATGAAATACGGCACGACCTGAAGAACGAGCAAAATCGAAACCCAGGGTGCGTGCGTGAAGAGAGGCGGAAAGTTCGAGGGCGATCCGCGGGCGGCGCCGCAGACAATGAAGATAACGAAGAGTGCGAGTGTGCCGAACGTAGTCCAGTTTTGAAACGTGGCGCTGAGGCGGATGCCGCGATAGTTGACGGTGGTGACGAGCGCGGTGAGGCCGAGGCCGATGGCGAGATGGGGCAGGTAGACGGGCTTATCGGCGACGCGGTAAAGTTCGATGCGATTGAGCCATGGGAAGACGAAGCCGGCGAGACGGCCGACGGCGACGGCCTCCCACGGGCAGACGATGAAATAGGCGAGCACCATCATCCAGCCGGTGAAGAAGCTGACGGGGCGCGCGAAAACCTTGGCTGTGTAGGCCACTTCGCCCGAGGCATCGGGCATGGCCATGACCCATTTGCCGTAGACGAAGCCGACGGGCAGAAGAAGAATGCCGCCGATGGCGAAGCCGAGAATGCCGCCGAGCGGCCCGCCGCGGAGAAGCCAGTCGTCCATGACGACGAGCCAGCCGACGCCGACCATGGTTCCCCAGCCAAGAGAGAAGTAGTCGGTGATGCCGAGTTTGCGGGCGAGGCGGGTCATTTACGGACTCGTGCGCGGGTCTGTGGATGCAGCCGGATCGAAATCGCAACAACATAAGAACGGGGATGAAGCCGGCCAGTCCACCAATCCTCGAACCGGCAGATTGTACATCTCGCCGCCAAAGTCTCCGCGTCTATCTGTCCCATCTCGCCAATCCGCGCTCTGGCATCATTTACAATCGAGCATTCGCTTACTCACAGGAAGCTTAACTATGCTCCGAACTATGCACCGCTGGTCTGAAGTTTTTATTCCTACATTGCGCGAGGCTCCGGCTGATGCCGAGGTTGCGAGCCACAAGTTGCTGGTGCGTGCTGGATACATCCGGCAACTGGGCGCGGGCATTTATTCGTTTTTATTTCTCGGCAACCGCGCGAGCCAGAAGATTATAAGAATTGTCCGCGAGGAGATGGACAAGATTGGGCAAGAGTTCTACCTGCCGGCGCTGAATCCGCGCGACATTTGGGAAGAGAGCGGACGCTGGGCGGTCATTGGCGAGAGCATGTTTCGCCTGAAGGACCGCAAAGGCGCCGACCTTTGCCTGGGCTTTACGCACGAAGAGATCATGACCGACATCGCGCGCAAGGAGTTGCGCAGCTACAAGCAACTGCCGCAAATCTGGTACCAGATTCAAACGAAATTTCGCGACGAGCCGCGGCCGAAGTCGGGGCTGTTGCGCGTGCGGCAGTTCACGATGAAAGACGCGTACTCGTTTGACATGGATGCGGCGGGGCTCGACGTGTCGTATCAGAAACACTACGAGACCTATTGCCGAATTTTTGACCGTTGCGGGTTGAAGTACGTGGTGATCGATGCGCACTCGGGGGCGATGGGCGGGACGAAGTCGCAGGAATTTATGGTGCGGACGCCGGCCGGCGAAGACCAGGTGGTGAGCTGCGAGGCCTGCGGATACGCGGCGAACATGGAGAAGGCAACGTCGAAGGTTGCTCCGGTAGAGGATTTGCAACCCGAGGGCGACGGCAAGCCGCTGCTGATTCATACGCCGGGGAAGGGCGCGATTGCCGACGTGGCGGCGTTCTTGGGAATTGCCGCCGAGCAGGACATCAAGACGGTAGCGTACATGGCGCAGAGTCCGGGCGCAGCGGGAAAGACCGGCGCGGGCAAGACGCTGGAGCAGCCCGTGATCGTGTTTTTGCGCGGCGACCACAGCGTGAATGAGACCAAGCTGCTGACGCTGGTGAAGGCGGCGAATGTGCGTCCGATGCAGGCGGAGGAAGTGGAGAAATATTTTCAGGGACCGGGGGGATTTATCGGGCCGATCGGGCTGGCGGTGCGCCCAAAGGAATTGCTGGGTGAGTGGGACGCAAAGAAATGGCCGGCGGACGATCGGGCGGCGACGGTAGTGCTCGATGAAGGATTGCTAGGGCGCGTCAACATGATCTGCGGCGCGAATAAGCTCGACTATCACCTGAAAAACGTGACGCCGGGCAAGGATTTTGAGTACACGATTGCCGCCGACATCCGCAGCGTGAACGCGGGAGAAGGCTGCCCGCAGTGCGGTGCCGCGCTCGGCATCGATACGGCGGTCGAGATCGGGCACATTTTCAAGCTCGGCTACAAGTATTCGGAGTCGATGGGCGCGCGTGTGCTTGACCGCAACGGCAAAGAGGTGGCGCCGATCATGGGGAGCTACGGGATTGGGATCGAACGCATACTGACGGCGGCCATCGAGCAGTCGAACGATGCGAACGGGTTCTGGCTCGCACCTTCGATCGCGCCTTTTGATGTGGTGGTGGTTTCGACCAACAGCGGAGACGAGAAGATTCGGACGGTTGCCGAGGACATCGCCAAGGGGCTGGAGGGAGCGGGGCTGGACGTTTTGCTGGACGACCGGGATGAGCGCCCCGGAGTGAAGTTCAAGGACGCGGACTTGATAGGGATCCCCTTTAGAATCAATGTGGGAAAGAAGGTTACCGAAGATTTGGTGGAAGTCGTTCGCCGCTCGACTCTGGCTCGGGAGGACGTTAAGATTTCAGCAATCACCGAGCATTTGAGCGCGCTGGTACGCGAAAACGCGGGCTAGCGCGCAGGCAACGGGCGAGCGACTTATGGAGACAATTAAACTGGGTCTGGGCGTCACGATCATCCTGGCGATGGCCCTTTTGGGATACAAACTGGTCCCGCCATATTTTTCCAACTACCAGTTTGAAGATGCGATCAAGAACGATGCGGTGCAAGGGACCTACAGCAATCGGTCGGTAGAGGACATTCGCGCGGCGGTGGTTAAACAGGCCCAGGAGTTCGATATATCGCTGACCCCGCAGCAAGTCCACGTCGTGCGGACCGGCGGCTTTGGAACCGGCGTGCTGCAAATTGACGCCGAATATAGCATTCCGGTGGAACTGCCCGGTTATTCGACTTCTCTCAGCTTCCATCCTTCGACGGAGAACAAGGGAGTATATTAGGGCAGCTTCGAGCCGCGAGCTTGGAGCTTAGAACCGCGCTGCTTTAAAGCCTTGCCTGCGCGTCTTCGGTTTCGATCTTTTCGTCCCTAAACTGCAATCGCTTCCACTCTTCACTCTGCCACACGGCTGTGTCTCGTCGCCCACGCATCTAAATCTCATGGCACACGGCTCTGATTTAGAATCAGTAACGTATCCCCGTATCTCTGGGCCGCGGTTTCGGACCGGGAATTGCTCTGGAGCTGGGAGCCACCTTAATCCTTGGCCATCAAACTGAAAATCCCGGGAGCACGCACTGGCAAAGCCGGCAGCAAGGGGCGCAGGCTGTCCAAAGACCCGGTGGTGCATTATGCCTTCCTTGCCTTCCTAAGCGTGGCGCTGCTGGTGAGCGGAGTTTTTGCCTACTGGTATGTAAAGTACGACCGAATTATTGAAGAGCGATTCCGAGGACCGGTGTTTGCGACTTCGGCGACGATCTATGCCGGGCCGCAGGTGGTGCGGGTTGGGTCGAAGTACACGATTGCCGGGATAGCGACGGAACTGCGGCGGGCCGGCTACAGCGAAAAAGAGGGCGAGTCGCCTCTCGGCAGCTTTCGCGCGCACGGCGGCAACATCGAAGTGATGCCGGGGCCGGAGTCGTATCACAGCCCGGAGCCGGCGACCATCACGGTGGCCGACGGCGCGGTCAGCGAAATCCTGAGCCGGTCGGCCGGCGATCTGGAGGCCTACGAGCTCGAGCCAGAACCCATCTCTTCTCTGTTCGACGCCGAACAGCGCTCCAAGCGCCAACTTGTGAAGTACGACGAAATTCCGAAAGTGATGGTCGAGGCGGTGACCTCGATCGAAGACCGGCGCTTCTTCCAGCATGGCGGCGTGAATTTTATGCGACTGGTGGAGGCGGCATGGGTCGACGTCACCCATCAGCGGCACCAGCAGGGCGGATCGACGATTACGATGCAGCTTTCGCGCGCGTTCTTTCTGAGCCCGGAGAAGACGTTTAAGCGGAAGATGATCGAGATGCTGATCGCGGTGGAACTGGAACAGAAGTTCACCAAGCAGCAGATCTTCGAGTTTTACGCTAACCGCGTCGATCTGGGGCAGCGCGGGTCGTTTACGATTTCCGGCCTGGCGGAGGGCGCGCATTCCTACTTCAATAAAGACCTGAAAGACATCACATTGCCCGAGGCGGCGCTGCTGGCGGGAATGATCCAGGCGCCGAGTTATCTGTCGCCCTACCGGCATCCGGAGCGGGCGCTGGAACGGCGGAATACGGTGATCGAGGCAATGGTCGAGACCGGCGACATCACGCGCGCGCAAGCGGACAAGGCCAAAGCCACACCGCTGAAACTGGCGCCTCCGAACGTGGAGGCGAGCGACGCGCCGTATTTTGTCGACATGGTGCGAGACACCGTGCTCAGCAAACTGAACGAACGCGAAATCAACGACCAGGAGTACCGCATCTATACGACGCTCGATCCGGACTTGCAGCGGGCGGCGGCGCAGGCGATCGAAGAGGGCACTAAGATTGTCGACGAGCAAGTCACCAGGATGCGCACGAGGCGCAAGCTGATTTCAAAGGGCAAGTACGAAACGACGGTGCTGCCCGGCCCGCAGGCGCAAATGGCGCTGGTGGCGATGGACCCGCACACGGGCGAGATCAAGGCGCTGGTGGGTGGACGGAATTACGGGATGAGCCAGTTGAATCACGCGCTGGCCAAACGGCCGACCGGATCGATCTTCAAGCCGTTTGTGTATGCGGCCGCGATGAACACGGCGATTGATGGATCGACCTCAGTGATTACGCCGGCGTCGCTGGTGGCGGATCAGCCGTCGACGTTCGCCTATGGCGACCAGATTTACGAGCCGCGAAATTACAAAGAGGAGTATCACGGCGACGTGACGCTGCGCTATGCGCTGGCGCTCTCGCTGAATAATGCGACGGTAAAGGTGGCCGAAGAAGTCGGATACGACAAAGTTGCGGAATTGGCCAGGGCGGCGGGAATTGCCTCGGTAAAGGCCACGCCGGCCATGGCGCTTGGCGCCTACGATGCGACGCCGGTGGATATGGCGGCGGCATACACTACGTTTGCCAACGGAGGCGTGCGGCTGTCGCCGCTGTTTGTCAACTCGGTGCGCAATTCCAAGGGCGACATTGTCGTGAACTTTGGCACCGACCGCAAAGAAGTGCTGGACCCGCGCGTTGCGTTTGTGATGACGACCATGCTGGAGGGGCCCGTCAACTTCGGCACGGCCTATGGTGTGCGGCAGCGCGGCTTTACCGCGCCGGCGGCGGGCAAGACTGGCAGCTCGCATGACGGCTGGTTTGCGGGCTATACCAGCAACCTGCTGTGCATCGTGTGGGTGGGATACGACGATTACAGCGATCTGCGGCTGAGCGGAGCGCAAACGGCCGCGCCGATCTGGGCGGAGTTTATGAAGAAGGCGATCGCGCTGCCTGAGTACGCCGATGTGAAGGACTTCCGGCAACCGGAAGGCGTGATCGACGTGCAACTCGACAAGGTCACGAACCGGCTGGCGACGCCCTCCTGCCCGGACGATTACACGATTGCCTTCGTCGCGGGAACGGAGCCGCGCGATACCTGCGATCAGCCGAGCGCGGTGCAAGGCTTCTTCTCGCGCATTTTTGGCGGAAGCCAGGAAAAGGCGCCGCTGCCGCCGCCGACCACCAATGGACCAACGACCGCGAATGCCGGGAACACGGAGGCGGCGGGCGGTGTCCAAAACGAACAAGAGGTGAAGAAGAAGAAAGGCATCTTTGGCAAGATTGCAGATGCGTTCCGGGGGGATGGCGGCCACAAGGATGACAAAAACGACCCGGCAGCGTCTAAACCTGCGGCCAATGGAGCTCCACCTCCATAAGGCGGTAATCACGTAACTCTGTTTCCAGGAGGTCGCTATGCGGTCCTCGCAACTGGCAATGCCGTTCGGTATTGCGCTGTCCACTCTCGCTTGTCTTGTCCTGCTTTTTTCCATTGCCGCGCCGCTCGGTGCGCAAAATTCAGAACAACTCGAGGTCGGGCCGCCGCCGCTGCACCGCGTCGAACCGCCCGCGGCGGGCGCAACGGCTAAGGAACTCGAAATCCAGGGAGACGACCTGGAGTCGAACAAGAATTACCTTGACGCCATTGACTATTACCAGGCAGCACTGAAAAAGGATCCTGCCAGCGCCGTGCTGGTGAACAAAGTGGGCATGTCGCAGTTGCTACTGCGGCGATACAAAGATGCGCGCAAGAGTTTTGAGCGCGCCATCCGGCTGGACAAGAAATATGCCAACGCGTATGCGAACCTGGGCGTGGTGTATTACGAGGATGGAAGCTGCGGGAAGGCCGTTAAATATTATGATCTGGCGATTGGGCTCGACGGCGACGAGGCCGTTTTCTACAACAACCGGGCGGCGGCTTTGTTCGTCAAGAAGGATTTCGAGAAAGCGATGGCCGACTACAACAAGGCGCTGCAACTCGACCCGGATATTTTTGAGCGCGCTGTGCGCGGCGGCGGCGTGCAGGCCAAGCTGCCATCGCCGGAGGACATCGCCCACTATGACTATGTGCTGGCCAAGATTTACGCGCGCAATGGGGCGGCCGAGCGTTCCTTGCACTACTTAAAGAAGGCGATGGAAGAGGGGTATAAAGACATCAAGGACGTGTATAAAGACAACGAGTTCAGTACGGTGCGGAAGGATCCGCGTTTTGCGGAGTTGATGGCGTCGAAGCCGGTGGTGCTCCAAAATTGATTGCCGAGAAAAATTTTTCCGGGCCGCGAAACTTTCCCGATGCGGCCGTGTTTGTGCCGATAACGCTCCTGAAAGCATAACGGTGAGTAAGGAGAAACCCCCACCGGTTGCGAACCCGAGCACGCCCCAAGCAAGCAACCGGTGGGATAAGAGACAGGTTTCAAAGTTTCAAGGTCTGAAGGTTTCAAGGCCGGAAGGTCTTAAGGTCCAAACTTGTCCCGCTGCGCTCCAAGCCTTGAACTGTTAAAACTTTGAAACGTTGAAACTTTGAAGCCTTGAAACCTTGGAGCATTGAAACCTTGAATCAACCGCGCTCTATATAATCCTCCACCGCTTTCTTCCATTTTCCTTGCGCTTTGAGGATGTATTCGACCGCGTCGCGCGCGGCGCCCTCGCCTCCGGCATGAGGAGTGATCCAATGCGCTTCGGCCTTCACTTCGGGCCGCGCGTTTTTCACCGCGATCGCCAGCCCGCACTTGCGCATCACCGGCAGGTCAATTACATCGTCCCCAACGAACGCCGCTTCCGCGGCGGCGATGCCGTCCTTATCGAGAATCTGGCGGAAGGCTCCAGCCTTGTCTTGAATGCCCTGATGCACGTGGTCCATCTTGAGGTCGCGCGCGCGCAGCGCCACCGTTTCCGAAACGCGCTTGGTGATCAATCCCGTCTTGATGCCCGCCAGCCGCGCCAGCGAAATCGCCGTGCCGTCGTGCGCGTGAAAGCCCTTCGCCTCAATCAGCGTTGTGCTCTGGAATCCGAAACCGCTCTCACCGGTCTTTTGGGCGGAGCGCTCCATAAGTGTGTTGGACGAGCCAGGGAGCGCCTGCGCGCCGCCGGGAGCGGGAAAAATCCAGATTTTGCCGTCGGTGAGAACGCCATCCACATCGAAAAGGATGAGCTTGATTTTGCGCGCGCGAAGTTTTGACATCGGTCGAGATTCTAACATCCGCCTTTTGTTAGAATCACAGTTTCTCCAACAGTTCAGAGGAGGTCCTTGTACCAATACCTGGAAAGCCGTGTCAGCCAATCGGTGCGCGACTTTTTGCGCCGCGCATACCAGCTTGAAATAGCGACCCTGGTGGTGGAGCAGCCACCCAAGATCGAGTTTGGCGAATACGCGCTGCCCATCGCCTTTGAACTCGCGCGAAAGCTGCGGAAGGCGCCGCGCAAAATTGCCGAGGAGATTGTTGCCGGAATTGGCGCGGTGCCGGGCATCGCAGGCTTCGAAGTGGCGGGCGCGGGCTATATTAATGTGCGCGTAAATCGCGCGGAAGCCGCTGGCGCACTCGCCGCCGATCAAACTCCGCCCGTGCAGCAACCCGCGGGTAAAGTTCTGGTCGAGCATTCCAGCATCAATCCCAATAAGGCGGCGCATATTGGGCATTTGCGCAATGCCATTCTCGGCGACACGTTTGTCCGCCTGCTGCATTTTGCGGGCCGGGACGTGGATGTGCAGAATTACATCGACAATACCGGAGTTCAGGTCGCCGACGTGGTGGTTGGGTTTATGCACGTCGAGAAAAAATCGCGGGCGGAAATCGAGGCGCTCGCGTCCGCTCCCCATTTTGATTTTTATTGCTGGGATCTGTATGCGCGCGTTTCACGCTGGTACGAGGAGGACAAACAGAATCTCGCCGCCCGCGCCGCCGCTCTGCATGCCATCGAAGCCGGGAACAACGAGACCGCGAAGATCGCGGAGCTGATCTCGATTGCCGTGCTTCGCCGTCATCTGGAGACGATGGAGCGGCTCGACATCGAGTACGACTTCCTGCCGCGCGAGAGTGAAATTCTTCGCCTGCACTTCTGGGATGCGGCCTTCGGCAAGCTCAAAGAAGCGGGCGTGCTGACTTTTGAAAACGAAGGCAAGAACAAGGGCTGCTGGATTATGCGGCGCGCGGGAACGGCAAAAACTGGAGCGGCGGAGAGCGCGGGGAAAAGCGGAGAGAGCGCGGAGACCGCAGAGGGCGCGGAGAAAATCTCCGAAGACGACCAGAAAGTAATCGTACGCTCGAACGGCACCGTGGGATACGTCGGCAAAGACATCGCTTATCACATGTGGAAGTTCGGCCTGCTGGGGCGCGACTTCAGTTACCGGAAGTTTTTCCGCTATCCGAATGCGCACGAGTGCTGGATCTCGACGACCCCGAGCGATCCCGAGGCCGATAGCGAGCATCCGCATTTCGGGGACGTCGCGGAGATTTATAACGTGATCGACGCGCGGCAATCCGAGGCGCAGAACACCGTCATTGAGGCGCTGCGCGAACTGGGCCATGGCGAGGCTGCCGACCGCTATACGCATTTTTCCTACGAGATGGTGGCGCTTACGCCGCGCTGCGCCGCCGAAATGGGCTACGAACTGAGCGAAGAAGAGAAGGCGCGGCCGTGGATCGAGGTTTCCGGAAGAAAAGGGTTCGGCGTGAAAGCGGACGACCTGATCGATACGCTGATTGCCTCGGCCCGCAAGGAAGTCGACTCCCGCCACCCCGAACTGAGCGATGCCGAGCGCGCCAGCATTGCCACGCAAATTGCCATTGGCGCGTTGCGTTACTTCATGCTCAAGTTCACGAAGCCGTCGGTGATTGCCTTCGACTTCAAGGATGCGCTCAGTTTTGAAGGCGAGACCGGACCGTATGCGCAATACGCCGTGGTGCGGGCGACGAATATTTTTCGCAAGGGCGGGCTGGATGCCGACAAATTTCTATCTGACTCGGCGGGCGGATTGTCGGCGGACGATCTTGCAAAGTACCTCGACGGCGAATCCGGCAATGGATTGTGGGAACTGTGGATGGCAGCCGCCAAAACTTCTTATGTGGTTGCGCAGTGCATCGCGACCACTGAGTCGGCTTATCTGGCAAAGCACGCCTTCCAACTGGCTCAACTTTTTAATGCGTTCTATCATCAGCATCCCATCCTGGCGGAGCCCGACGAGGCGCGAAAAAAATTCCTTCTGGCGACTGCGGCGGTGGTTCGCCGGGAACTCATGCGCGTGTTGGCTGTGATGGGAATCACCGCGCCTCCGGTGATGTAGGTCGCTCAGCCCGGGCCGAACCGTATAAAAATTCTACGGTCCGTATCGCCCTTGCCACGCCCGGCGCCGGGTTCTTATTCGCAGTCCTCTCGTAAATTATTGATAGTTAAGGTTCTTGCTCCGACTTGCGGCGGCCTGCGATTGGCATCCCTCGTGCTTTAATAATCATCGAGAGCAAGTTGGATTTGAGTCGTTTTTGTCTATAGGTTGTGGAGCAATGATTATGGCAGGGCAATTATTGGGGAAGGAGCCCCTCATCTCGATGAAGCGAATTTCATTGACCCTCATGCTGGCATTGGCGGTTGCCGCATCGATCGGATGTACGACCAAGAATTATGTGCGTCAACAAACCACGCCACTGATCAATAAGACGAACGAACTCGACGATCTGACGGCCAAGAATTCCCATGACATTAAAGACGTGGACCAGCGCGCGCAAGCCGGCGTGCAGGCTGCGCAAAATAGCGCAAACCAGGCCGACCAGAAAGCACTGGCAGCGAACGGCAGCGCGGAAAAGGCGCAAATGGCCGCCAATACTGCCGCGCAACGCGTCGACATGTTGACCAACACGGTCGTCAATCTGGATAACTATCGCCCGGTGGCCGAGACTTCGGTTCACTTCGGATTTAATAAAGATAATTTGACCAAGCAGGCCAAGGAAGCGATCGACCAGCTAGCGGCCAGCGTTGCCACCACCAAGGGGTATTTGATAACGGTGGAAGGCGCGACGGATTCAGTGGGCGGCGCCGACTATAACTATGAATTGAGCCAGCGCCGCGCCGATGCGGTGATTCAGTACCTGGCGGCGGAGAAGAACATTCCGGCCTACAAGATTTACCTGATTGGTCTCGGCAAGGATAAGCCGGTGGACTCGAATAGCACTTCCGCTGGCCGCGCGAAGAATCGGCGCGTCGATATCCGCCTGATGACGAACACGGGCGCATCGCAGCAGACGCCGGCGGAGGCAACGCCCACGGCGAGCGCGAATCCCCCGTCACTATAAAAGCTTCCCTCCTCCCCGGAGGTTTGCCAAAACAGGCCGTCAGCAATTGGCGGCCTGATTTTTTTGGGCGGGCCTGTTTTTCTTCGCGCCCGGGGAATACGCTGCCGAACGCGCTAAAATCAATAAGTGCGGATTGCGTTGCTAGTTATCGCCTTGCTCTTGACCCCATTCCTGGCGGCGCAGAATTCCTCCAGCCAGTCGCCCGCGGCGTCCGCGTCGGGTCAATCGGCCGCGCCGCCCGACGACTCTCAGGAAAGTTCCAGCCGTGACACGCGCATTGACACCACCCCTCCCAAGGACGATGCCAAGAATCATCCCAATAGCGACGCCGCGGTCGAGGACCTGGCACCACCGCCGTCCGACTCCTCCGATGTGCAGGAGTTCCATCCCTGGAATCCGTACAAGGCGCAGAAAGACATTGAAGTCGGGGATTTCTATTACCGGAGGAGAAACTACAAAGCCGCGCTCGATCGCTACAAGGAAGCTCTCTATTACAAGGAGAAGGACGCGGTCGCGACGTTTCGGGCCGGCGAATGCGAAGCAAAGTTGGGAGACAAGGCCGAAGCGCGAAAATACTACGAACAATATTTGAAGATCCTGCCCGAAGGCCCGCTCGCTAAAGAGGCGCGGGCGTCGCTGGAAAAGATGGCGAAAAACTGAGCGGCAGTGAATCGCTTATCGAGTCCGACCATCTTCTTGCCGCAAATTTCTTGCCGCGAATTATTTCTCGAGGTGCGAAAACTTTCCTGTCGAGGCGTTGACGGTGACTCGCAGTTTCGCCGTCTCTCGATCCACTCCATAAATGACGTGCCAAAGCAGTTCGTTCGACTGCCGGTTCCAATCGAGCGCGAAAATCACAGGCGTGTCGGGATCTTTTTCCAGCAATTTGTCGCCGCCGTGCTGTTGCGCGACGGAAAATGCCTTGTCGGTATCTACTTTCAAAAATTGCACATTGAAAACCTGGGTCGACGAGTTGGTCGGGCTATAGGTGTCTTCGGTGCCGTGAGAGACGTCGCCGTTCGTCCACGTATACGACTCGGTTGCACGATGCGCGGGCGAAGCGAACCCGGCGCGCCACTCGCCGGCTTTCCCGTCGTGCGTCTTGGATTGCGCCGATTCGACCCGAAAGGGCTGGGCGTCCGCCGCCCATCCCCGGGCTGCGATATAGCACTTGTAGAAGGCGCCGTTGCCGGTCATCGTCTCGGGAGCCTTGGGCTGCGCCTTCTCTGCCGTCGCCGGCCCGGTCGGCGACGACGAGCACCCGGCCATCGCCAACGCAAAAATTGCCGCAACAAAAGTTCTCATCGCCGCCTCGTGTGTTCTTGAAATGTCATTCTGCGAATCGCGATTATTGTACTGAATTGAAAGTGCGCGCGCACTCGGCTCACGCACTCAGTTCTCGCGGTACACTCGCGCAATCTGCAATCGCCGCGCACCCGGCCCGCGAATTCCGATAAAATTGCTATCTCCCACTATGGCCTCCGCCCTCGAAAAACTTCGCCGCGAGCTTTCCGATGCAATGGCCGGGGCCGACGACAGCGCCCTCGAGCAATCTCCTCCGGGCAAATGGAATTCCGCCCAGATTCTCGAGCACCTTTACATCACGTATAAAAATACGAATTGGGCTTTGGCCAAGTGCCTGGAGAAAGGCGCTCCATTGGCGACCAAGGCAACGCTGAAGCATCGTTTTGGCACGCTGCTGGTGGTGAAACTCGGCTACATGCCGCCGGGGCGCCGGGCACCCGAACGCGCTCTCCCGCAAGGCATGCCCCTCGCCGAAGTGCGCGTTTCGATATTTGCGGAGATTCAACGGATGGAATCCGCTCTCGCCGATTGCGAACGCCGCTTCGGCCCCCGCGCCAAAATTCTCGATCATCCGTTCATCGGCCCCCTCACGGCCGATGAGTGGCGCAAGTTTCACTGGGTTCATGGGCGGCATCACGCAAAACAAATTCGCGAGCGCGCCGCCATTCCGAAGCAAGCGTGAAGATCGGCGATGATCACAAAGACCACGCCGCCACGCCATTCCCTGCGAAAAACAGGTAGTGGCTCAGTTTGAAAGGAAGCGAGCCAAACGCGCCAATAATGCGGCGCAAAAAAACGCGCCGCGTGGCGCGGCTCGCCCAGATCCCTCGCCGCGCAAAAAACGCCTGCTCGGGATGACAAAACCGAGCCAGTACCGAAAAACACCCCGACTGGCAGCGTTTGCCCCGCGTGTGGTATTCTTATTTTCGTTACAAACGAGAAGAGACAGGAGTGCAACAGGTTAGTGCTAGCCAGACAGCAAAAGCAATCCGTCGTTGACACGTATCGCACGCATCCCACCGATACAGGAAGCCCGGAAGTTCAAATCGCGCTGCTAAGCGAGCGCATCGGTCAACTCACGGAGCACTTCAAAGCGCACCAGAAGGATCACGGCTCGCGCCGCGGACTTCTGATGATGGTCAGCCGGCGTCGCCGCCTGCTCGACTACCTGAAGAAGTACGACTCGGATCGGTATAAGACCGTTATCACCAAACTCGGCATCCGTAAATAATCAGAGACCCCGGCCGATGTGGCCGGTATGTTTTCCGAGGCCCTTATTACGTGCGTTTTCCCGACCGCGAGAGCCACTGGCATTCGCCTATCTGCAACAACTCCGCTATGGCGTGGTCGTTCTGCGCTCCTGCCCACAAAGGATGATTTATGAAACCTGAACCAATTACAGTTTCCGCCGAGATCACTGGCGGCAAGTCCATCTCCTTCGAAACCGGAAAGCTCGCCAAGCAGGCGCACGGCTCGGCCGTTGTGCGCCTCGGCGAAAACGTTGTCCTCGCCACCGCCGTCGCCAACCCCGAACCCCGCACCGGCATCGACTTTTTCCCGCTCACCGTTGATTACCGCGAATACACTTACGCCGGCGGACGAATCCCCGGCGGCTTCATCAAGCGCGAAGGCCGCATGAGCGAGCGCGAAGTGCTCACCAGCCGCCAGATCGACCGCCCCATCCGGCCTATGTTTGCCGAGGGTTTTCGCTGCGAAACACAGGTCATTGTTTTTGTTTTGTCCGCTGACACAGAGAACGATCCCGACGTCGTCGGCATCAACGCCGCCTCCGCGGCGCTCACCCTCTCTGACATTCCCTTCCTCGGACCGGTCGGCGCCGTGCGCGTCGGTCTGGTGGACGGACGCTTCGTCGCCAATCCCACGTATTCGGAGATGCGCGAAGGCCTGCTGAACATCATGGTCGTCGGCACCGCCGACGCCATCCTGATGATCGAATCGGGCGCGAAAGAGGTGAAAGAAGAAACGGTTGTGGACGCGATCGAATTCGCCCACACCGAGATCAAGAAAATCTGCGCTGCCATTGAAGACCTGCGCAAGAAGGCCGGCAAGCCGAAGCGCGCTGTGACCCCGCCGGAGTTTGACCAGGCCTACTACAACGATCTGCAATCGAAAATCGGCGTGCGCCTCTCCGACGCTCTCGATACCGCCAAGCATCCGAAGGCCGAAAGCTACGAACTGGTACGAACGCTGGAAAAAGAGCTGCTGGCCGCGATTCCGGAAGAGGATGACGCCGCCAAGGCCAAGCTCAAAGAGTATTACGAGACTCTGCGCGAGCGCATCTTCCGCGATCAGGTTATTAGCAAGAAGCACCGCCCCGATGGACGGGCCTTCGATCAGATTCGCGAAATCTGGATCGAAGTCGGCGTGCTGCCCCGGGCCCACGGGAGCGCCATCTTCACCCGCGGTGAAACGCAGGCGCTCGTCACCACCACGCTCGGCACCAGCGACGACATGCAGCGCCTCGAAGGTTTCGAGGGCGAAGCCAAAAAGCGCTTCATGCTGCACTACAACTTCCCGCCGTTCTCGGTTGGCGAGGTCGCGTTCCTGCGCGGCGCCGGACGCCGCGAAATCGGACACGGCGCACTGGCTGAACGGGCCGTTTCGGCGGTGCTGCCGACCGAGGATAACTGGCCCTATGCGATGCGAGTCGTCTCTGACATTCTCGAGTCGAATGGGTCGTCGTCGATGGCAACCATCTGCGGAGCCTCGCTCGCGCTGATGGACGCGGGTGTTCCGTTGAAGGCGCCCGTCGCGGGCGTCGCTATGGGACTGGTGAAAGAAGGCGACCAGTACGCCATTCTGACCGACATCGCGGGCGCCGAAGACCATTACGGCGATATGGATTTCAAAGTCGCCGGCACCAAAGATGGAATTACCGCGCTGCAAATGGATATCAAGGTCGGCGGCATCACGGCGCAGATCATGCGCGAGGCGCTCGAACAGGCGCGCCACGGCCGTTTGTTCATCCTCGAAAAAATGGACGAAGTGCTGAGCGAGCAGCGCACCAAGGTTTCCGCCTATGCGCCCCGCATCTACACCTTGCAGATTCCGGTCGACAAGATTCGCGACGTGATTGGGCCCGGCGGCAAGATGATTCGCAGCATCATCGAGCAGACGGGCGTGAAGATCGACGTCGAGGATTCGGGCAAAGTCAACGTCGCGTCCAACGACGAAGTTTCCGCGAACAAGGCGTTGCAGATTATCCGCGACCTGACGGCTTCCGCCGAGGTAGGAAAGACCTATCTCGGGAAAGTCAGCCGGCTGGCGGATTTCGGCGCATTTGTTGAGATCTTGCCGGGCCTCGATGGCTTGCTGCACATCAGCGAAGTCGCCGAGCATCGCATTAAGGATGTTCGCGACGAACTGAAAGAAGGCGACCAGGTGCTGGTAAAGGTGCTGGCCGTCGAAGGCAACCGCATCAAGCTTTCACGCAAGGCGATTCTCAAAGAGCAGCGCGCCAAAATGGGCGGCGGTGCTCCTCCGCCTCCCGAGCCGGATATGGATGAGGCTGGCCCCGATGTTTCGGGACCAGGCGTTCCGGGACCGGGCATTCCGCAAGCTGCGCCCACCGCGGTGATTGAAGGCGGAGCCGATTTTGATGCCGAAGACGAGCCGAACTTCAACCGCGTCGATGCCTCAGTCGGAACGGGCGTCGGCGAAGCCCCTGGCGTGCGCCAGGAAGGTGCGCGCGACAATCGTGGTGGCGATCGCAATCGTCGCCGGCGAGGTCGCGGTGGCCGCCCCGGCGGCGGCGATCGTGGAGGTCAAGGCGGCCATGGCGGCAGCCACAGCGGCGGTGGTGGTGGCCGCTTCCGGCGGTAAGTTCAGCAGACGACAGTCGCTTGATAGGGCCGCAGAGAATGCGGCCCTTTTATGTTGGCGCATTGTTCGCTGATTGCTAGAACGACAAGCGCTTGAAGACGGTTTCGGGAATGTGTTCCACCGCGCTCATGATGAAGCGCCAGATTTTTGGAGTGTATAGCACGTCGGGCGAGCGCCGCTCCAGAGCATGCACGATATCGCGGGCCACGAGTTCCGGGTCGGCGAAGCGACTGGCGTTCGGAACATGGTCGGTCATCGCAGTCTGCACCGGACCGGGCTTGATGGTGATGACTTTGACTCCCGCTGGATGAAGCCGGCTGCGCAGCCCTTGCAGAAAGAGGGACAGAGCGCCTTTGGCGGAACCGTAAACGTAGTTCGAACGGCGCCCGCGGTCTCCCGCGACGGAAGTGATGGCGGCGATGCAACCGGTGCGGCGTTCTTCAAGGTCGGCCGCGAAAACCGTTAGGAGCGCGCTGGCGCTGACGAAATTTATGTTGAGCTCGTCGAGCAGAATTTCGACGGAGCTTTCGGAATCTTTCTGGTTGTGCATGGAACCGTAAGCCAGCAGGACAGTGTCGTAGCCGGCGAATGAGCGCCGCACGAACTCGAAAATGCTGCCGTGTTTTTCGATGCGGGCCAGGTCGGCGGGGCAAGTGAGAACCTGCGCTGCCCCGCGCGCGAGGAGATCCGATTGCAGCGCCGCCAGTCGCTCCGGCGAGCGCGCCACGAGCAGCAGGTCGTATCCGCGGCGGGCGAGCTGCCGTTGCACTTCGACTGCGATTCCGGAGGTTGCGCCGAGAACGATAATTTTTCGCATCGGCGATGAGCTTGAATTGGAAGAAGGCGAATTGGAAGCTGAGGTCATGGCTATTGCGCCTCGGTGACTCGCCGCCAGAACGATGACGACATTTTCGGATCGATGTAGGGCACAAAACTGCGCCAGCGCGGAAACGACGCCTCGAACATCGCGGGGCTCATCCGCGCATCCTTCGCGGGGTAAAGCGCGCCGCCGCTCTGCTGCACGACTTCGTCGAGCGAGCGCATCAATTCCAGCGTGCGCTCTCCACGCATGGCGAAGTCAAGCGCCAGCGTGAGGCCGGGACGCGGAAACGACAGCATTCCCGCCGCCGGAGCCGAGCCGAATTGTTTGAGCACACCGAGGAAGGAGCCCATGCCGGAACGCGCGATGCGTTCCAGCAATTCCTCGAAAGCTGCAACGTTTGTTTCCGGAATCACGCACTGATATTGAAGGAAACCTCGTTTGCCATAGAGAAGGTTCCATTGGCGAACGGAATCGAGCGGATAGAAAAACGAGTCGTACCGAATTCGCGATGGTCCGTGTTTCGCTGCGTGTACGCGATAGTAGAGTTCGTTGAACGCCTTAACCGAATAGCGATTCAGCATCCACTCGGGAAGCGTGAAAGGCAGTTTTGGCCCGCGTTTCGGCGGGGAGGTCTGCCTGGTCTCGGCCGAATGATTCCCGCGAAAAAAGATCCCACGCAGATTCTTGCCGGCAAAACAATCCAGCCACGCGACCGTGTATTCGAAGCGGCCATCGCTCTCGCGGCTCAGGCCGATAAACTCGGCGAGAGAGCGGAAGGGAATCAACTCGGCGTCGATCCACGGACCCGCGACGCGCCGCAGTCGAATGTCGGCCCACGCAATCAAGCCCGTCAAACCGAGACCTCCGATGGTTGCGCGAAACATGTCATCATTCCGTTCGCGGTTGCAAAAGACAAGCCCATCGTTCGAGCGTTGCAGGCCAAGTTGTTGAACGTGAGCGCCAAACGTCCCGGCGCGGTGATGGTTCTTGCCGTGAACATCGTTGGCAATCGCGCCGCCAACAGTCACGAATTGAGTTCCGGGCGTTACGGGCAGAAACCAGCCTTGGGGAAGATACACGTCAACGATGTCGGTAAGAGTCACGCCGCCCTCGCAGCGGAGCATTCCGGCGGACTCATCAAAACCAAGGATGCGGTTTAGCCGACGGCAGTCGACAAGCGCGCGATCTGCATTGAGGCACGAATCGCCATAACTCCGCCCCAAGCCATAGGCGAGCAGAGAACCGGAAGGCGCCGCTTGCATTATGCCGGGCACCTGGTCGCTCCATGCCGGCCTATAGACGTGCTCGTGCGCGGCTTTCGGGTAGCGTCCCCACGACAGATATTTGTCAGTCGGGACCGCGCTAGCGGCCTTAGTTCGTAACGTTGCTGCGATTTGAGAAGGCATGCGGTAGTGTTGTCAGTAAGAGACGCGCGTCATACTAATGGCGATGACGATGGCGGCGGCCAGCGCCACGCCGTAACTTACGCGGTCTCGAATGGCGAGGGTCACGGGATCTTCCTTTAACTCGCCACGATGCGCCAAAAGCCAGGTGCGGCCGAGCCAATAGAGAACGATGGGACAAAGGAAAAGGAGCCATTCTGGCGACCGGTAGAGCACCCGCACATCCTGGCTCTGAATATAAAGACTGAGAATTACGACCGCCGCGAAGCTGCTGCCGACTCCGAACGTGAGGAGGAGCTCGCGGTCATCGACGCGATAACCGCGGCCTGACTTACCGGACTGCACTAAGTCATTGGCATGAAGTAACTCTGAATAGCGCTTGGCCATTGCCAGACTTAAAAAGAAGAATAAGGAGAAGGCCAGAAACCACTGGGACAGAGGTGTAGACGAAATCAAGGCGCCGGCGAGGATGCGAAAACTATAAAAGCTCGAGAGTACAAAGACGTCGAGGAGAGCGATTTTCTTCAGGCAGAGGGAATAGAACATGGTCAGCGCGGCGTAGGCGATGAGAGCGAGGCCGAATCGGATATCGAAGAGACAACCTAAGCCCACCGCCAGGCTAAGGAGAGTGAAAGCGACGAGCATGCCGCCAGGAATCGATAGTTGTCCGGCGGCAAACGGACGCTCTTTTTTCCAGGGATGCTCGCGATCGGAATGAAGATCGAGCAGATCGTTGAGGATGTAAAGTCCCGAAGCACAAAATCCGTAGAGGACGAAACCGGCTATTGTGCGGGCGACGGGCTCGATTGCCAAATTGTGCGAAAGGGCGAGGGGCAGGAACAACAGAAGATTCTTTGCCCAGTGATGTCCGCGCAGGGCGGAGATCCAAGTGCGGAGCGAAGCGGGCGAATCGGTAAACGTGGCCTTAACGGTGGTCAAGGCCTCCGCCTGAGCGGCGCGCGCCGGGCTACCCACGACATAGGCAGCACTCGCATATCGCCAAACGCTAAGATCGTCGACCGAGTCGCCGACATATTCAAAGCCGGAAATGGCGAAACGTTCTTTGAGGAAAGTCGCTTTTATTTCTCCCCTGAGATTGCGCTCGCCATTGCTGGCGTGGACCTCGTCGAAAAGGCCGAGGTGCTGGGCAATGGGCTCAGCTACGTTTTGATCGGCCGCGGTCACCAGCGCAATGCGGCGCTCGGCAAGCTTTTGCTGCTGAAGAAACGCGAGCACTTCCTGACGGTATGGCAGTCGCGCGGGATCGAGTTGAACGCGGCGAGCGAGTTCGCGTTTCAGGAAGGCACGGCCGCGAAGCAGCCAAAAGGGCACCAGAAACAGCGTGGCGGGACGCGTCTTGAAGAGCGCGAGAATGCATTCCCACAAGAGATCGCTACGAATCAGAGTGCCGTCGAGATCGACGCACAGCACCGTCGAAGTCGCTTTCGCGGCCTGAGTTCCAGTGGCGAACCCCATAGAAATGATCGTCGCAAATGGGCACGGAAAAGGGGCGGAGAAATAGGACGCCTGGGTAACCTGAGTAACATGCGCGCACCGCGAATGAACGCTAGTATGGGGCATTCAGAGCGATGGAAGAGTCTCTGAACGACACACGGAAGGACGCGCACCGCGGGTGCATCGGATGGATCAGACAAGCAAGAATTCTGAGCTGGACGCATGGGAAGTGCTCCGGGAGTATCTGCGGCGGCCCTCATGGCTGCTGACTTTGCTGGGCCTGAGCACGCTCGTTCTGTATAGTGGCGCGCTGTTCTTCGGGTACGTGTGGGATGACTGGCCTCAGATCGTAAACAGTCCCATTGTTCGTAGTTGGAGTGATCTGCCGCGGGCGTTCGGAAGCGACCTTTGGTACCACGTTGCGCGCCACCAGCTCTTTTACCGCCCCTTGTTTGTCGCGTGGTCGATGCTCAATTTCTCGCTGTTCGGGTTGCGTCCGTGGGGATGGCATCTGACGGCAGTGCTTGCGCACATCGCAACCACGGTGTCGGTGTTCTGGCTGGCGCGGAAATTAGGCATGGAATATTGGACGGCAGCGCTCGCCGCGCTCATCTTTGCGCTTCATCCGATCCACATTGAGCCGGTGGTGTGGATCTCTGCCGCTTCGGACACGCTGGTCGCCCTGTTCGTGTCGCTGGGGTTCATCGCCTTCCTGAATTCGCGCGAACCGCAGCGCACACGGCGGGTCGCATGGTTCACGCTCTCGCTGTTCATGCTGGCGTGCGCGCTGCTCACAAAAGAGATGGCGCTGGCGTTTTTCTTGCTGGTGGCGGTTTACGCGTGGCTACATCCGGGGCCAGGGAGAACGTCGCCGGGAAAGAGAATTGTTTGGGCGGCGATCGAGGCGGTCCCATATGCGGCCGTAACGATCGTCTATGGGTTATTGCGCAGGCATGCCTTGGCGCACTCTGTCGGGGCAGTTGATCCGACTCACGGCCTGGTCGATATAGCCCGCAGTCTGCCGCTTGTGCTGAGCTTCTATTTCACCAAGCTGATGATCCCGATTGGGCTGACAGGGCTTTACTACACACCGTATGTGGTGGGCGCAAGCCTGACGCAGTTCGTATTGCCCGTGGCGTTACTTGGAGCGCTGGCGATTGGGCTGTGGTACTGGAACCGGCGCGAGCACAACTCGACGGTCGTCTTTTCTGCCATGTGGTTGTTAGTGGGACTGGTGCCGGCTTTGTATCTCCCGAAGTTTGGAAACGGCGACTTCGTCAGGGATCGTTATATGTACCTGCCTTCGATTGGATTCGCGATTCTGCTGGCGACCGGGCTCCGGCGCCTGCCTTCGATCCGCAACTGGAGCGCGCGCGCCGTGCAAGTGACGGCCGTGATGTTGCTTTCCGTAGGATATATCGGCGCGTCACTGGCGCAACAGGTGTACTGGGCAAGCGATTTGCTGGTGTTAGCGCGGGGAGAATCCCTTTACCCTGACAACCCATATACCTTGCTGGGATTATCAGCCGAATACAGCGCGCGGGGGGCGAATGAGCGTGCGATCGAGCTGGCAGAAAGGGTTGCACGCGAGTACCCGGATTACGCAAATGTGCAACTCGTATTGGCTGAAAGCTACATTCGCGCTGGCAAAACAGCGGAGGGGCGGATGTGGTTGCAACGAACGGTTTCCCTGAACCCCGATTTTGCGACGTCGGAACTGGGGATGGCCGCGCTCGCTGGCCTCTATGGCCGTATAGGCGACTATGACCAGGCTTTTGCCTATTGCGATGAGGTCCTGCGCAGAGAGCCCAATCTTTACCCAGCTCTATATAACTGCGGAAACGTCCATCTTATGGCCCGCCAATACCAACAGGCAGAGCACTTACTCGCAGCCGCCGCCGCGATAGACCCACAAAGCGTCGAGGCGAAGTATTACCTGGCCAGAGCATTGCTGGAAGAAGGTCAGTATGCAGAAGCTGGAAAGTATTTGGATGCCGTGGTGAGAGTGGAGCCGAATGGGTGGACCTATCACTATTGGCTGGGCTGGGCATTAGAGGAGGGTGGGAACATACCGGCAGCACGGCAAGAGTATCAGCGCGCATTGCAATTGAACCCGGACAGCGCCGAGGCGAGGGCACGACTTACAGAGGTTGCGACGAAATAGCGCGCGCCCGCGAAATAGAAGAGTCAAGGGAAATGAACTGATGGAGCAAAAGGAAAACAATCAGGAAGTCAGCGCCCGGAAGGCGGTCAAGCATCTGAGCAATCCTGCCGTCCTGGTCAGCATCTTAGCTGTGAGCACGGCGGTTCTTTACAGCGGCACTCTGTTTTTCCAGTTCGTTTGGGACGACAAGCCGCAAATCGTCGACAGCCCGCTTATTCGCTCATTTCAGAAACTGCACCGCGTGTTCTTCAGCGATCTCTGGTACCACACCGGGCGCTTTCAGCTGTATTACAGACCGTTGTTCGTGATCTGGTCGATGGTAAATTATGCGGTTTTTGGATTGCGCCCATGGGGATGGCACCTGGGCGCGATTCTGCTGCATGTCGTGGCCACGGCAGCGGTGTTCTGGTTGGCGCGTAGGCTTGGCCTGCAGTACTGGACGGCGGCAGGCACGGCCCTCATCTTTGCCGTTCATCCGATTCACATCGAGTGTGTCGCATGGATCTCGGCTGCGTCGGACAGCATGGCGACCATCTTCGTTGCCTTTGCATTTGGCGCCTTCCTTAATGGGCGTGAAAGAGGAGCAAAGCATCGTGTGGTGTGGCAGTATGTGTCTCTCCTGTCGATTGCTTGTGGTTTGTTGACGAAAGAGATCACGGTCGGTTTCTGTGGACTGATCGCAGCCTACGCATGGCTCTTTCCGAAAGAGCAAGAAGCGCACCCAGGAGAAAGGCTGCGGGGTGCGATCCGCGCCGCGCTGCCATACGCGATGGTCACGATAGCCTACCTTGTACTTCGCAAATACGCGTTGACGAGGCTCACCACCGCGTTCGATCCTTATCACTCCTTAGGCAACGTTATCTTCACGCTTCCGTATGTGCTGGCGTTTTATCTCGAAAAGCTGCTACTGCCCGTCCGTCTTACGGGCCTCTATTACACGCCATACCTGACCGTGAATCAGATTGGTCTATTTCTTGTCTCCTTGATCATGTTGGTGGCTACAGGGACCCTTCTTGTGCTATGGGCGCGACGGAAGAAAGATCCCTTAGTGATATTTTCCGGGCTGTGGCTGATCATCGGACTCGCACCCACTCTTTACCTGCGAGGTTTCGGAAACGGCGACTTTGTGCGGGACCGCTATATTTATCTCGGATCCATTGGCTTTGCGATCCTGGTGGGAAAGTCTATCGCTCTTCTTCCACCCATGGGCCGCTGGAGCGCCCCAGTGGTGCAAGGAACAGCGGCCATGGCGCTTTGCCTGACGTACGTATGTATGTCAATACCACAGCAGGCTTATTGGTATTCGGACCTTCTAATCTATTCGCGAGCGCACGATCTGTATCCGGAAAATCCGTACACATCAATTGGACTGGCGGCAGAGTATGAGCGAGTGGGGCTCTATGACCGCGCGATTCCGCTCGTGGAAGAGGCGCGCAGAAATGGTCCGACCTATCGTTACGCGTTGTACGCACTGGCGGACGCCTATATCGCGGCTGGGCGTAAGGACGAGGGGCGGAGTGCGTTGCTGTATGCGCAAAGCGTGGCGCCGGAGTACCTGGAAAATGAAACGGGCGCATCGTCTGCGGCTGGTATGTGGGGAAGGCTGGGCGACAGCGAGCGCGCACTGCGGCTCTGTTCATGGGTGCTGGGCAAGGATCCGGAACTGTTCTCCGCCCTCTATAACTGCGGGAATATTCAGCTGCTGGCAGGTAACTATGCTGCGGCGGAGGAGTTGCTGAAACGGGCCGTACATGCCGCGTCAGAAATGGCGGCTCCCCGGCACTTTCTGGGGCGGACGTTATTTCTTGACGGAAAGAACAGCGAGGCGCAGCCGTACTTGAGGCAGGCGGTGGCGATGGATCCTCAAGTGTACGATTATCACCTGTGGCTTGGGCGATCGTTGGAGGCGAGCGGCGACCTTGGTGGCGCCCGGACACAATATCTGGAGGCGTTGCAACTGAACGAAATGAGCGCCGACGCCAAACTCCATCTGTCCCACCTGGAGGCCCGGTGAGCACCGAGGGCACAACTTCGGGGAGTGTGCGGACGGAATTGCGTAAGGCGCCGGGCCGAGAACCTTTTGACGTTGAAATACGCATTCATGAAACGGGTGGTCTGGCGTCGGGGCGCGTGAATCGCCCGCTTACCGCCGCATTGGTCGGTGCCGTTATGCTGATATCCGCAGTTTATGTCGGATTACACATCCAGAGCGGATGGGTTCCGGCTGACGAGGGAACGCTCGGACAAAGCGCGCTCCGCGTACTGGAAGGACAGCTTCCGCATCGCGATTTTGCCGAGATTTATACCGGCGGATTGAGTGTTATTCACGCCGCAGCATTCCACGTGTTTGGCGTAAGCTTGATGTCGCTGCGAATATGCGTCTTCCTATTCTTCCTGGCGTGGCTTCCAGCCGTTTACTATATTGCGCGTCGTTTTGTATCTCCCATGGCTGCGGCCCTGATCACCTTAACGGCGGTGTCATGGAGTTATCCAAATTATCCCGCGGCCATGCCGTCCTGGTACAACTTGTTCTTTGCTACCTTTGGCGCGGCGGCACTGCTGCGCTATCTGGAGGTCCGCACAAGGCGCTGGCTGTTTGTGGCTGGCGTGTTTGGGGGAATATCTCTCCTTATTAAGATCATCGGCGCCTACTATATTGCCGGAGTGCTATTATTTCTCGCTTTTGTAGAACAAGGTGAGTATGACTCCGACGAGAGCCAGAACAGGGCGATCTCGTATCGAGTGTTCAGCGCGTGCGCGCTGCTGTTGTTTGTGGCAACGCTCGTATCTGTCTTCCGCTCGAGATTGGGCACCGGCGAACTGTACGAGTTTATCCTACCGCCAACGGCGCTAGCTGGGGCGATCCTATTTTCCGATTCTAAGATTCATCGCGCGAGTACCGGGCAGAGATTTCGCACTTTGGTTCGGTTGCTGGCGCCTTTTGTCGCCGGCGCGCTGGCTCCTATCGTCGCATTCCTTTTTCCCTACGCCCTAACGGGAACACTCCGCCAATTCTTCACTGGCGTCGCATCGAGCGCCATCTCACGGGCCGTTGGTTTGGGGGTTATTCGTCCGCCTGGAATAGGGCAAGCCCTTTGCGCGGCGCTGTTGATGGGACTGCTCGCGGCAGCCATGTACCTGCGCGAATTCCAGGGAAAAGCCGTAGGCGGGTGTGTCGGGTTGGCCTTAGCAGGCTTGTTGTACTGGTCTAATCCGTCCATACTGTCGGGTGTATGGTATTCCGTGGCGACGCTGACGCCACTCGTGGTGTTGGCGGGTGGCGCTATTATTGTGGCTTCGGAGAGATCGGGCAGATTCACGAAGCTACAGCGGCAGCAGATCATGCTGCTGATTTCGCTGGCCGCGCTCTGCAGCCTTGTGCAGTATCCGTTTGCAGCGCCAATCTATCTTTCCTATTGCGTGCCGCTATCCCTGGTGGCGGTTGTTGCGATTGTGGCCAGCGCGAGAAGGCATGCTGGAACATATGTGCTCGCTTCCGTTCTAGGGTTTTACCTGCTGTTCGGAGTCGTAAGGCTAGTTCCCAATTACATCTATGAGCTAACACACAAAGTAGGCGCGATGCAGAAGCTTGAACTGAAGCGCGCCGGGGGACTGCGTATTGAGTACGCGCAGAGTTTTGGCCAGATGATTCAGTTTCTTCAGCGACGCTCGCCCAACGGATTGCTGTATGCAGGAAACGACTGTCCGGAGCTCTACTTTCTTTCCGGGCTGCACAATGTAACGCGTGACGACGGAGGGGCGCCAGCCGAGGAAGTATTGCAAGCCCTGCGATCCGGCGATGTCAGGGTGGTAGTTATCAATGAACTGCCCTTTTTTCCGTCAGCACAGATGAGCCCCGCAGTCCGCGCGGAGGTGACGAGCAGGTTTCCCCAGAGTGTCCAGATCGGGATATTCCACGTTTTCTGGAAACCCTAGCGTAGAAGAGAAGCACTGCGTAGAAGTTTCGTGCTACGACCGAAGCCGAGTTGAACTCACGGCACAACCTGCCAAGCTTTGCATCGAGTCGCTTCTTGCGATCTGCGCGGTCCTCAGATGGCGAATGTCCCCTGGCGGAGTTCTTATTGGCCTGCTGTGGCATGGGTTGTGAGAGCGCTGCGCGGAACGGGTTCACCCGGCTGGTGCTCAAAATTTAGTCTCTCACGCTCGACTACAAGTGGACGATTGTGCACCTGGGTGTGAATGTTGCCGATATATTCGCCCAGAATGCCAATAAAGAGCAGTTGGAGCGACCCGAGGAAGAACATTCCGATGGCAATGGGTGCGATGCCGACAGTAAATTGGCGCCAAAACAGAAGCTTATATGCGAAGTAGACCGATCCGCCGAAAAGAGAGAGCAGCGAACCGGCAAAGCCTGCAAACGTGACCAGGCGAAGCGGAACCTTGGAAAGCTTGGTGATGCCAAGCATGGCGAGATCGTAGAGAGTGTAGAAGTTATTCTTGGACTTGCCGCTCTTTCGCCGTTGCTGTTCATAGGGGACCTCCGCGTGGGGAAGTCCGATTTCGGCAATCATGCCGCGGAAATAGGGATAAGGATCTCCGAACTGGCGCACCAGATCGATGACCTTGCGATCATACAGACCGAATCCCGTGAAATTCTCGTACGTCTCAATGTCGTCGGCCAGGCGGTTCACCAGGCGATAGAATATTTTCCGCAGCAGGAGCATGGGAGTATTTTCGCGGCTGGTACGCTTAACGGCAATGACGATGGGGAAACCCTGTTCCCACTGGTCAAGGAGTTCTGCAAGGACCTCGGGGGGATCCTGTAGGTCGGACATCAAGACGATGACGGCGTCTCCACAGGCTTGAAAGAGCGCGTGCATGGGGGAGCGAACGTGTCCGAAGTTGCGCGCATTGCGAATGACCTTGACGTTACGGTCAGAGGCGGCGATAGCAGAGAGAACGGCGAAGGTAGAGTCCCGGGAGGCATTGTCTATGAATATGTGCTCATAACGGTAGCGTCCGATCGCCTGCATCAGAGCACGCACCCGTTCATAGACCTCGCGCACATTACCTTCTTCGTTGAAACAGGGAGTTACTACGCTGATTGTCTTCATACGGTTGAACCCGCGGCAGCGCCGGACTTACGCATTGCCGGATACGTGCCTTGCGGACCGGAAGCGATGCCGGCTCGACGTTCTGGAGGAATGGCATAACAAACGGTATCGAGGCCATCCGCGCAGTGAGCACGGAGGAATAAGAGGGAGTCAGGCGCGAGGTCTTTGAGCAAGGAGAGCACGCGCGAGAGGTGGTCGGGTGCGTGGTAGCCGCAAATGGCGAGGACGGGCCGATCCCGCTGAATGACGCTACGCGACCCTTCGAGGGCATCGAGTTCGGCTCCTTCAATGTCCATTTTGATGAAGGTAGGCGTCTCGCGGGCAAGCGCGTCGTCAAGGCGGACGCAAGGAACGTCGACGCCCGACCCCGCGGTTATGCAACCGCCGCCCATGCCGTCTCCGCTGAATGAGACAAAGCCGGTGTGTGCTCCGACCGCCGCCTTGTGCAGGACGGAACGATCGCCGACTTCCTCGATGAGGTTCTGGAGCGTCGGCAATACGGCGGCGTCGGCTTCAAACGCGATCGCCTTTCGGAAGGAATTCCCACTCTCGGCAATCAGACTGCGGATTGTATCGCCGGTGTAGGCCCCACAATCGACGAAACATTCAGTGGGGGAGAGCGAAAAAAGTCCGGGGAAATACTGCTCGGCGGAAGAAGGCGCTCCGATGGAGTCGAAATCCGCGTGCAATCTCAGCCGGACGAGTGCAAGGAATGTGTCGCGAGAAACATCATCTTCGAGCAGCGAGAAGGCCGCAACGAGGTCGGCGTCGCGCGGTAGAAGCCGGCTGGGTAGATCCCAGAAGTAGTAAGGAAGGAAGATGCCGGGATGGCGCCAGAACAGCACGGGGAAAGGCACGGCCCGGCAGCGAAGTTTTCGGAACTGTTCGAGCAATCTCGCGATCAGAGGTGCGCGGCTCGGATGCCAGATCGCGATGACAAAAATTGCTTCCAGCGAAAACCGATCGGCGGCGTCTTGAGGCGCGAGCACGGGAAGACCGTCGAGCATCGTTCCCCACCTGCGAGGATTGTTATCGGCAAAAGCAACCGGCTTAAGATCAGTCGCAGACAGACCTTTAAGAAGTTTTCGTCCCAACCGTCCGGCTCCGACAATGACGATCTTGCGCTGCCCTGCGGCGACGTCGTCGAACGCCGACTGTTCGCGCGTGCGCGCCATGGCAGGCGTTTCCGAAAGCAGGATGTCGAGTTGCTGGCGCGCACTTTTCATGAAAGCCAAAGACTTCTCAGTCACTTCCTCCAACTTTCGCCCCCCGCGCCATTAACGGTTGAGGAGACAATCCGCGGTGATAGATGAGTTCCATCAAAGAAGGAATGCTGGCATACGGACTGTCGATAGCGTCGATGATCAGCGGCTGATCCTTGGCGACCGGCTTACGGATTACCTCGCCGCGCATCAGTTCGCGGCAGGAGATTTGCCCCTGCTGAAGCGGGATGGCGAGGTAGACGTCAGAGTCCTGGAGAACATGGCCGACGGGGAGATCGTGCCTAGCATAGACGCCGCGTACCAGCGAGTCGAGATAGGAGATTTCCTTTTGCGGAGGGATGCGCTTCTGAGTCCCGGGGGCGCCACACATGCGCTTCGCCCGATTAAAGGCCTTGAACCAGGTGTCGATCTGCTCAGGCACCGAGCAGTAGGGAGAGACCGTCATGCCCTCGGTCTGAATATCGATGTGGCGCTCAAATGTGCGCGCGCCTTTCGCATAGGCCATGAGTATGGAAGAAGACCAGTCATGATACTCGTGAGTGGACAAACCAATGATATGGTTTGGGTACCGGCTTTTCAGAAAGTCGATCTGGTTCAGCTCGATATCGCAGTCTTCCGATGGATAGATCGAGACGCAATGATTGATCGCCAAAGGAATGTGGCGATTGTCGAAAAATGTGACTAAGTCGTCGATATCTTTGAGTGAAGACCCGCCGGTGGAGACAATAACCGGTTTCTTGGTCTTGGCGATTTTCTCGATCAGAATCCAGTCGTTGCAGTCCGAACTGGCGATCTTGAGAATTGAAATGCCCAGCTCGCAGCAGAAGTCGACCGAGCTCTCGTCAAACGGCGTTGCCATGGGAATGCAGCTGGCCTGACGAATCGCCTGCACCAGAGCGGCGAAATCGGATGGCGTTAGACGAGTATCCAGCGTCTTCTTAATGTAGCGGATGTCGTCTCGCCCGCGGAAATCCTTGTGGATGAAGGTATCGATATCCCGCAACTGCAGTTTAATCGCGGCCCGGACGTTATTGAAGCGAACGATCTGCGAATAATCGCCGATGATCTTCAACCCGCGCTGCAGGTCGCCGAGGTGGTTGTTGGCTAACTCTAAGACAAATAACTCATCGAATATGTCATTTCCTATCATGCGCGTCTCAGTGTCCGGTATAAGTATGGTGTGTGTTTCTTCACCTATGTCCGAATGATACTGTCCCTATTCCAAAATCACATTGTCCATCAGTTCACGTTCGTCCAGGAATGGGTACATGTCCTCTAGATTGGGAGAAACAATGGTACCGTCGGGTAGCTGGCGCGCTTTTGAACGCGGCTCAAACTGCTGATCTGGGTCAAGAATGACGTCAATCAGCGCAGGTCCCACAGACGAAAGCGCCTTATCGACGTCAGCCAGTTGCGACTTCCGATCGATTCGAGCCGATGGAATGCCATAGGCGCAAGCGAGCTTGACCATGTTGGGGAAAGAGATCCCGCTCGATGCACTCTCGCCAGTCAAGCGGCCGAAGAAGGCCGATTGCGTCATGCGCATGGACAGATACCCGGAGTTGTTGAGCACAAAAACCTTGATTGGCAATTGGTGGTGGACGATCGTCTGCAGTTCCTGGATGTTCATCTGGATGCTGCCGTCTCCGGCGACGCAAATGATGCGCGCGCCCGGCGAGGCGAACGCTGCCCCGATGGCCGCGGGAAGGTCATAACCCATGGACGCCGATCCAGAGTTCGAGATCAGCCGCTGACTTTCGCCGAGACGCATCGCCTGGAACGGGATTATGCACGAGCTGGCATTGCTGCAAACGATCACGTCATTGGCGGCGAGGCGCGCGGAGAGTTGTTCTACAAAATAATATGGGTTCAGCGGCGGTCCGGGCTGACGTTGAGATGGCCGCACGACGGGATAGCGGCGCACCCGCTCTCGACACCAGGCAAGCCAGGAAGCGTGTCGACCCGAGTGATAGTCGCTGCGGTCGCATTCGTGAAGAAGCTCTTTGAGGAACTGTCTGAGATCGCAGTGGACGGCCAGATCGGGCTGGACGGTAGGTTTTTGTAATTCCGCAGTGTCGATGTCGACCTGAATCTTGAAGGCATGGCGCGCGAAGGATCGCCAGTTATAGCTGGTTTGTCGAATATTGAGACGCGAACCAAGGATCAGGAGGAGGTCGGCACTTTGTACGCTGAAATTTCCCGCCCGATCGCCGATGGTGCCTTGGCGCCCACAGCAGAGCGGATCATCTGATGCGATGACGTCGTGGGTCCAGGCCGTGGTGACGGGCACGCCTAAGCGGTGGATCAGGGCCCGGAATTCGCCAAGGGCATGAGCAACGCGAACCCCGGAGCCAGCGAGGATGACCGGCCGCTTCGACACGCGGATGCGATCCAGGATTTCACGACACTGCATTGCGATTTGCGAGCGATCGAACGTAACCGTGTCCAGGGCAGGATCGTAGGGAGGCAGGTCAGACGGATCAACGGATGCGGCCTGGACGTCAACCGGAATATCGAGCCAGCAAGGGCCGGGACGCCCGGATTGACAAAGGTGCCAGGCGCGCTCGAGATGGAAACGGATGGAAAGCGGATCATCGACCAGAACCGCATACTTGGTGATCCCGCTCACCATGCCGATGATATCGGCCTCCTGATCGCCCAACTGGCGTAGTGCCCTGATATGCAGAGCGCGCATACAGGTTTCGCGTTTCACCTGGCCGGAAAGAACAAGCATGGGAACTGAGTCCGTCCACGCGCCAAAGACACCATTGAGCGCGTTAATGCCTCCCGGGCCGGTAGTGACGTTGACTACGCCGGGCCGCCCGCTGAGGCGGGCGTAGGCTTCGGCGGCCATAGCTGAGGCCTGTTCATGGTGATTGCAGATGTAGCGGATGCGCGCGTCGCTGCCGATTGAGTCGTTGAGGTGCATGGCGCCGCCGCCAGTTACGAGAAAGACATGGCGTACGCCCCACTCGGCGAGCTGCCCGGCGACGTAGTCAGAGAGCTTCATCAGCGGCCAGCCTCACTCGATTCCGGCAGCAACTGAATGATGGGGTTCGCAAGTCCGCGGCGTCGAATGTCGGTAACGATTTCGTCGACATGGAGCAATGTGGCGATGAGGATCGGTTGGCTGGCGCCGGCGATTTCTTTGGGACTCACAATTGGCGCACCAGCCAGCCGCTTTCCCCTGAGAATGGGATTGTTGTCGACGAACGCGCTGACCTTTATGTTCGCGAGGCAAGGAAGCGTCAGGAGTTTCATCGCGAGTTGTCCCGCGCCCCAAACGATGATGCGCTTGTGGTGCGCGAGTTGGGTTGCCAGCTTTTGATTGATGCTGCTCATCTGCTCGGCCGAGCGCCGGATATAGGCGTCGATTCTGGCGGGCAACTCTCGGTCGGCGATAACGGGGCGCCCATCTTCGGCGCTGGAATCGCGGAAAACGCCGAAGACCGCGGGGTAGTAAATTTCTTTGGAGGTTTGGAACACCTTCTGTTCCGTTACGATGGGCTGGAAACCAAAGCGCCGGGCGGTGTTACTAAGCGTCTGTGCGGAGAAATGGTTGATGTGCTCGGTGTTGAACTCCTGGAATGGGGCGTAGAGATAATTTTCGTAGCGGGCCGCGTCGGGAGTTTCAATGTACAGATAGCCTCCCGGCGCCAGCAGGCCGCGGGTGGCTGCGAAAAATGCGGGAACATCGCAAACATGTTCCAGAACGTGGCTGAGCACGATGCAATCGAACTTCGGAAGGTGAACTGGAGCCGGGGCGATGGAGCCGACGTAGGCCTGGAAGCCGCGCTCGCGGCAGGCGACCGCACAACCAGGCGAAGGATCAAGGCCGGCGACCGCGCTGAAACCCTGGTCGCGTAAAGCGCTCAGCAAGCCGCCGGTGGCGCAACCGGCATCCAGGATGCTGCTAGCTTTTGAAGGCAGCACGTGCGCGATGTCGCGGGCGGTAGCGGCCAGGCGAGCGGCGTCATCCCCTACCACGCCGCCACCGGTCGCGGTTGTCGAGTCGTCATACTTGGACCACTCCGAGTAGAACCAGTCGTAATCGCGCTGCGTGGCAGGCGTATCGGCGTAAACAAAGCCACAGCGGTGGCAGACCACCACATCGTAGGCAGCGGGCAGCGGATAGCCCTCGGGCACGATGAATTCCTGGTGATGGCAGACTCGGTAGCCAGCGGCGCCGCAGGATGCGCAAGCGCGATGTGGAAGGGGACTGCGGCCGGCGGCGCTATGCATGTTGCCCTCGCGCGGCGGGCGGCGGCAACTGGCTGGAGAATGCATCGGCCGAAAACCAGGCATGGGTGCGGCGAATCGCGTCGCGGAGCGGAATTTCGGCGAGTAGCCCGAGTTCGTCGCGCGCCCGCGCGGTGGAAGGCACGTAACGCTGAACGGGCGTTCCAGGCTTGGGCTCGGGTGTCTTAGTGACGTCAACCTTCTGCGGCACGGCGGCGGCGACTTCGTGGGCCAGCGCGGCAATGTTCAAGGCGTCTTCTGAGCCGACGTTATAGGCGCGGCAGGAGCGTCCTTTGAAAAGCGCCGTCCAGAGCCAGACTGCAAGATCGGAAGCGTAGAGATAGGAGCGGACGGGAGAGCCATCTCCCTTGACCAGGATCGGTCCGCCGCGCAATGCGTCCGAGATGAAGTTACCAATGGCAAAGTGCGCGTCAATTCGCATGTAGGGGCCGACAAAGGCGAAGCAGCGCGCGATGATGGTCTCCAGATGGGGCGATGCGGCGATCGCGCAGAGCAGTTCGGCCGCGCGTTTGCCTTCCGCGTATGCCGAGGACCGGTCAAGAGGATCCGGGCCGCCACAGAAAGACTCGGGAATGTGCGTGAGATGTTCGGGCTGCTTTCCATAGACGGCGCCGGAACTGATGAAAAGAAATCGCTCGACGGAGCGAGTTTTGGAGAACTCCAATACATGCCGAGTGCCGTCGACGATCGTCTCGAACATCACCAGCGGTGCGTCTGTATTCAGCTGCGCGCTCGCCTCCGTCGCCGCGTGAATCACATGCGAGAACTCGCCTTCGGGAAAACGGCCTTCGCGGATATCTGCCGCAAAGAAGGAAATCGCGGCATCCGCGGCAAGGTGAGGAGCCTTCCGCCCAAGCATCTCCGGATGCCGGGAGAGCGCGACTGCGTGCGCGTCCAGATTCAAACGGCGATTTGCCCAGGCGAAACTCTCCAGTAGCCAGCATCCGAAAAATCCGGTGGCGCCAGTGATAAGAATGCGTTGTCCACGGAGATCGCCCCAAAGCGGCTCGGTGCGAGCGAGGATGTGGTCGAGGTCGTCTGAAAGGCGGTTTGTCATGGTCGAATCAACATGCGTCACGTTCTAAGCCCCATGCGCGGAGGCTTTCCGGATTTTGTAGAAGCTATCCACCACGTAGTCGATCATCGGTTCGGTGATGCCGGGGTAAAGGCCGATCCAGAAAACGTTGTTCATCACGAAATCCGTGTTCGGTAAATCGCCGATTACCCTTCGCGCGATGTCGTGGTATGCAGGTTGGCGAAGCAGATTGCCCCCGAAGAGCAGGCGAGTTGCAATCCGGTGCGACTCGAGTAACTCGACGACTTGCCTGCGAGTAAGCGCCGATCCTTCGCGCACTGCCAGCGGAAATCCAAACCAACTGGGATTCGATTGAGCCGTGGCTGCGGGCAGCAGGAAGATGTCATCGAAATCCTTGAGCCCCGCGTAGAGCCTGGCGAAGTTGTGATTGCGCGCGGCGATAAATGCGGGCAGCTTCTTCAATTGCGCCACGCCCACCGCAGCTTGCAGATCGGTGCATTTGAGGTTGTAGCCGAGATGGCTGTAGATGTACTTGTGGTCGTAACCGGCGGGCAGATCGCCCAGCTTCCATTCAAACCGGCAGCCACAGGTGTTTGATTTGCCGGGATCGCACCAGCAATCCCTGCCCCAGTCGCGAAATGATTCAACAAGCTTCTTTAATGCCGGGGATTGCGTCAGGACGCATCCGCCCTCACCCATAGTGATGTGGTGCGCGGGGTAAAAACTAGTGGTGGCCAAATGTCCGAACGTGCCGACAGAGCGGCCTTTGTAAGTGGAACCAACAGCATCGCAGCAGTCCTCGATCACCCATAGGTTGTACTTATTGGCAACGGACATGACGGCGTCTAGGTCAAAAGGGTTCCCAAGCGTGTGCGCAAGGATGATGGCTCTAGTACGTTCCGAAACGGCAGCTTCCAGTTGACTGGGATCCACGTTGTAAGTGGGAAGCTCGACGTCCACGAATACGGGAACGAGACCGTTCTGAACGATGGGATTGACCGTCGTCGGAAATCCGGCAGCCACGGTGATGACCTCATCGCCCGCGCGCAATCTGCGCTCACCAAGCGAGGGCGAGGTGAGGCAGGAGATCGCAATCAGGTTGGCGGAGGACCCCGAGTTGACCAGCGAGGCGCAACGAACCCCCATGAAAGCGGCAAAATCGCGCTCAAACTCGCTGGCAAATCGTCCGGTCGTGAGCCATCCATCCAGGGAAGCTTCGACCAGATGCTGGAGTTCGGAGGAATCCAGCACTTTGCCCGACACGGGGACGTTGCTTTGACCGGGAACGAACGGTTGGGGCGCCAGGGCCGACTCGCTGTACTCCTTCACGAGAGCGGATATCGCAGTTCGAAGCTGCTGGGGAGTCCTGTTCATATTCCTTTATCCCCGAGCCACCTGCGCCATAGCGGCGGGGAACCCTAAGAACTCGCGGTACCAGGCGATGGATCGGTTCAATCCTTCCTGGAGCGTGAACTGTGGTTGCCAATTGAGTTCGCTTCGTGCACGCCTGGCACTTAGGAACTGGTGCTGAATCTCATGGCTTGCCTGATTCAGGATTTCGGGACGAAGCGCGGAATTCATTTTTTGCAAAATCAAGTCAACCAGCTCAAGCACGCTGATTTGGCTTTCGTTGGAGAAGTTGAAGGCTTTACCGCGCAGATTGGGCTGCCGGAAGAGGCATTCCGCCAGAAGCATGTAGGCAGCTGCACCATCTTCGATGTAAAAATAGTCGCGCACGAACTTGCCATCGGAACGCACGACCGGCCGTTCTCCGCGGAGGACGGAGCGGATGGTCCCCGGCACGATGCGGCTCCAGTTGAGATCGCCCCCGCCATAGAAGTTTCCACAGCGAGTGATGGCAGCCGGCAAATTGTAAGTTGCCGCATAAGTCTGAGTAATCAAATCGGCGCATGACTTACTTACGTCGTAAGGATGACGGCCCTGGAGGGGCATGGTTTCGTCGTAGGGCAGTCGCGGCTGATCCCCGTATGCCTTATCGGAAGAAGCGACCACGATCGAAGCCACTTTCGGGGAGCGGCGGCAAGCCTCGAGCACATTCCACGTGCCCTCGACATTCGTGGAAAAGGTCGAGATCGGATTGCGATTCGCGATGCCGACAATGGTTTGGGCGGCAAGGTGGAATACAACTTCCACCTCGTATTCACCGAGGGTACGTTCGATGAGATCGCGATTGCCGACGTCGCCGCGAACGACGGTCACGCGATCGATGGCGCGGGTGCGAACCAGTTCGCTTTGCCAAACCCAATCCCGCACCAGGCAGATGACGTTCGCGCCAGCCGCACTTAGTCGCGGCACCAGCCACGATCCGAGTAAGCCGGTCCCGCCGGTCACCAGCACGGAGCGATCTCTCCAGAATGAATTCATTTCGACCACACTTTCCACGGTGTTTTCTCGCTCGCCCAGAGTTCGTTCAAATACTGATATTCGCGGTAGGTGTCCATCGCATAGAAGAAGCCGTCATGGCGATAGGCCATGAGTTGATCTTCGCGCGCAAGACGTTCCAGCGGCTCACGCTCGAGGATGCATTCCGGGCCGGTAAGATAGTCCAGGATTCGACGATTGAAGACGAAGAAGCCCGCACTGATCAGACCGTTGGCCTTCGGCTTTTCGACGAAGCGCTCGACCTGGCCTCGCCCGTCGGCTTCCAGCACGCCGAAGCGCGAAATCGGCGGAACGGAGGTGACGGTGGCGATCTTGCCGTGAGTTTTGTGGAACTCGACGAGATCGCGAATGTTGATGTCGCTGACACCATCGCCATAGGTAAGAAGAAAGGTGTCGTCATCGGCCAGATAGCGCGCCACCCGCTGCAAGCGGCCGCCGGTCATCGTTTCGGCGCCGGTATCGGCCAGTGTGACGGCGAAATCCTGTTCCTGGTGGGCACCCATGAATTCGATATGCGACTTACGGCCGAGGCAGATGCGGAAGTCATTGTTCATCGCTTCGTAATTCAGGAAATAATCCTTGATGATGTTTCCGCGATATCCCAGACACAAAATAAACTCGCGCATCCCGTAGTGGGCGTAGATTTTCATGATGTGCCACAGGATGGGGCGCCCGCCGATCTCAACCATCGGCTTGGGACGGAACTCCGTTTCCTCCCTAAGACGCGTGCCTAATCCGCCGCAAAGGACGACAACCTTCATATCCGCGTTCCTGGTAATGGCCGGGAAAAGATCCGGGGAGGCTTTATGCGCGGCCGCCCCGGGGTAACGTGTTACTGTCACCGCAATTCAGTTATCCCACACGAACGCGTAGATGGCAGGATTACGAAAGTCATCTGCTGCACTCTGGTAAGCGGGCGGTGGCCAGCGATCTACGGGCTTATTTGGGGAGCCTGTTTCGTACCGCCGAAAGAGATATGGCGATGTCCGAAGAAGCTGAACGTCAAGGAGAAGACGAGAACAATCGCCCCGGCGATATAGGGGGCGGTGTGGGCGTTGCCGGTGTGATGCCGGACAGCCGCGACCAAAAACGGAAGGGCGGCAGCAGACAATAGGATGTTGCCTGAGTAGACGCCCAGGCAGCGAATCCATTCTTTGAGGTAATTACCCTGAGTTTTGAAGACAATCCACTTGTATCCCAGGAAAGAGAACGTAATTGCAAGTAGATTTGCGAGGAGGCTGGCCAGGACATATCCGTAGGCCATGGGAGTCAGGAGCATCGTCAAAACAGCAAAACAGCCATAGCCAAAGACGGTGTTGACCGCTCCCACGGCGAGGTAGCGAAATACCGTTCGCGAGATGGGCTGTGGCTGAGAAGGAGCGGTCATGATGATTGCGCACCGCTGCTCTCATCTGCTTAAGAGCAACAAATACGGAGGCGACGGTCACATCATAGTGGGACGACGAGACGCCTCTGAAGGTTACGATCGTTAGGTTACGATCGTTACCCTGCTGTCGCTAGATACTTTGCGCGCGGCGTTTCGGGAAGATATCGCCTACACGGCGAATCTCGGCGCCGACGCCCTTCAGCTTCTCTTCAATATTCTCGTAGCCCCGGTCGATGTGGTAGACGCGGTCAATGATCGTTTCTCCGTCGGCGACGAGCGCCGCCAGCACCAGCGAGGCGGACGCGCGCAAATCCGATGCCAGAACGGCCGCTGCGCTCAAGGGCGTTTTGCCGCGTACGATTGCCCGCCGTCCTTCGATCTTAATGTTGGCGCCCATCCTGACCAGTTCCTGGGCATGCATAAACCGGTTTTCAAAAATGTTTTCGACTACGATCGAAGTGCCTTCCGCCTGCGTTGCCAGCGCCATGTATTGGGCCTGCATGTCGGTGGGGAAGCCGGGGTACTCCTCGGTATTCATGTCCGCCGCTTTAAGCGGATGATCTCCCATCACGCGCACGCTGTCGGATTTCACCGCGGTCTTCACTCCCGTCTCCTCGAGTTTCTGCAAAATCGCGGTGAGATGGTGCGGGTCGCAGCCCGTGATATTGACATCGCCGCCGGTGAGCGCGCCCGCGACGATAAACGTTCCCGCCTCGACGCGGTCAGGAATAATTCGATGCTTGGCCCCATGCAGGCGGGCAACGCCTTGCACGCGAATGGTAGAAGTTCCCGCGCCCTGAATCTTCGCGCCCATCGCATTCAGCAGCGCCGCCAGGTCCGCCACCTCCGGCTCGCGGGCGCAATTCTGCATCACAGTTTCTCCGTCCGCGAGCGTGGCCGCCATTAGCAGATCTTCCGTGCCAGTCACCGTAATTTTGTCGAAGACAATTTCCGCCCCGCGCAGGCGGTCGGTTGCGGCTTCCACGTAGCCGTGCTCCTGCGTGATTTTCGCGCCCAGGCGTTCCAGTCCTTTAATGTGCAGGTCGATTGGGCGCGCGCCAATGGCGCAGCCTCCCGGAAGCGAAACGCGGGCGCGCCCACACCGCGCCACCAGCGGGCCGAGCACGAGCGTCGAGGCGCGCATGGTCTTGACCAATTCGTAGGAAGCCTCCGGTGTTGCCACATTCTGGGCGCAGATCGTGGTGCGATGTTGCGCCCGCCCGTAGCCGAGTTCGACCTCCGCTCCCATGGCTGCGAGCAGCTTGCGCGTCGTCTCGATGTCGCGCACCTGCGGGATATTTTCGAGGATCACCGGGTCATCGGTCAGCAAAGCGGCGGCCATGCAGGGAAGCGCGGCATTTTTCGCGCCGCTGACGCGCACCGTGCCGAGGAGGGGATTGCCGCCGCGAATTACAAGTTTGTCCATCGTGTCTCAAAACCTCAATTACTTCCGCGCCTGTTTCATTCTAGCCACCGCTATCGCCCTGCGCACGTGGCCGCCCGACTCTTGCAGAGCTTTGACGGCGCGGCCCCGTGTGACGCGCGCCTTCGCCATCACCAGCGCCACCGGCACGCTAGGCTGGGCCGCCTTCAGAAGTTGGCGGGCTTCGGCGCGGCTGAGGCCCGCGGCTTTTTCGAGTATGCCGATCCCACGCTCCGCCAGTTTTTCGTTCTTCAGATGGAGGTTCACCATCAGGTTGCCGTAGACGTAGCCAAGGCGCGTCATGGCGCCCGTGGTCAGCATATTCAGAATCATCTTCTGCGCGGTGCCGGCCTTCATGCGCGTTGATCCCGCCACGACTTCCGCTCCTACATCCGCCACAATCGCCATCTCCGCTGCCTCTTCCAGCGGAGACTTTCGATTGCACGCTACCGCGACGGTCCTTGCGCCCTGTGCACGCGCGTACTCGATGGCCGCAATCGTAAAGGGCGTTCGTCCGCTGGCGGCGACGCCAACCACCACATCGTTCTTGCGCGGCTTCTTCCTGGCCATCTCCTGCCGACCAAGTTTGCGCGAATCTTCGCTCGCCTCGGTCGCCTTCGCCAGAGCTTTCGGTCCGCCCGCCATGATGAATTGGACCATCTTCGGGTTGGTGTTAAAGGTTGGTGGGCATTCGACAGCGTCGAGCGCCGCGATGCGGCCGCTGGTGCCGGTGCCCACGTAGATAAGACGTCCACCCTTGGAGAGCGCGACGGCGATCCAGTCGATAACGTGTGCAATCTGCGGCAGGGCGCGCGCGACCGCGCCCGCAACTTTGGCGTCCTCATGATTGATAATGCGGGCGATCTGGAGCGGCGACTTGCAATCGAAGTCCGAGGAGGCCGCGTTCGCGTTTTCCGTCGGGAGTCCCCGCAAGTCCGGAGGTTTGTTTTCCCGCTTCCCGTTTGCGCTCTTCAAAGGATTGTCTCCGGCACGGCCCGGCGATCACTTCTCTCCAGCGCTTCGACGATAGCGTCGTGAAAGGCGGGCCGCACTTGCTTAATCGCCTGATTCTGGCAATCGGGCCAGGTGCGGTTTGTGAGCAGCGTAATCGACAACTGGCGATCCGGGTCGATCCACAGCGACGTTCCCGTGTAGCCGAGATGGCCGAACGAGCGCATCCCGAAGTGCTTTCCGGATTGCGACGGCGGTGACGGGGTGTCCCAGCCGAGAGCGCGAGACGTGCCTTCGGGAGCCGACTCTCGCCGCGTAAACAGCGCGATCGTCTCCGCGCGCAGAATCGGATAGCCGCCGTTCAGCATGGCATGCGCGAACAACGCCATGTCTCCCGCTGTCGAAAACAGTCCGGCATGACCCGCGACGCCCCCAAGTATGCTGGCGTTTTCATCCTGCACCTCGCCCTGAATGACGCGGTGGCGAAAGGTGTGGTCGTCGATCGTGGGCGGAATTCCTTCGCGCAGTCCTTTGGCCGGATTGAACGTCGTCTGCGCCATGGCGAGCGGACCGAATACTTCGCGCTGGCAGAAGCGATCGAGCGACTCGTCGGCCAGTCGCTCCAGCGCTACTCCCAGAATGATGAATCCGATGTCGCTATACGCCGCTCGCATCTCGGGCAACGCGATGAGTGGGGTCGCGAACGCCGCCTCCAAAAGTTGCTCCCGCGTTTTGGCGCGCTGGAAAAGCCGCTCGTAGGCCGGCAGTCCCGAACTGTGCGCCAGCAGCATGTGCAGCGTCACCCGCGCGCGGCTCGCATCGGCGGAGACAAGTTCCGCAGAAGTGAATTCCGGCACGATCGCGGAGACCGGCGCTTCCAAGTCGAGCACCCCACGCTCGTATAGGATCATGGCCATCGCGGTCGTGGCCACGACTTTCGTCACCGACGCCAGGTCGAAGATGTTCGCCGTCGTCACTTCCGGTGAAGTGGCGTCGTAGGTGAAGCGCCCGAAAGCCTGATGGGCGATGAGCTCGCCGCGATGCGTGACGGCCAGCGAGCATCCCGGAAACACGCGATCTTCGATGGCGCGGGTAATGATCGCGAATGCCGAGGCGAAACGACCGTCCTGCGCCGAATGATTGCGGACGAGGGGGGAAGACGGGTTTGAGAAATGTGTCAAGGCCACAGTTTAGCGCGGCGGCTACGATTGGGCGGATACTCACGTGAGCACTGGTGGATGTTGTTTTGCCGCCCGGTCCCGCCAGTTACCTGGAGGTCTCCTCCACTGCGATCTTGCTTGAGAGCCTTCTGTTGGGTCGTGTAAAGTCACAACAACCGTGAAATCGAGTGCTGCGACTCTAACGCTCCTTGTTTGCAATGCGATCGCTTTCGCCCAGCAGCCTCTCGACTCCCGCCTCGCCGTTCTCGATCCCATCGTCAACGATGCCATCGCGCAGCAGCAGATTCCGGGCGCAGTGCTAATGGTTGGGCACAATGGGAAAGTCGTTTACAGCAAAGCATTTGGAAGGCGGGCGGTGGTTCCGCGGAGCGAGGAGATGACCCTCGACACGATTTTCGATTGCGCCTCGCTCACCAAGGTAGTCGCGACCACGACCGCCTTGATGCAACTCTGGGAACGGGGTCGGTTTCGCATGTCCGATCCGGTGGCGAAATACATTCCCGAGTTTGGGCAGAATGGGAAGCAGGACATCACCATTCGGCAGTTGCTGGTGCATTATTCGGGGTTGGGAGCGGACCTGGATCTTTCGAAGAAGTGGGAGGGCAAGGACTTAGCTTATCGGATGGCGTTTGAGATGGCGCCGGAGCGACCGCCGGGGTCGGCGTTTGTTTACAGCGATGTGAACTTTATAGTGCTCGGAGCGCTGGTGGAGCGGCTTTCGGGGGAATCGCTGGACGAGTATGCGAAGAAGCATATTTTTGAGCCACTTGGCATGAACGATACGCGCTTTTTGCCACCGGCTTCCTGGCTGCCGCGCATCGCTCGGACTGAGGACGAAAATCATCATGCCCTGCGGGGAGTGGTGCATGATCCAACCGCGCGGCGCATGGGCGGAGTGGCTGGACAGGCTGGTATGTTCTCGACTGGCAATGACTTAGCGACCTTTGCACAGGCTTTGCTGGACGGGGGACGGGGGGTGCTCAGTCCGGCGACGATTGCCAAAATGACGTCTCCGCAACAGCCGGTGAATGGGACGGTTTTGCGTGGATTTGGCTGGGATATTGATTCGCCTCTTTCAACCAATCGCGGGGAACTCCTTCCTGTGGGCGGGTTTGGACATACTGGGTATACGGGGACTTCGCTGTGGATCGACCCGGCGACCGATACCTACATTGTGCTGCTGACGAATGCGGTGCACATGGGCGCGGTGCCGGGGCATGAGAAGGGAAGCGCGGTTGCGCTGCGGACGAAGATCGCCACGGCCGTGGCGGCGGCGCTGTCGCTTAACCCATTGGAAGCGGAGAAGATACGGGCGCGTTCGATTACCGGATATAGCGAGATGCAGAGCGCGGCGCGCAAGCTGGCAGCGCGGAATGGAACGGTGAAGACCGGCATCGATGTGCTGGAGAAGACGAACTTTGCGGCCTTGCATCCGGGGAGGACGGGGGCCTCGCGGCGGATTGGGCTGCTGACCAATCAAACCGGCATTGATTCGGAAGGGGGTAGGACGATTGATGTGCTGGCGAAAGCACCGGGGATTTCTCTGGATGCAATCTTCAGCCCGGAACATGGGGTGACTGGGTCGGTCGATACGACGGACGTGAGGAATACAAAAGATCTGGCGACCGGGATTGAAGTTTACAGCGTGTATGGGGGGACGGATGCGGCGCGGCGGCCGGCGGTGGACACTCTGAAGCGGCTGGATGCGGTGGTGATTGACCTGGCCGATGCGGGCGTGCGCTTCTATACCTATGAAACTACAATAGGTTATTTCCTAGAGGCGGCGGCACAGGCGGGGATCGAGGTCATTGTGCTGGACCGGCCGAATCCGATTACGGGATCGTTTGTGCAGGGGCCGGTTTCGGATGAGGGTCGTGAGAGCTTCACCGATTATTTTCCGGAGCCGGTGCGGCATGGGATGACGATGGGCGAACTGGCGCGGATGTTCAATGGCGAGCGGCATATTGGAGCGCGCCTGACCGTGGTTCCAATGCAGGGTTGGGAGCGGGGGGACTGGCTGGACTCGACTGATTTGGCTTGGGTTAACCCGTCGCCGAATTTGCGGGATCTGACGGAGGCCACGCTATATCCGGGGGTGGGGATGATTGAGGGGACGAATATTTCGGTGGGGCGGGGGACGGATACTCCATTTGAAGTGGTGGGGGCGCCGTGGGTTAAAGCTCGGGAGCTGGCAACTTATTTGAATGGGCGGGGGATTTCCGGGGTGCGGTTTGTTCCGACCAGCTTCACCCCAACCGGCAGCAATTACATGGGGTTACGGTGTGAGGGCGTGAACATTGTTTTGCTCGACCGGAATTTTCTGGATGCGTCCGAGTTGGGGATGGAGCTGGCTTCGGCTTTGCACGAGCTTTATCCGGCGGACTTCAAGCTGGAGCGAATGGCGGACCTGGTGATGAACCGGGCGGTGATGCAAGCCATTGAAAAAGAAGAAGATCCGAGGCGGATTGCGGAGGAGTGGCGGGAGGGGCTGGAGAGTTTTTTGGTGGTGAGGGGGAAGTATTTGGTTTATTAGCTGTCAGCTATCAGCTATCAGCTATCAGCTATCAGGTCTCAGGTCTCAGGTCTCAGGTCGGTCTGCGTTTGACAACCTGATTTGG
>PLHW01000025.1 GCA_003139095.1 Acidobacteriaceae bacterium
TTCCTGGACCGCATCCTGACCCACGGCAACGATCTGTGCCTGGTGTTCAACTCGAGCGTGAACGCCTATCGCCGCCTCGATCCGCATTTCGAAGCGCCCAACCAGTTGAAAGCTTCGGCGGTGGATCGCGGCGCGATGATCCGCATCCCGATCGGCAACGAGCGCAGCATGCGCACCGAGGTGCGGGCCGTTGCTCCCGATGCCAATCCATATCTGGTGATGTATTCGATCTTCAAAACCGGCCTGGAAGGCACGACCGCGAAGATCAAAGACCTGCGTGCGGGCAAGGAACGCTATCTGCCCGACAACATTTATACCGCGATCGACAATTTCCGGAACGCGGACTGGACCTCGACGCTTCTCGGCGAAGATGTGAAGGGCCGCTACGCCGACTTGAAGCAGGCCTCCGCCGACCGCTGCCCGCGCTTGCTCGGAGCCGTCGTCAAAGCCGCCGAAGTCCAGTTCCACCATGAGGTCTACAACCAGTATTTGTGGAATATGTTCTAGAAAGATCGTGGGCTCTGTCTTGGAGCTCTGTTTCGGAAAGATGACGTGTGGCGCGTGCGCCCTCGCCGGCGTTGCGTCAAACAAAAAATGTGGCGCGGATTCTCCTCTCCGCGCCACACTCCATCTTCGCGGCCTTCCCCGTCCGCTAAACCAGCGACACCTTCGGGTACTACGAACGCCGCCGCCCACCTGCGATAATTGCAAGTTCCCATGGCCCATGCACTACTCGACGAGCGCTGGCTCCCAAAGTCAATTCTCTGCCTGCGCGACTACAACCTGAAAAAGTTTCTGCACGACCTGGTGGCCGGCATCACCGTGGGTTTGGTCGCCCTGCCGCTCGCCATGGCGTTCTCCATCGCTTCGGGCCTTACACCGCAAGCCGGAATCTATTGCGCCATTGTGACCGGTTTCATCGTCTCCGTGCTGGGCGGATCGAAAACGCAAATTGGAGGCCCCACCGGCGCTTTTGTGGTGGTGGTGTCTGGAATCGTCGCGCTCCACGGTATTGAAGGCCTGTTCATGTGTACGGTCATGGCGGGCTTCATTTTGATGGTTATGGGCTTGACCGGCATGGGTGCGGCCGTCAAATTTATCCCGCGCCCCATCGTCATCGGTTTCACCAACGGCATCGCCATCCTCATCGCCAGCACGCAGGTCAAAGATTTCTTCGGCCTGCATCTCGATAAAGTTCCCGGCGTTTTCTGGCAGCGCATGGAAGCGCTCGCGCTCAGCTTCCACACCGTTTCCATCGAGGCGACGCTCCTGGCCGTGGGCACGGTCGCCATCATCGTGATTTGCCGCGGCATCTCCATCCGCATCCCGGGCGCAATTGTCGCCATGGTTCTCGGCACGATTGTCGTTGCCGTTTTCAAGCTTCCGGTTGAAACCATCGCCAGCCGATTCGGTGGAATCCCGAGCGGCCTGCCACACTTCGAAATTCCCGTCTTCCGCGCCGACCTCATTCACGGCCTGCTCGGCCCCGCGCTCACAGTCGCCATGCTCGGCGCTATCGAGTCGCTCATGTCCGCGGTGGTCGCCGACCGCATGTCCAACGACCGCCACAATCCCAACGTCGAACTGGTAGCGCAGGGCGTGGCCAACATCGTCTCACCCATGTTCGGCGGATTGCCCGCCACGGGCGCGATTGCGCGCACGGCGACCAACATTCGGGCGGGCGCACAGACGCCGGTCGCCGGAGTCATTCACTCGCTCACTTTGCTGGCGATCGTTTTGTTCGCGTCGCACTGGGTGCGTTTTGTTCCCATGGCCGTGCTCGCCGGCATTCTGATGGTCGTCTCGTACAACATGGGCGAGTGGCTCGAAATTCCAGCCTTGCTCGAGCTCACCAAAACCGACATCAGCGTGTGGCTCGTCACGTTCGCGCTCACCGTGTTCGCTGACCTCACCGTCGCGGTGCAAGCCGGTATGATCCTCGCCGCGCTGCTCTTTATCAGCCGCGTTGCCGCCACCACCACCGTCCAGCAGGTCACCGACGATTACGTCGAAGACGGCCGCGTCCACATTCTGCAAGATAAAGACATTCCGTATTACGCGACCATCTTCCGCATCCACGGCCCATTTCTGTTCGGCGCGACCGACAAGATTGACGTGGTTACCGAGAACATGCACAAGCTTCCGCCCGTCGTCATTCTGCGCCTGCGCAACATGACCGCGCTCGACGCCACGGGACTGTTCGCCCTCGAGGAGGTCGCAAAAAAATTAAAAGCCTCCGGCCGAGCGCTGATTCTCTGCGGTGCGCGTGAGCAGCCGATGCGGCTCATTCAGGAGACCGAATTCGAAGCGTTCGTGGGAAAAGAAAATATCTGCGAAAACGTGCAGGAAGCGTTGAGCCGGGCCGAGGAAGCCTTCGAACGATTGCAACCGGCAGGCAAGGGCGCCGCGAAGTAGCGCCCCTCCTCGCCGGTGGAACTACACGGGTCCGGCTGCAAAACTAATTCACTGCGCCAAATACCGCGCCACATACGCGTTGTCGTTGAAGTTGCTGAATTGCGACGTGCCAGAAGCCACGATTTTGCCGTCGCTCTGGATCGCCAGGCCCGTCACCCAGGAATACTGTCCGCTCGCCACCGTGGTGATCACCGTCCCGCTCGATCCAAACGTACTGTCGAGCACGCCGGCGCTCGTGAAGCGCGCCAGTCCGAACGAGGATGCGAGGTTGTTGCCAACGATCGCGCCTCCCGCCGCTCCCGCCACCACCAGGGCGCCGTCCGTCTGGAGCGCGACCGCGTAGGCAGCCGAAGTCGGGGCATTCGGCCCCAGGTCCACCATCGCGACTCCGCCCGTACCGAACTTCTTGTCGATCATCCCATTGCCGCTATAGCGCACGATTCCAAAACCGACATCGTTTGCCGCCGGCGGCGCACTTAGCTTGCTCGTGATTGCGCCCGCCACCACAATGTCGCCGTTGGCTTGCAGCAGCAAAGCCGACGCCGAGGCCACGGACGCCGCTGTTCCCCCGGCCCCGAACGTTGTATCCACAGTCCCGTTCGAGTTGTAGCGGCTGATGCTGCCGGCTTGCGCCACAGGTTGCGGCTGAAATACCAGTTTCGAAGCCTCGCCGGATGCAACCAGTATCTTTCCGTTTTTTTCCTCCGCAATCTGCGTCGGGCCTGCGTTCGTCAGGCTGATCAGCCCGCTGCCGCCGCCAAAATTTGTATCGAATTGGCCGCTCGTCGTGAAGCGCGCCATCACGCTCGGGTTGCCCGTTCCCGCCGCCAACAGAACCTTTCCGTCCGCTTGCAGCGCAATATTCCCCGAGATGTTCACCGGAACCGTGATCGCGGACGTGAAGCCTCCGCTGCCGAAAGAGGTATCGAGGCTGCCGTTGGTCTCAACCCGCGCCGCCTGCGCAATCAACCCCGACGTGTTCGCCGCGGCCGCGGCCGCAACAATCTTGCCATCGGATTGGATCGCCAGCCCGAAGAAGCCGAACACCGCATAGGGACTGCCCGGAGGCGTGATGTTGTCAACGCCTCCCGTGCCAAAGCTCGTGTCGAGCGAGCCGTCGGTGTTCAGGCGAATCAGCGTATCGGTGTAGGCGTTGTTCACAATCTCGGCTCCGGCGATGACGATTTTGCCATCGCTCTGGATGGCGATCGCGTTGGCGGTCGTCAGATTATTAGCGGTGGCAAAGATGCCTCCCTTGGCAAAGCTGGAGTCGAGTTGCCCCGCCTGCGCCGCCGCATTCATGGAAGCGCAGAGCATGGTGGCAAGAGCGAACACCGTGGTCAGTGAAAACAGGGAAAGACGCGGAACGAGCGTGCTCGGTCGCATTTGGTCCTCCGAAATTTCGGGTCGATTTCATGGGATCGCATACATCCCACGGCCCTCAACTATGCGCCTGTCCTGGCAAGCGCATGTCAAGGAGTTGTAAAAAACTTGTCAATTGTGGGGCGAAAAGAGGGGCAAAGCAAGGGAAAACCGCCAAAATGCCCGGAATCTGGGGGGCGGTGGCTGCCCGGGAAACGGCGCGCTGCGGCCTATGCCACCGCAGCCGCACTTAACTGCGGCGCCTGGCAGACGATTTTTCCCGGCCCTTGCACCATCGCCAGTTCCAGCGCGTGCTCGGCGCGGTTGATGGCCTCGGTTACAATATCCACCGGATCGTAGTGTTGCCGCATCACGGCCTGCGCCAGAGCGGCGCAGAATTCCACCGAATGCTCTCGGCCCGGCAGCCGCACTTCTTTCAGCAGCCGCCGCAACTTTTCCACCGCCAACAGCGCTTCTTTCTCTCCAGTGTCGCCGAGCACGAGCGCGACCGTCGTCGCCTCATAGCGAAACGCCAGATCGTTCGATCGAATGTTTGCCGCAAACAACTGCCCGATCTGGTCCATCATCTGGTTTACGGCAGCTTCGCCATGGTCTTTCACCAGATTATGGCGCCGGCCAAAGTGCATCAGCAAAATGGTGACTGCCGTCCCCTGTTGCAGTCCGCGCCGCGTCTCCGCCTGGAGCAGGTCGAGATACGACGCGCGCTTCAACAGCCCCGACTTCTCGTCGGTCACGGAAAGATTATTCACCAGCCGCCGCAGTCCGACGTTGTTCAGCGCAATCACCACCTGGTCGGTCAGCGTTCGGATTACCAGTGTCTCCGATGCCTGCCACGTTCGCGTCGCATTCTGCGTCAGAATCAGCACGCCCATCTGATCGTTGCCTTCCGTCAGCGGCACGGCCAGCAGCGATTGAATCTGCGATTCCTCCATCGCCGCCCGCACGCTCAGCAACTCGGGAGCGTTGCTCGCGTCCGTAATCGTCACCGTTCCCCGCGCCACCGCCAGGTCCTGCAAAGTTTCCACCACGCTGACCAGCGCCGCCGAACTCACCGGCAACAGCCCGTCGGCGTGATACTCCTGCACACTCGACGGCGGCAGTCCCGGCTTCCGCAACGCCGCGATGCACCGCGACGTTCGCCACCCTTCGCCAATTTCATTCGCCGCGGTCCTCAACACGCCTTCCGCGTTGCCCTGGGGATAAAGCTTGCGCGTAATCTCGGCGACCTTCGCGAAGCTGCTTACGTCGCTCGCCTCCGCCGCGGGCGCCGCCGGAGCGACCGCGCTCGCCGGCGCCACTGGCCTCGCCGGTTGCAGGTCAATGCCGGCTGACAGGTAGAGCTTCTGCAAATCCAGGTTGCGCTGCTCTTCGCCCGGAAACAGCTCCTGGATGCGCTGAATGCGCTCGATCGCCTTCGACCGCATCCCGTACTGCACCAGGATTTCCGCTTGCAGCATCAGGTCCTGCAAGGCGGCGGCTCCCAGCGTCGGCTCCGCCGCCCGTACCGCCGGTTCCTCTTTCTTCACCGTCGTAAAGCGCGCCGCAATCACTTTGAATCGCTGATCGTCGATTTTTCCCCTCAGCATCTCCACGCGCTTCTGATGGCCCGGCTCGTAGGGATCGACCTCCGCCGCGCGGTCCAGGCACTCGCCCGCCTTCTGGTAATCGTGCTTCGTGCAATAAAGATCGAATAGCTTCACCAGCGCCTGCGCGTAATCGGCCTCGCGGTTCGACGCGTTGAACAGTTCGGCCAGAAATTCCAGCATCTCGACCGTCGGCCGGTGCGTCGCCAGAATTTCCTGCATGGTCGCAATGAATGAGCGCCGTTCGCCGCGCCGCCGCTGAAAGACTTCCAGCTTGCGCGCCAGGGTTACGGCCTGCGCATCCAGTTCGCAGTCGATCATCTTTCCGATCAGGTTCACCACCTGGTGAATACGGGCCGGATTCCGTTCAAACATCTCCCACACCAGAGGCTCGGCTTCGACGCAGCGCTCGGCCGCCAGCAACGCCTGCGCATACAAATCGCGCAGCTCCGGCGATGTGGCAGCCGCATTTACCAGCGGTTCTAAAACAAAAATCGCGGCCCCCGAGTCGCCGCGCATCAGCAGACTTTTTCCGTACGCGGCCGCAATCTTCTCGTCCGATGGATTCTCCGCGTAGGCGCTCTCGCAGTATGGGCTGCCCTTCTCGCCCGCGCTTTCCGCCAGTTCCGCCAGCCGCAGATACGACTCCGCCGCCATCTCATGCTCGCCCAGTTCGGCCGACAATTCCGCGCTGCGCAGGTGATTCGCCGGCGTCGGCTCCAGGCTCACGATCCGACGCAGCACCAGCAAGGTCTCTTCTTTGCGCCCTTGCCGCCGCAAATCTTCGAGCGCGTTCTCATAGGTTCCAATGGCCAGCTTCTTGTTCGAACGCTCCAGCAGCTGCCCGAATCGAACTTTTTGCTCCCACGTGGGATTCGCATAGCGCGCCAGTTTTTTGTACGTCAGGCTGGCTCGCGTCGCATCCGCCGCCGCAATCTGCCGTTCAAATAGCTCGCCCAGAAGTTGCACCGCGAGCGCGCCCCGGTTCACCGAGAGGCACAAATCGGCCGAGAGTTGCCGCACATTGTCGTTGTCGGGATCGTCCTTGATGACCTGGAGGTATTCCGTGAGGGCTTCGCCGGTTTTGCCCTTCTGCAACAGCTTTTCCGCTTTTTCGATGCGGCGCGCGATCTCCGAACGATTGGGGATTTCCGGCATGAAGACGGTCCGAGACAGAGGGACCCGTCTCGATTCTAGGTTTCACTGCAACCGGCAGCAACGCGTTCCCACCCGCCCCAATTACCAAGGTCATCCCGCCGCGCCGATTCGGAAAATAACGACCATTTTTCTGCGTCCTCCGGTTACCAAGGGAATAATTTCAAGCGTTCCCTCGACCCCTCGCATGTCTCCTGTTCGAACACCACTGCGCGAGTGCCCGAATGGGATCGCCGAACTTTTCCCGGCGGCCCGTTACCTCCGTAAGCGCGCACCGCCCCTTTTTCCATCGTTGTTCAAGGGTGCGTTCTTTATGCTGAAGGGTGGGTTCCCGGGCCTCCCGTGGACCTGCTCCATCGGCCCATGTTCTCCTTTACCCGTATCGTCTTCATGGCGCTGTTTACCACCGGCGCGGGGATTTTCTTCCTCCTCCGCGGACTGCTCTTCTTCGCCCGCAAACGCGCGCTTGAACGCATTCCCGAATCCACCATCGCCGGCGCCTCTCCAGGTCTTGCCGCTTTATCCGGCATGGCTATGGGCGCGCGCACGCTCGCCGCTCCCATCACCGGTCGGAGTTGTTTCGCTTATCGAACGTTGGTTTGGCAGCGGACCGGAAACGGCTGGAATAAACAATGGAAGAAAGTCGCCGAAGATACGGATCATGTCCCTTTCTTCATTGAAGATTCCACCGGCCGCATGCCCGTCGATCCCGCTCGCGCCGACCTCGACCTGCACCGCAATCTCCGCCAGGAACTCGGCTTCCAGACACTTTCATTGACCGAATGGAAGGTCTCCGAAGACGTCTTCACATTTCTCGACCGCCACGGGCTTAACCCGAATTGCCCGACCCGCGTCGAAGAGTTCTCTCTCGCGCCGGAAACTCCCGTCTTCATCGCCGGAACCGTGGTCGTGAATCCCGGCATGGGCGTGAGCGGCACTGACGTGAGCGGGATGAACGAGGCCGACATGGATGTGAATGTCGCCACATCGGCCGCGGAACACTCCCCCGACGTGCAAACGCGGTCGCCCGCCGCCAGCGCGTCCGCCTCGCATCCCGAGGTCGTCCGCCTTTCCTCCGGCCCCATGCCCGGTTTGGCGCGGCACATGTCACAGCAGTCGACCATCGCCGCCGCCCTCACCCGCGCCGGCCTGGTCAAGCCTGACCTCTGGAACTCGGTCGCCGACGCGCTTCCGCTCACCGCAACCGATGCAGTCAGCCCCACAAAGTACAAGCAGCTTGATGCGGCTTCATCACTCGCCCCGGTCGTGACTTCCGCCGCCGCAAACGGCCAGAGAGATCAATCCTCGCCGCGCAGCGCGCCTTCGAACCTCGCTGCCCCCACCAACTCCCGCGCCCCATCTCTAACCATAGCCAAGGGCGACGCCGCCGCGACCTTCGTCATCTCCTGCCACGGCCAGTCCGAGCTCATCAACTCTCTCGGCTGGAAATCCATCGCGATGGTTGTTGGCGGTTCCACCCTCGCCGCCATCGGTTTCTACGTTCTTTTGCTTTTGCGCAGCCTCCACTTGGCCCACTGACAATCCCGCCGATCTCATCCCCGCGCAATCGTCTTGACCTTACCGCCATAGATTTTCTCGATGACTCTGCGGTGAACATGTACGTCAACTCGCCTCTCTGATTTAAAATGCTCCCCAGATGACCGCGGCGCCCGAGCCTCTTCGCATCGGCATTCTCGGCGACTTCAACCCTGAATTCCGCTCCCATCACGCGACCAACGATTCGCTTCAGCACGCCGCGCGCAAGCTTGCCATCCCGGTCGAATCCGCATGGCTGCCAACGCCGTCGCTCCTCGCCCCGGATGCCGCCACCCTTCTCGATTCCTACGATGGCCTGTGGGCTTCGGCGGGCAGTCCCTACAAGAGTTTTGACGGCATGCTCAAGGGAATTGAGTTCGCGCGCGTCTACAACCGCCCATTCCTCGCCACCTGCGGCGGCTTTCAATACACTGTGATCGAATGCGCGCGCAACGTGCTTGGCATCCGCGATGCCACTACCGCCGAGGAGGCTCCTCACGCCAAGAACATCGTCATTTATCCCGTCGCCTGCGCCCTGCCTAATCGCGCGTCCGGCGCGCCCCGGCTTTCCGGCCTCGACCCCGAAATCCATCTCCGCCCCGGCTCGCACCTTGCCGCCTTCTATGGCGACAAGGAAACCATCGCGGAAGAATTTTTCTGCAATTATGAATTGAATCCCGACTTCGAATGGGCCCCGATGGAGGCCGGCTTTCCCATCGTGGCGCGCGGTCCGCAGGGCGAGTGCCGCGCCATCGAATCGCCCGCGCATCACTTTTTCATCGCCACGCTATTTCAGCCGCAGCTCTCTTCGCGCGAAGACCTTCCTCATCCTCTGATCGTCGCCTTCCTCAATGCCGTCGCCGATTATCGCCGCGACCGCCTCGACGATTCCATCCTCGCCTGAGCGCTAGAACGTGAATCCCGACCCGAGCAGGCTATAGAGCAATATCGCCAGCACAATTACCGTAAACGCCACGTACATGCGGTCGCGCTCGATGGTGAAGCCTACAATGGAAAAGGCGACGCGCGCGATTGGCGTCGAAATCAGCAGTAGCAATCCCAGTTGAATCCACCCCCGCCCATGCCCGCCCGCCACGCTGCGGAGCACCCCGGGAATCGTCCGGAAGTCTGATGGCTCGCCGCGAAATATCTTGTAATTCGCCATCTCATGACCATGGCGGTAAAGATAAATGCACGCGCCCCACAGCACCACCGCCCCCGAAATCAGCACGCCGGTGCGCAACAGATTCCCGAGAATAATTTCCATGCGCCGGTCGCGCCACGGCTGCGGCCGAAATTCATGCGATGAATGCGTCCCGGAACTCGGCATCAGATTTTCCCCATCAGTCCCTGATACAGCATCTGCAACCCCAGCACGAGAATCACAATGCTGAACACCAGCCGCAGCGATTTCGTCTCCGCCTTCACCAGAATGCGCGTGCCCACCAGCGACCCCGCCAGCACGCCCAGCATCACCGGCATGGCCAGGCCCGGATCGATATAGCCGCGGCTCAGATACACGCCCGCGCTCGCCGCCGCCGTTACGCCGATCATAAAGTTGCTGGTCGTGGTCGAAACCTTGAACGGGATGCGCATCGCCTGGTCCATCGCCAGCACCTTCACCGCGCCTGACCCGATCCCCAACAGCCCGGACAGCGTTCCCGCGCCAAACATCAGGCCGAACCCGGTCGGCACATTCTGCACGTTGTATGTGCGCTGCCCTTCGAGGTCGGGAAAACTGCCATTCAGGCGCAGCCGCGTCGCCAGTTCATTCGGCGGAAGATTCCTCTGCGCCTCCGGCCGCGGCTTGCGCGAAAGATACGCCGAGTACAGCAGCACGATCCCGAAAATTAACGCAATCGCCCGCGTCGGCATCCAAGTGGCGAGAAACGCCCCGAGTAGCGCGCCCAGCGTGGTAGCAATCTCCAGAAACATTCCAATGCGAATGTTGGAAATCCCCTCCTTCACGTACGCCGCCGCCGCGCCCGACGAGGTCGCAATCACCGAGACCAGCGACGCTCCAATCGCATAGCGAATATCGACGTGAAACAAAATCGTGAGCAGCGGCACCAGCACCACTCCGCCGCCTAACCCGGTGAGCGCCCCAAGAAGTCCGGCCGCCAATGACACGCACGCGACCGCAGCAGTGAAGATCAGGATCGTCATTCCACTTTCTTCTTAGACTACCATTTTCGCGAAACCGGAAGCGCGGCCTGGTACGCGGAGTATGGTATGCGGAGTATGGGATGCGGAATATGGAATGCGCAATATAGATGCGGAATAGGATATTCGGAGTGCAGACGCAGTGGAACCGCCGCACGAAAGAAGAGTCGCCCGCGCGAAACGGTGGGCCCAGCCGGCTAGCGCGCGTGCTGGCAAACAATCTTAGCTTAGCGGCTCCGGGCTGCGAGCGTCACTCCGCTCGTAGCCCATGGCTCGCCGTCAAATTACTGCAAAATCGCGGTGCCGGAGATCTCTACCCTGTAGTTGGAATCGTACTGCGTCATGAAAACCGTGCTTCGGACTGCCGCTGTTCCCGCCAACTCAATTACGAACGAGACAGTCTCTCCGCTGGAAAGATTCAGAACCATCCCGCCCGTTCCATTCGGCTGCACCGAGTAAGTTCCCGTGAAAGTTCCGGTGGACGCAGGGTCATAAACCGCATAGCCATTGTTGCCCTGTCCCGGTGTGCAACTCAGCTGCACCGTCGCGTTCGATTCGTTCTGATCGAATTGCCCATACTGGGTGTAGGTGCCGGTGACGCCTCCCTTGGCATTGAACGTGACCACGCCAAGCACGGTTTGATTGTCGACGCTGGACCCGCCCCCGCTCACCGTGTATGGATTGCCTTGCTGATCGTAACAAGTGATCTGCGCGTACCACGAGTCATAATGCGCGTTCGCCAGTTGGAAAGAATAGTTGCCTTTCAGGCTTCCGTTCCCAATCGTCCCCGCAAAACTCGCGGAAGCCGAAATCAGCAATACACAAAGCACAAAAACAGTTTTTTTCATTGCAATCTCCTGGGAATGATTGATCAGGTCGGTGGGAGGGCGAAAGTGGGACAAAGAAATCGGAAAGCAGATGCTAGGACAAACTCCTGTCAAAGGTGCAACTTACTGGTTCTCCCAGATCACCGGCGCTTTCTTCACCAGCGCATGTTGCCGGCGGAGTTCGCGCGCCACCTCACCCAGCGACGGGCTTGGCAATTGCGGAAAATCCGATGCAGGACGGTCTCCCTGCGCCGAAGGATACCCCGTGTTCGGATACAGGCTTGTCTCCTGCGCGATCGCCGTATACGAGGCGTGCTGTGGATGCTCCGGCGAATGATAAGGCTGCGGCTGCCCGTTAAGGTAACCTCCCACAAACTGTTGGCCCAATGCGGCCGTCGCAAAAAACATGCTGAGAACAAATAGGGTCGTCTTCATCGCCATTTCTCCCTCTTACGGAGCAAGCGATCATCGCGGCTCGGGCCGCGCTTGTGAGCTTCTCCACCCTATGCAAAAGCACGGCCCGTACCAAATCGCGATGCCCTGAAATGCCTTATTTGGCGCGGGTTACCACTGGTTACTCGGCAATTCTTTGCATATTTGTGGCGGCGATTCCACCCTCGCCCTCCCCGCCGGCTTACCGTTCAGTTCCCGACCTTCATGCCAAAATCCCAACTTTCAATTAGCATTTCCCTATGACTCCCCGAAAACTCCTGTGCATCTGTTTCCTGCTCACCACCGCGTTCGCATCCGCCGCTGACTACAAGGTCATAAAAACCTGGAAGCTCGGCGGCGAAGGCGGCTGGGATTACCTTACCGTCGACAGCGCCGGACATCGTCTCTTCATCTCCCGCGCCACTCGCGTCATGGTCATCGATACGGCGTCCGGCAAACAGGTCGGCGAAGTCCCCGGCACGCAGGGCGTTCATGGCATCGCGCTCGACGCCGCCGACGGCAAGGGTTTCACCAGCAACGGCCGCGAAGATACCGTCACCATGTTCGATCTCAAAACGCTCGCCGTCGCGAAAAAAATTAAGGTCGGCAGCGGACCTGACGCTATCCTCTACGACCCGTTCTCGAAGCGCGTCTTCACTTTCAACGGCAAAGGGCAGGACGCAACCGCCATCGATGCTGCCAAGGGCGAAGTCGCCGGCAAACTCGCCCTCGGCGGCAAACCTGAATTCGCCGCCACCGACGAAAAGGGCACGATCTTCGTCAACATCGAAGACACGTCCGAACTCGTCGCCTTCGACGCGCAGAAGCTCGCCGTAAAATCGCGCTGGAAACTAACGGGCTGCGAAGAACCGACCGGCCTCGCCATCGACCGCAAAAACCGCCGCCTGTTTGCCGGTTGCGGCGGCGGCAAGAAAATGGCGATCGTGAATGCTGATAGCGGCAAAATCGTCGCCACTCCCGACATCGGCCAGGGCTGCGACGCCACCGCCTTCGACGCCGATTGGGGACTGGCCTTCGCCTCCGCCGGTGACGGCACCATCACCGTCATCAACGAGGAAAACGCCGAAAACTTCAGCGTTGCGCAAACGCTCACCACTCAGAAAGGTGCCCGGACCATGGCCCTCGACGAAAAAACGCATCAGCTTTTCACGGTCACGGCCAACGTCAGCGGCACCCGCGAGAACCGAAAAATCGAGCCGGATTCCTTTGTGGTGATCGTCGCGGAATGGGCCCGGTGAGAGCGGGCCTCAGTTTGCTCTCGGTTCTGAGCTTCACGCTCTGATGTACAAGGGCGGGGCCTCAGCTTGAGGAGACCGGGAGCATCCCTGACAGATCGGACCGTGGCACACGCCGGACAACGCCGAGGCGGCCCATACTCCATTCCTTGATTTTATTGGGAGGCCTTACCGCTATAGGGGGCTTACCGGCTGCTCGACTGCAATTCCTGGCTGCGATTCCACAGCGGCGCCAGAATGCTCGTTTTCAACACTTCGGATTCCGCACAAATCCAGTTTTCCAGGTCGCGGCCCTCCACGCGCCCCCGCTCCTCATAGAACTGCCGAGCGCGCTGACGAATCTTCCTCTCCAGCATCGCCATCATCAACTTCTGCCGCTCACGAGTTCTTTCTGCACTGTCCAAGGATGACACCCCCACGTTTCATATCGTTAATTCAAATTGTAATTGGCCACGGTTAAAGGGACGTGAAAAGGAAGGTTACTAAAGGACGTCGCTGTGGGCCGATCGCGGCCGCTTTTGTGGCGGGAAAACTGACATGCGCCATTAGATGCTCTTGCCCTGCGAAAAGGTCCACGAAGAAATCCCCGGCTTGCGCGCTGCCCCTAATGATGATGCCCATTCGCGGATCTTCGCATCGCCTCAACGGGCGCGATCCTATAATGAATCTCGATGGTGATTTCGGTCGTTCAACTCGGAACCGTCACGTATGCCGAGGGTTTGCGGCTGCAGCAGAAGCTCCTCGAACTGCGGAAGGCCGGCCAGATCGGCGACGTTTTGCTGCTGCTTGAACACGCGCCGGTCATCACGCTGGGCCGCAACGCCAGGGCCGCGAATGTGCTCGCGTCAGTCGAAGACCTGGCGGGGCGCGGAGTCGAAGTTTTCGAGTGCGACCGCGGCGGCGATGTCACCTTTCACGGGCCCGGCCAGATTGTGGGTTATCCGATTTTTGATCTGCGGGGATTTGAGAGTTCTCGGTTCTCAGTTCTCGGTTCTCAGGAAAAACAGCCGGATTCGACAGAGTCGCCGAAGCGAAAAACGCTCGGCGCTGTCGACTACGTCCGGCGTTTGGAAGAAGTACTGATCCGCACCTGCGCAGATTTCGGAATTGCAGCGAGGCGAGTTGCCGGACTCACCGGCGTTTGGACGGATGTCGAAGCGCGGGAGGCCAAACTCGCCGCCATCGGCGTGCATATTTCGCGGTCGGTGACGTCGCATGGATTCGCGCTCAACGTGAATACAGATTTGAGTTATTTCAATTTGATTGTGCCCTGCGGAATTACGGCAAAGCCAGTGACGTCGATGCAGAAGGAATTGGCGCGCGAAGTAGATATGAATGCAGTCGCGCAATCCCTCTCCCGCAATTTTGGCACCGTATTCGAGCGGCAAATGCTATGGCTCGAAACGCTGGACACGCTGCTCGGCAACACAGTCGGAATTCCGCTGAAAGCCCCAGCCGCATTGCGCGCCCTGCACGGCGAAGACGATTGCATCGCGACGTAGACGCTAATACCGACGTACGTTACCATCCTTGGGACGAATTGGGACCGATGGCTAAGAAAGAGACAACAACTGCGCGGCGCAATGTCGGGCCAGCAAAATCTGCCGCGATGCTGCCACTTCCGGCGCCCAGCGCGCCAAGCCCGCAACCGGGCTCCAACCGCACTTACACCGTCCTCGACTACCGCCTTGAGAAGCCGTCGTTCACACTCCGGCAGGTGCGCGTTGGCGACGAAACGCGCTACGAAGTCGAAAGCGGCGATCTCTCGGCCCCCGTGCCGCCGATCCGCGAGTCGAAGTATTTGTCGAAGGAGCAGGCGATCGAAATTTATCGCTGGATGCTGCTCAACCGGCGGATGGAGACAGCCCTCGAGAATCTCTACAAGCAAGGCAAAGTAGTCGGCGGCGTTTATTTCGGTCTCGGGCAGGAGGGCTGCTCGTGCGCATCGGCCTATGCTCTGCGTGCCGATGAGTGGATGGGGCCGATGATTCGCAATCAGGGCGCGCTGCTGGTGCGCGGGTTTTCGCCGCGCGACATCATGATGCAGTACATGGCGAGGTCGGGCTCGCCGACGAAGGGCCGCGACGCGTCGTCGCACTTCGGCGACATCAAAACCCGCAATGTGGTCGCGCCAATTTCCACGCTCGGCGATTTAATTCCCGTGCTTGCGGGCGTGGCGCTGGGCGCGCGTTTGCAGGGCAAGAACATCGCCGCGATGACCTACATCGGCGATGGCGGACAGTCGACCGGCGTGACGTATGAGGGGTTGAATTTTGCGGCCGTCCAAAACCTGGGGCTGGTGCTGATCGTCGAAAACAATTTGTGGGGATACTCGACGCCGTCGGACATGCAATTTCGTGTGAAGGATCTGGCAGAGCGCGCGATTGCGTACGGAATTCCCGGCGTGATCGTGGATGGCACGGATGCTTGCCAGGTTTACGATGCGTGCCACGAAGCATGTGAGCGGGCGCGGCGGGGCGAAGGGCCTACGCTGATCGAAGCGAAGATGATGCGCATGAAGGGACACGCTATTCATGACGCCGCCGAATATGTGCCGAAGCCGCTTTTGGAATACTGGAAGAAGCGCGATCCGATTGCGCGGCTGCAAGATTATCTGGTCAATAAAAAAAAGAAGTGGCTCACAGTGGAGGCCAATGCTGCATTGATTGCCGATGTGGAGCGGCAGCTTGAGGCGGACCGCAACTTCGCGGTGAACTCGCCGATGCCGGCGCCGGAGTCGGCGGCGGGCGGCGTGTATTGCGAGGCGGGTTGCCACGAGATTCGGCCGAAGTATGCGATGCCGGAAGACGCGCGTGCGGCGGCGGGGCGGAATTCGGGAACTCCGAAGCCATCGGATGCGCCGGTACATCTAAAGTAAGGTCCGCATCCTTGAATTTTAGAATCGAGTCCGATGGGCAATCCATTTGTGTTTCACGCGGAGCAGGATGTGCCGCGTCCGTTAGAAGAGGTATTTGAATTCTTTTCCCGGGCCGAGAATTTGCAGGAACTGACGCCCGCCTGGCTGCACTTTCGCATTCTGGACGTGAAGCCTTCGCCGGTTCGCAAAGGCACCCTCATCCGATACGCCCTGCGCTGGCGGGTCTTTCCCATTCGCTGGACGACGGAGATTGTGGAATGGGATCCGCCGCATCGGTTTGTCGACGTGCAACTAAAAGGCCCGTACAAGTCGTGGCATCACGAACACCGCTTTGCTGCGGAGGGCGCGGGCACGCGGATTTACGACGAAGTCCAATACGGGTTGCCCTTCGGAGTTTTCGGAGCAATCGCGCATCGGCTGAAAGTCAGGCATGATGTCGAGACGATTTTTGCCTACCGAAAAGAAGTCGTAGCAAACCTGTTTGGTGGATAGCGCGCGATCGCGCGTTAGCGGTAAACGTCGCGCCGGTGGCCGAGTTTCTCAGCACCGCGATTCGCGGATGTCATGCGCGACGCGGCCATTCGAGCCAGGCGCTCGTTTGGTTGGGCTGATAACATGGAGTGGATCGGATTGTTCGATGAATGCTTCTTCCCAACTCGTCCAGATCGACCTCGGGCCGCGGATTCCCAGCCCCAAGCCCGCGTGGCTGAAGGCGAAGGCGCCGGTCGGCGAAAATTTCCATAACCTGAAAAAACTGGCGCGCGGGCTGGGGCTGCACACCGTTTGTGAGTCGGCGCAGTGTCCCAACATCGGCGAATGCTGGCACCACAAGACGGCCACATTTATGTTGCTGGGTGACATTTGCACGCGGCGCTGTGGTTTTTGCGCTGTGCCCAAAGGCCGCCCCGAAGCAATCGACTGGGATGAGCCACGCCGCGTGGCGGAAGCGGTGGCGACGCTGGGCTTGCGGCATGCGGTCGTGACCAGCGTGAATCGTGATGATGACAATGTAGGCGGCGCGAAGATTTTTGCGGACACGATCCGGCAGATTCGCGAGATGGTGCCGGGCTGCCGTGTGGAAGTGCTGATTCCCGATTTTCAGGGGCTGGAAGAGCCGCTGCGGATTGTGCTCGAAGCCAAGCCCGACGTGCTGAATCACAATACCGAGACGGTGCAGCGCTTGTATCGTGCAGTGCGCTCGGGAGCGCGCTATCAGCGGACTCTCGACCTGCTCGACAATGCGAAGAAGTGGGACTCCGCGACCGTTACCAAAAGCGGCGTGATGGTTGGCATTGGCGAAGAGACCGGCGAACTGATTGAGGTCTTTCGCGATCTCGGCGAGCGCGGCGTGGATATTCTAACCATCGGCCAATACCTGCGGCCGTCCAGGGACCATCTGCCGATGACGCGCTTCTACACGCCGGCTGAGTTTTCCTTCCTGAAGGATGAAGCACTGAAGTTTGGCTTCCGGCACGTGGAGTCAGGCCCACTGGTGCGGTCGAGCTACCATGCGCATGAGCAGGCGGACGTCGCCGCGCGATAAAATCGGTCGTTGGTCGTTAGTCGTTAGTCGTTCGCGCATTCCGAATACGCTCCAGTGGCTACTCCCACCTGACGACCACCGACCACGGACAAACGACCTGCCTCACCACACTCGGCACGCGTTCTGGTTCACCATGGGAGCGTTCGCGGCGCAGTGATATGCCTCGCGAAACTCGGGCATGTTGGAAATAGTGGCGTTCACGCGCGCCGGCGCCGGCGAATGTGGATCGAGCGTGACCAGCATGCGGGACAAAGCTTCAGTACGGTTCTGGCACCACACGTTCGCCCATCCCAGAAAGAAGCGTTGCTTGGCGGTGAGGCCGTCGATCGGCGCAGGCTCTTTGCCCGCCAGCGTGCTCAACAACGCCATGTAGGCGACGCGCATGCCACCGTTATCGGCGGTGTTTTCGCCGAGCGTCAGCTTGCCATTCAGCTTAAGGTCGTCGATCGCGGTAAAGCTGCCGTACTGATCGCGCACACAGGCCGTGCGTTCCTCGAACTTCTTCTTATCGTCGGCGGTCCACCAGTCGCGCAAATTGCCCTCGGCGTCGAACTGGCTGCCTTCATCGTCGAAGCCGTGCGTCAGTTCGTGGCCGATCACTGCGCCAATGCCGCCGAAGTTTATGGCATCGTCGGCCTGGTTGTCATAAAACGGAGGCTGAAGAATTCCCGCCGGGAAGGTGATGTTGTTCTGGTTGGGGTTATAGCTGGCATTGACGGTCATGGGGGGATACGGCCAGTCGCGCTTGTCGAGGGGTTTGCCAATTTTGTTGAGCCGCCGTTCCAGGTCATGCTGGTTGGAGCGCTGCGAGTTTCCGAAAGCGTCGCCGCGCACGATCTTCAGCGTCGAATAGTCGCGCCACTTGTCGGGATAGCCGATGCGATTGCTGATGGCGGCAAGTTTGACGAGCGCCTGTTTCTTCGTGTCCTCGCCCATCCAGGGAAGCGACTTGATGTCTTCGCCGAGCGATTTCTCGATGGCATTCACCATCGCAAGCGTGCGCTCTTTGCCCTCGGCGCCGAAAGTCTGCTGCACGTAAATCTGCCCGATGGCCTCGCCCAGGTCGTCATCGGCATAGGTGACGCAGCGCTTCCAGCGCGGGCGCAGCTCTTTGGTGCCCATCAGCGTCTTGCTGAAGAATTCGAAATTCTCGTTCACAAATGCGGAGGGCAGCACGGCCACGCTGGCGAGCACCACGTGCCAGCGCAGATAGACTTTCCAATCGTCGAGTGAGTGCGACTCGATGACGGTTTGCATCTGCTTGACAAACTCGGGCTCCACCACGTTCAGCGAAGCGAACTTCGGCGCGCCCACGCCCTCGAAGTAAGCGTTCCAGTCGAACGACTTGTTGAGCGCAGTGAGTTCCTGGTTTGTGAGCTTGTGATAAATCTTCTGGGGATCGCGGCGCGAGGTCTGATCGAGAGCTCCCTTGGCCAGGCCGGTCTCGATCTCCATCACGACTTTGGCTTCCGCCGCGGCTCTCGCGGGATCGTCGCCGAGAAGCGCAAACATCTTCTGGACATGCGCCACATACTTTTCGCGCAGTTCGACCGACTTGGCATCGTCCTTGAAGTAATAATCGCGGTCAGGCAGGCCAAGGCCACCCTGATCGAGTTCGGCGATCATCTGGCTGGCGTCCTTGAAGTCAGAGCTGGAACTGAAGCCGAACAGCACGTCCGCGCCTTCCCGGTGCAAACGAACGATCTCTCTGGGAAGGTCCTTCTTGGAGCCGAGCGCCGCAATCTTCTCGAAGTCGGGCAAGAGCGGCTTTGCGCCCAGCTTTTCGATGGCGCTCTCATCCATGCAACTGGCGTAATAGTCGCCAATTTTCTGCTCGTTGGCGGTCCGGCCGGCGCGCTCGACAGCGGCTTTTTCCAGAATGTCGCGCGAGATGTATTCGCCGCGCTCAGCGAGTTCGTTAAACCGTCCCCAGGACGACCGGTCCGCCGGAATCGGATTTTGCGTCTTCCATTTTCCGCACGCGTACATGTAGAAGTCGTTGCACGGATCGACGCTCTTATCCAGCATGTCAACGGAAAAGCGAGTCGCGGCGGCGCTTTTCGGGCCCGCGCCCTCCGGTTGTTTTTCATTCTGAGCGAACAAGGCTGTGGGTGAAAGGGCGAGCGAGAGTATGAGGATGACAAGATTTTTAAGTGACATGAACTTCCTCGGATCGGATTTCGAACAAACACACAAATACATTGGACGGGCGTCGACGAAAAAGGTCAGCAAATTGCGCCCTTCAGACGCTGGCCCAAAATCTCAAAAGATCTTGACGTGGAAGGTCAGATACTTTTTCGGATCCTCGCGGATCGCCTTCAGTAGCGCCCGCACCTCAAGCAGCACCTGCGTACTGTTGTCGTAGAGGGTCGGATCTTTGAAGAACTTGCCCGCGCTGCCCTCACCCTTCTCCAGGCTCGTCGAGAGGGCGGCCAGGTTGTTCATCGTCTCCTGGAGCTTATTGGCGAATTCCTGGTCGTGCGTAAATTTGCCGAGCGCGCCCTTGCCGGCATTCATGTCATCGGTCAACTGCCGGATGTTGGCGACGGTCTTATTCGTGTTGTCGTAGAGTTGGGGATCCTTCAGCAGCTTGCCCGCCGAGCCTTTGCCCGCCTGCAAGTCGTCAATCATGGCATTCACTTTGTCGAGCGCGGCTATGGCCTTCTTGTAGGCTTCATCGCTGGTGAGGAGCGGGCCGAGCGAGCCCTTGCCGCTCTGCACATCATCCATCAGGCTCTTGAATTCGGCGACCGTGGCATTGAGTTGGTCATACAATGCCGTGTCGTAAATCACCTTCCCGATCGAGCCCTGGCCGCTTTCGATGAAACCGATGATGCGGTCCACGCGCTTGATCAGCGAGTCGAGATTCTCCAGCGTGCCCTGGCTCGCTCGCACCACGTCCTGAATTTCCGGCGCCGACCGTGTGGCCAGCGTGTCGCCATCCTGCGCGGCGGGACCTTTCGCCACCGTGCTATCGATATCGACAAACGTCTCACCGAGTACGCCGGCTGTGGTGAGCGAAGCCAGAGAATCCTTGTGCAGGTCGAAATTGTATGTGGTGGCGACTTTCATCGTCACTTCGACGGGAGTCGTGGGTCGGCCCTGCACCACGCGAATCTTCGTCACGTTGCCCAGATCGACTCCGGCCAGGCGCACCGGCGCGCCCTGCCGCAGTCCTTCCGCGTTATCGAAGTAGGCTTTGAGGTAGATTTTTTGCGTGAACCACCCGCCGGTATTGCTCATCATAAAAATCAGCACCATCAGGATGATGCTGGCGATGACGACAGTAAGTCCGACGCGAAGCTGCGACCATTTGAGCTGCTTTTGGCTAGGCAAGTTGCTCCCCGGACCGAAAGAAGCATAATAGCAAATGCCGGGGCCGAGTTGGCGTTGGCGATGAACGCAGGCTGTCCGGGCAAATCGGGGCGGGATTTTCAAACCGAGCGGCGAAGACGGCGAAGGCTCCCAACCAGCCCGCATTTTGCGAACTGATGGAAGCCTTCCCGGAGTTGCGTGGAGCGGTTCGGCCGCCGGTTAGCGGCGATTCTCCCGTCCCTCGTGATCGCCGTTTTTTGGCTCTTCGCGTTGCTGCTTCTGTTGGTGCTGCTCCTGCTTGCGCTGGTTTTTTTGCGCCTGCGCCTGCTGTTTTTGCTGTTGCCTCTGTTGTTTCTGTTCCTGCCGTGCCTGCTTTTGTTCGCTGCGCTGCTTGTCTTTTTCCTGCTTCGCCTGCTGCCGGTCGTCTCGACGATTCGCTTTTGGCTCCCTCGCCTGCCGCCGCTCATTGCGCTGCTCGGCTTTGTTCTGCTCCGCTTCCCGGCCATTGTCGCGCGATTCGGACCGGTTCTGCTCGGCGCGAGTCTGTTCGCGATCCGCGCCGCGATTGTTTTCGGCGGCACGCTTGCTTCCGGCAACGCGATTGTCACGCTCAGAGCCACGCTTTTCGCTGCCGGAAACCCGCGCTTCCCGTGCAGACATGGCCGGCGCACGATACGGTTCGCCCGCTTCTCTCGCGGCCACTACGCCACGGCCCTTGAATGCGCCGGGCCGCGCCGTGGCTGCAATCGCCGGGCGGCCATGATTTTCGGATGCGAACAGCTGCCGGTTGCGGCTGGCTGCGCGCTCCTGCTGCCGTTGCGACGCCAGCGCCGCCGTGTGCTGCTCGTGCCCATAGCGTTCTTCTTCCGCCGTGGGACGCGCCTGGATTCCGCCCTCGCCGCCGTTGTACGCGACGTGGTTGTTGTTGACCACGACGGTCCGCTCGTAGACGTTCGTGATGCGCGTAACGTTCACGTTCATAACCGCGCGGTTGTAGAAGAAGGCCCGCCCGCGCCACTCGCCGCCGAAAAATCCGACGCCGGTATAGCCGAAGCCATAATTAATTCCGCCATAAAAGCCCACATGCGGGCCCCAGTAGCCGGGATGCCACGCATAAAATCCGCCGCCCCATCCCCAATAACCGGGCGTCCAAAGCAGACCGACGGGCGCGAGCACCCAGGTGCCCGGAACCCAGTAATACCCGTCCACGTCATCCCACGCCCAATAACCGGGGGTCCACAGATAGCCCGCGCCGGGGCAAACCGGCTGCTCATACACGGGAATCGCGGGTGGGCCAAAGCGCACCGAAATGCCAACGGCGATCTGCGCAAACGATGCCGCCGAGAGCGAGAACATCAAAACTCCAAAAACTAACCAGCGAATGGTTCGAGTCGTCTTCATATATGGGTCCTTTGCCGTACTGCAATCTCAGGACTATAAACACGGGTCGTGCGCGGGAGTTGCTGTCCAGTCGCAAGATCTCTTTCGGGTCAGTGGATTCGGGTATAGCGGGAATTTTTTTCGTCGCGGGCGTTTTTCCATCGTCCATCGTCGTTGATTTTCAATCTCGACTTGGCCGCTCAATTTTCGATAATCACGTGCGCCAGCGCCTGCTCGGCCGTATGCGTCAGCGAGAGCGCAATGTTTTTCGAGCCAAGTTTGGCCGCAATCGCCGCTGCCTGCCCGTGCAGTTGGAGCGTCGGCCGCTGGCCCTTGGCGCGCACCACTTCAATGTCGCGCCAGCGCACGCCATGGTTCCATCCCGTCCCGAGTGCCTTCATCCCCGCTTCCTTGGCGGCGAAGCGCGCGGCATAACTTTCAAAGCGGCTGGCCTTCGCCTCGCAGTATCGAATCTCGCCTTCCGTAAAAATGCGGCTGATAAAGCGGTCGCCATAGCGCTCAATCGATTCGCGAATGCGCGGAACTTCGGCGATGTCCACGCCCGTGCCAATGATCATGCAGACATACTAATTGGTGATTGAAAATTTGTAATTTGTAATTGGGGCAGGCGTGCAAGAAACTTGGGCTGGCCTCTTTGGCTCCTCGCATGAGTGGTGAATCAGTTCAGAGAGGTCAGCGTTTCGGCCACGCTGGCATCCTGCTCGGGAAAAACGGTGCGCAGGTCAATCAGCACGCGGCTCTCTTCAACTCGAGCAATCACGGGCGGATCGCTGTGGCGCAGACGCGCGCAAAGTTCGTCGGCGTTCAGGTCGCCGTGCGCAAGCGCGATGAGCCGTGTCGCCAGAACAGCCGTGGGCGCGGCGCCGCCGCCTATCACCGATTCTCCGTCAATCAGTTCCAGCTTGAGCTTTGGTGACTTTTCCGCGGCGGAGTTCACTTGCAGCACGAGCGCCTCGGCCCGCCCGGCAATCTCATCTTTCGACATCTGCATCATACGCAGCGCGGGCACGGCATCGTAGTCGTGTTTCACATAAGCGAGGACCGTGGCTTCGAGCGCCGCGTACGTCAGCTTGTCCACGCGCAGCGCGCGAAACAGCGAGTTCGAACTCATGCGCGCGACCAGATCGGCGCGTCCCGTAATCAGCCCCGCTTGCGGTCCGCCGAGCAACTTGTCGCCGCTATAGGTCACAACGTCGACGCCGGCGCGCAGGCTGTCAAAGACGCTCGGCTCGTTCGCGACTCCAATTGTGTGCAGGTCGAACAGCGCGCCACTGCCCAGGTCTTCCATCAGCGGAAGGTTGCGGCTGCGCGCGAGCGCCACAAACTCGTCGAGCGCGGGCTGTTCGGTGAATCCCGTAATGGAGAAGTTCGAGCGATGGACTCTCAGCAGCAGCCGCGTGCGGTCGTTGATGGCGCGCTCGTAATCCGCAATCCGCGTGCGGTTCGTAGTCCCCACCTCGCGCAGCGTGGCTTGCGACTTCGACATCACATCGGGGATGCGGAACGAGCCGCCGATTTCCACCAGTTCGCCGCGTGAGACGATCACCTCGCCGCCTTCGGCAAGTGAATTAAGCGCAAGCATCACCGCCGCCGCATTGTTGTTCACCACGATGGTGGAATACGAAGCAGCCGCACTCGGCCGCGCTTCGCCCGTCGCGCCGCTGCCGTGTTCCGCGAACAGCTTCTGAAACAGACGGTCCACGTGAACATCGCGCCTGCCACGTTCGCCCGCCGCGAGATCGTATTCGAGATTGCTGTAGGCGGACGCCGTGTCGCGAATATGTTCGAGAGCCGACACTGCCAACGGCGCCCGTCCGAGGTTGGTGTGAAGAATTACGCCGGTCGCGTTGATGACCGCGCGCAAGGAGTAGCCGAGCGATTGCCGCAACTCGCGCTCAACCGCGGCGGTAAGCCCGGCCAACGCCAGTTCCAGTTCCTGTTCGCGTTTCTGTTCCCGTTCCAAAGACCGCTCGTCGAGACGTTCGCCGGCAATTTCTCCGCGAAGCCGCGCCAGCACGTTGCGGATCGCGTCCGTCACCGCCGCAAGGCCGTCGCGCTCGGCCAGCGCCTGAATTTCCGGACGCCGCAGAACTTCATCGGTGGATGGAAGCTTTTGGAAGAGCGCCGATTTGGGCGTCATAGGCACCGACGTGGATTATGCCATAGCCCGAATCCGCCGTGTTCGCGGCTCCGGCGCGTTCGTGCTACAACGTGTGCATGTAGGCAATCAGGTCTTTGATCTGCTGGTCCGTCATGACCTGGCCAAAGCCTTCCATCTTCGAGCGTCCATATTTGACGATGTCCGCGATGCGGTCATCGTTCGCGGGCAGTCCGCTGAGTTCCAGGTATTGCCGCTTGAAGACGCCCTTCATGCTCGGGCCTTTTTTCCCGCGTGAGGAATACGGCTCGTGGCAGCGGTCGCAGTAGTTGTCGTACAACATGCGTCCGGCGGCCTGTTGCGCGTTGAGCCCCAGTTCCGCGTCCGACTTGCGGCGCTCCACGTCGCAGCCCGCAAGTACAAGCACAGCCAACAAGCCACAGAGAAATAAAGAAAAGCCTTTAACCTTGGGCATCATAGTTCAGTCATCCGAGACGCGTCGCACGCGAGCGCTTACTCGTAGGATAATACGTTCCAGATGGCAGTTGCGATCAAACGCGTGTACGAGCCGGCAGTCAGGGTCGATGGCACGCGCGTGCTCGTCGACCGCTTGTGGCCGCGCGGACTGACGAAAGAACAAGCGGCGGTGCAGTTCTGGCTGCGCGATCTTGCGCCTTCCACCGAATTGCGCCAGTGGTACCACGCTAATCCCGAAGCCTGGGCGCAGTTCCGCAAGCGATATTTGAAGGAATTGGCAGCCCCGCAAGCGACGGCTGCGGTCGAAAAGCTATACGACCTGGCGGAAGGGAAGAAAAACCTGACGCTGCTCTATGCCTCACGCAACGAAGAGCGCAATAACGCGACGGTGCTGAAAGAGCTGCTCGATGGCGGGCGCAAACCGCCGTCCAGCGTAGGGCGTGCCGCGGCGGCCAGCGCGCGCATCCGCAAGGCGAAGAGAAATTAGCTATGAAGATACGATAGCAATACCTTTCGATTAAGGAGAAGCCACATGCTCCATCCAGGGTTGCAGATAGGTGTTGGCTTTCTGTTCCTATTCATGGGCATAAATATGTACGCGCAGCAAGGTGGCCGCGGCCCATTGTCGATGCTTGTGACGGGGGCGATCCTTGTCACTGTTGGTGCTGTAGTGATGAATATTAGACAGTTGCTTAGAGATGAGTCGAGGCGACGCGAACAAGAAGGCAAGCCAGTTCTGAACATCTGAGATCGCTGCGGCTACAACTCTCCGCACTATAATTCCCCAGTTATGTCTGCACCTGCCATCGCGAAGAAGATCGAAGCCCTGCGCGAAAAAATCCGACACCACGAGCACCTCTACTACGTGCTGGACAATCCTGAGCTCACCGACGCCGAGTTCGATGCGTTGATGAACGACCTGAAGCGCATCGAGGCGGAGCACCCGGAGCTCATCACGCTCGACTCGCCCACGCAGCGCGTCGGCGGCAAGCCGCGCGAGGGCTTTGCCAAGGCCAAACACTCTTCGCCCATGCTCTCGCTCGACAACGCCTACAGCGAAGAGGAATTGCGCGACTGGGAGCGGCGCGTCCACGAACTGAGCGGACGCAGCGACGTCGAATACATGTGCGAGCTCAAACTCGATGGCATGTCGCTGGCGCTCGTTTACGCTGACTCGCGCCTCGAACGCGGCATTACGCGCGGCGATGGCTCCGTGGGCGAGGACGTCACGTTAAACGTGCGCACCGTGCGCTCGGTGCCGCTTTCGGTTTCCAAAGAGCGGCTGAAAAAAGCCGGCATTCCCGCCGATTTCGAAGTGCGCGGCGAAATGCTCATGCCCATCGCCGCATTCCGCAAGCTCAATGAAGAGCGCGCCCAGCAAGGCCTTTCCACGTTCGCCAACCCGCGAAACTTCACCGCCGGCACCGTCCGCCAGCTTGAGCCCAGCATCACCGCCCAGCGCCGCATGGACTACTTCGCCTACATGCTGCTCAAGGACGGCCGCACATTTTTCGACCGCCAGTCGCACACCATGAATGCGCTCGAGGCTGCCGGCTTCAAGGTCAATCCCAATCGCAAGCTCGCCAAAAATATGGAGGAGGTCTGGAACTTCATTCAAAGCTGGCAGGAGAAGCGCGAGTCGCTGCCCTACGAGATCGACGGCATCGTGATTAAGGTCGATCGCACCGCGCTGCAACAGGAGCTCGGCTTCACCGGCAAAGCGCCGCGTTGGGCGATCGCGTATAAATATGCGGCCCACGGCGCGGTCACCAAGGTCGGAGACATTGTTCCGCAGGTGGGACGCACGGGCAAACTCACGCCGGTGGCGTGGCTCGCGCCGGTTCCCATCGGTGGCACCACCGTCTCGCGCGCCACGCTGCATAACATGGATTTCGTCGAGGAGCTCGGCGTAAAGATCGGCGACTATGTCGAGGTCGAGCGCGGCGGCGACGTGATNNATCGCCTACAAGTTCACCGCCAAATCCGGCATCACCCAGGTCCGCGAGATTACCGTCCAGGTAGGCCGCACCGGCAAGCTCACCCCTGTTGCCGAACTCGCCCCCGTCTTCATCGGCGGCACCACCGTCAGCCGCGCCACACTTCACAACGCCGACTTCATTGAGCGCCTCGGCCTGCTCGTGGGCGACTGGGTGCGCGTCGAGCGCGGCGGCGACGTGATTCCCAAGGTCGTCAAGGTCGTCGAAGACGGCGAGCATCCGCGCGGCCACAGAACATTCCAGATGCCCGCGCATTGTCCCGTCTGCGGCGGCAACGTCGTGCGCACCGAAGGCGAGGCCGATCATCGCTGCGTGAACGCCAACTGCCCGGCCAAGTTGCAGGGCACCATCCTGCATTTCGCTTCGCGGCACGTGATGAACATCGACGGCCTCGGCGAGGCACTCGTCAATCAACTGACGGAACGCGGCCTGGTAAAGAACGTCGCCGATCTTTACCAACTCACGAAAGACGATTTGCTCAAGCTCGACCGCATGGGCGAAAAGTCCGCCGAGAACGTACTCGGCGAGATTGCATCCTCGAAAAAGCTTCCGTTGGAACGCGTGATCTTCGGCCTCGGAATCCGTTTCGTAGGCGAGCGCACAGCGCAGTTTCTCGCCGAGCACTTTGGCTCGCTCGACGCGATTATGCATGCGACCGCCGGGCAGCTCGAAGAAGTCAACGAAGTCGGCCCGCGCATCGCCGAGAGCATCGTGGAATTTTTCGGCGATGAGCACAATCGCAGGCTGGTCGGCGATCTGCGCAAAGCGGGTCTGACGTTCACCGGTCAGAAAAAAGAAAAGGGCACCAAGCTTGCGGGCAAAACATTTGTGCTGACCGGCACTCTCAAGCGCCACACCCGCGATGACGCCAAGAAACTGATCGAAGATGCCGGCGGCCGCGTCTCCGGCTCCGTGAGCAAGAAAACTGATTATGTTGTGGCGGGAGACGAGGCCGGCTCGAAGCTCGACAAGGCCCGCGAGCTGGGCGTCGCGGTGATCGACGAGGATGAACTGGAAAAGTTGCTGAAGTGAAGAGCTGGAGCGTTGCTCCCTCCAGCGCATTCCTTTGCGCGGCCGGTCCGGGCCGTCGACCGGTCGTTGTTACCCGATTTGCTGAATTGCCCGCTCGACCCTCGCCAGCGTTGTTTGCCTGCCGAGAACCACCAGCGTTTCAAACAACGGCGGCGCATTCTTTCTTCCGCACACCGCAACGCGAATCGGCTGGAACATCTGTCCCGCTTTCAGCCCCAGCTCTTGCGCGGCCCCGCGCAGCGCGTGGTCCAGCGCATCGTGCGTGAACTCGGTTTGCGCCAGAACTCCGCGGCCCCGCGTCAGCGCCTTCTGCGCCATCGCCATGTCGCCCTTCTGCGGAATCAACTCCGCCGAGTCATACGCCGGAAGCGGATCGACAAAAAAGAAATCTGCCGCCGTCAAAACATCCCGCAGCAGCTTGATGCGCTCACGAATCAGCGGCGTAATGGCCAGCATCTTCTCCGGCGCAACCTCGAATCCCGCCTGCTGCACGATCGGCAACAGCCGCGCGCTCAGTTCATCCACTGGCAGCGCGCGAATGTGCTCGGCATTCAGCCACAGCGCCTTCGGATCGAACGTTTCTTCCGGGTACGCCTGTGAATTCGCCGCCGAAGTCGCGCTCCCGGCACTTGCAGCCGCCTCTAGCGCCGTCTCTTTAAAATTCACCACCGCGTTGGCGCGATTGATGCCCTCCAGCGAAAACGCATCGATCAGTTCCTGCCGCGTCATGTGCGTCCGATCGTCTTTCGGCGACCATCCCAGCAGGCACAGAAAATTCATGAAAGCCGCCGCCAGAAATCCCGCGTCCCGGTACGTCGTCACGCTCACCACCGGCCCGTGCCGCCGCTTCGAGAGTTTCGATCCGTCCGGCGCGACCAGCAGCGGCAAGTGCACAAATTGCGGCGCCCGCCCGCCCGCCCCCTGCGTCCCCTCAAAAATCAGCACGTGCTTGAACGTGTTCGAGAGATGGTCCTGCCCGCGAATAATGTCGCTGATCTTCAAATCCACGTCGTCGGCGCACGATGCCAGGTGATACGTCGGCATCCCGTCGCTGCGCAACAGCGCAAAGTCCTCGATATCGTCCGCCGCCTTTGCCTGCTCTCCATACACCGCGTCCGCAAATCGCACTTCCGCGCCCAATCCCCGCGGCACGCGAAACCGCAGCGCAAACGGCTCGCCCGCCGCCGCCCGCCGGTCGCTCTCCGCGCGGCTCAGTTCGCGCATCCCGGGATTAAAAAGCCAGGTTTGATTTGCGCCCGACTTCTCCGCGTCGCCCACATGCGCCGGCGTGAAGTCGCGGTATGCCAGATCCTTTTGAAAAATCGCCTCCGCAATCTCCCGATGCAGCGCCAGCCGCTCGGATTGCTTGTACTCCTCGTCCCAGCCCAAGTCGAGCCAGCGCAAACCGTCAAATATCGAATTGACGCTTGCCTCCGTGTTGCGCTCCACATCGGTGTCGTCCAACCGGAGGACCATAGTCCCTCCGTTATGGCGCGCATAAAGCCAGTTGAAAATAAACGTGCGCGCGCTGCCGACGTGCAGAAAACCGGTGGGCGAAGGGGCGAATCGAACGCGAAGCATGACATTTGAGTATATAGGCTCTCGTCAATCGCTCCCATCCACCCCGCATCACCCCTCGACCGCCCCTCGGACTCCAACGTCCGACCTGGTTACTTCGGGTTACGATGGTAACCTTCCGCCCCAAATCGCGCTGGCCGCGCGGCATCTAAAAGTAGGAAGATGCTCGCAGCAACCCGTGCCCAGGACGGAACTCGCCACTAGACAGTCGTTGTTTCAGCGTAGTGAATGTGACACGATAAAGCCGAATTCTTCCGTCCGGGCCCCGAGCTGCGCTTGCAACCCATACTTGGCAAAACCAAGACTTAGCAAGACCAGGATTTAAAAAGATCATGATTAGCATTTCCACAAGCATGGTGCTCATCCCCGGAACCGTAACTCTCCTGGTGTTTTTGCTCTTTTCGTATCTCTACGAGCAAAGCCGGCAGGGCTATTTCCGCGCGTGGCAACTGGCTTGGGCCGCCTACACCCTCCATTACGCGATAGAGGCCATCAGTCACTTCCGTGGCCCCACGGCATTACTGTTCTTTCTCAGCGAACTTTGTCTGGTCGCGATGGCGGCCTGCATCTTTATCGCGACCCGGCTGCCCAAGGAACGCTTCCAGCTCAAGTGGTATGACGTTGCGCTAGTCCTGGCCGGCGTTCTCATGGCCTGTGTCAGCCTGCGCGCGCACATGGCGGGCGGCACGTTCGTGGCGGACGCCCCTCCGCTGCCCACCTACTTGCGGCTCGGAATCGGTCTCGCCGCCATCCTCTTTTATGCGTCTTTCCACTACTACCGTTACGCCTTCCGCAGAGACTCTGTCGCCTTCCGCACGCTCGCCTTTGCCCTGGCCCTTTGGGGAGCCCTGTTGGGCGCCGGACAGTTCCGCCCGTCGTTCCTCGAAACCGTCGGCCGGCCGGGCGGTTTCCTCTGGCCCATCCCGCAGATGCTCATGGCCATCGCCATGGTTATGGTGCTTTTCGAAAACGAGCGCAATGCCGTTCAGGAAAATGCTCTCGCCTTCTCCTCCCTCGGCATCGACCCGCGCCAGTTTCTCTCCGCCTCCGATCTGGTTCCGAGTTTGCAGGCATTCGTCGATCGTCTGGTAGCTCCCCTCACTTCGCGCCGCGCGGTCGTTTTCATCGCGCAGCAATGGCGCGGCACCGTTCCATCCGTTCAAAAAGGTTTTTCGACCGAGTTCCTCGACAAATTGAAAAAGACCCACGCCGGCGATTACATCTGTGAACTCGCGTATCGCCGCGGCGGCGTCGTCACCTTTAGGAATCTCGCCGAAATGGAAGAGCCGCTCCCCGCGCTCTCCGGTGGACGCTTTGAAGCCTTCAAACAAACCCTCCTCGCCGAGGGCATCGCCGACCTCATGGCCGTCAGCCTGCAAACCCGCGAGCACAACTTCGGCGTCATCCTCTTTCCCCACGCCGAGCGCCGTCTCTTCGGTTCTTCGAACTTGCGGCTTCTTATCGGCCTCGCTCTCCAGATTGCCCTCACCCTCGAAAACTATGTCGTCATGCACGCGGCCCAGCGCCGCACCAAAGAATACGAGTTGCTCACCGAGATCGGTCAGGCCATCAGTTCTCATCTCAATCAGGATGAAATTCTCCTCACCGTGCAAACCGAACTTGGCCAGATCTTCGATACCAGCGATTTTTATATCGCTTTTCAGGAAGAGGATGACATTCACTTCGAGCTCGAGGTCGAGGGCGGCCGCATCCTCCCCAAGCGTTCCCGCAAGGCCCGCAACGGTTTCACGGAGTACGTTCTGCGCACTGGGCAGCCCCTGCTGATTCAATCCGATCTCGAAAAAACCCGCGCGAAGTTGGGTTTGGATTTCGTTCCACCCCGCCCCGCCCGCTCCTTGTGCGTGGTTCCCATTCTCCTCGGCGGCAAGCCCGCCGGCGTGATGGCCGCCCTCAGCACCGAGCGCGAGTTCCAGTTCCAGGAACGCGATCTTGAAGTCATGCAAACCGTCGCCCGGCAATTGGGCGTCGCCATTGAAAACGCCCGCCTCTTCTCCGAAGAGCAGCGCCGCGCCCGCCATCTCGCTTTCCTGAACAATATTTCGAAGATGGCCATTTCCAGCGAAGACGCCGAGCAGATGATGATCGACATCGTCCGCGAAATTCAGAAAAACTTCCATTACGACCACATCGGCATCGGCATCATGGACTACGCGACCAAGGACATTGAGATCAAAGCCGAGGCCGGATCCACCTCCCAGGCCCTCGGCCGCCGCATTGCCATTGGCACCGGTGTACTTGGAAAAGTCGCGCGCACCGGCGTCAGCGCGCTCGTGCAAAATTCTGGTCCCGGCCAATTACCCGGTGTCGTCCCCGAATCCCGTGCCGTCCTTTGCCTCCCCATCATGTATGGTGAATCCCTGCTCGGCGTCCTCAACATCGAAAGTCGCTCCGAGAACGCTTTCGCTCCGCAGGATGTGCTCATTCTCAACACGCTCGCCGACCTGCTCGCTACCGCCCTGCACAATTCCTTCGTCTTCCAGAAACTCCAGCAGCAATCCATCACCGATGGTTTGACCGGAATTAAAACGCGGCGCTTTTTCTGGGAGGCCCTCAGTTCGGAGTGGAAGCGCGCCTCGCGCTCGGGGCGGCCATTCTCAGTCGTCCTCGTCGATCTCGACAAGTTCAAGGAAGTCAACGACTCGCTCGGGCACCTCGAGGGCGATCTCGTTCTGGCCCGCGTCGGCCGCCTGCTCGAGCAGAAATGCCGCCAGTCCAATGTCGTCGCCCGCTACGGCGGCGACGAATTCATCATCCTCATGCCGGAGACCGGCATTGAACAGGCGCAGGTGCTCGCCGAACGACTGCGCCTCTGGCTCGCCACCGATCCCATGCTCGAAGAGCATCGCATCACCGGCAGCTTCGGCGTCGCCAGTTTTCCCGTGCATGCCTTCGCCATCGAGGATCTCATCCGCATGGCCGATGCCGGCATGTACATCGCCAAGCACGCCGGCGGTAACCAGGTCGCCGCCTCCGAACCCTTCCGCGAAGGCTCCAACGTCCAGCGCCAGTTGCTCTCCTCCTACCTCGAAGGATTTCTGCATCGCGGCCATAACGGCCCGGAACATCTGGAGGAATTAGTCGGCACGTTGCGCAAACTTTGCTCTGACACCGAGGAGGGAAAAACCGCCGGCCTTCGCGAAGCTCTCGAAATCCTCGCCCAGGCGGCCGAGCTCCGCGACCCCAACTCCTCCGGCCACAACGAGAAATCCCGCCACTACGCCGAAATTATCGCTCGCGGATTGAATCTCTCCGAAGACGAGGTCGCCGATGCCGCCTTTGCCGCCTTTATTCATGACGTGGGCAAGCTCTTCATCGATCCCGCCCTCTTGAGTAGATCGGGTCCGCTCTCCGACGAGCAATTTGCCATCGTCAAAACTCATCCCCAACTCGCGGTGGAAATCTTGCGCGCCATCCCCAAGATTGACCGCGTCGCCGAAGCCGTCCTCTCCCATCACGAAGCCTTCGACGGCAGCGGCTATCCCTTCGGATTGCGCGGCGAAAGCATTCCGCTCCTCGGCCGCATCCTCGCCGTTGCCGATACCTATGTCAACATGTTGAGCGAACGGTCCTTCGCTCCCGCAAAGACCCACGAGGAGGCGATTACAGAACTGGAAAAATTAAGCGGCACCCGCTTCGACGGCATGATCGTCCGCCTCTTCGCCCGCCTCATGAAGCACGAACGTTCCTCCACCCTCGGCGCATGAGCGCGCCAGCCCGCCCCTAGCCCGCCGTCAGCACCAGCGTCGCATCCTTGGGAATGTAGTTCTTGCGCCGGAACCAGTCCTCCATCGCCGTCCGCAATTGCTCCATCGGCACATTGTTTCCAACTTCAAGATAGCTATCGCCGATGGGCAGCGTATCGTCGAACACCGTAGCGTTCGTAAAATTGCGCATGCTGAAATTGTCCAGCCACTTCAGCGGGCAGGGTCGAAGCTGACCCTCATGCAGATATTGGACGCGAACTTTGCGGGCAAACACTCTTCGATTTAAGCACACAAGGCGATTCTCCGGATTGCATAAAGAAAGGCCCGGAAATCACCCGAGCCTCCCAAACGCAAATATCACTCCAGGAATCGTCTCTACTTCTGCCCCAGCTTGCTCACTTTTCCAAACCGGCTCATCTTGCCCGTCCGCGTAATGCTCTGCCGCAGCCGATGATCTAATTCTTCCAGTTCGCGGCTCAGCCCCTCCGGCAGATGGCTGCCGAATTTGTCAAAGTGATCGCGAATCAGTGGTATCTCTTCCAGCCACCCATCCACATCGATGCCGAGCAGCGTCCACAGATCCTCTTCGCGAATGTCCAACCCCTTGGTGTCGATATCCGCGGGTTGCGGCAGCATTCCAATCGGCGTCTCAATCGCGTGCGCGGTCCCGTCGCAGCGCTCGAACACCCACTTCAACACGCGGCTATTCTCTCCATAACCCGGCCACAAAAATTTCCCGTTGTCGTCGGTCCGGAACCAGTTCACGTAGTAAATCTTGGGAAGCTTCGCGCCCTCGCGCTCTCCAATTTTCAAATAGTGCGCAAAGTAGTCGCCCATGTTATAGCCGCAGAAAGGCAGCATCGCCATCGGATCGCGCCGCAGTTGCCCAACCTGTCCCGAAGCCGCCGCCGTCGTCTCGCTGCTCGCCGTCGCGCCCAAAAAAGTTCCATGCTGCCAGTTGAACGCCTCCGTCACCAGCGGCACCACGCCCGCTCGCCGCCCGCCAAACAGAATCGCGTCAATCGGCACGCCCCTCGGGTCTTCCCACTCCGGAGCAATCACCGGGCACTGCCGCGCCGGCGTCGTAAACCGCGCGTTCGGGTGCGCCGCCTTGTGCATCGAGTGCGGAGTCCACGGCCGCCGCAGCCAGTCCAGCAGTTCCGCTGGCTTCTCGTCCGTCATGCCCTCCCACCACACGTCGCGGTCCGGCGTGATCGCGCAATTCGTGAAAATCGAATTCTTCGTCGCCGTCAGCATCGCGTTCTTATTCGACTTCATGCTCGTCCCCGGCGCCACGCCAAAAAATCCATATTCCGGATTGATGGCGTACAGCCGTCCGTCCGCGCCGAACTTCATCCACGCAATGTCATCCCCTACCGTCTCCACCTTCCATCCCGGAATCGTTGGAATCAGCATGGCCAGGTTCGTCTTGCCGCATGCCGACGGGAACGCGCCCGTGATGTACTTCGCCTCGCCCGCGGGGTTGATCAACTTCAAAATGAGCATGTGTTCCGCCAGCCAGCCTTCATCCCGCGCTTGCACCGACGCGATGCGCAGTGCGTGACACTTCTTGCCCAGCAGCGCATTGCCGCCGTACCCCGAGCCGTACGACCAGATCTCCCGCGTCTCGGGAAAATGGCAGATATATTTTTCGTCGGCATTATTCGGCCACGCTGCGTCCTGCTCGTTCGGAGCCAGCGGCGCGCCCAGCGAGTGCAGTCCCCGCACAAACTCCCCATTCGATCCCAGCACATCCAGCACCCGCGTCCCCACCCGCGCCATGATGTGCATGTTCGCCACCACGTACGGCGAATCCGAAATCTCCACTCCAATGTTCGCGATCGGCGAGCCAATCGGCCCCATGCTGTACGGAATCACGTACATCGTCCGCCCCGCCATCGAGCCCGCATACAGCTTCTCCAGCAGCGCCTTCATCTTCGCCGGGTCTTCCCAGTTGTTGGTCGGCCCCGCTTCTTCCTTCGTCCGCGCACAAATAAAAGTCCGCTCCTCCACGCGCGCCACGTCCGCCGGACTCGAGCGCACGTAAATGCTGTTCGGCCGCTTCTCCTCATTCAGCGGGATCGCCGTGCCCGCCAGAATCATCAGCCGCACCATCGCCTGGTACTCTTCGTCCGACCCGTCGCACCAGTACACCCGGTCGGGCCTGCACAGTTGGGCAACGTCTTCCACCCACGCTAGCAGCGTCTTATGCTTCTCTCCATTGGTCGCGTCGCTCATGGTTTCTGTCTCTAAAATATGAGTGGCCATAGTAACCTTTCTCCGAAGTGGGGGCGTCGATCTTTTCATTTCTCACCAGCCAGAATCTCAGCAGCCAGAATCTCAGCAGCCATGATCGCGGCATTTGCGGGCGGAAATGCGCGGCCAGCCGAGCGGGCTCGCCCGTACCCTATAAGACAGGAGCTTATATTGTCCCTCTTTTCGGAGACTGTTTCCAGTTTTCCGAATCCAACTGCCGGGGTATCGCCTCTTTGCCGAACCGCTGCCCGATCTTTTCTAGCCCGATCCTGCTCATCAAAAGCAGTGCCGGCCGTCGCGCTCCACGGGTTGGTCGATTATCGTCGCGCCACGGGCCGAGCAATGTGTCAAAGATCACAAGTGATTGTGATCAAGGCCACGCATGGGGGGGTAAGGACAAGCGTGCCTGTCGGGCGTGGATCTTAAATGGAGGAATCCTAAACCGAGTTCGCAACCGGGCTTTCCGCCTCGGCCACAATCGCATCCAGATGCTTCAGCGTCTGCTCCACCGTCAGCGCGTACATCTCGCGCCCCAGCCCTTCGCCCGCGTCCAGCGACGTCTTCAAAAAATGGCCGGCAATTTCCTTGGCCAGCGAGTCGGTAATCATCTTCCCGGTGCGCTTCTTGTATTCCACCCACGCCGGGTGCGGCAGCGCCACCCACACCGGGCGCCCATCCACCAGAAACTTGATGTCGACCGCATCCGCATGGCGGGTCGCAATCGCCACCATCAGCGCCTGATACAAAACGTGTACCTGCTTCTTCGTCCAGCGGTCAGTCGCAGTAAAGTCAGTAAACATAATTAAGGGTCGATGAACTCTTAACTATATCGCTCGGAACGGTTGACGAGCAAACGATCCAATAACGAGGTTTTCGACCAGCTTGGTTTCCTCCGTGCCTCTGTGCCTCCGTGGTAATTCGATTCACGACACCAGAGAAATTCCGTCGAGGCCATGGCTGATTTTTTGGCTCTCCGATTCAGTATCATCGAAGTGTGCCCAGCAAGACGATCACACGACCGAAGACGATTGCACCAACCAAGATTCAGCTTCTCCATTCCGGCAAGCTGTCCAACCTCCCCTGGCTCACTCACGCCTTCACCACCCGCCACGGCGGCGTCTCCCGCGTCTATGGCGGCGCAGCGCTCAACCTCGGATACACCAGGCACGATTCCCGCAACGCGGTCGAGCAAAACCGCGCACTCCTTCTCCACCAATTAGGCGTCGGCCAGGGAAAAGACCGCCAACCGTGGCCCATAATCACCCTCCGCCAAATTCACTCGGACCTGATTCACCCCGTCGACGCTCCCCCCGCGCAAACTCTCGCCGGCGATGGCCTCATCACCAATACTCCCGGCCTGCTCCTCGCCGTGCTCACCGCCGACTGTCATCCCGTCATCGTCGTCGATCCCAAACGCCGCGCCGTCGGCGTCTTTCACGCGGGCTGGCGCGGCACCGTCAAGCGCATCGTTGAAAAAGGTGTCGGCGAAATGCGTAAACACTTCGGCAGCAACCCGCGCGATTTGCTCGCGGCCATCGGTCCCGGCATCCAGTCTTGTTGTTATGAAGTCGGCGAGGAAGTCCGCACTAAATTTGAAGCCCAGTTCGCCTATGGGGCCAGCCTCTTCCGCGAGGTCAAAGAATCCGATCCGGTCCGCGAGAAGTATCCTCTTTTATTCCTGACCGCCCGCGCCCCCGGCCACAGCGAGTTGCCCACGAAATTATTTCTCGATCTGCGCGAGGCCAACCGCCGGCAGTTGCAAGCCGCGGGCGTCCCAGCAAAAAACATCGACGCCTCCGCTCCCTGCACCGCCTGCCATCCCGAAACCCTCTTCAGCCATCGCGCCGAAAAAGGCGTAACCGGCCGCATGATGGCGATAGCAGGCATTCGTCCCCGCTGATCTTGGGTCGTTGCCGTTCAGATGACCCGATGGCCCGATCATCCGATCGCCCGATAAGCCTCACTCCTTCTTATGTTTCTTCGACGAACTGTCCCGCTTCGATTTCTCTTCCCTTGATTTCTGCTCCCCTGATTTCTGTTCTGATGATTTCTGCTCGGACGATTTCTGTTCCGGCTTCTCTTCCTTCTTGCTCGCCTTCGACGCCTCGCTGGCGTCCTTCGTGGAACTTTCCCCCTCGGACGACGACGAAGCCGGCGCCCCGTGTCCCTTCTTGCCGTAGTCGGTCACGTACCAGCCCGAGCCCTTGAACTGCACGGACGAGGTCGAGATCAGCTTTTCCAGCGGCCCCCCGCACTCGGGGCACTTCTTGAGCGGCGCAGCGGAAAACGATTGGATTTTTTCAAACCGGTGTTTGCACTTTTTGCATTGGTATTCGTAGAGAGGCATGTGTCAGGAAATTCTAGAGATTGAATCCGGCGCCGTCAATTTCGCCAGGCGCCAAAAGAAGGGAAGGGGACCGATTATCGTAGCGCCGGCGTCTCGCCCCGCCTCTTCCATCACCGCTTCAGCAGATCCACTGGCTCGCGCACATCCACCACGCGAAAATATCCCGCCAGCGCCGGATATTTCTTCGCCACCGCCTCATACATCGCATACGCCACATTGCGATATGATGCGTGTCCCGCCGGCGTAGTCCGCAACTCCGAGATATACACCGCCTCGGCAAAATCCATCTTGAACAGCGTCCGCTTGCGGAACGCCAGTGGAATCGCATACTGCGCATTCTCCCGCGCCTCCGCACCTCCCGCCCCGCAAAGCTTCTCCACCGCCGCCGCCGCTCTTTCCATCGCGCCCGAGTACTCCCCGCCAACGCCCGCAAGCTCGATCTCCGGCGGCGCGTCATATCCGTGCGCCGTCGTGAAGTCCTGCATGATCTGCACGCATCGCCGGTGCCGGTGCATGTCGCGAAACCCGCCAATGTCCATCAAAATGTCAAACCGAGACTGCTGCCCCGAACAAAATGCCCGCGGCAGTTCATCGTGCTTCCCCCGGTGCCGCAGCCCGAGATCGATAATTTCCCGCCGCCGTGCCTCGCCCGCCGCCTCAGCCGCCGCGCGAATCTGCCGGTATGAATAATGACAATTCCCGTAAACAAGAGTCGTCGCCAGCTCAATCTCCAGCGGTTCGCCCTCCAGCAAATCCACCAAAGGCGCCGGCTCAATCGCCGCCCCTCGCATCAACTCAGCGGCCGCCTGTCCCAGTTCGCGTCGCGACTCGATCTCGTACGCGTTCGGATCCGCATACTTCACCAGCGTCGGCGCCACTCGCACCTCGCGCAGAAGTTCGCGTCGCGCGCGCTCCGCCAGTTCCGGCGAAACCTCGCCAATCGCCCCCACCAGCGCTTCCAGCGATTCTTCATTCGCGTTGTACGCCGGCGAAGTCGCCGCCCGTTTCAGCAGCGCCCCCAGTTCGCGCACCTCCCGATGCGGTTGCGCCAGCAAATGCCCGACTTGCGTTTCCAGCGTCCGCGCGTTCACGATCTCGCCGAGCGATGTGTTCGTCGCCAGCGGCAGCAGGTAGCGCGAAATGTCGAACGCGCGCGCGCGCAGCGTTCGCTCGTAAGCGTCCGGCTTCATCTCCGCCGGCCGCGGCGTAATGCTCGCCAGATACTCAAATGCCCGTTGCGAAATGTTTTCGTACGTGGCAAAAAGAAATTCAATCGCCTCCGAATAGAGCGCCCGCGCCGCCGCGCCCTCCGCGCCAAAATCCGGCGTGTAGTAGCCGCTCTTTTTAAAGTCCTGATAGCGCGTCGATCGCTCCTGCCCATCCCACCGCTGCTCGTCCGCCACCACAATCGCCGCCAGAATCGACAGCCGCTCGATCGCCAGCGCAATGTGCGCCAGGTCGGCGATCGACCGGTGTCCATACTGAAAATAAAAAGTGTTGAGAAATTTCTCCGCCTTCTGCGCCGTAATTTCTTTCAGCGACTGCTTCATCGACAGCGCCGACCGCGAATACTTGGCCATGGCGTACGCCTGGATCTCCGGCTCCGCGCCATACACGGCAAACACCTCAACCGACGCTCCATTTGGCCCCGCGGAAGCCGCCGGCTTCGCTTGCTCCGTCAAAGTGACTTCAGACATAAGAGTGAAGAAATCTTATATGCGCCAACGGCGCAGCGCAATTTGTTCTCTTGTTCTTCCCTCAGGGCGCGCAGGCTGCACAAATGTTCGGCGCGTTGCCACGCGACGTTCACTGATGCGCGGGTGAAGGTTTGGTCAATCGAACGTCGGTCGGCGTGATCGGAAGCTTGGGGCCGGTAACCGGTGGCGCCGCGCCTTGCGGCTTGGTCGCCGGCGGTGTAGCGATGCGCGGCGCAGCAGCCTGCGAAGTCGCACTCTGCGCCCCCGCACCCCCTGCTTTCGCCGAGCGGCCCACTTCGGCCGGCGCACTCGCAACCGCCGCACTTTGTTCCGGCGCCTCCTCGCGCAAAATCACCAGATCCACCCGCCGGTTCAGCGCCCGCCCCTCCGCGCTCCCGTTCGACGCCACCGGATGATATTCGGCAAATCCCGCCGCGCTCAATCGATCCGGGTTGTATCCATTTCGCACAATCAGCAGCCGCACAATTTCCGTCGCTCGCGCCGCCGACAGCTCCCAGTTCGAAGAAAACTGAGCATTGTGAATCGGCACATTATCCGTATGCCCTTCGATGCGCACTCTGCAATCGCGCTTCCGCAGCAGCCCTGCCAGATGGTCGAATGTCGCCTGCGACGTCGATTTCATCTGCGCCGATCCGCTCTCGAAAAATCCCGCCTCCCGCAAGCTGATCACCAGGCCATCCGGCACCCGCCGCATCGCAATCGCTTTGCTCTTGATCTCCGCCTCCAGCGTGTTCTCCAGTTCGCTCTCCAACTGCGCCAGGTCGCCATTCTCCGCCCCTGTCCCCAGCGTTCCCCCGGGGTGCGACGATACCCGGCCCACGCTTCCGGTCCGCTCCACGCTTTCGACCGCTTGCACCGTGCTGAACGGCATCGGATCGGCCATGTTCATCGGCACTTTCGTAGTCGATGCCGGGAACACTCCCATTTCCTGAAATGCCACCTGAATCGCCAGCGCCAGTTTGCCTACTTTTCTCTTGTCCACCTGCGAGGAGGCATACAGCACCACAAAAAACGCGAACAGCAGCGTAATAAAGTCGGCATAGGAAACCAGCCAGCGATCGGGATTTACATGCCGGACGCGTTTGCGGCGGCGGCTCATGCGCTCGAACTTCCCGCTTCGGCCGGCGATGTGTGCGCGTGCGTCAGAAACCCCAGCAGGGTTGCCTCCAGCATCCGCGGGTTCATCCCTTCCAGAATCGATATCACTCCCTCCAGCGTCATCTCCCGAAGGATCTGCTCTTCGCGAATCCGAATCCTCAGCTTCCCCGCAATCGGCAGAAAAAATATGTTCGCCAGCCCCACCCCATAGATTGTCGCCACGAAAGCAACCGCAATGCCCTTGCCCACTTCATCGATCTTGTCCAGATGCTGCATCACTTGAATCAGTCCCAATATCGCGCCAATTATCCCGATCGTCGGCGAGAATCCGCCCGCCGATTCGAACAGTTGCGGAATCTGCTCTTCCTGCTCCTCTTTATTATCGAGTTCCAGTTCCATGATCTTCCGCAGTTCCTGCGATTCCGTCCCGTCCACCGCCAGCATCAAAGCGCGCCGCAAGAATGGCTCCTGAATGCCCTCGATCTCTTTGTCGAGCGAGATGATTCCTTCCCGCCGCGCCTGATTCGCATAGCGGACCAGTACCGTAATCCGCGACTGCGCATTCTGCGCTGGCTCCACAAAAACATGCACCAGTCTTTTCATCCCCGCGATCGCCACCGCCAGAGGATATTGAATCAGCACCGCTCCCGCCGTCCCCCCAAACACGATCATGGCCGCCGTCGGCTGCAGGATTTGGCTCAAATTCCCGCCTTCCAGCATTAAGCCCAGCAGCACTCCGCCCAGAGCCAGCACCAGCCCGCCAAGGGTCGCCTTATCCATGCCGATTCCTACTTCTCCTCAGCTTCATTGTTATGAACCGGCGGCAACAGCGCGGCCCGGTTGTCCCACCACAGCATGATTCCCTGCATCACCTGCCGCCGAAAGTTGACCACGCGTTCCAGCACTTCCTGCGCGCTCTCCAGTACCACAATCTTTTCCCCGTTCACCAGCGTGATCACCGTATCCGGCGCCTGCTCCACAAACTTGATGAGATCGGAGTTCACTGCCAACGGATGGTTATTAAGACGAGTCAGTTGAATCATGCATTCGCTCCACGTCCAAACGCGCCTGCGCGCAATAAGGCTTCATCTTTAAAAATCGGCGGATTATCGCCCAGGCGGAGAAACGCGGGCCCAGATTCAGTTACCGAGGGACCATCACCGATGGTCCTCGCCAACATAAAGGTATGGCATCACACGCCGATCACCTTTATGAGTCACAAGGTTCCGCAGCACAAGGGGAACGAGCTCCGGGAAGGTTTCGGGGGCGGATCCAGTAACGGAACCAACCTACACCAAAAGGAGCATTTCAATGGCACTCACGATTCTGAACAATATTGCTGCTCTGGCTGCCGAAAATCAGCTGAACATCACGAGCAGTAATCTCAATTCCACTCTCGAACAGTTGTCCTCAGGATCGCGCATCAACAGCGGCGCGGATGATCCTGCCGGACTGGCCATCGCCAACGGCTTGGCCGCCAATATCGCCGCGCTGACCCAGTCGGCCAGCAATGCGACGGACGGAGTCGGTGAGTTGCAGGTCGCTGACGGCGCCCTCTCCCAGGTCACCACCTTACTCGATCGCGCCGTCACGCTGGCCACCGAGTCGGCCACGGGCACGGTTTCGGATTCGCAGCGCACCGCGCTGGACGCCGAATATCAGTCGATTAAATCGGAAATCAACAGCATCGGATCGACCACCAACTTTAACGGCGGCCAGGTCTTCACCGCCAATACTCTCAACGTCTACTTGAGTGATGGCAGCAGTTCCGGCAGCAGCACCATCGGCGTCACCACCGGATTGTTGTCAGCCAGCGGCCTCAATTTAGGAGGAGCCGTTGCCGCTACCGGCACGCTCGGCCAGACTGCGGGCTCCGCCGCCGTCGCTGCCACCGATACCTTGACCGGCGCCAACTTTACCCAGGGCGTCGCCGCTCACGGCACTCTTACTTTCACCGGCAACGCCGCCGCCAGTGATGCGATCACGGTTGGCACCACCCACTATACCTTCGTTACCACTCTCAGCGGAGCGGCCAACGAGGTTCTGATCGGGGGCACGACCGCGCAATCCATCCTCAATTTGCAGGCTGCCATCAACGCCGCACCCGGCGGCGCTGGAGTCGCTTATGGCGCGGGCACCGTTGCCAATGCCAGCGCTTACGGTTCGGCAGTCACCGCCACCACTCTTACTGTCTCCGCCAACGTTAACGGAGTTGCCGGAAACTCGATCGCTACCACCGCCGCAGGCGGAGGCAATGAAACTTTCGGCGCGGCAGATCTGGCCGGCGGCGTTGCCGGCGCAACCGTCTCCATTGGCAGCCAGACCTACACCTTCGTCAGCGCTCTCAGCCATACCCAGACGGCCAATGAAGTGGTCTCCTCCAGTGAAGCCACCGGCCTCGTCAACCTCGTCTCCGCGGTCAATGGGACGGGCGGAACCGGATACAGCGCCAACACGACCGCCAATTCCCAGGTCACCGCCGGCACCTCCAGCGGCACAGCCGTTATCTTCACCGCCGATACCGCGGGCACCAGTGGCAATTTCATCACCACCGCGGTCAGCGGCGCGTTAACGGGCGTGTTCTCAAGTGTCGATTTCACGGGCGGCACGGCCGCCGGCACCGCTCCTTCGGCGGTGGCGGGCGATACCGTAACCGTCGGCGCTCAAACCTACCAGTTCGTCTCTTCCCTGGGCACGCCTGCGGCAAATGCAGTGCAGGTCCTGGTCGCGCCAACCGAAGAAGGCAGCTTGCAGAACCTGGCAAACGCCATCAACGGCGGCAGCGGCGCCGGCATCAACTATGTCTTTGGAACCGGTGCCACGGCCAATACCTCGGCTACGGCAACCGCCGGACTAAGTTCAGGAGGTCTGGGCACCCTCGCCCTCACCGCTACCGCCAAGGGCACGGTCGGCAACAGCATTGCCTTGGCCACCACCGGTTCGGGAGCCAATACCTTCTCCAGTGCATTTCTGGCGGGGGGCACGGCCGGATCGATTAACGATCTATTAACCCAGTCCGACGCGACGACTGCTCTGGGGCTCATCAACGACGCGGTTGCCACCGTTGCTGCCCTCCGCGGCAATATCGGTGCCACCGTCAACCGCCTCCAAAGCGCTTCCAACGTCATCACCAACCAGACGCAGAACCTCACCGCTGCCGAGAACGATGTGACCGCCGCCGACATTCCGAACGCGGTTGCCAACCTCTCTCAATACTCCATTCTGGAACAGACCGGCATCTCCGCTCTCGCCCAGGCCAACCAGCAACAGCAGTTGATTCTCAAACTGTTGCAGTAAGCCTTTCAGGCATAAAGGGAGGCGGCCAACCAGCCGCCTCCCTCGTGCCGTTCTAACCGGTCCCGGCAGAAGCCCTCCCGCGCCAACCGATGCGAAGCCTGCCTCGTTCCGGCTTCGGGAACTCCTACCAGAAGAAAACTCTTTGCTTCGAAACACTTTTTCTGAACCCCAGAATTGCCGATGATTGAGATTCAATTGCATCAAGATCCCGAGGCGATGATCCGGAGATTAGAAGGCTCATATTAAGACTCCAGTCATCATCAAGCCCGTAGCGAACCGCCAAGGAGATACTTCATGGGGATCAGCTTTAACGCCGCCAGCCTATTGAGCGGAAACGGCATCAACGTCAGCGCCGTCGTGCAGGAACTTCAGGCCGCCGAAAGCGGCGAGTTGACGGTGTGGAAGGGCGACGTCACCACCCTACAGACTCAGGCCACGGCCCTCAATGGCCTTAATACCGACTTGTCCAATCTTCAGGCTGCGGTCCAGCAGTTCTCCGGTCCTGGCTCCGTGCTCACCCAGCTCACCACCAGCTCGTCCTTGTCGGCCGTCGTGACCGCCACGACGCAGACCGGCGCCACCCCGGGCAATTACAGCGTGGTCGTGAACACCCTCGCTTCCGCCGGAACCCTCTATACCGCTGCGGTGGCCAATGCCAATACATCGATTCTGCCTTCCGGGCAAACCACCGCGGACCTCGCTGTCCTGATCGGTGGCGCCGGCGGCACCACCGCTGACATTCCCATCACCCAGGGCAGCAACGACACTTTAGCCACGCTGGCCAGCTCCATCAATGCCTTGAGCGCGACCAATAACTGGGGCATCACGGCCAGCGTCGTCACCGACGCCAGCGGCGCGCGCCTGGCCATCTACAGCCAGGCCACCGGCAGTCCCGGAGCGTTGTCGGTTTCGAACAACACCACCAGCCTCACCTTCGAGCCGCCGGTTGGCGGCACCAACGCCACCGTCACGGTCAACGGCATTCCCTATGCCAGCACCACCAACACCCTGTCCGGAGCTGTCCCCGACGTGACCTTCAACCTCACCAGCGCCGATCCCGCCACCCCGGTAACGGTAACCGTCGCGCCCGACACCAATGCCGTCAACAACGCAGTCAACAATTTTGTCGCCGAATACAACACTTTGATGGGCGACATCAACACCCAGTTTACGGTCAATCCCACCACCAACTCCGAGGGGCCGCTCGGCGCCGATTCCGACCTCAGAATCCTGCAATCCAGCCTGCTCAACGATGTCGCCTACGCCACCACCGACCCGACCTCCACCAGCACCGGCTTTTCCAACCTTGGAGCCCTCGGCATCAGCCTGAACAACGATGGCACTTTGACCGTCGATCCATCCACCCTCGACGATGCCCTCACTTCCAATCCCTCGGCCCTGGCCAACTTCTTTACCAACGTCAACTCCACCGGCTTTGCCGACAATTTTTCCACTGACCTCACCGCTCTCACCAGCCCCACCACCGGCGCTCTCAACTCCGATCTCGCCGCCAACCAAAATCAGCAGAACGATCTTGGCAACGAAATCACCGACTTTCAGACCCAGTTGGCGGCACAGGCCGTCCAACTCACCCAACAGTACGACCAGGTCAACTCGAATCTCGAGCAATATCCGTTTCTGCTCCAGGAAGTCACCGCCGCCCTTGGCTCGCTCGGTACCAGCACGGTCACGTCCGGCACCACCCCCAGCACCAACACCACGCCCACGTCAGGCACATCCGCCTACGGAGGCACGTCTGGCACCAGCGGCAGCTAGATTGAAAGGCGGCATCTATGGATATCAGGCAGTCCTATCGCGAAGCGGCGGTGCGCGGCGCATCTCCCCTCCAGCTCGTCGTCCGCCTTTATGAGCAGCTCGTCGAGGATCTGCGCCGCATCGCCGCCGCCATCCAGCAAAAAGATGTCTCCGGTCGCTCCAGCCTCATCAAGCACGCCATCCTGGTGGTCGGCCACCTGCAATCCAGCCTCGACTTTGAGCGCGGCGGCAAGGTTGCTCGTACCCTCGAAAACTTCTACAACTCCTTGCGTCAGAATCTCGTCCAGGCCCAGTTCTTTCCCTCCGGCCCCGCCGTCCGCCAGCTCATGACCGACGTCCTCGCCGTGCGTCGCGCCTGGGTCGAGGTCGAGCGCATCGAAAAAGAAAAAGCCTTGCCCGCCAGCTCGCTTCCCCCCATGCCCGTTCCCACGGCCGACGCCTCAAGCCCCGTAGGCATGCACCACGATTGGAAGGGATAAGTGCCGCAAAACAGCCTGCCGCAAAAAAGTCTGCCGCAAGAACGACTGCCTGACAAACACCTCACTCGCCCACTGGAAAGGAATCCCGTGCCAGCCCTCAGCCCGCTCCCGCCCACGCTGCCCGGCCCGCTCGCTACCCTGCGCCAGATCAATGCCGAGCTCGAATCCGTCCTGGCCCATCTCCAGCCGCAACGCACCCGCTGCTCCGCTCTCTCACCCCAGGATTTCTCCGCCATCCTCGCCCACATTCAGCGCGCCGCCGAAGCTCTTCAGCATCCTCATTCCGACCCCCAGGCCGCCGCCGCCCTCGCACTCGAAGCCCGCGCCTTCCGCACCCGTCTGCACCAGTTCAGCAAATTCCTGCCCGCGCTCCACGTTCTCCTCGTCGCCGAAAAATCCCGCCTCGAAACCGCCCGCGCTCACCTCGCCACCGCTGCCGTCTGGAACCGCGAACGAAAAAAATTGCTCTGACCGCCTTCCCGCCCCGCCGCGGCTTTCGCCCGCCCCGCCGCCCCGTGCCTACTGCAGATAGTCGAACAGATTGTTCTGCGAGAACTTGTCGATCGCCTCCAGCGCCGCCTGCTCGTCGGTCTGCGACTGCGACAGATTGTTCGCCGCCGTCGGCAGATCTACCCCCACGAGCGTATTCTGCTGCTGCGCAATCTGCAGTTTCGCCGCATTCAGGTATGTCGTCTCCGATTGCACTTGCGACAGCGCGTTGCCGTAAAACGTGCTCTGCACCGATAGATAGTTCGTCGCCGCACTCAGGTCATTCACCGCCGTCCCGATCCCGGTATTGGACTGCATGGCCACAATCAGATTGTTCAGCGCCAGAAAAACGCTGTTGCCCGACGCGGAAAATAACTGCGATCCCGGCTGGTTGATCGCCAGCTGATATCCGTTTCCCACCGAGACCTGATTCACGTCGTCGTTGCCGTTGTAGGTCACGCCCGACGGGTCGCCGCCCCCAACCGTATACGGAGCCGTTCCCGTTACCGTCCCCCCGAACAGGTAGGTGCCTTCGTACGACGTGTTGGCCAGCGAAATCACCTGGCTCTGGATCCCCTGCAGGTCCGTCACAATGGCCTGCTGGTCGCTCTCGGAAAGCGTCCCGTTTGCCCCTTCAATCCCCAGGCTGAGCGCCTGCTGCAGCGCCGTTTGCACCGAACTCAGCGTCGAACTTGCCGCTGAAAGCTGCCCGTTGATGGTCGACAGATCCTGCAGATACCCGCCGTCGAAGGTCGACTCGTTGTTCGTTTCGATCTCCAGCGCCGCCGCCGTCGGGTTGTCCGACGGTTGGTTCACGCTCCGGCCCGTCGAAATCTGGAGCGCCGCCTGATCGGCCTCGGCCTCGGTCTGGCTGAGTGCCGCCAGCAGATCGGGCATGGGATAGGGATTGACACGCATGGCGGATTCACCTCCTGGAAAACCCTCGGCTCTATTGCACCGCCGTGTCGATGCCAAGATTGACGGCATCTGCGAGCATGGAGTCGATCGTCGAGATCACGCGCGCCGACGCCTGGTACGCGGTCTGAAACTGCACCACGTTGGCCGCTTCCTCGTCCAGCGAAACCCCCGAGATGCTGCCCCGCTCGTCCTGCAGTTGTTGCAGAATCTGCGTCGAGCCGTCCACGTCGGCTGACGTGTTTGAGGTCTGGCTCCCCACCTGGAACACCAGGTCGGAATAGGCATCGATCGGCGTCTGGTTTCCCGCCACCGCCGTCGTCGCCACCGCCGACAAATTGGCCAGATTGCCGTTGCTCCCCTCCGAACCGTCCAAACTCGCGGCAATCAGCGTCGGATCCGTGATCGCAACCTGCATCGCCGCCGCCGCCCCCGTGCCGCCCGCCGGCGGAGTGGTGAAGATGTTGCCGCCGAGCGTCGGGGGAATGCTATCGCTGAGGATGTAGCCCAGCCCGTTCGCCGTGTTGATGGCGTTCGAAAATCCCGCCGCCAGTTGGTCCAGCTGGCTGAGCACGCCCGGAATTTCCTGATCCCGAATCTGAATCGTGCCCGCCAGGCTTCCCCCCGTCAGCGTGCCGGTTATGTCCGTCGTTCCCGCCAGGATGTCGGTGTTGCCGTCCGTCCCCGTCGCCGTCGTCAGCGCAAAACTCTGCCCCCCCGATACCAGCGTCGTCCCATTCGAGGTCGCCAGCTCAATTCCGCCCTGTCCCGTCTGCACGACTTGCACGTCTACCAGCGCCGAGAGTTGCCGGATCAGGCTGGTTTGCTGGTCCACCAGCGTCGTCGCGTCCTGGTTGGCGTTCTCCAGGCTCGAAATCTGCTGGTCTACCCCCGCAATCTCCGACGTCAGTGTGTTTACCGCCCCCACCGATTGCTGCACCGTCAGGTTCAGATCGCTCTTCTGCGTCCCCAGGCTGTTCGCCGCCGAGTTGAAGTCCGCCGCCAGATTGCCCGCCGCCGTCAGCACTGCCTGCCGCAGTTCGATGCTCGACGGATCCGGCGAAAGCTGGCTCAGGCTGTTGAAGAAGTTGCTGATATCCGCGCCAATGCCCGAGGTCGAACTCGAAAACTGCGTCTGCATCTGCTGCAACTGCTCGAGCTGCGTGTTCAGGCTGCTGTTCTGCTGCGTCTCCTGGTTTAACTGGATTTCCATCAGCGGGTCCCGCAGGCTCTCGATCTTCTGCAAGACCACGCCCGTGCCCTCGTTGAACGAGCCGAGCGTCACCGGCGCGCCCGCCGCCACTTCCGCTACCTCCCGCGTATAGCCCGGCGTGTTCGCGTTGGCCACGTTGTTCGAACTCGTCGCCAGCTCCTGCTGGCTTACCCCCAGCCCGCTCAACGCAATCGACAAGGTTCCGAATAAGCCGGCCATGTTTATTCTCCCGCCCGCATCCGCGGGCCCGCGCCCGCACTGCCCGGCGCGCCGTAGCGGGGGGCGCCGCAGCTTTGGGCGCCGTAACTCGGAGCGCTGTAACTCGGAGCGCTGTAGGTCGCCGCGCAACTGTCCACCACCCGCTTCAGAATCCCCAGACTCCGCTCCATGTGCCGCAACAGCGAATAGTGCACCCGCGTCAAATACCGAATGCGCGTCCCGAGCGCCCGCCACTCCTCGTCCAGCCGCGCCGAAGATTCGCCGGAAAAGTTCTCATGCGCGGCTGGCAGCAGCCCCCGCCGCCGCTCCGCTTCCGCCCGCAATTCCGCTTCCAGCAGGCTCCATTGCCGGCACAGTTCGGCTTGATGCGCCGCCCCCCGCGCAATCGACTCCACATCCTTTCGCAACAGTGCCGGCTGGCTTGCCTCCAGACTGGCCGCCAGCAGGCCCACGATCGCCAGCCGACTCTCCAATAGAGTTGCCAGCGCCGGAAGCGAGTTTTCGAGCGATGTCATCGGTGCCGCTTTCTAACCTGTAACTTCTGATTTCTTACTTCTTACTTCTTACTTCTTACTTCTCTCTTCTCACGCCAAATCGTCCAGCTTGTGCTTGGGAGTCTCCGGATCCGCATCCCCGCCCTGTTCCTGCGGTTCTTCCTGTTCCGCTTCCCGTTCCGGTTCCGGTTCCGCTTCCGGGGCCGGCGCAGGCACACGTCTCCGCTGCACTTCCCGGTCCCGCTCCTGGCCGCGCTTCTCGACGATGCGCAGCAATCCGGGATCGATCCCATTGCCGATCAGCGGATCCATCGTTTACCTCAAAACGTTTACCTCAAAACGTTTGCCTCAAACGGTTACCCCGCGCCCGCCCCGGCGCCGTACTCGGCCGCCATCGCTCCCGCCACCTTCCCGGCGTCCACCGCATACTGCCCGCCCGCAACCGCCGCCGCCAGCGACTCGACCTTCGCCTGCCGCACCTCGGGCGCCCCCAGCGCCGCCGCCACCAGCGACTCCATCTTCCCTTGATCGAACGAAAACTGCGCCCGGTCCCCGCTCTCCGCGCCCGCCGCGCTGCCCGTCTCCGCGTTCGCTCCCGCCGCTCGATTCGCCGTCCGCGCCGTTTTCGTATTCTCCGCCTGCTGTAGTCCAAGAGTCGTAAGGTCAATTCTCATAGAAAGCTCCCATCCTGCCGCCGTTCCAGCTCTCCTACCTGTCTGGATCGGCCAATGCTTAGAAAAAGTTCATGTGCTCCGGCTCATCCGCGGCCGTTTCCCCCGGCCCGTTCGCCGCTGCCGTTCGTCCTGGCTCATTCGCCGGACGTACCGCCGCTAAAATCTATATCGGCGGGGAAGCGGAGAACTTTAGCCCCATTCCCCACTCTCCCGTTCACTCTCCACTTCACCCTCCGTCCCCCTCCTTTGGTGCAGTCGCCGGGGCCGCAGGCAAATGGGCCGGGGTTATATGAGCGGGATTTAAATGGGCCGGATTTAAATGGGCCGGATCCACATGAGATGGATCGAGATGCTTGACGATCAGCTTCGCAATCCCAATCCCGCCTCCCGCCGCCACCGCCTCCGCCATGGCCCGCGTCCCCATCAGCCGGTAATCCGCCGCCCCCGGCGTCTCGTCCTTGGGATCGAAGGCAAAACTCTTCTGCAATGAATCGAATAGCGAGGTCAAGAGCACGCTCTCAAACTCCTCGGCGGCCTTCGCCGTCTTGCCCGGCGGCGGCGCGCCCGTCGTGATTCCCCCCGTCGTCATTCCCTCCGTCGTCATTAGGCCCATGGCCGGCAAACTCATCCCTGTCCCTCTTTTTTCCGCCAATCCAGCTTTTCCGCCAATCCAGCTTTTCCGCCAACCCAGCTTTCCGCAAATCCAGCTTCAAATCACTTCCAGGTCCGCATCGAGCGCGCCCGCCGCCTTGATGGCCTGCAAAATCGAGATCACGTCGCGCGCGCTTGCCCCCATCCGTTGCAGTCCGCCGACCAATTCCTCGATGCTTGCGCCTTCCGTGATCTCCAGTCTTTTGGCCGGGCTGTCCTTGGCCTGCACCTCGGTTTGCGGCACCACCTCGGTCGTGCCCCCGGAGAGCGGATTCGGTTGCGAGACCGTATACGTCGTCTGGATTTCCACCGAAAACCCGCCGTGCAACACCGACACCGGGCCGAGGCGCACGTCCTTGCCCATCACCACCGTTCCCGTGCGCTCGTTCACCACCACCCGGGCGCGGTAGTGCGCCACGATGGTCAGGTTCTCCACTTTCGCCAGAATTTCCGTCAGATTCTTCAGCCCCGTGCCATCCGGATTCACATCCACCCGTCCGCCATCGCGCGCCATCGCGACCTCGCGCCCGAACTCCCGGTTGATGGTGTCCGCAATCTGCTTCGCGGTCGAATAATCCGCCTCCCGCAACAGCAGCGACACGGGCGTCAGCTGGTTGAAGTCGAACGCGGCCAGGCTGTGTTCGATGTGTCCCCCGGAAGGCACGCGTCCAATCGTCGGATGGTTCATCTGTTTCGACGCGCCCGCGCCCCCGGCGGCAAAGCCCCCCACCGCCACCGGCCCCTGCGCCGAGGCATACACTTTTCCGTCCGCGCCGTACAGTGGAGTCAATAAGAGCAGCCCGCCCTCGATGCTTTTCGCGTCGCCAATCGACGACACCGTCACATCCACCACCGTCCCCGGCCGCGCGAACGGCGGCAGGTTCGCCGTCACAAATACCGCCGCCACATTATTCACCCGCGCCGTGGCCGGAGGAATCTGCGCCCCCATGCGCTGCATGATGTTGGCCAGGGTCTGCGTCGTAAAAATCGTTTGCTGGCTGTCGCCCGTGCGCGTCAGTCCCACCACCAACCCATATCCGATCAGCGCGTTGTCCCGCACTCCTTCGACCGTCGTCAGGTCCCCGATCTTTACCGCCAGCCGATCGCTTGCCCCGAGAGCCGGCGCCGCATTCAGCAGGACGTTCAGCAGGACGACCAGCAGGACGCTCGGCAGGACGCTCCCGACAACGATGACCGCCGCTCTTCCGACTTTCCTCGACGCTGCCATCGCTTCTTCCATCACTCTCGTCCCGCCCGCCGCCCGTTCCTAAAAATTCAGAATCCGCAAAATCGCCCGCAGCAGCGGATGCGGCGGCCGCACGCCCTCGGAGATGACCCCCTTGCCCTTGATCTCCAGCTCCAGATCTCCGATCGCATCCGAGGCCACCGTATTGTCCGGCCCCACGTCGCCCGGCCGCACCACCCCGCGCAAGGTAATCGTCTGCTTTTCGTTGTTCATGTTGATCACGCGCTCGGCTTCGACCACCAGGTTCTGGTTCCCGAGCACCGCCACCACCCGCCCCGCCAGCGTCGTCGTCAACGACGAGGACGAGTCCGCCGCTCCTTTGCCCGCCAGGGTTTCGGCCGAATGCAGTCCGAGCAACGTAGCCGCGCCGCCCACCTTCAGTTTTCCCGGCAGCGAATCCACCCCCGAACTCGCACTGAAGGTGCGCGCCGTCGATACGTCGCCCGCATTCGACGAGGTCAAATTGTGCGCCACCACAATCGTGACCACATCCCCCACCGCCGCCGCCTTGTAATCCGACCCGAGCGAGGCCATCCGTCCCGAATCCACCCAGCAGCTCCCGGCCGTCACGGCCGCCGTCGGCAGGGCGCCGCCCTCGCGCGCCACATATTGCGCCAGGCTGTTTTTCGCCTTCGTCTCTTTTCGCGAGACCTTTGTCGCCCAGGCCTTCGTCGTCCCCAGGCCGCCCGCCGCCAGCCCAAACGCGAGCCCCAGCGCGACGCCGCATACGACGACGCTCGCGGCTCCCGGCCGCCGCTTCACCCTTCCGCCCGTCGCATCGGTGACGCTTCTTTCCCTGGTTCTTTCCCTAGTTCTTTCCCTCGTTCTTTGCGTTGTTCCCGTCATTCCGGCAGCGCCTCCACCAGCGCCTCGCCCGTTCCCCGCGCCCGTACCCGCGCCCGAAAGACTTTTCCTTCCCCGCCCCGCACCCGGATGATCTCGCCCGGCCCGCCCTGCTCCAGGCAAATCACCGGCGCCGTCATGCGCAGGCCGCCGCCTGCCAGCACCGCCGTTGCCCGCTCCCCCGCCCGCACCGCGGTCCCCGAAGTGTTCCTCGCTCCCGCCGCCGCTCCCGTCGTCATCCCTCCTGCCGTCATGCCCCGCCGCCCCGCTTCCATCTGGCATGACGCCGCTTTCGCCCGTTGCCCCACCCGCACATACGCGAAAAACGGCACGCAGTCGCCCCGCCCGCATTCGAGCCGCACCCGCGCCTGGTCCGCCTCCACGTCCCAGCACACCGACGCCGCATGCAGCCGCCGCCCCGCCCGCGCCGGCACCCGGTCCGGTAGTTCGATTTCTGCCGCACCCGGCAGTTCCTCTTCCCGATAGCCGCGCGCCCGCAGTTCGCTCGCGATCGCCTGCCCCACCTCCGCCGCCGTCACCAGAGACCACCCTCTTGCCGAACCCTGTCTCGAACCCAGCTCCGTACCCTGTCCCAAATCGCGCCCCGGACCCCGTCCCACTTCCTCCGCGCCATACGCGAGCAGGCCCGCGGCCAGCAGCGCGCCCGAGCCCACGGCAATCACGACGGCGGCGATACGCTTCATAACCGGTTTCCAATTTCTGATTTCTTACTTCTAACTTCTAACGTCTAACGTCTTACGTCTTACTTCTTACTTCTTACTTCTGACTTCTGACTTCACTCTATTTCCCCAAATTGTTAATCAGCTGAAACATCTGGTCCGCCGCCTGCACCACACGCGAGCTGGCCTCATACGAGCGCTGCGCCACGATCATGTTGATGAACTCGTCCACTACGCTCACATTCGACTGCTCCAGGTACCCCTGCTCGACCGCCCCCAAACCGTCCGACCCGCCCGGCGTTCCGACCACCGCGTCGCCCGAGGCCGTCGTCGGCATGAAAATGTTTCCCCCCGCCGCGCTCAGCCCGCCGGCGTTCGGAAACTGCGCCAGCTGAAGGTTTCCCACCGTCTGCGCCGCCGTCTGCCCCGGCACCGTCACCGAAACCGTTCCATCCGAGGCGATCGTCACCGTCGTCGCGTTCTGCGGAATCGTGATCGCCGGCTGCAGCGGGTTGCCGTTCGCGGTCACTACGTTGCCCTGCGCGTCGGTGTGAAAGCTGCCCGCCCGCGTGTACGCCGTTTCCCCCGACGGCAGCAGCACCTGAAAAAATCCCGAGCCTTCAATCGCGATATCCAGCTGGTTTCCCGTCGCCGTCAGGTCGCCCTGCGTCTGCAATACCTCCGACGCCGCCGACCGCGTTCCGAGCCCGATCTGCAAGCCCGCTGCCACCGTCGTCTGCTGCGACGCGGCCGCTCCCGGCATGATCACGTTCTGGTAAATCAAATCCTGAAACTGCATGCGGCTGCTGCGAAACCCGGTCGTGCTCGAGTTCGACAGGTTATTCGCGATCGTGTCCAGATTCGTCTGCTGCGCCTGCATGCCGCTCGCTCCCGTATATAGCGCTCGAAACATTTCCTTCTCCTCGTCTCACCGAAATTTCACAGCACCCCGAATTTCACATCGCCGAAATTTCAATTTCAATTCGCCCGCACTTTCCGAAACCCCGCTACACTTTCCCCAGCTCGCTCGCCGCAATGTGGTTGAACTCGCTGTCAAATAAACTCATGGCCCGTCCCAGCATTTCCGCCTCGCGCTGCACTCCGATCAGCTTTACCACCTCCGTAATCGGATTCACGTTCGAAGATTCGAGCGTGGCCGGCAAGAGCGTCGCCCCCGGCGCCGCCTGCTCGCTCGCTGCCGGAGCCGACAGCAGCGAGCCGCCCTCCGTCTTCAAAGCCGTCCCCGCTGGAAAATCCACCAGCCGGATCTGCCCCGCCACCGCCCCGTTCACTGACACCGTGCCGTCCGGGCTTACCGTCGGCTCCCCCGCCGGCACCAGAATCTTTCTCGATTTCCCCTGCACCACCTGCACTCCCTGCACCCGGTCTCCCGCCGCCGTCACCAGTTCGCCCGCACTCGACACCTGGAAGCTCCCGTTCCGCGTATAGCGCACTCCTTGCGACGTCTCCACCGCAAAAAAGCCGCTGCCTTCAATCGCCATGTCCAGCGCATTCCCCGTGCTTTTCAAACTCCCCGTGCTCAGGTCCAGGTGCGTCCCTTCAAGCACCCCGTAATTATTCGTCGCCAGGTTGACCGCATTCGGCGCCCGCGGATGCGCCAGCGCCAGCGTCGACTGGAAGGTGGTTTTCTCCCCCCGAAACCCTGCCGTATTCACGTTTGCCAGATTGTGCGCCTCGACTTCCAGCGCCTGGGTCTGCGCCCGCAATCCCGCGCACGCCGCATAGAATCCACTGTCCACTGGGCCTCCTTGAGGGAGATGTGGAGTGCAAGCGCGTGACCAAGTCAAAAAGATTAGGAAATTCTCAAGTGCCCCAAAACCATCGCGTTACAGCCGGGGCCAGCCAGGCAAGAATTGCAATGTTCTCAGGAACGCGCGGCCCGGTAATGGTTGCCGCACATATCGCGTTGTCCTCCGGCAAAAGGTGCCGGTTTCAGTCGCTATCGCTTCGCCTCAACTGTGCAGTTGCAGCGACACAAACAGCGGTGCTCCCTTAAACTCCATCACCGTCTCCAGCATCTCCCCATCCGCCAGCGCCCGGAAGCTGTATTCCTCTCCCTTAATCACCGTTGGCACGCTCAACAGACACGATTTCCCCGCCGTCGACAGCTTGTTCTTGAAATTTCCCGCAATCATGTTGCAGATCTCGCCCAGCGCATCCGATACCTGCTCCTCAGAGTCCGCAATCTCTGCCCCGAGCATGCTCTTCGCCACTTCCCGCGCCGTCTTTCCGTCGCACGAAAACGTCAGGATCCCGCACAGCGCCCCCGCCAGCCCCACCATCGCCGTGAATCCCGCGCCCGCGCTTTCCGTCTTTTCCATCGGCTTTACTCGCGTCCCCACCATGATCTCGAATACTTCCTCGGTCGCCAGTTCCAGGATCGGCAGCCAGGTCTCTTCGCGCGAGCGCGCGATCAATGTCGTATCCGTGCTCATGAGATTTTCCCCACCACCGGCAATACGTGCTCTTTCACCTGATCGGGTGTGAACGGCTTGCGAATATAACCCTTCGCCCCCGCCGAGAGCGCCTCCACCACGTGGCTCTCGCTGCCCTCCGTCGTGATCATCACCACCGGAATCTTTTTGCCCGTCTCCATCGTCGCCAGCGTCTTCACAAATTCCAGCCCGTCCATCACCGGCATGTTGATGTCGCACAGGACCAGATCCACCGGCTCTTTCCCGATCACCATCAGCGCCTCCGCCCCGTTCCCCGCCTCCAGCACGGTCTCCACTTCAATGCCCGCCTGGCGTATCGACCGTTGCACAATCTTGCGCATCACCGACGAGTCGTCGACAATCAGCACCCGAACTTCCTCATTGCATCACCACCATGCGCCCTTCCGAGTCCAGCCGCGAAATCACCCGCCGCTCGTTCCGGCTGTCAAAACTTTCATCGGCAGTCGCCCCTCCCGGCTTTAAAACCCCCGCGCTGCCCTCCTCCATCAACCACCCCTTTCCCCCGCCCCCACACTTCATCCCTCACTTCCACCCAGCACTTCAATCCCAGCACTTCAATCCCAGCTCTTCAATCCCAGCTCTTCAATCAATGTGCACCATTCTGCATCGCCTTCCCCTTCCAAAACCCGCGCCCCGCGCCCGCCGCGCCCCTCCAACCCAACTTAACTTACTGACAGCTCGGGGCTTCCCCAACCCCTCCCCATTTCCGTCCCGCCCTTGCCATTTTGGTTCCGCAAATGCTCTCTCCTCCTGTAGCGAAGAGGCCGCAACCTTTGAAACACACCATTCAAATTTCTCCACCTCTCACCGTTCGTTTCTTCCCCGGAAGCGGCGCCCAACTCTCTACCCTCTGATTCCCGCCAATTTGCCTCTTTAAAAAGGGTGGCCCCACGAGGGGCCGCTTTTTTTTGCTCCCCGCACTCCTGTACACTCGAAACTTCTCCGACTACCAAAATGAATTCCCCCACGCCCGTCCCCGCTCTCCTCGTCCCGCTCGCCGCCCTTCTGCTTGCTCTCGCCCCTGCATTCTCTCCCGTCCCCGCCCACGCCGCCTCTGCCAAAAGCCCCGCCAAGAAAGAAGCGAAATCCGCCCCCGCCGCCGATCCCACCGACACCCTGCTCCTCTCCACCATCCAGAACGAGCTCCATCGCGGCCAGGCCGAACTCTCCAAACTCGATCCCGCTCCCTACTTCACCAGCTACAGCATCTCCGACGAAGACTCCATGGTCGTCATGGCTTCCGAAGGCGGCGTCCTCACCTCCACCCGCGAGCGCCGCCGCGTCGCCGACGTCAGCATGCGCATCGGCAAGCCCGAATTCGATAACACCCACGACCGCGAACGCGCCTCTGCCATCACCACCGGCGCCCTTCCCATCGACGACTCACCCGACGCCATCGCCCGCACTCTCTGGCGTCTCACCTACGAGGAGTACCGCAAGGCCAGCAAGGCCTATACCAACGTCAAAACCAAAACTGCCGTCCGCGCCAAAGATGAAGACGAGTCCCCCGACTTCTCCATCGAAAAGCCTTCCTCGTATGTCGAGAAGTCCACTCCCGCCGCCCTCCCCGACCAGAAGGCTTGGGAAGATCTCGCCCGCCGCTACTCCGCCGCCTTTCGCCGCTACCAGATTCAGGAATCTCTCGTCTATCTCTCCGCCGCCACCGGTCGCAGTTATCTCGTCTCCACCGAAGGCACAAACGTCGTCACCGCCGACGCCATCTTCCGCGTCCTTATCGAAGGCCAGGTCCTCGCCGACGATGGCATGATGCTCGAGCGCGCCGAAACCTTTCAGTACTCCGATCCCTCCAAGCTCCCTTCCCAGGCCGAAGTCGACGCCGCCGTCGCCAGCATCGCCCACGACCTCAACGCCCTCCGCGCCGCCCCACTCGCCGAGCCTTACAGCGGCCCCGCCCTGCTCTCCGGCCGCGCCGCCGCCGTCTTTTTTCACGAAGTCCTCGGCCATCGCATCGAAGGCCAGCGCCAGCGCGGTCGCGAAGAAGGCCAGACCTTCACCAAAAAGATCGACGAAAAAATTCTCCCCGACTTCCTCTCCGTCACCGACGATCCCACCCTCCGCACTCTCGCCGGCGTCGATCTCTCCGGCTTCTACCGCTACGACGACGAAGGCATTCCCGCCGAGCGCGTCGAAGTCGTCAAAGACGGTGTCCTCAAAAATTTCCTCATGGGTCGCATGCCCATCAAAAATTTCGCCAGTTCCAACGGACATGGCCGCGCGCAAGCAGGCAAAATGCCCGTCGGCCGCCAGGGCAATCTCATCGTCACCTCGTCAAAAACCGTGCCCGACGCCGAATTGCGCGCCCGCTTCATCGACGAAATCAAAAAGCAGGGTAAGCCCTACGGCCTCTTCTTCGAAGACATCCAGGGCGGATTCACCCTCACCACCCGCGCCGCTCCGCAAGCTTTTCAGGTTGTGCCCGTCATGGTCTGGCGCGTCTACCCCGACGGCCGCCCCGACGAACTTGTCCGCGGCGTCGATATCGTCGGCACCCCGCTCACCGTCTTAAACCACATCGAAGCCACCGGCGACACTCCAAGCGTCTTCAACGGAATCTGCGGCGCGGAATCGGGTAGCATTCCCGTTTCCGCCGCCTCCCCCATGATTCTCTTCAGCGATGTAGAAGTACAAAAACGTAAGTACGGCGACACCCGGCCTCCAATTCTCCCCCCGCCCCCCCTCGACGAAAAAAGCGATAACGCCGAAAAAGGCGGTGCCCAATGACTAACACCGCAATGACCCGCACCAAAACGACGCGCACCGCAACGAAAAAAAGTCCGGCGCTTCTCAGGCCTTTGGTTTGTCTCGGCGCACTCCGCGGTTTTTCTCGGCACACTCTGCGGTTAAAAGCTTTTCGCCTGCGCCAAATCAACCTCTCCGCCTTCGCAATCCTGTTAGCCCTGATCCTGTGTGGCGCGGACACTCCTGTCCGCGCTGCCGGCACGGCCGAAAAGTCGAACGCAACCGAAACCGCCCCCGCCGCCCAACCCGACCCCCTCCTCCGCGCCCTCCAACTAGAAATGGCCCGCTCCAAGTCCAAACTCAAAATGGACAACGTCCCCGCCCCCTACTACATCGAGTACCGCGTCACCGCCCTCGATGCCTTCGAAGCCTCTGCCACCTTCGGCGCACTCCGCAGCCGTCAGCACGGCACCGGTCGCTTCCTCCGCGTCGTCGTCCGCATCGGCGACTACAAGCAGGACAGCTACTACAGCACCGGCGAAGGCACCGTCGATCTCGCCCCCCTCGACGACGACATCTTCGCCATCCGCCACCGTATCTGGCTCGCCACCGATCGCGCCTACAAAGCCGCCGGCGAAGCTCTCTCCGCCAAGCAGTCCGCCCTCAAACAACTCAAAGTCGACACCCCCGTCGACGACTTCGCCCCCGCCACTCCTGTCGTCCAAATCGATCCGCTCGTCCATCTCCCCGACACCGACTTCGCTCCCTGGCTCCAGCTTCTCGAAGATTCTTCCGCTCTCTATCGTTCCGATCCCCAACTCGAGCACTTCGAATCCTCCCTCCGCTTCGAAGCCGTCAACCATTATTTCGTCAACTCCGAAGGCACCATTGCCCGCTACGGCAGCGCCCGCTACGCCATTGCCGTCTCTGGTTCCACCCAGGCCGCCGACGGCATGCGCCTCCAGCGCTCCCACGAAGACGAGGCCAAAGACTTATCCACCCTCCCCACCCGCGAGCAATTTCTCCAAACCTCCGCTCGTCTCCTCCGAACCCTCAAGTTTCTCCGCGACGCACCCGTCGTCGCCGAGGAATATCGCGGCCCGGTCCTGTTCTCGAACGACGCCGCCGCCTCCGTTGTCGCCGAACTCATCGCTCCCAACATCCTCGGCAAAAAACCCAAGCTCCGCGAAAACGCCCGCACCACCGGCCGCTGGTCCTCCAGCTACAAAACCCGCGTCCTCCCCGATTTCATCGACCTTACCGACGATCCCTCCCTTGACGAGTTAGCCGGTCAGCCCCTCTTCGGCAACTACTCGCTCGATGACGAAGGCGTCAAAGCCGTCCGCGTTCCCCTCGTCGAAAAAGGTCAGCTCATCTCCTACCTCATCGGCCGCGCACCCATCCGCGACTTTCCCACTTCCAACGGACACGGCCGCGCCACCGCCACCGGCGCGCCCGAGCCGCGCCCCGGCAACCTCATCCTCCAATCCACCAATCCCCAACCCGACGCCGACCTGAAAAAACAATTGCTCGATCTCGCCCGCCAGCGCGGCCTCCCCTACGCCATCTACGTCGAAACCCTGGGCCCGCACCTCGAGCCCCGCCTCATGTACCGCATCTACACCAAAGACGGTCATCAGGAACCAGATTCACACCAGGAACCAGACGCGCGCCAGGAACTCATCCGCGGCGCCGTCTTCGGCGATCTCGACGAGCGCGCTCTCCGCGGCAATCTCATCGCCGCCGGCACCGCCCCCTTCATCGAAAATCACTTAGAGCCCGTCCCCCACAGCATCTCGAGCCCCGCCCTCCTCTTCGACGAACTCCAAATCAAGCCCGCCCAGTCGACAAAACAAAGCCTCCCCGAATACCCCCCACCCCCACTCAAGTAGGTTTCCCCTCCGCAAATTTTCTCTGCGCCCTCCGCGGGTTCTCTCTGCGAACTCTGCGGTTAAAATCTTTTTCTGCAAACTCCCAACCGCCGCCGCTCCGACTTCCCCACGAATCGCCCGCCCGCATTAGAATTACCCAAATGAAATCGCCCAGCGGGGAATCTCTCCTGAAACTGATCGCCGCACTCCTTCTCGCAGCAGCAGCCGCCGCCCAATCCCCGCCCACAAAATTTCCCGACGCCACTCCCACCGCCGCCCCGCAATTTTCCCCCGATCTCCGCGCCCAACTCACGTCCCTCCGCGACGCCGCGCTCGCCAGCGACTACGCCTACCAGCAACTCTCCCACCTCACCGAAAATATCGGCCCCCGTCCCGCCGGTTCCGCCGCCGCCCAGGCCGCCTCCGAATACGTTGCCGCCGAACTCCGCCGCCTTGGCCTCGACGTTCACCTCGAGCCCGCCCAGGTCTCCCACTTCGTTCGCGGAGAAGAAAAAGCCGAGCTAGTCTCCTACCCCGGCCAAGGCCCCAACTCCACGCAGCGCATCGTCCTCTGCGCCCTCAGCGGCAGTTCCGCCACCGCGCCCGACGGCCTCACCGCCGACGTCATCGTCGTCCACAGCTTCGACGATCTCGCCGCGCTCCCCCGCGAAAAAGTCGCCGGCAAAATCGTTCTCTACAACGTTCCCTACGACGAGCGCATGGCCCTCGCCGGCTCCGCCTTCGAAGCCTACGGCCAGGCCGTCGTCTACCGCAGCCGCGGAGCCAAAGCCGCCGCCGCTCTCGGCGCCGCCGCCTCCCTAATCCGCTCCGTCGGAGGCGCAAACTTCCGTCTCCCCCATACCGGCTACAGCGCCCCCGCCGGCATCCCCGACGCCGCCCTCGCCGCCGAAGACGCCGACCTCATCGACCACCTCGCCGCCCAGGGTCCCGTCCGCCTCCATCTCACGCTCACCCCGCAATCTCTCCCTGAAACCACCGGCTACAACGTAGTCGCCGATCTCAAAGGCTCCGAGCATCCCGACCAAATCGTCATCGTCAGCGGCCATCTCGATTCCTGGGACCTCGGCCGTGGCGCCATCGACGACGGCGCCGGCGTCGCCATCTCCATGGCCACCGCCCAACTCTTCCAGCAACTCCACCTCCGCCCGCGCCGCACTCTTCGCGTCATCGCCTGGATGGACGAAGAAAACGGTGGCGGCGGCAACAAAACCTACGCCAAACAGCACGCCGCCGAACTCCCCAACCACATCGCCGCCATCGAGTCCGACGCCGGCGCCGCCCACCCGCTAGGCTTCTCTCTAAAAATGTCCCCCGAAGCCCAGTCGACTCTCCGCCCCCTAGCCGACATCCTCCGCCCCATCGGCACAACCCTCTTCTACAACGTCCCAGAAAGTCCCGGCTCCGACATCGACCCCCTAGTAAAAGCCGGCATCCCCGGCATAGGAATAATCCAGGATGGCCGCCACTATTTCGACTACCACCACAGCCCCGCCGACACGCTAGATAAGGTCGACCCCAAAGAGTTACAAGAAAACACGGCAGCCATGGCCACCCTAGCCCTAACCCTAACTAATCTCCCAGACCAGTTACCAAGAACTCAAAAGTGAGCCGCTTAGGCAGTTGCTGCTGGTGTTGCAGTTGGGGTTGCTGTTGATGTTGAAGTTGGTGTTGTTGTTGACGTTGCAGTTGGTGTTGCTGTTGATGTTGAAGTTGGTGTTGGTCTTGCCGTTGCTATCGCGCCAGGAGGCTTTCCACTGGGGGTGCCCCATCCTTCGCGCACTTTGCGAAGGGTGGGCAGCAGACTGATTGCACGATGGGCTTTGCCTTTCACGCCACCCGCGCCGAAAACGAAATCCTCGTCTGCGCTAGGGTGGGTTCCACTGCTCTCGCCTGCGGGGGGCGAATCTGAAAACGCAAAGTCGCTCTCCACTCTGATCGAGACGACAGGTCTGGGGTGAGCCGCACTTTTATCTGTACATATCCTATACATTAAAGACCTCGCCGAGGCCGGGGAACGCTTTAGAATTTCCGTGTTGCGGCCGGGAGATTTGCTGAAGAAGGTGAAAGCATGAGCAAAGCTACTTATCCGTTGAAACTTCCGCTTTCCATCAAGAAAGCCGCGCAACGGNNGCGGTCGCGGTGGCTGAGAAAGTGGGAGTGGTAGAAACTGCGGCTGACTTCTTCAAGAAGCGCGCCGGGAAGGCCACCGGGGCCGGGTTGATGAAGTTTCTGCGGACCGCCCCCAAGGCTGCTCCCGAAACGGACGACCGGATCTGAAGGGTGGAGGCCCCACCCAAGCTCGGTTTTGGCTTGAGTGGGCGAGCTCGCTTTTAGCTCGAAGCTCGAAGCTCGAAGCTGAGATTTCCATATCACAAAATGCCACCCTCAAGTGCTATTTAAATAGTAAAAAAACAAGCCCCTCATCTATTAACGTTAAAGTAAACAAAAGGGGGCCAGCGAGGACCCAGCAATCGCCGCCCCAATGACTAAATGATTAAATGATTCAATAACTAAATAGTTAACTCCTGCCCCACCCCCTAAAAGTGAAACCCGATCTCCCCCGTCACCGCCCGCGGCGTCACATAATGTGTCCCGCTGAACGTCGACAAAAAGTTATAAAGCGCATAGTTGTTCGTTAGGTTCACCGCCGCCACCTGCGCGCTCCACTTATACCGGTCCCCATGAAATAAATTGTCATGCCCAATCGCCAGGTCAAACACGCTACGTTGTTGAACCCGCGGGGGTTTGTGGTCGTCGTTCTCCGTGTTCGCCGCCGGAATCTGCAGCAGATTCGAGGTAAACTGCCCCACCGGACACGCCGCCGGCAGCGCCTGCGTCGGCGTCGCCCGCACCCCATTGCACGCCAGACCGGCCTCAAACTCCAAATCCGCGCTCAACGGATTCCCCAGCGCATCCTGCATCAGCACCGCCGGCTGTCCGTTCAACAGCGTCGATTGCGGGCAATCGTTCCCCGGATTCACTCCGTAACAGGGTGCCGCGCCCGCCACCAATCCGCTGTCATACCGCCAGTTCCAACTGATCCACGGGCCGCGCTTAAATGGTTGATATTGCAGGTGTAACGTGTCATTGAACCGCTCGTCATGATCGATCCGGAAGGGCAGCCCCTGCGCCGTCGTAACCGTCGCCCCCGCTCCCCCGATCTGCGGCGTAAAGTACCGCGCCGCCACGCTCGAAAACACGAACAGCGCCGAAAATCCGCGATAATTCGGCATGCTCACCCGCCCCGCATATCCCGGAATCTTCGAGTTGTGCCACTCGATCGGAAACGTAATCGGCGTATCTCCCAACACGCTGAAATCAAACCCGTTATGTGTGTACTTCCAGATGTACTCGCCCGTAAAAACCAGGTACTTTCCAAACGCCTGCTCGAGCCCGGCGTGGAACTCATTTCGAAACCCTGGGCTAAGCGGGTTCGCCACCGGCGCCGAGCACGCCAGCAGCGGATTCAGCACCGCATTCGCGCACCCCGCGCTCGAAAGCACCAGGTTTTCATTGAAAGGCGTCTCCAGAGTCCGCGCGTAAGATACTCGCAACACAGTACTTGACGGCTTAATGTTGTAAGCGATCCCAATCCGCGGCTGCGCCTGGCTCGCCGTCGTCAGGCCGTTGTAAACGTCTCCCCGCAGCCCCAGATTCAGGTTCCAGTTCCCCTTCGCAATCGTGTCTTCCACGTACATCCCAAGTTCCTTGACATCCGTATGTCCCGTAAACAGATACCGCGCCCCGCCGCGCGTCAAGTCATAGGGCAGCAGCGTCGCATTGAACAGAGGATAAATCGCTGAATTTGGAGCACTTGCATTCGCCGCCACATTCGGCACATTCGCCCCCACACACTGCGAAGGACTCGTAAATCCCGGCACTGCAACATAAGCGCCCGTCCCCGCATCCAGCGTAAGGCACGGCGCGTTATAGGCCGGATCCACAATCCCAATCCGGTCATTCTCATTCAAGAATGTTTGCCCATAAGTAACCCCCGCCTTCACCGTATGCCCCCCCTTCACATATGACACAGACGACCTCACCCCGGCATTTGACAGACTTCGTTCCTGCCCCACGCTCTCCCGCTGCAAACTCGGCGGGCCAAGGTCGGCAAACGGATCGTTACTCGGATAGTAGTTATACTCGTCGCGCCGCACCCACACGCCCGTTGTCCACACCGTGTTGTTGTTGACCACCCGCGTCCACGACGGCGAAATATTAAACGTCCCAATCTTCGAGCGCTGATCCGTCGGCCCTACCACCTGTCCATCCGGACCGACTCCGCCGTAGTTCTCCACCGCCGGAAGCACGCCGTCCAACCCGCTCCACGGCGATGCGTACTGGCCATCGAAAGTATTTGGCGTCTGGAACCACGACCGCGTGTAGCCGAGGTCAAGATGAATGGAATCTTTATTCGAGATCTGAAAATCCACGCGGTCAAAAATGTTCGCTTCGTTCCCTCGGTCGTGCATCACCGAAAATTCCGGCGGATCAAGGAATCGTCCCGTATCCAATCCGCTCGCCGAAATAAAGTTCCCCCAATTCTTCCCGCCATACGCCACGTTGAATCCCACATTCGTTGTGCCAAACGTCCCGTATGACATCGTCACCGCTCCATGCGGCGTGGTCACGCCCTGCCCCGACTGCGTCGTCACATTGATCACCACGCTCGTCTTCCCGCCATACTCCGCCGGCGGCGCGCCTGAAATTACCTCCATCGACTGCACCGCGTCCAGCGGCAGTTGATTCGAGAAGACCTTGCTGATCTGGTCCGTCATCGGCTGGCCGTCCATCGAGATCGAATTCTCCGCATGATCGCCCAGGCCGTGAATCTGTCCGTTCGAGTCGGCCGCCACGCCCGGCGTGCCTTGCGTGACCGCTGCGCTCAGTTGCGACGTCTGGCTCTCCAGCGTCATCGTGTCGAGCAGGCTCTTATCGAGGTCGGTGTGAAACGTCGAGTCGTTCTCCACCAGATCTCCGCCCTGCGCTTCCACGTTGACCGTTGTGGTCGAAGCGCTCACCTGAAGATTGATGGTCAGGTTCATCGGCACCGAAGACCGCGGCGCCACATCCTGCGTATAGGTTGCAAAGCCGGTCGCGTTTACCGTCAAGTGATATGGATTGTAGGGAACGTTCGTAAAAGAAAATCTTCCCTGTGCATCAGTGGTCGCGGATCGGTGATACGAGGTCACCGGGTTTTCGATGCTCACGCCCGCGCCCACCACGACCGAGCCGCTCTCATCCTCTACCGTGCCTCCGATCGCCGCCGCCGTTCCACCCATCTGTGACGCCCCGTCCGCCTTGTCCGCTCCGCTCGTGTTCGCTCCAAAGCAAACGCCCTCCACCAGCAAAAATAAAATCGCACAGGCCAATCCCATCGGCCTCCAGTTCAAATGCAGCATGATTCCTCCATTTCAATAGGTCCTTCGCCAATTGCGAACACATCGCAAACGGAAACGCTGATTCAGTTTGGGTGAGGAATCAGTTCGAAGGTGGAGGACGAATGGAGGGAACTACCGTAGGGCGAAAGATGTCAGCGCAGCCGAGCGGCGGAGGCGCGAATGCCGTCGCCACCAGCATCGGAGCGGTCGAAATGCGTTCCGTGCTCAGCCCGGCATGTGCCGTCGAGCAGATCGAGCACGCATGATGCGGCGCTGTCGAGCTTTCCGGATGTGCGTGGACCGCCTGCACGATCCCCATCGCGCACACCAGCACCATCGTCAGTACGCACACCGCTCTGACCATGAGCCCGCGCTTTGTCGATCGCTTCATCATTCTGAATTGTCGTCCGGAACCACGCCCGTATTTAGACGATTTTACGCTTAGATGGTCACCGCCGGGTACCCGACACACCAAAAACGCAGTTTTTTTCGCGCGATTCCGATCCTCCGCCCCATCCTGCAATACCCCTCCGCCACCCCAACCGTCCGGCCGGTTGGTTCGCCCATCAAAACCGTTTCCCTAAGCCCCTTGTTAACACGCAATTACCTCGGTGATCATCATCACAATCGCCTGTGCTCAGTGTCACGCTATCGCCCCCCCGAAAGGTCGAAACTGACAGTGAGGATTCCGAAAGAGGCGGTCATGATGCTCGCTTACAAGCTCGTCCGTTTAATTGAGACCCACTCCGACGCCTTGGCCACTACCCTGGTCGCCAAGGTTCAAACCTCGGACCTGACCCGCTCCTACCGCCATGTCCCGCCTCAGGACCTTAAGGCCACCGTCGGCGAAATCTACCAGCACCTCGGCGAGTGGCTCCTCGGCAAAAGCTCCTTCGATATTGAGCGCCGTTACCAGGAGATCGGCGCCCGCCGTGTCCATCAGGGCGTGCCGATCAGCGAGTTAATCTGGGTCATCATTTTGACGAAAGAAACCTTGTGGGAGTTCTTGAAAAAAGAGTCGACCCCGGAACAGCCCGTTGAAGCCTTCGGCGAACTGGAAATGTTGCAACTCCTCGATCAGTTCTTCGATCGCGCCGTCCACTCCGCTTCCATCGGCTACGAAAAGGCAATCGGCATAAAAGAAATTACCAAGACCGCCGCGCATCAATAGCGGCCTTTAGAGAAAGGGCACTCGATGTCCTGGCAAATCGAATACAAAAAGAAATTGCGCACCCCCGACGAGGCCCTGCGCTGCGTCTCCTCCGGCATGCGCGTCTACATCCAGCCCGGCTGCGCCGAGCCCGAGATGCTCGTCGAAGCTCTCATGAAGCGCGGCCCCTTCGTCGAGGACGTCGAAATCGTCCACATGCTCACCATGGGCTCCGCGCCCTACGTCGCGCCCGAAATGGCTGGCCACTTCCGCCACAACGCCGTCTTCATCGGCGCCAATGTCCGCGACGCCATCAACGACGGCCGCGCCGACTACACGCCCATCTATCTCAGCGAAATCGAATCGCTCTTTGAGTCCGGCGCCATGCCCCTCGACGTCGCACTCATCCAGGTTTCCCCGCCCGACGCGCACGGATTCTGCTCTCTCGGCGTCGGCATCGATACCACCCTCACTGCCGTCAAGCGCTCCCGCTTCGTCGTCGCCCACGTCAACGATCAGATGCCCCGCACCTACGGCGACAGCTACGTTCACGTTCACGATCTCGATGTCGTCGTCGAGGAATCGCGGCCGCTCTGCGCCATGAAGAAGCCCGAGATCACCGATCTCCACATCGCCATCGCCCGCAACGTCGCCAATCTCATCGAAGACGGCTCCGTCCTGCAAACCGGCATCGGCGGCATCCCCGACGCTGTCCTTCCCCTGCTCACCAACCGAAAGGATCTCGGCGTCCACAGCGAACTGGTCTCCGACGGCGTCATCCCTCTCATCGAAGCCGGCGTCATCACCGGCGAGCGCAAAAACTTCAAGCCGCGCAAAATTATCGTCGGTTTCGTTCTCGGCACCAAGCGCATCTTCGACTTCGTCGACAACAATCCCATCTTCGAATTCCATCCCACCGCCTACGTCAACGATCCCGGCCTCATCGCCCGCAACGATCGCATGGTCGCCATCAACTCCGCCCTCCAGGTCGATCTCACCGGCCAGGTCTGCTCTGACTCCATCGGCAATCAGTTCTATAGCGGCATCGGCGGCCAGGTCGATTTTCTCCGCGGCGCATCCCGCTCCAAGGGCGGCAAGCCCATCATCGCCATCTCCGCCACCGCCAAAAGCGGCACCATCTCCCGCATCGTCCCCATGCTTAGCCCGGGCGCGGGCGTCGTCACTTCGCGCGGCCTGGTGCGCTACATCGTCACCGAATTCGGTGTCGCCTATCTCCATGGCAAGTCGATCCGCGAGCGGGCGAAGGCCCTCATCGAAATCGCTCATCCCAAGTTTCGCGAAGAGCTTTACTCCTATTGCGAAAAAACGAAATGGCTGCAACGTCCCGAACCTGTTATGGCAACGAGGTGATTATGGCTGGACCTGCGCGTGGCAACATCCTCATCGATACCGAAGAGTGCAAAGGCTGCGGACTCTGCGTCGAGTCCTGCCCGCCCGAGTGCCTCGAACTTCTGCCCGAGCTGAACGCGTACGGCGTTCACCCGGCTCACTACACCGGCGAAGGCTGCTCTGGCTGCGGCATCTGTTTCTATTGTTGCCCGGAGCCCGGCGCCATCACCGTCTACCGTCTCACGCCACCGCAAAAGCCTGTCGCTCATGAGCCAGCCCCGGGCGAAGTTCAAGTTCCAGGAGGTTCCCATGCGGCAGCTCTGTAAGGGCAACGTCGCCATCGTCAAAGGCGCAATCCTCGCCGGTTGCAAGGCCTATTACGGTTACCCCATCACTCCCGCCAGCGAGATTGCCGAAGCCGCCGCGCTCTATTTCCCCCAGGTCGGTGGCACCTTCTTGCAGGCCGAGAGCGAAATCGCCGCCATCAACATGGTGTACGGCGCAGCCGCCACCGGCCAGCGCGTCATGTCCGCATCCTCCGGCCCCGGTCTCAGCCTCATGCAGGAAGGTATTTCCTACTGTGCCGGCTCCGAACTCCCCTGCGTCATCGTCGATATCGTCCGCGGCGGCCCCGGCCTCGGCAACATCGCTCCTGAGCAGAGCGACTACTTTGCCATGGTCAAAGGCGGAGGCCACGGCTGCTATCGCAATTTCGTTCTCGCTCCCGCCTCCGTGCAGGAGATGGCCGACCTCACCGTCCTCGCCTTCGAACTTGCCGACACCTATCGCAATCCCGCCATCATCCTCGCCGACGGTTTCATCGGCCAGATGATGGAGCCGCTCGAACTCGACTACCGCGAAGCCAAGCTCCCCGAAAAGCCCTGGGCCGTGCAAGGCACGCACGAAACCCGCAAGAACGTCATTAGCTCCATCTTCCTCGAGCCCGACGATCTCGAAGCCCACATCCGCAAGCTCGAAGCCAAGTACATTCGCGCCTCGCGCCTCGAAGCCCGTCACGAAACCTTCGAGACCAATGACGCCGAAGTTCTCCTCGTCGGCTACGGCATCACCTCGCGCGTGCTGCGTTCGGCCGTCGAGATGGCCCGCCGCGAAGGCCTCAAGGCCGGCCTCTTCCGCCCCATCACCTTGTGGCCGTTCCCGAAAGAAGCCCTGCGCAAGGCTGCCAGCAAAGTCAGCAAAGTCCTCGTCGTCGAACTCAGCAACGGCCAGATGGTCGAAGACGTCCGCCTCTCCCTCGAGGGCAAAGTCCCCGTCGAGTTCTACGGCCGCACCGGCGGCAATGTGCCCTCGGTCGAAGAGATTCATTCCCAACTCATGCAACGCGTAATGTCATTGGTGTAGCAAAGCGGTCTTGTAAAGATGGTTCAGCAAGGATGATCTGGCAAAGAACGGGTAGCAAAGAAAACGGAGCCAAAATGTCCACCGACACGAAACTTGACGCGCAAGCTTCCGAAATCCTCGCCGCTGGTTACGAGGTCACCCATTCCAAGTCCCCGCTCTTCTATGATCACTACGAGCGCAAGGCCGACCTCCAGCAGCAAACCCACTACTGCCCCGGCTGCGGACACGGCATCGCCCACAAGCTGATCGCCGAAGCTCTCGAGGAACTCGGCCTTCAGGATAAGACCATCTTCGTCAGTCCCGTCGGTTGCTCCGTTTTCGCCTACTACTATTTCGACACCGGCAACGTTCAGATGGCCCACGGCCGCGCTCCCGCCGGCGCCACCGCCATCAAGCGCGCCTGCCCTGGCAAAATCGTTATCTCCTATCAAGGCGACGGCGACCTCGCCGCCATCGGCACCGCCGAAATCATTCACGCCGCCAACCGTGGCGAAAACATCACCGTCTTCTTCGTCAACAATGCTATCTACGGCATGACGGGCGGCCAGATGGCCCCCACCACGCTTGTCGGCCAGCGCAGCACCACCAGTCCCTTCGGTCGCCGCCCCATCAACGAAGGCTTCCCCATGCACGTCTGCGAGTTGATCGCTTCCCTCGAAGCCCCGGCTTACATCGAGCGCGTCGCCCTCTCTGACAACAAGAACATCATGAAGGCCCGCAAGGCCATCCGCAAAGCACTCGAACTCCAGCGTGACGGCGTCGGCTTCTCCTTCGTCGAAATCCTTTCTCCCTGCCCCACCATCTGGGGCAAGGATCCCGTCGAAGCCCGCAAGTGGATCGCGGAAAAAATGATTCCGCAATTCCCGCTCAACGTCTTCCGCGACCACAAACACGATCCGGTCGTGAACAACCCGGTCCCGCACCACACCATCCCAGAAACGCTGGAGATCCAGACCACCGACCAGGGTCCGCGTCCCGAACTGCCGAAGCACCAGCATCACTTCCAGCAATTTGAAATCAAAGTCGCCGGCTTCGGCGGCCAGGGAGTCCTTCTCCTCGGTCAGCTTCTCACCGAGATGGGCATGCGTGAAGGCCTCGAAGTAAGTTGGCTCCCCTCTTACGGCCCCGAGATGCGCTCCGGCAGCGCCCACTGTCACGTCTGCCTCTCCAAGAACCGCATCGGCACGCCGTTAATTTCTCATCCTGACGTGCTGGTCGCCATGAACGAGATCTCTCTCCGCAAATTCGCGCCCCAAGTCGCCTCCGGAGGTCTCATCCTCTACAACGCCTCTCGTCTTCCAGAAGATTTCGAGCTTCCGCAAGCCCGCGTAATCTGCATCCCCGCCAGCGAAATCGCCGACAAGCTAGGCTCCACCAAGTCAACCAACATAGTAATGATGGGCGCGCTCCTCGAAGAAACCGAGTGCCTGCTAACCGCCACCGCCGAAGGCGTCCTAGAAACGAAAGTTAAAAAAGTAGAACTGAAAGAAATCAACCGTAAGGCGTTAGCCGCCGGTCACGATTTCATCGACCACTACGTAAGAGTAGGCGCAGTAACCCAACCCGACGGCTTCGCCTACTAATTTCATGACCGCGTGATCGTTCCATCGGTGGATTGGAATCGCCGATGGAACGCCGGGCGTCCCCGCCCGGCCCGGAGCTAGCCGTTCTCGACGCGATCCTTTATATCCGCGTACGCCGCATCGATGAGACTGCTTAGCGCTTCGGCGTTCGTCGCCGTTCCCGGTCTCAGCTTCACATGGCGCATAAACTTGCCGGTGCCTTGCAACAAGCGGGCCGGATCCGGCAGCGCTGCGCCGTGAAAGAACCCCACGTTAACGTGCGACGTGAATACATTGGCGTAGCCGAAGGCCGCATCTCCCAAACATGCCACTGGACAGCCGTCATGCAAAAGCTCCCGGACTTCGTCCCCGCATTTTCGCATCACCTCAAACCACTTCTGCGCCATGGCTCCCAATTCACCTGCATGCTCTTTCATCCACGCCTCGATGGCGGGATCCCGCTCGACAGCGCCGTTGAATCGCAGCAATTCCGTCCTCATCGTCGCTCCACTTTCTGCACAACTGCTGACACGGTCGCAGATTACCGCAACCTGCGCATGTAGGATGCAAGGGCGCCACGCCGAATACAAGTTCGCCTGACAGCCACTTAACCTATTGAATAATAAATACGTTACCGGAAATGCCTGCAAGTCAAAAGAATAGACCCAATCTTCCGTCCCTAAGCCGTTGAATAATAAATACTTTACAAGTACATCCCCAAACAACCCTCCTAAGTCATTGAAAGATAAATACTTTACACCTAACTCCTTATTCCTCAAAGACCTGGCGGTTTTTACCTCCTAAGTCTTTGACTCCAAAAGACCGAGCCAGAGGGGGTCTCCGCCACTCGCGGATCAACTCGCCCCAAACTCCGCCGAACGCGATTACCGCAACATTCCACCCCAATCGCACTCGCAGCGTTACAATGTCCCTTCCTTATGCCCACAGCTGAACGGACTTCCCTCAACCTCACCCGCATTCGCTCCCAATTCCCATCCCTATCCCAAACCGTCAACCAACGCCCCGCAGTCTTCCTCGACGGTCCCGGCGGAACGCAGGTTCCGCAGCGCGTCATCGACGCCATCTCCAACTATCTCGCGCACCACAACGCCAACACTGGCGGAGCTTTCGAGACCAGCCGCAACACCGACCGCATCGTCGCCGAAGCACGCGCCGCGATGGCCGACTTCCTCCACTGCGATGCCGACGAAATCGTCTTCGGCCCCAACATGACCACGCTCACCTACGCTCTCAGCCGTTCCCTCGGCCGCGAACTCGGTCCCGGCGATGAGATCGTCCTCACTCTCCTCGATCACGACGCCAACTTCTCTCCCTGGAAAGCCCTCGAAGAAACCGGCGCGACAATTCACACCGCCCGCTTCAATCCTGCCGATTGCACCCTCGACATGCACGACCTCGCCCGCCAGATCTCCAGTCACACGCGCCTCGTCGCCGTCGGTTACGCATCCAACGCTGTCGGAACCATCAACCCGGTCGATGAAGTCGTCCGCCTCGCCCGCCAGTCCGGAGCTCTCACCTTCATCGACGCCGTCCACTACGCTCCTCACGGCCTCATCGACGTGCGCGCCCTCGACTGCGACTTCCTCGCCTGCTCCACCTACAAGTTCTTCGGCCCGCACATGGGAGTCCTCTATGGCAAACGCAATCACCTCAAGCGCCTGCGCCCTTATAAGGTTCGTCCCAACACCAACAACATCCCCAACTGCTGGGAGTGGGGCACGCTCAACCACGAGTGCATCGCCGGCATCAAAGCCTGCGTCGATTACTGGGAAGATCTCGGCCGAACCGCAGAGACGGGCGAAACTCCGTCTCCCTCCACAGCTCGCGCGTCCTCCGCAGCCAGCGCGTCTTCCTCGGCAACTCGCGCGTCCTCCGCAATCTCCCGCCGCGAAGCCATTGTCGCCGCGCACGAAGCCATTCATCCCCACGAGCGCGCCCTCACCGAGAGAATGTTGTCGGGCCTGCTCTCCATCCCAGGCGCAAAGCTTTACGGCATCTCCGACCCGCGCCGACTCGACCAGCGCTGCGCCACCTTCGCCGTCCGCATCCAAGGCCACACGCCGCTCGAGCTTGCCACCAAGCTGGGCGAGCGCGGCTTCTTCACCTGGGACGGCAATTACTACGCCCTCAATCTAACCGAGCAGTTGGACGTAGAACGAACCGGCGGCTTCCTCCGCATCGGCTTAGTGCACTACAACACCATGGAAGAAGTCGACAGCCTGCTAGCCGCGTTGCGCGAAATCGCCAAGTAAGTTGACTCCAAAAAAAGTAAGTTGGCTCCAAGAGTAGGTGTCATCCTAAGAGTGTGTGACTTTCTTTGATGTCATCCTGAGCGCAGCAGGTGGACTCGCGAATGCGAGTCCACCCGCGGAGTCGAAGGACCCCTACGCGCCAGATCTCACCCCATCCGCCTCAGGGGATTCTCCCCGTCCACTCGACCGCTTCGCCCTCCCAGTTCCCCAAACCCTTGTCATTCCGAGCCCGAGCGAAGCGAGTGGACGAGGAATCTCATGCTCCCGGATAGCCTGATCGCTGAGTTCGTCCCATGTGAAGGCTTCGGCGCTTTGGAGTTTAAACTAAGCTGTCATCGACGACTCTGGTGTGGGCGGGAGGATTCCGGGCGATCGCGGCGGGGGCTCTGCTACGACGCGGCGGGGGAGCATGAGATTCCTCCCTTTGGTCGGAATGACAAGAGCGAAGAACTGACATCTGGCAACTGACAACTGCCCTACATCCCCGGCAATTTCATCCCCGCCATGCGCCGCGCAAAACTGGGCTTGCCCATCTGCTTGAACATCTTCCGCATCTGCGCATACTGTCGCAGCAGGTTATTCACTTCCTGCACCGTCGTTCCCGACCCGCGCGCAATCCGCTTCCTTCGGCTGCCATTAATCGACTCGTGATGATTCCGCTCATACGTCGTCATCGAGTTAATAATCGCTTCCACGCGGTTAATCTGCTTGTCGTCTACCTTGTCCGCCGCTTTTTGCAATCCCTGAAACGCGCCAATCGACGGCAGCATCCCCATCAAACTTTGCAGCGAGCCCATCTTGCGCACCGACCGCAGTTGCTCGCGGAAATCCTCCAGCGAAAAGCCCTCGCGCGAAAATGCCTTCGTCGCCAGCTCTTCCGCCTTCTTCTTGTCGATCTGCGACTCCGCCTTTTCGATCAGCGACAGAATGTCGCCCATCCCCAGAATCCGCGACACAATCCGGTCGGGATGAAACGGCTCCAGCGCATCGTACTTTTCGCCAATGCCAATAAACTTGATCGGCTGGCCCGTGACCTGGCGAATCGAAATCGCCGCGCCGCCGCGCGCGTCGCCGTCCATCTTTGTAAGTACAACTCCGGTCAGCGTCAGCTTCTTGTGGAACTCGTCCGCCGAATTCACCGCGTCCTGCCCGGTCATCGAATCGGCGACAAACAGAATTTCCTGCGGATTCAGCAGCCGCTTCAGCGACTGCATCTCCTCCATCAGTTGATCGTCAATGTGCAGCCGGCCGGCGGTATCCACGATGAGCACGTCGCAACCCGTGTTGATCGCCTCGCGCCGCGCCTCTTTCGCCAGTCGCTCCACGGTCGCGGTGTTCGCCTCGCCAACCTCGCCTTCGTAAATGTTTGCCTTGATCGCCGCCGCGACTACTTTCAGTTGCTCGCGCGCCGCCGGACGATACACGTCCACCGACACCAGCAGCGGCCGGTGTCCGCCATTCTTCAGCCAGTTCGCCAGCTTGCCCGACGTCGTCGTTTTGCCCGACCCTTGCAGGCCCGCCATCAGCACCACCGTCGGCGGCTGCGACGCGAACTTCATCTTCGCCGTGTCTTTCCCCAGCGTCTCGACCAGCTCGTCGCGCACAATCTTGATGACCTGCTCGCCCGGCGAGAGCGCTGTCATCACCTGCTGCCCCACCGCCTTCGCCTGAATGCGGTCGATCAGGTCCTTCACCACTTTGAAGTTGACGTCGGCCTCAAGCAGCGCCAGCCGGATCTGCTTCATCGCGTCGGCAATGTTCTCTTCGGTAAGAACCGCCTGCCCGCGCAGGCTCTTGAACGCTCGTTGCAGTTTTTCCTGTAGATTTTCAAACATACGATTCTCAAAAATACGATTCTTAAAAATACGATTCTGAAAAGTGACGACGAGCCCCTATTTTAGCAGTCCGCTTCGGCAAACCTCCCGCCCATCCCTTCGGCGGTACAATAAACGCGACCTTCCAAGCCAGAGGAATTTTGTGATTGCCCGAGCCCGCACGGCTCTTCTTGCGCTCCTCGTCTGCGCCTGCCTCGAATCTCCCTCCGTCGCGCAATCCACCGTGATGGCCGCGCCAAATCAAGCCGCCGCGCCGAATGCGGCCGCGAACCCTGCCGCGCCGAATGCCGCTGCAACTCCCAAGGCCACCGTTGGCCGAATCGACGTTCGCGCCCAGTCCGACCGCGTCACCATCTCCATCGCCATCACCGCCCCCATCGTCCCCACTTCTGACCGCGTCTCCAATCCCGATCGCCTCGTCTTCGACTTCCCCGAATCCATCCTCAAAGGTGCCAACCGCCAAATCCCCGTGAACCACGGCCCCGTCAAGGGTCTCCGCCTCTCGCTCTTTAGCGTCCACCCGCCAATCACGCGCCTCGTCGTCGACCTCGCGCAGCCGCTCGATTTCCACCTCACCACCACCGACCACGAATTAGTAATCGACCTTCTATTCTCGAAAGCCGGCGCATCTGCTGCGCCCACTCCCGCCTCGCCAGCGATTGACGCATCCGCAACTCCGCCGTCGCCGCAACCCGCGCCCGAAGCCCCGCCCGCAGCCAACTCCGAACCTCAGCCCAAACCAGCCCCCCGCCCGAACACTCCCGGCGCTTACGCTCTATTGGCCCAAGCCAAATCGTTGACCGTCGATGCCCTCCAATCCCTCGAGGACAAATCCGCCGCCGGCGATCCCGAATCCCAAACCCTCCTCGCCCTCGCCTACCACTCCGGTGTCCTGCTCAAGCAAGACGACGCCGAAGCCCTCCGCCTCCTCCGCCTCGCCGCCGACCGCAACTACCTCGCCGCCGAGGAGTCTCTCGGCATCTTCTCCCAAACCGGAGTCGGCCAACCGCCCTCGCCCGCCGACGCGCTCCGCTGGTACACCCTCGCCGCCGACCACGGCTCCCCTGACGCCGCCACCGATCTCGCCCTGATGTACGTCAACGGCAAGGGCGTTGACCGCGACGTCCCCAAAGCCATCGCCTGGTTTCGCCGCGCCGCCGAGGCCGGCGACTCCTCCGCCCAGTACAACCTCGCGCTCATGTACGAGCGCGGCGAAGGCCTTCCCCAGGATTATGCCCAGGCCATTCGGTGGCTCACCGCTGCCGCCGATGCCGGCCTCGTTCCCGCCATGCTCGATCTCGCCGAAACTTATTTTCAGCCTCCCTCTGCCTCCATTCCCAAAGACGTCCTGCACGCCGTCCACTATTTTCAAAAGGCCGCCGAACTTGGCAGCGCTCCCGCCCAAGTCAATCTCGGCACAATTTATGCCAAAGGCCTGCAAGGCAAAGTCGATTTCGCCGAGGCCGTCAAGTGGTATCAAAAAGCCGCCGATCAGGGTGACCGCGACGCCGAGTGCGCCCTCGGTGTCAGCTATGCGCTCGGCGAGGGCGTCCCCGTCGACTACGATCAGGCCCGCCGCTGGCTCACTTCCGCCGCCGACCAGGGACAGGCCCAGGCCCAGTTCGATCTCGCCATGATGTTCGAAGAGGGCAAAGGCTCTCCCACCGCGCCCGATCTCGCCGCCCACTACTACGCGCTCGCCGCCGAGCAGGGCCTGCCCCGCGCCCAACTCAAGCTTGGCTCCATGCTCGCCCGCAACAAGGACTCCCGCGCCGACCGCATCGCCGCCTACAAGTGGCTCATGCTTGCCCAGGATTCGCTCAAAGAGCCCTCGCCCGCCTTCGCCGATCTGCGCAAATTAATGGATGCGAAAGAAATCGAAGAAGCCAGCCAACAAGTCGATAACTGGCGCCTGACCCACCCCAAACGCCCCTAGCTACGCTAGTAGCCTATGGTGTAAGTCTGGATGCGTGAGCGGAAAATGCTGAACGAATCCACAGACTCATGAGTGGAGCGCGCGAATCGCTCACCGGGCCCGACAAGTCCGGCAGTCTAGATCCGTTTGATTGTCGCGAACCAGGCCGGTGCACCGTGGTCATCGTGGAATCTCGTCCGAATGCGGTCCGGTTCGATTGCGGCGACATTCCAACCATTGCTGGGGCTGAATGCCGCTCTCAGCTCATCCCGAAGGATGGGGTGCGGGCCAGTATCGCGACCATCGTCACTGAAGCACAACACATACAGGGTTCCATCGTGCTGGGTCACCGACGCTAGACTCGCAACGTATCGCATTCGCTCGTCGCCGTCGAAGGTGTGGAACAGTCCGCAGTCCAGCACCGTCTCAAACATGCGCCCCAGACGCTCCAACTGGAAGGCGTCAGCCGCAGCGAACTCAACCTCGATCCCACGGTCGGCGGCTTTCTGTCGGGCCATCGCCAGTGCCGTTTCGGCCACGTCAACGCCCAGAACCGACAATCCCAGGGAGGCGACGTGAAGAGTGTTTTCGCCGGTCCCGCAGCCCGCATCGAGCACCGCTCCGGCGAATCCACCTTCGGATGCCAAACGCACTACTGCGGGCTGCGGCTGGCCAATATCCCAAGGCGCCGGGCCGTCGTGGTACGACGCATCCCAAGGCAATCCCGACAGCCGTTCGTGACTGGTCGGGTGCCGACCACTGAACGGATCGTCAGCAAAATTTCCTGATCGCTCCGACAACTTCGTTCCCTCCTGCAACCGATCTTCCCACCTCATCGTTGCACGCCAACCCAGCTAAATGAATTGAAAATTACGAAATCCCAAAATTTCCCAATTACCCAATTACAAAATTACAAATTAGACTCCTCGTCCCCTACTTCCCAAACACTTCCTTCGCCGCAATCACCGTATTTGCGTGGATCGTCACCGTATCCTCCAGCCTGTGCGCATACCCGCCCGCAAACGTCACCATCACCGGAATCCCCTCTGCCTTCGCCAGCCGGAATACCAGCTCATCCCTCTGCTTCAACCCCTCAATCGTCAGCGCCAGCCCACCCAGTTGGTCGTCATAATAAGGATCCGCTCCCGCCACATAGCAAAGCAGCTCCGGCCTGAATCTCTGCAAGCCCATGCTGAACGCGCTCCCCAAACACGCCAGATATTCGCCATCGCCCATCCCATCCGGCAAATTCATATCGAGCGACGACGGCGGCTTGAACGCCGGATAGTTATTTTCCTGGTGCAATGAAATCGTGAACACATCCGTCTGCGTCCGTCGCGTCCGCCCCATCTCAATCGGATTCTGCGCCCCCGCCACGACCCCCACGCGATTGCCCGGCGCCGCCGGCGCAAAAATCACCGCCGTCCCGTTACCCTGATGCACATCGCAGTCCAGCGTCATCGCCGTCCGGATCTTCTCGTCCCTTTGCATCCGCCGGATGGCCACCGCAATATCGTTAATCATGCAGAAGCCTTCTCCGTGATCCGGAAACGCATGATGGAATCCGCCCCCAATGCTGATCGCCACTCCATCGTTCAGCGCATAATCCGCCGCCAGCATCGACCCGCCCGCCGCCAGCCAATATGCCCGCACCAGGTCCGCAGAGTACGGCACCTCCATCTCCAGTTCCTCGCGCGCGCTCAGCGTCCCCGTTTTCAGTTTGTGTACATACTGCGGCGTATGCACCAGCAGAATGTCCTCGTCGCTGGCCGCCCGCGGAGACACAAAGTCCGACGCGTCCGCCACCTTCAGCGTCACCAGCCGGTCGTGCACCGCTTTATATTTCTCGCCTGGAAAAACGTGAGACCCGATCGGCAGGAAGTAGTCGTCGCTGTAAATTAATTTGAAAGGCAGCATGCGGCATTCGAACGCGAAAACCCCATATCATACGCGTCCTCGCCCCTTTTGGCAGGAATCCCCATCACCCGAGCTCCGTAGCGCCGGCTTCTCGCCGGCTGTCGCGGGGCGTCCTCGCCCCCGCATCCATTGTAAGGTTGCGTTTTGTGCGACGTTAGGTTGCGGCTTTCGCTCATACCTCACAGTCCCAAAAAAATCTCCGCGCCCTCCGCGCCCTCCGCGTTCAAACCTCCGGCCCCGCAAGCTGCTAAACTGACCCCATTGCCGCCCAAAAAGAAATCCCCGCCGGCTTCCCCCGCCGTTGAGCCCACCCCGACTCAGCCCGCCCCCGGCCGCATCTTCCTCATTGACACCATGTCCTTCATCTTCCGCGCCTATCACGCCATGGCGCGCCAGCGGCCGATGTCCACCAAAACCGGACTCCCCACCGCTGCCATCTTCGTCTTCGTCAACATGCTCCGCAAACTCCGCGACGACTTTTCCCCCGAGTACCTCGCCGCCATCTTCGATGTCGGCGCCCCCACCATCCGCAACCAGCAGGCCGAGGCCATCACCACCATCCGCAAGTTCGACCTCAAGACCCAGTCTTTCAAAGAAGAGCAATACCAGGGCTACAAGGCCAACCGCTCCGAAATGCCGCCCGACCTCGTCCAGCAGGTCCCCTACATCCGCCGCGCCCTCGAAGCCTATCGCATTCCCATCCTCCAGCTCGAAGGCTACGAGGCCGACGATGTCATCGGCACCCTCGCCCGCAAAGCCGCCGCCACCGCGCACACCGTCTTCATCGTCTCCAGCGACAAGGACATGCTGCAACTCGTCGGCGACAAAGTCTCCGTCCTCAATCCGCCCAAAGACAATCTCATCTGCGATGCCGCCAAAGTCGAGGAACTCCTCGGCGTCCCTCCCTCCCGCGTCGTCGATGTCATGGCCCTCCGCGGCGACTCCATCGACAACATTCCCGGCGCGCCCGGCATCGGCGACAAAGGTTCCGTCGAACTTATCCGCCGCTTCGGCTCCGTCGAGCAGGCCCTCGACCGCGCCGCCGAAGTCGAAAAGAAAACCTATCGCGAATCGCTCCTCAACAATCGCGACAACATTCTTCTCAGCAAACAGCTTGTCACCATCGAAACCGAGCTCCCCGTCGATCTCGACGTCGCCTCCATGAAAATCGGCGATCCCGACGTCGGGGCCCTCCGCGCCCTCTTCGCCGAGTTGGAGTTCAGTTCGCTGCTGAAGGAAGTGCTTCCCGTGGTCGAAGTCAAAGAAGGCCACTATCGCGAAATCGATTCGCAAGAAGATTTAGAAGAATATTTGCAGAGTGCATCGCCCGCCGCCCCATTAGTAGTAGCCATCTCCGCCGGCGACGCGTCCTCCTCACCGCAACAGACAGAAGAAGAAGACCAAGCCGAGCCCGAGCCCGAACAGTCCGGCCTCCTCGATCTCCGCCCCCCCTCTTCAGAATCCGAAGCCGCCCAGGCCGGCGCCCCAAATGCCGTGCCCCGCGCCCAACTCGCTCTCTCCAAGTCCCCCGGCGAAGGCGCCACCCTCCAACTCGATCCCTCTCCCGGCGCCGACTTGCTCTCCGCCCGCCTCAAACAATTCCTCGAAAATCCCGCCGCCCCCAAAACCGTCTACGACTCCAAAGCCGCCCTTCACCACTTCTCATCCCTCGGCATCCATCTCGCCGGCGTCCAGCACGATCCCATGCTCTACTCCTATCTCCTCGATCCCACTTACTCCTCGCATTCCCTCCCCGAAGTCGCGCTCCGCCGCCTCAATCTCAAGCTCAGCGGCAATCTCGCCGAGGCCGCCGACGTCACCGGCCGCCTCGCCGCCGCTCTCCGCCATGAGGTCGACAACCAGCAACTAACTCCCGTCTATGACCAGATCGATGTCCCCTTAGTCCCCGTCTTAGTCCGCATGGAAGATGCCGGCGTAAGAATCGACCGCGCCGTCCTCGCTGAAATGTCCATCAAACTCCAGCGCGAAGCCGACGCCAAGGCCCGCGATATCTATGCCCGTTGCAATTTCCAGTTCAATATCAACTCGCCCAAGCAACTCGGCGACGTTCTCTTCAACAAACTCGGCCTCCCCATCCCCATCAAATACGGCAAAGGTAAAAAAATCTCCACCGCCGTCGATGTCCTCGAAGGCCTCGCCGAAGAGCACGAAGTCCCCCGCCTCGTCCTCGAATACCGCCAGCTTACTAAGCTTAAGTCCACTTACGTCGACGCCCTCCCCGCCCTTATTCACCCTGACACCGGCCGCGTCCACACCACCTTCGGACAGACCGGCACCGCTACCGGCCGCCTTTCCTCCACCAATCCCAACTTACAAAACATTCCCATCCGCACCGAACTCGGCCGCGAAATCCGCGCTGCCTTCATCGCCGAGCCCGGCAACCTCCTCCTCGCCGCCGACTACTCCCAAATCGAACTCCGCCTCCTCGCCCATTTCTCCCGCGACCCGCTCCTCGTCGAGGCCTTCCGCCGCGGCGACGACATCCACACCCTCACCGCCTCCCAGGTTTTCGGCGTCCCGCCGCTCATGGTCACCGCCGACCACCGCCGCCAGGCCAAGGCCGTCAACTTCGGCATCGTCTACGGACTCTCCGCGTTCGGCCTTTCCCAGCAACTCGGCATCGAGCCCTCCGACGCCAAGAAATTTATCGAAGCCTATTTCGAAAAGTATGCTGGCGTCCGCGCCTTCATCGACGCCACCTTAGCCGATGCCCGCCGCGAACAAAAAGTCCGTACCCTCTTCGGCCGCATCCGTCCCATCCCCGACATCAACAGCCACAACGCCAATCAACGAGGATTCGCCGAGCGCACCGCCGTCAACACCCCGCTGCAAGGCACCGCTGCCGACCTGATCAAGTTAGCCATGATCCGCATAGACGAAGAAATCCGCACCCGTAAGTTGAAAGCCCGCATGACCTTGCAGGTCCACGACGAGTTAGTCTTCGAACTCCCCGAAAACGAAGTAGAAGAACTAAAGCAGTTGGTAAGACAACAAATGGAATCCGCTCCAGCCCAAATGCAATCCACCCAGGAGTTAAGAGTCCCCCTAAGCGTAGAGTTAGGAATAGGCCCCAACTGGCGCGACCTCAACTAACTAGCGTGTGTTCCACGTGGAACGCTCTCCCCGAGAGGGGAGACTACTTGCGGGCGCGGGCAGGCGGACTTTTTGCGGGTAGAGCGGGCTCGCCCACCCGCTCGCTGACCTTAAAGGACATCTTCCCAGCCTCGGCGTCTACGATCAGGTGGTCCCCATGCAGCACCTCCCCGTCCAGGATCTTCAGCGCCAGGGGGTCTTGCACTAATTTCTGGATCGACCTCTTAAGCGGCCGCGCCCCAAAATTTGGGTCGTAGCCGGCGGTGAAGAGAAGTTCCTTGGCCGAGTCGGTCAGCTCCAAAGAAATCTTCCGATCGGCGAGCAGCCGCCGCAAATCTTCCAGCCGCAGCTCCACTATCTTCACGAGCTGTTCTTTCCCTAGCGGACGGAAGATGATGATGTCGTCGACGCGGTTGAGGAACTCGGGCTTGAAGTGTCCGTGCAGCGTGTTCATCACCTGCTTCGAGGCCTCCTCAAAATCCCGCGCGGAGAGCGGCGTTTGGCTTTGCAGGAAAGAAGACCCCAGGTTCGACGTCATGATGATGACCGTGTTTTTGAAATCGACGGTGCGGCCTTTGCCGTCGGTGAGGCGGCCGTCGTCCATGATCTGGAGGAGGACGTTGAAGACGTCGGGATGCGCCTTTTCGATTTCGTCGAAGAGGACGACGGCGTAGGGACGGCGGCGCACTTGTTCGGTGAGTTGACCGCCTTCTTCGTATCCGACGTAGCCGGGAGGGGCGCCGATGAGGCGCGAGACGGCGTGCTTCTCCATGTATTCGGACATGTCGATGCGCAGCATGGCGCGCTCATCGTCAAAAAGAAATTCAGCCAAAGCCCGCGCCAGTTCGGTCTTTCCGACGCCCGTGGGGCCGAGGAAAATAAAAGAGCCGATCGGGCGCTTCGGATCGCTCAGTCCGGCGCGCGAGCGGCGGATGGCGTTCGCGACACGCTCGAGCGCTTCGTCCTGGCCGATGACGCGCAGGCGGGGACGGTCTTCCATGTTGATTAACTTTTTGACTTCGCCTTCGAGCATCTTGGAAACAGGAATGCCGGTCCACTTGGAGACGATGCGTGCGACATCTTCTTCATCGACTTCTTCCTTCAGCATGCGCGTCGCGCCGCTCTTGCCATCCATCTGCGCAGTGATCTTTTTCAAGTCTTCCTCGGTCTGGCGAATGAGGCCGTAGCGGATTTGCGCCACGCGTTCGAGATTGCCTTTGCGCTCTTCGGCCTGCTCTTCGAGTTTGAGCTGCTCGAGTTTTTCCTTGAGAGCGCGCGCCTTGGCGATGACATCCTTCTCGAGTTTCCATTTCGCTTTGAGCGCGTTCGACTTCTCGCGAATTTCGGCCAGCTCCTTTTCGACGAGTGCGAGGCGTTCGCGCGAGCTGCGGTCATCTTCTTTCTTGAGCGCCTGCTTTTCGATTTCGAGTTGCGTGGCGCGGCGTTCCAGTTGATCGATCTCGGTGGGCATGGAGTCGATCTGGATGCGCAGCGAGGCAGCCGCTTCGTCGATGAGATCGATGGCCTTGTCGGGCAGGAAGCGGTCGGAGATATAACGATGCGACAAGGTCGCAGCGGCGACGATCGCGGAGTCTTTAATGCGGACGCCGTGATGGACTTCGTATCTTTCTTTGAGGCCGCGGAGAATGGCGATGGTGTCTTCGACGTTGGGCTCGCCGACGAAAACGATCTGGAAGCGGCGTTCGAGCGCAGCATCTTTCTCGATGTACTTGCGATATTCGTTGAGCGTGGTGGCGCCGATGGCGCGCAGTTCGCCGCGGGCTAGCGCGGGCTTGAGCATGTTGGAAGCGTCGATTGCGCCTTCAGCCGCGCCTGCCCCGACGAGCGTGTGGAGTTCGTCGATGAAGAGGACGATCTGGCCCTGCGCGTCTCCGATTTCTTTGAGCACTGCTTTAAGACGATCTTCGAATTCGCCGCGATATTTCGCGCCGGCAAGCATGGCTCCGAGGTCGAGCGAGACGACGCGCTTGTTCTTCAGCGCTTCGGGCACATCGCCCGAAATGATGCGCTGGGCAAGGCCTTCGACGATGGCGGTCTTGCCGACTCCGGGCTCGCCGATGAGCACGGGATTATTTTTGGTGCGGCGCGAGAGAACCTGGATGACGCGGCGAATTTCTTCGTCGCGCCCGATGACGGGATCGAGTTTGCCGCGGCGCGCCTGCTCGGTGAGGTCGCGGGCGTAACGCTCGAGCGCCTGATATTTGCCTTCGGGATTCTGATCGGTGATGCGCTGCGATCCGCGAACGGAGGTCAGTGCCTTGAGAATGGCATCGTGGGTTGCTCCGTGGCGCGCGAGGAGTTCCTGCGCCGCGTCACGTTTCAGGCTTGTGATCGCGAGCAGCAGGTGCTCGGTGGAAACGTATTCGTCTTTGAAGGAGTCAGCTTGCTTGAAAGAATTTTCCAGAAGCTGATTAACCTGCGACGACATGGTGGCCTGTTTGGTGCCGCTGCCGGAGACCTTGGGGAGCTTTTCGATCTGCTGGTATATCTCGGCGAGGACGGCTTGCGGGCCGATGCCGATTTTTTCGAGGACGGGGACGACGATACCTTCTTTGTCCTCAACGAGAGCGGCTAGAAGATGGATGGGAAGAAGCTCCGGGTTGCCATGCTCGGAGGCGAGGTCGTTGGCGCGCTGTACGGCTTCCTGGGCTTTGACTGTGAATTTTTCCCAACGGATGGGCATGGATTAACTCCTTGTGCTACTCAAAGCGTAGCGGGATTTTGTAATTTTGTAATCGGGTAATTGGGAGCACAAGCTCGCGATTCTTAGAATTGCCCGATTGCGAAATTGCAAAATAAAACGGGAGACGGATACTGCTCCGCCCCCCGCTAACTCCGGGCTAAAGCCCTGAATCATTGGTTGCCCAGCGGCGCGGCTGAAGCCGCGCCCTTTCAAAGCCAACCCTTACGCAGCTTTGCCTTCGGTCTTGGACTCGCTCTTGGGCTGTTTGCTTTCGAGCGTCTTGGATCCGCCTACGTTGACTTTGATCTGCTTCGGTTTGGCTTCGGCCTTCTTGGCCAGCTTTACCTTGAGCACGCCCTTGTCGTAGTCGGCCTGGACGCTTTCGGTGTCGATCGTCGTCGGGAGAGTGAAGGTGCGAGTGAAACTGCCGTACTGGCGCTCGACCCGGCGATAGTTCTCTTCTTTCTCTTCCTGCTCGAACTTGCGCTCGCCGTGGACGGTGAGCGTGTTGTTCTCGATGCGGACGTCGATGTCCTTCTCGTCGATGCCCGGGACTTCGATCTTCAGAGTCACGTTGTGCTCGTCTTCGTAGACGTCGACGGGGGGCGCGAAGGCGGTGGTGGTCAGGGATTCATCCTGCCCTTCCGGCCCGCGAGGGTCGCGGAACAGACGGTTCATGCGGTCTTGCAGGGTGACAAACTCACGGAACGGATCGTAACGGGTAAGAAACGTCATAACTTAATCCTCCTAAAGCTGGGAAACTCTGATGGGAGCACGATTGCTCCCGCGCTGTTCATTAGCGTAAGCACATAATAAAACATGAGCGTACTATTGTCAAGTATAAATAAAATATTGTTTTTCAATGACTTACATGAGACATCAGACATTTTAGATAGCTGGTTTCTGGGACGTTCAGGAGGATGGGATGGTCTTGGGCGGCTCCCCGGCTTTCGAGAATGCGCAAGGATTTGTGGGCGTCTAGGGCGGCGCTGGCTACCGTTTGGAGGAAATCGGCGGCGCTGACGTGGAACGAGCAGGAGCACGTAATAAGGATGCCGCCGGGCCTGAGCATTTTCAGAGCGCGCAGATTGAGTTCTTTGTAGCCGCTGAGAGCTTTGTGGAGGTCGCGACGAGTTTTGGCGAAGGCGGGCGGGTCGAGGACGACGGTGTCGTACTTTTTTCCGGCGGCGGCGTAGTCGCGGAGAAGGTCGAAGGCGTTGGCTTCGATCCACTCGATCTCGCGCTGGTTGAGCGCGGTGTTTTTGTCGGCGACCTCGAGGGCGGGACGGGAGCTGTCGACTCCGGTGACGGCGGAGCAGCGCGGGGCGAGGTGGAGGGCGAAGCCTCCGTGATAGCAGAAGACGTCGAGGGCGTCGCCGTGGGCGTAGCGGGCGGCGGCAGCGTAATTCTCGCGCTGGTCGAGGAAGGCTCCGGTTTTTTGGCCTTCGAGGGCGTCGTAGTGGAAGCGGACGCCGCTTTCGAGGTGCGTATTCATGGTGATGACGGTGGAACTTTTGTTGCCCCAAAGAAGAGCAGAGTCGCGCGGCGGGAGTTGTTCGAGATCGCGGATGCGGGGATCGACGCGATCGAGGATGCCGGCGGGATGGAGTTCTGCGATAAGCGTCTCGATGATGGCACCGCGGACGGGCTCGGCGTCCATGGCCTGGGTGAGGATTTGGAGGGAGAGGACGTCGTTGTAGCGGTCGACGATGAGGCCGGCGAGGAAGTCGGCTTCGGAGAAGACGAGGCGGCAGGCGTCGGTATGGGCGACGAGAGGTTTGCGGTAGGCGAGGGCGGCGCGGATGCGGTCGGAGATGAGCTGCGGGAGGTCGGTTACCTCTTCGCGCGCGATCATGCGGATGGCGATTTGCGAGGACGAAGAGTAGAGAGCGGTGCCGAGGAATTTGCCGCGCGGGTCGAGAACGCGGACGGTGGCGCCGGGCGGGACGCCGTCCGCGGCGGAAATGTCAGAGCGGTAGACCCAGGGGTGTCCGGATTTGAGGCGGGCCGCGCCGCGGGAGGAAAGGGTTACGGCGGGGAGCGTTGATTTCTCTGGCGTCTTGGACGTGGGAGAGGATTTCGGCATGAGGGAATGTTACATCGTGTCTTTCGGCGCGAGGTCGAAGTCAAAATCAAAAAGCTTGAACCGCAGAGGACGCAGAGGAAAAGAGAGAACGCGGAGAAGAACGTGGCGGCGCGGCCGTCTTGCTGCGTCAGGGTTAAATCCGTGAGAAGTTGATCAGCCTCGCATTGGCAGCTCGCCGTTCCTTCTGCGCGGGGAGCGCGCGGGCGACAGGCTCGCAGTTACGGCGCCGGTCATTACTTTTTTCAGGGCGGTTTGGAACTGATCCATCTCAGGCGCGGTGCCGATGGTGATGCGGACGTGGGTAGGCCAGACAGGCCAGATGCGTCCGATGTGCACATTTTGTTTGGCCATGGCTTCGATCATTTCTTTGCCGGGGCGCTTGGCATCGAGCATGAAGCAGTTCGATTCGGAGGGGATGTAGGAGTAGCCGTTGCGGTCAAGCCAGGCGAAGACGCTGGCGCGGATTTCGGCGTTGATGCGTTTGCGCTCGGGGACGAGCTGCGGGTCGCGGAGGCTGGCGGCGGCGGCGGCGAGCGCGGTGACGGGCATGAAGTTCCAGCCGCCGTAGTTCTGAATTTTTTCGATGAGGGCGGGCTTGCCGAAAACGGCTCCGCAGCGCAGGCCGGCCATGCCGTAAATTTTGGAGAAGGTGCGGAGGACGAGGACGTCTTTGTCGGCCTTGACCAGGTCGAGGGCGGTGGCGGCGTCGGAGAAATGGATGTAGGCTTCGTCGACCATGACGATGGAATCTTTGGGCTGGTGGGCGACGAGGTACTCGATATCGGAATGGCTGGTGACGGTGCCTGTGGGATTGTTGGGACTGCAAACGTAGAAGAGGCCAGCGTCGGGGGCGGCGGCGAGCATGGCGCGGACGTCGTGGGAGTAATCCTTGGCGAGCGGGACTTTGATGACGCGGGCGCCGATGGCTTCGGCGGCGAACATGCCGGCCTCGTAACCGGGATCGGCGGTGACATAGGGGCGGTGAGGGGAAGCGAAGGCGGCGACGGCGTGATGCAGGGGCTCGCTGGAGCCGGCGTAGATGCAGGCGTATTCGGGTTTGAGGCCGAGGGATTCGGCGAACTGATTGGTGAAGTCTTCGCTGAGCCAGAAGGAGTAGCGGCCGCCTTGCGGGGCCATGTCGATGACGGCTTGGCGGGCGGCGGCGGAGGGACCGAGGGGATTCTCGTTGGAGTCGATCATGACGCCGTCGTGGCTGTGGGGATGGCGAATGGCGGCGGCATGGGCGAGCATGGGCTCGGTGACGATGCGAAGGGCGAAGGCGGCGGAGGTGGCGGCAGAAAGGCCGAGAAAAGAACGACGAGATGCGGAGACGATGGGGCTGCGGAGCATGGCTCACCTCACGAGGACATCTTAGCGCATTTCATTCCGTGAGGAGGCGGTGGGCGATGGCTTGATCGTCGGCGAGGTTGGGGGCTAGGGTTGCGGCTTGGGATTGGGCGGCGCGGGCGGCTTCGGTTTGGCCGGCTTGTTCGAGGGCCTGGGCGAGCAGCAGATAGTTGAGGGCGGAAGGTTCGAACTGCGCGGCTTGCTGGTAGTTGCGGATGGCGGCGGCGAGATCGCCACCTCTTTGCTTCGCTAGCGCGAGGCCGCGATAGGCGGCGGCGTTCGCTGGCTGGGATTGCAAGATGGCGGCGAAATCCTTCTGGGCATTTTCGTATTGCTTGAGCGACATGTGGGCGTAGCCGCTGTTGATGCGGGCTTGCTCGATCAGCGAGGCGTTCCTGGAGATGAGCGGAATTCTGGAGTAGCCCGAGAGGGCGGCCTGGTAGTTTCCGCGCATCTGGTCGTAGGTGGAGAGGTTGAGCGTGGCCATGGCGTCATCGGGGGCGAAGGAGAGGGCGCGGCGGACATGGGACATGGCTTCGTCGATTTTTCCTTCGGCGATTAGGGCGCCGGCAAGGTTGTCTTCGGCGGTGTAGTTGCGCTCGGTGATGGAGAGGGTATGGGTCCAGAGGGTGACGTCATCGGACCAGAAGGCGATTTGGCGGGAGAGCAAGAGAGCGAGTGCGAGTAGCACCGCGGCAGAAGCCGCGAGGGGCGCCCATTTGGGGACGCGCCACCGGGCGGCTAGATCGGCGGCGCCCCAGCAGACGATGACGAAAATTCCAAGCAGCGGGATGTAGGCGTAGCGATCGGCCATGGAGTGAACGCTGATCTGGATGAGGCCGATCATGGGAACGAGCGTGCCGAGGAACCAGAACCAGCCAACGAAAAACGGACGGTGGCGGCGGAAGACGAGCGCGAAGATCGAGATGGCGATGAGCGCGGCGGCCGAGGCGATGGCCGCGGCAATGTTGATGGACGCGCCGGGATGCGGATAGATGGGGGCGAGATGAACGGGCCAAAAAGCTTTCTCAAGATATTTGACGTAGGCCGCAGAGGCATTGGCGAGGCGGAGCGAGAAAGGAAGCCGGGCCTGCGTGGCGGCGGCTTCGACCTTCATGGTGATGATGGCGCTGGCGGCGGAGAGCGCGAGCCAGGGCGCTTTTTCCCATAGCAAGCCGAGGAACGATTTCGCCTGTGCATCCGTGTGGCCGCGATTTGCGGCTGCCGCATCCGCGGGCGCGAGGCGGTGCAGCGGCCAATAATCAAGCAGCAGGAGCGCGAAGGGGAATGTGATGACCTGGGCCTTGCTCATGAGCGCGAGAGCGTAGGCGGCGGTCACGGTCAAATACCGTGCGAGGCCAGGGCGGCGCGCGTACCAGCCGTATGCGGCGAGCGCGAGAAAAAAGAAAAAAGTGCTGAGGACATCTTTTCGCTCGGAGATCCAGGCGACCGATTCGACGTTGATGGGATGCAAAGCGAAGAGGGCGGCGACGGCAAAGCTGCGCCAGAGCAATTGCGTTGCGCTCGCCAGGATGAGAAAGAGGAGAGCGGCGTTGATGGCGTGCAGCAGCAGATTGACAGTGTGCGGGCCTTCGGGACTCAGGCCGAAGAGTTGGCAGTCGAGCGCGTGCGACAGCCAGGTGATGGGATGCCAATCGGCGGTTTCCGAAGAGCGGAATGCCCAGATCACCGTGCTCCAGGTGAGGCCGGTGCGGACGTGAGGATTGTCGGCGACGTGGAGGGCGTCGTCATAGTTGAGGAACGGCGCGCGCGTGATGGGACTGTAAAGCGCGAGCGTGGCCGCGACCAGCAGCAGGCAGAGGGTGAGTTTTTGTTTGGCGGGATTGCGGAAAAATTGCGAGTCAGCCGGATTTTGATTGGAGGTGGTTTCGGCGGAGGCCATCGGCTCAACGAGCATCAGTTGGCGGTCGAGTGCTCGGCGGATTTGGCGGAATGGCCGGCACGGGCTTTGCCGTGCTCGCGTTGGACGGCGCGCAGGTCGTTGTGCAGAATGTCGAGCGCGCTGCTCGGCATCTCGGTGCCCCACTCCTGCATTTCTTCCTCGTCCCAGTGTCCATTGAGGCGAATGGCGGAGTCGGTGAGATCTTCGGGAAAGGCCTGGCGGTAGTTGCCCTCGCGATTGAGCGCTTCGCCCATCTGCCGGCCCGAGTGCATCTCGTAAACGCACCGCGTCGCCGTGCCATTGTGGTTCATAAACATCAGCAGAACTTCGCCGTCGTCGCCGTAATCGGGGCGATAGAACCAGGCCTGCGGGGAATCGGCCTTAGGACGGGGGCGTCTGCGGGCGTGGCCGGGCTGTTCGGTGGCAGCCTGCTCGGGCTTGGGTTCGTTGGCGGGAACGACGTACAGAACGCGCTGGCAGGAGTCGCAGAAAACGATGTGTTCGCAGTTCAAAACTTCGTTGTGGGTCTGGGGACGCAACTTGACCTGGCAGCCCATGCATTTGTGGTCGCGTACTTCGGCGAGGCCGCTGCCGCGAAACTTCATGACCCGCTCGTAGCGCCGCAGCAGGTCGTCGTCGATGCCCTGTCGCAGGACGTCGCGCTTGGCATTCCACTCGGTGAGTTTCTGTTGATCTTCGGCAGTGACACGCCGGGCGTCCTCTTTTTCCTTGTCGATCTCGGCGGTTTCGGCTTTGAGGCGGCCCTCGGCGATCTTTACGTCTTTTTCGCGCGCCTCGACGTTGACCATGACCTCGAGGATGCGGTCTTCGTTGATGCGAATCTCCTGCTCGGAAAACTGGATCTCGTGGAGGAGCGCTTTGTATTGTTCGTTGGTTTTTACGTCGAGCGACTGGTCGCGATACTTGGAAATTTTGCCTTGCAGATCCTGAATGGCGGTTTCGAACTTTTTGCGGTTGGCCTCGTCGGCTTTGGCGGCGGCGCGGGCTTTTTCGAGATGGGCCTTGGTGCCCGCCAGTTTTTGTTCGATCGAGGCGATGCGCTTCGGCAATTCCGCGATCTCGTCTTGCAGCTTGCGGATCTCCTGATCCGCGACCTGGAGTTCGAGAAGTTTTTCGATGTCAGGAAGCATCGGTAAGAATGGTCACCTATTGATTTTAGCATGTGGAAAATGCCGGGTTGCGGGGAGGTGAGGAAATGATGTAACCGCGGGGAACATGGATGGAGTGACGGCGCGACGTTTGGGGATGATGGGGTTGGGGGCGCGCGCGGCAGTTTGGATGACGAATGGAGTTGGCGGGAGTTTCACTGTGGTGTGAGTCTCGCTGTGGTAGGCTGCGAGGTTCGGCCGCTCGTTGTTAAGTTCTTCTTGTGGAGGTTTCAGTTGAAGCCAGGTCGATTCGGTCTCTCATCGGTCTTTGTTGGTTCCCCCGCATTTTTCCGGAGGATCGCCCCGCTTTTCGGGCTCGCCGCGTTGTTTTTCGTTACGCCGGCGGTCGGTCAGCACGCGGCTCAAAAGGCGGCGGACGTGGTTGCCGAGCGGGTGGGAGACACCGCTTTTATCCGGTTGCGGGCGCCGAGTTTTGCGGCTCTGAGCCCGCGGCAGCAGGCGCTCGCCTACTGGCTGACGCAGGCTTCGATCGCGATTGATCCGATTATTTACGACCAGTTTTCGGCCTGCGGCTTGCGGCAAAAGCGGCTATTGGAAGAGATCGTCGCGCATAGCGGGGGAATCAAGCCGACGACGCGCGCGAAGATCGCGGATTACGCGAAGCTGTTTTGGGCCAATCGCGGCAACCACAACGAAATTACCTCGCAGAAATTTCTGCCTGGGTTCACGTTTCAGGAATTGCGGCTTGCGGCTGCCTCGGCGGAGAGCGATGGAGGATTCAAGACCGCGTATGCCGATCTGCCGCCGCTGAAGACGGCGGCCGAGGTAAAGCTGGAGGTCGATGCGTTGCGGGCGTCGTTTTTCGACGCGGCGTTTGAGCCGATGGAGGTGGCAAAGAGTCCGGGCGGCGGGAAGGACGTGATTCAGGCGAGTTCGAATACGTTTTATCCGGGATTGAGCCTGACGGATTTGAAGGATTTTAAGGACAGGTATGCGCTGAATTCGCGGGTGGTGCGGGGCGCCGACGGCAAGCTGACGGAACTCGTGTATCGCGCGGGCACGCGGGACGCGAAAGTTCCGGCGGGGCTGTATGCGACGTTTTTGAAAAAAGCGAATGAGTGCCTGGAACAGTCGTTGCCGTATGCCGAGCCGCAGCAGGCCGAGGCGATCCGCCACCTGATTCGTTTTTATGAGACGGGCGAGTATAGCGAGTGGCTGGCGTTTGGGATCGCGTGGGTGCAAAACGACGCGACGGTCGACTTCGACAGTGGATTTATCGAAGTGTATCGCGATGCGCGGGGCGCGAAGGGAAGCTCGCAGAGTTTTGTGACGATCACGGATAAGCCGGTGACAGCGGCGATTACGAAACTCGCGGACAACGCGGCGTATTTCGAAGAGAAGGCGCCGTGGCTGGAGAAGTATCGGCGAACGGCGTTTAAGCCGCCGGTGGTGAAAGCGGTGGAGACGCTGATCGAGACGGGCGATTTTAACGTGAGCACGATCGGCGACAATCTGCCGAATGAGGACGAGATTCACGACAAATATGGATCGAAGAATTTTTTGTTTACCGGGAGCAGCCGGGCTTTGAATGCGGCGACGGGTAAGACCGCGTTTGCGGAGTTCGCGCCGGATGACGCCGCAATCGCGCGCAACGAAAAGTTTGGCGGAGAGGCGCAGGATTTGCTGGTGGCGATGCACGAGGTCATCGGGCACGGGTCGGGGAGGCTGAGCGAGCGGCTTAGCGGGGGAGCGCAGCCGTTCTTGAAGGAATATTATTCGACGCTCGAGGAAGGCCGCGCGGATTTGATGGCGCTATGGAACGTGTGGGATCCGAAGCTGAAGGAGCTGGGGCTGATTACGAATCAGGAGGAAGTGGCGAAAGCGATGTACGACAATGCGGCGATGGTCGCGCTCACTCAGTTGCGGCGCATTCCGCGTGGCGACACCATTGAGGAGGACCATGAACGCGACCGGCAGATGATTGCGCACTATATTGCGGCGCAGGTACCGGGATCGATTGAAGAGTTTAAGCGCGACGGCAAGACTTATGTGCGGGTCGCGGATTACGAGAAGATGCGGAAGGGCGTGGGCATGTTGCTGGCGGAGTTGATGCGGATTAAGGCGGAGGGCGATTACGACGCGATCAGGACGCTGGTGGAGAAATACGGCGTGCATTTCGACCCCGCGGTGCGGGACGAGGTGGTGACGCGCTACGCGAAGCTGGACCTGCCGACTTATTTTGCCGGCGTGAATGCTTGGCTGACCGCGCGCGTGGATGCAAAGGGCGAGGTGAAGAAGGTGGAGATCAGCTATCCGGAAGATGTAGTGACGCAGTATTTGCGGTATGGGGCGATGTACGACGCGGGGCTAGGGCGGTAAGGGCTGGGGCGGGCCGCGGGTTGCTGGCGCGCCGCTAGTTTTGACTATTCAGATTTTCGAATCTTCAGATTTATTCATAGACAATTCAGACCTCCTCCATGGACGGAATCGCGGTCTTGATCACAATGCCATCAAGTTGTGGCGAACTGAAGAGGGCTCGCCAGCAGGGTTGAGCCGGCGCTCTTGTGCAGGGAGCTCAAGAAAAAAACTCCTTCATGTCGAAACGTTCGGCCCGTTCTTCACACAATACTGGTAGTCGCGGGGCTGACGGCCTCAGAAAGAGGGGGGATATGTCGTTCGTCACGATATTGATGGTGGGGGGATGGAGCGCAACGATCGGGATGATCGGTTTTTGCGCGCTGAAGGAATCCGGGAAACTGGCCGGGATGCGCAGACGCTTGGTGCTGTGGCTGGATAGCACGGCGTACACAGGCGCCGGCCTACCCGAAGACGGATTGCGGCGGGACGTTGCGCGCGCGCGAGGGTAAGCGGCGGAGCGCTGCTATGGCGGCCTTTGAGAACGACACAACGTTTTGCGGCATTTGCCGCTGCGGAATACGGAGGCGCGAGGCGCCTCTTTCGCGCGGCAAAAAGGGGACCGCGCGACCTTGACCACATGCAGGGTCGCGCGGTGCCGCCTTGGCTGCGAACGAGTGTTTGATGAGCGGGGAGCGCCGCTAATTGGCGGCGTCGGGCGCGCCGGGAGTGGGGGGAAGTTTGAACTCCACGCCGAGCGCGTCGTTTGCTTCCTGGGTCGCAGGAAGGTCGATGTCGGAGAGCAGAATTTTGCGTGCGCGGCCATCGGCGAAATCAAAGAGCGTGTCGCCGACGATGGCGTAGTTGACGATCTTGGAGTGGTGGCCGTCTTTGAAGATGAGCACGGTTGTCGGCTGGACCGAGACGGAAGCGTCGGCAGCGGCGTCGTCCGAGGTGGCGGGTGTCGCGGTGCGAGCGTTCGCCGTTTCTGCGTCTGGGGAGATGTCGTCCGGCGCGCTGCCAGCCGCGGTTGCGTTGCTTGCGAGCGCGGCACCCCTTCCCGCTTTGCGCTTGGCGGTTGCAGACGATCTCACTGCGCGGGGAGGCTGAGCGGGCTCGGGATACTGGGCATCGTCTGCTTCGCCGGAATCAGAATCGGCGTAGGAATCAGAGTCATCCGCGTAGGGCACGGCGTAGGGAATATAGACGGGCTCGGCGATGGCGCCGACCAGGCCGTCGCGGTGGTGGCGATGATGGTGCTCGGAGGAGAGCGGCGTCATCGGGACCATGGGCGAAAATCCGGACGGGAAAAAGAAGCTGGCACAGCAACCGAGCGGGAAAGAGGCGGCGCCGACCCCGTTGGAGCGAAAACCGGGAGCATTATTGATGCTTCCGCCGTTGTTATTTCCCCCCAGGCCCGAGGGCGGAACGCCCTGAAACTGCATGGGAGGCACGCCCTGAAATTGAGCGGCGCTGGGCAGGCACGCGGCAAGGATGAATGAAAGCGTGACAAGCAGCAGGAAAAGAATTCGAGCGGACGGCATGGGCAGTCTCCCTCGCTCGGGTTGGACATCCAGAAGCCAATTCATGTGCCGGGCGCCCGGGCCAGTACCCGGAACAGAGCAATTTCCGGGCCTACTGGTTAGAACTACGCAGATGCGGCGAAGTTGCGCGGAAAATTTCCCGGCGGGCAAGAAAGTTGCAGTCAGGCTGCATTTAGCGGCACATGCGCGGTGAGGCGGCTCAACTCGGCAATGCGGTGCCGGACGTAGCCATCTTCGGTGAGGTGCGCGGCAGCGGTCGCTTTGCGGCTGCCGCCCACCATCTGGTCCATGGGACGGCGCTTAGAAAAATGAGGGTCGAGTTCCCGGCAAAATTCACACGGCCGGGTCGAGCGCGTGTCGCGTTTCAGTTCTGCCAAATCGATGTGTTCCATCAGACTTCCTCCTGAGTGGAGTGAAAAAAACGGAGGCATCGTTTCTGAGATCAGGGGTTCTTGAGATCAGGTCATAAATGGAAAGTGGCCGTTCGGGAAGAGCCTTTTTACTACAGGGCGGGGCAACTGTTCAAGCCCGAAAAATCCACAGGGTGGAATTTTGGGCGGTTTCCATAATCGTATGGGATTCTGGCATCATCAGCCATGGGCAAATTGACCGGTTCTTTTGATGGCGGCGTGCGGGAGATTCTGTGAACCGCGCCGATGCAGGTTCCCGAACCGTTTTTCTGTTCGACGTCGACAATACGCTCGTCGATAACGATCGCATCGAAATCGATTTGAAGCGCCGCCTGAAGAGTAAGGTGGGCGCAGACGCGGGGCGCTATTGGGAGCTGTTCGAGCAATTGCGCTCCGAGCTTGGGTATGCCGATTACCTGGGGGCGCTGCAAAGCTACCGGATCGAGCGGCCCCGCGATCCGCAACTGCTGGAAGTTTCCTACTTCATGGTGAACTATCCGTTTGCGAATCGGCTGTTTCCCGAGTCGCTGGATGCGGTGGAGCACGTTCGTTGCCTCGGCCAGCCGGTCATTCTGAGCGATGGCGATGTAGTGTTTCAGCCGCGCAAGGTGGATCGCTCGGGCTTATACGATGTGTTCGAGGGCCATGTATTGATTTATGTACACAAGGAGAAGGAACTGCCGGATGTGGAAGCGAAGTATCCAGCAGCGCACTACGTGATGATCGACGACAAGGTGCGCATTCTGGCGGCGATCAAGGAGCATTGGGGGGCGCGGGTGACGACGATTTTTCCGCGGCAGGGACATTACGCGCTGGACGCGGCGCAGGTGGCGCAGTATGCGAAGCCCGACATTACGATCGAGCGCATCGGCGAATTGCAGAAATTGTCGCTGGAGGAAATCTTGCGGGCGGCAGGGAAGTAAAGAAATTGGCGCGCGTAAGAGAGCGAACTCCGGCTAGATGTAGGCCTTCCAGAAAAAATACACGGTCATACCCGTGCCAACGACAATCACGAACCAGCGAATCCATGCCTGCGGCAGCTTCAGCGCGTAATGCGCTCCCAAGTATCCGCCCAGCAGCGCGCCGGCGATCATGATGGTGCCTTGCTTCCAGACCACCGCGCCGGCCACGATGAAGGTAATCACCGCGACGCCATTGATGATGCCGCCGAGAACGACTTTGAGGGCGTTCATGGCGTGAATATCGGTCATGCCGATGGCGGCGAGCATGGCAAGATTGACGATGCCAACGCCGCCGCCGAAATAGCCTCCATAAACCGCGACGAACAGTTCGAAGACGCTGGCGAAGACGAGCGCGTTGGAGGAAATGTCGCGCCCCAAGCCTTCTTTGGAGCGGCCCAATCGCCCGCCAAAGACAAAGAGCAGCGTTGCGCCGAGCATGAGCCAGGGTAAGACGCGCAGAAAGGTCTGCGCGGGCGTGTGCAGCAGAAGATACGCGCCGGCGACGCCTCCGATCAGGCTGGTGATGGCGAGGGGAACCATGACGCGGCGAGAGAGGTCGAGGCGCTTGCGATAGGCGCCGGTGCTGGCGGTTACGCCCATCCACAATGCGACGGTATTCGTTGCATTCGCCGCGATGGGAGCGACGCCCGTGAACATGAGGGCGGGGAAGGCGATGAAACTTCCGCCGCCAGCGACGGCGTTGAGCGCGCCGCCGAGCGCGCCCGCGAAAAACAGGAAGATGGCGGTGTGGACGGGCAAATAACAGATGTATCACGGCGAAGCGCCGAGTGGCGAGAGCGGAAAAGTGCCGGGCGCCGAAAAACGCAGGCCGCGTGACATAGGTCACATGCAGCTGTTCACGCGGCGGTTAGCCTGAAATCGAAAGGTTAACGATGGCAACGCAAGCCGAGATCGAAATTGCTCCGGAAGGACAGGGAAGAGGGCGGGAAAAATCTCCGAAAGCCACAACAGGACGGCTGTGCGAGACGGGCGGCGAGGGGCCGCAGTCGGGGGCAAAACTGGCGTCGAAATCAAAGAAGAAACTAGTTCGCCGCACCGACCGCGATTACTCGCAGTTGACGCGGCGCAGTTTTCAGGCGGCATTTCTGCTGCTGAATGGATGGATCGGCGTCATCTTTTATTTATGGGTGAGGCAATTTGAGCCGGGCGGCGCGCCCACCTCCATGCCCCGCCCGGCGGGCGTTGAGGGCTGGCTGCCGATCGCCGGACTGATGAATTTACGTTATTTTCTGCTCTCGCATCATGTGCCGGCGCTGCATCCGGCGGGCATGTTCCTGCTGACCGCATTTCTGGCAATGTCATTTTTATTCCGCAAGGCATTTTGCAGTTGGCTGTGCCCGGTGGGTGCCGTCTCAGAATATTTGTGGCGAGCGGGGCAGAAGATGTTTCGCAGAAATTTTCATCTGCCGCGCTGGTTGGACCTTGGGCTTCGGAGTTTGAAGTATGTGCTGCTCGGATTTTTCGTTTGGGCGGTGACATCGATGGCGGCCGACGAACTGGCCGCGTTTATGAGCAGCCCGTATGGCGTGATTGCCGACGTGAAGATGCTGAATTTCTTCCGGCACATCGGCGAAGCAGGCGCGATCGTGCTGGGCGTGCTGGTGGTGGCGTCGCTGTTCATTCAAAATTTCTGGTGCCGCTATCTTTGCCCATACGGCGCGCTGCTAGGAATCGTCGCGCTCGCCAGCCCGACGCGGATTCGGCGCAACGCGGAGTCATGCATCGATTGCGCGAAGTGCGCCAAGGCGTGTCCATCGGCGTTGCCGGTCGACAAACTGATCACGATCAAGTCGGCAGAGTGCACGGGCTGCCTGGAATGCGTGGCCGTGTGCCCGGCAAAAGACGCTTTGAGGCTGACGCTGCCGGCGATTCCGGCGAGAGCTTTTGGGGACAACGAATCCGCGTCGTATGCTCCGCGGGTGCCTGTCTGGGCGATGGCGGCGGGAATCGCGGTGCTTTTTTTCGGGATCGTGGGATTCGCGAAGACCGCGGGCCATTGGGATTCGCAGGTACCGCGCGCGGTATATGAGCAACTCGTGCCAAACGCGGATGAGGCGCGGCATCCGATGCCGGGGGATGTGCGCTAGCGAGCGCGCCTCCGGAGCGAGCAACGTGTGCGCTTCCCGGAAATCTACTACGCTGCTGTGATTTTTCGCCATAAATGAGCAGCATTGCCGCGCGCAGATTACCGCAGTAACTTCTAAGTCATTCCGCTTTCCGTTACCGTCGAGATGGCGACATTGCGATGTCGCGACAAATCTCCCCGCCTCTCCGCGCACGACTGAAGACTATTTTGAGCGAGCGTTTGTGCAGAATAAAGATAAAGAACAGGACAAATTTGAGGTGAGTCCAGAGCTATTGGGCCGGCCGATTTGCGAACTGGGGCTGAAGCTCGAGGGATCGCCGGTGGAGCGGTTCGTCGAGCAACTCTATAGCGAACTGGTGTCGAAGGGACTCGAAAAGCTTCGTCCCGCTTGCTACCTGACGGACGAGTGGGGATGCCCGACGGGCGAGCCGATCATTGGGATTCCGTTTTACTTGGCAAACGCGGAACTGGCGCAACTGGAAAAGCAGGCGCACGAACTCGAGGATGCGCGGGAAATCATGATGTATCTGCGCCACGAGGCTGGGCACGCGTTCACCTATGCTTACAAGCTGCACACCAAGCCCGACTGGAAGGCGAGGTTCGGATCGTTCCGGCGGCCGTATCGCGACAACTACCGTCCGGCGCCATTTTCGCGGGACTACGTGCGGCATTTGCCGGGGTGGTATGCGCAGAAACATCCGGAGGAAGATTTTGCGGAAACATTTGCGGTGTGGCTGACGCCGCGGTCGAACTGGCGAAAGCGGTACCGCGGATGGCCGGCGATGGAGAAGTTGCGCTATGTGGATCGGGTGGCGCGCAAGCTGGGGAAGACGGAGCCGCTGCGGCGGCGCGGCGTGACCGACATAACCGTGGATGACATGGAGATGACGGTGGCGGAGTTTTATCACCGGAACGGGAGCGAGCAGATCGCGGCCAATGAACTGGCCGAGGATACGGACTTGCGCGATTTGTTTCCAGTGTCGAAACGGCGGAAGACGGCGGTGGCAGCGGGCGAGTTTCTGCATGAGCATCGCAAAGGGTTGATCGATAAAGTGGCCGAGTGGACGGGAGCGCAGCGTCCGCTGATCAAGACGCTGTTTGACAGCATCGAAAGGCGCGCGGGCGAGCTTGACCTGCGGGCGGACGCGAAAAACAGCGCGGAGCATCTGGCGGGCGTGACCGCGTATGCGACGGCGCTGGTGATGACGTATGTGGCGAAGGGAAAGTTTATTCAGCCGTAGAAGTGGCTGCTGGCGATTCGCCGCTGGCTACTAGCTACAGCTCATGGTTGCTGGATTCAAAATTGAGGCCAGGCGCAACTGGACCTGGTTCATTGGAGGTTGGGCTCGGCGGGTGTTCCGAGCTACTTATGATTGGCACGAAAATGAAAATTGCACTGCTGTATGACTTGTGGAATGAAGATCCGGCGGCGGCCGCGTTGAAGGAAGCGGGCGAAGGCGGGCGTCCATCGAATGGAAATGGATGCAAGCGCAAGCCGGCAAAGAAAGTGAAGAAAGAAAAGACGGACCGCGAGGAGATTTTTGACGCGCTCGAAAAGCTGGGGCATGAACCGTACAACATCGAACTGGATGGGCGGCCGCAGTCGCTGCATGCGCTGGCGAAGTGCGATGCGGACTTGATTTTTAATTTGACGGAGTCGTTCGGCGGCGACGATACGCGGGAAATGAATGTGGTGGCGTATCTGGATTTGCTGGGGCTGCGCTATACGGGAGCGGGGCCGCATGCGATTTTTCTGTCGCAGGATAAGGCGATTGCGAAGAAAATTTTTGCGTTTCACGGGATCAAGACGCCATATTTTGCAAGCTCGTATCGCGGGCGCATCGAACACGCGCACGATATTTCCTTTCCGCTGATCGTGAAGCCGTCGTGGGAGGATGGATCGATCGGGATCGATGCCGGGTCGGTGGTGAAGAACGTGAAAGAGTTGATGGAACGGGTCGAGTACATTCAGGATGAGTTCGATTCGCCGGCGCTGATTGAGGAGTACATCGAGGGCCGCGAAGTGTATGCGGGCGTGCTGGGGAGTTATGAGCGGGCGCAGGTTCTGCCGCTGGTGGAACTCGACTTGTCGCGACTGCCGGAGGGGACGCCGAAGATCGCGAGCTATGACGTGAAGTTCGAGAAAAATACCGAGGCGTACAAGCTGACGAAGTCGGCGATTGCCGAGGATCTGGATGAGGAGACGCGGAGGCGGCTGTCAGATACGGCGCTGGCGGCGTATCGCGCGTTGAAGCTGCGCGATTATGGGCGAGTGGACATGCGGCTGGCGCCGAATGGCGAAGTCTACGTGATCGAGGCGAATCCGAATCCGTGGCTGGCGAGCCGGCAGGAATTCGCCATGGCGGCGAAGGCGGCGGGACTCTCGTATACGGAGATGATTGGGACAATTCTGGATCTGGCGATGAGCCGGTATTTGAATGCCAGCCTGGTGAACGCGGCGGCGATGCACTAACTTAGTGTTCCGGCTGGCATTAAGGGGAGGCTTTCATCGCGGTGTACCAAAACTCAGGCTGGTCATGTTCTCGTTCAGAATGATTAGTGACACTCGAATAGAGTGTCGGAATGCAAATACGCAACGGGAAACCACCCGGGTCGAGCCGGCTGGCTCGGACCGGAGTGGAGTTAAGTCGGGAAGGTCGAGTGCGGTTGGCCGGGATGGACTTCTATGGTCGCTGCGGCAACGTAGCCCAGACTTGCCGTCACTTTGGCATCAGCCGCCAGACTTTCTATCGCTGGCAGCGCCGCTATGATCCGTACGATTTAACGACGCTGGAAGGGCGCAGTCATTGTCCCCGGCGACGACGCCAGCCGACTTGGTCTTTGCTCTTATTGATGATCACATAATATA